>NZ_JBKFSV010000006.1:0-170148 GCF_046569445.1 Salmonella sp. 741265050_HSA | reverse complement strand
CAATATCGTTTTAGTGGCAAACAGAAGATGCTGGCGTTAGGGGTTTATCCAATGGTTTCATTGGCAGAGGCTCGTAAGAGGCGCGATGCCGCGAAGAAACTGGTATCTGATGGTATCGATCCCTCTCAAAAGAAAAAAGAGGACAAGATTGAAGAAAGCGGAGCACTAACCTTTGAGGCTGTAGCAAGAGATTGGCATGCATCCTGTAGCAAAAAATGGTCGGAGTCCCATAGTGAGCGGGTGCTTAAAAGCTTAGTGGATAATCTTTTCTCTGCGTTAGGTCAGCGGAAAATTTCGGAGCTGAAGACAAGAGATTTACTCGCCCCGATAAAGGTAGTTGAGGCGAGCGGACGATATGAAGTTGCCTCTCGTCTTCAACAACGTACAACTGCTATCATGCGTTTCGCGGTACAAAATGGTCTGCTTGATTATAACCCGGCTCAAGACATGGCTGGTGCGGTAGCCGTGGCTAAACGAGTGCATCGTCCAGCTCTGGATTTCGAACGCTTCTCCGAATTGCTCGATCGTATCGAATGCTTTAAAGGTCGAAAGTTGACTAAATTGGCAGTGAAACTAACACTGCTGGTATTCATACGTTCAAGTGAACTGCGTTTTGCAAGATGGGAAGAAATCGATTTTAAAAATGCGCTTTGGACGATACCTGCAGAACGAGAACCTCTAAAGGGTATAAAGTACTCACATCGTGGTTCTAAAATGCGTAGCCCTCATTTTGTACCTCTAAGCCGTCAGGCACTGAAAATATTAGAAGAGATAAAACAAATCAGTGGGGATTACGAGTTGGTCTTCATTGGTGATCACCAGCCGGATAGGCCGATGAGTGAGAACACTGTTAACAAGGCTCTGCGCTCAATGGGCTACGACACTAAAACGGATGTTTGTGGACACGGGTTTAGGGCGATGGCCTGTAGTGCGTTAGTCGAATCAGGTTTATGGTCAAGGGATGCTGTTGAGCGACAAATGAGCCATCAGGAGCATAACAACGTCCGCGCTGCTTACATCTATCTTGCGGAGCATGTTGATGAACGGAGGCTCATGCTTCTGTGGTGGGCTGATTATCTTGATATCAATCTTAACGATATGGTCAGGCCGTTTGAGTTTGCAAGCAGGTGATAATTCACCTGATGTAAATGAATAGGTCATGCTAGTTTTAACTGTAACTTTTTGATTTAAAGAATTATACTGCCTTAATACATAAGGAGGTTGTGATGTCAGAGGCAGTGTTTTTCGTCGAGAATGCTGAAGAGTTGGCAAAACAGAAAATGGATAATATTAATCCTGAAATTTCTGAAAAATTCCAGCTTTTAATTAAATTTCTTTCAAGATTTCCTGAAAGTTGTTCAAATCCGCGCTCGAAACAAGTTAGAAAAAACTTTGGTAAAGCAGAACATATAGAATATTTAGCTCAAAATTTCAATGAAAGTCGGCTTCCGAAAAAGCCAACGCCACCTACTACTATCCCTGATGAGGTTGTCAGTTTAGTCCTTAATGTAAGCTTTGATATACCGCAAGAAAATCTCAATAGAATTAAAGAAGAACATCGACTCTCTATGGCTTCTGAAAACATTGTTGGAGATCTTCTGGAAAGATATCTTGCTGAAAAATTAGAGCCATGTGGATGGATATGGTGTTCAGGAACAAGTGTAAAAGCAGTAGATTTTATTCATTATGACAATGAAAAAGATGAGTGGGGTCTTCTACAAGTAAAAAATAGAGATAATACTGAGAACTCTTCAAGTAGCAAAATTCGCGACAATACGCCAATTAAAAAATGGTTTAGAACATTCTCACAAAGAGATGCTACAAATTGGGAAAATTTCCCTGACGAAGTTTCATCCAAAGACCTCAATGAAGATGATTTTAGAGCTTTTGTTGAAAGCTACTTACGAAAAATCAAATAACAATGGAAGGGGGATTCCCCTTCCTAATAATTTAGACCAACTCTCCAAATATATCCAAGTCAGAAGTGTTTTTATATCGAGAGTAACGAAAATTTGGGAATGACTCGATTTTCCTTCCATTCATATGATCTAAAATGTTTTTTCCAACAGCTAACCCTAAACCAATGGGCACAGCATTACCCAATTGTCTGTATTTATCCAGAAGTTTACCTTTGATAACCCATTCTTCAGGAAATTGTTGGATCACTTTATATTCTTGAACTGATAATGGTCTCAATTCATCTGGATGAGCAAGGTCAGTAGCTGGCATCGCTGGGTGCGTCACTAATGTGGGTGATGGACGATCCCATGCAACTCGTCGTAAGAAACCTGTTTTACCTCCGCCAAGAAAGAACGATTTACCTAATGCTTCCTTTTGCAAATCCTCAGGTAAATGTTTCCAATATTGACCTTCTTTTAAAAGTCTGTAATATTTTAATCTTTTCTCTGGGAATAGCACATGCTCATGCGTGATATTTTTTAAATTAGTTATGGTTTCACGCAACGTTATCCATTTTGGAAGGCCATATTCACCTTTTTCACTATGTGTTGGTTGTAGAAAGGGAACTCTACTGCCGTCCCGCGAACATATTATTATTACCCTTTCTCTAATTTGAGGAACGCCGAAATTAGCAGAGTTATATAAGTTAAAAGAAACAGAGTATCCTGCACTTTTTATTATTCTGATAATATAATGAAGTACTCCACCAGGCTGTTCTTCAGATTTTAAAGGTGGCAAACCTTCACCACGTTCATTGTGCGGCCTATGCTTCATTGGCGCAGATAATAACCCTCTAACATTCTCGATTACAATATACTTAGGTCTGATATCCAAGGCGACATCTAAATATTTAATGAAAACGTTCCCTCTCTCATCTTCTAGACCTAAACGTTTTCCCGCTGTTGAGAACGCTTGACACGGTGGGCCGCCCATAATCAAATCAATTTCATTACCAGAAGAAACTCCAGCTAATTTTAAAATATCCTCTGTTGTGTAATCACGAATATCTCCGATAAGGGCCATGTTGGGTCTATTAGATAAAATAGTATCTCTTGCGGCTTTATCTATTTCACTCGCTAGTAGGGTTTCAAACCCTGCTTGTTCTATACCAAGGTCTAGCCCCATAGCCCCACTGAAAAAACTTAACGCTTTTGGTTTGTTTTTTGGCTCAGAGGCCAACATGCTGTAGCTATTTTGAGCATCGCTTAGGCTATTAACAAGCATCAACTTTTCAACACTTGAACTTTTTATTAACCAAGTTCTACCGGATTGATATGCATCAATGCTTCCCTGCTTGCACATAGTTCTTACACGTTGAGGAGTTAGCTCAAGCAACTGTGCTGCTTCTGTTACGGTAATGATGTCATTCATTATCATGCATTCTTTTTGTTTCCAATTGGAAACAAAATTATGTACCAAGTGCGTTTTGTAGTCAATAAAATTATTACAACGATTTGAATAACGGCTGAATAATACCAACCTGCCGCGCCTGATGACCTTCCCCCTGTAAACAGTGCCAGTCTAAACTGAAGTTTCCGGTCTTTCTTCCATCTCACAGAGAAGCGCATTGTCATGAAAAAGACCCGTTATACCGAAGAACAGATTGCATTTGCCCTGAAACAGGCTGAAACCGGCACCCGCGTCGGGGAAGTCTGCAGAGAGATGGGAATTTCTGAGGCCACATTTTACAACTGGAAGAAAAAATTTGCCGGGCCGGGCGTGACCGAACTGCGGCGTCTGCGGCAACTGGAGGATGAGGATCAGCGGCTGAAGAAGCTGGTCGCTGAGCTGAGTCTGGTCAAGGAGATGCTGCAGGAGGTACTGAAGCAAAAGTTCTGAGGCCGGCTCAGAAGCGCCAGGCGGTGACATTTTTGCTGGAGGCTTACCGTATCAGCGTCCGGCGGGGATGCGGGTTGCTGATGCAGAGCAGAACCGTTTACCACTGGCAGAGCCGGCGTGACGATCGGGCGATAACCCTGCGTATCCGGGAAATAGCGGAAACCCGGATACGCTACGGTTGCCCGCGTATTCATATTCAGTTGCGCCGGGAGGGATGGCCTGTTAACCACAAGAAAACCCACCGGATTTATTGTCCGGAAGGCCTGAACCTGCGCAGAAAACGCCCCCGCAGACATGTCAGTGCAGCACGCCGTCAGCAGCACCCGGTCCTGACGCATGTCGATCAGTGCTGGAGTATGGATTTTGTATCAGATAATCTGTTTAACGGGCGGCGTTTTCGGGCGCTGACTGTAGTGGATAATTTTAGTCGGGAATGCCTGGCGATCCATGCCGGAAAATCGTTAAAAGGCGAGGATGTGGTCAGAATAATGGAGGTACTGCGGGTGCCGGATAAGCGGCTGCCGGTACGTATCCAGACGAATAACGGTAGCGAGTTTATCTCAAAAAGTCTGGATAAATGGGCGTATGAACACGGCGTCACAATGGATTTCTCGCGCCCCGGAAAGCCGACAGATAACCCGTTTATTGAATCATTTAACGGCAGTCTGCGGGATGAATGCCTGAACATTCACTGGTTCCTGTCACTGGAAGATGCGCAGGAAAAACTCGACAACTGGCGCAGGGAATACAATCATGAGAGAACGCATTCATCATTAAATGACATGACTCCGGCTGAATTTATCCGAAGTCTCCGGAAAGACGAAGGTCTCTGATTTAGCACTGTACTGAATTTGGGCCAGGGTCAATTTGGCCGGGATCTCAAAAAAAGCATGGAACTAAAACGGGTCTATTTACAGCGACTCATAAACATAAATTTAAAAACTTATATATCTGGCCAGATAGACTTTTTTATAACAGCTTTATAAATTAAACAAATCTGCCATAGAGACAGATTTGTTTAATTTATAATTAGAGGTTTGCAACGTTATGATATACTTTTTGCACATCATCATCATCTTCAAGGGCATCAACAAGTCCTTCAAAGATTTCTAAATCTTCTGGTGAAAGTTCAACTTCTGATTGAGCAATCATTTCTAATTCTGTTGTTGAAAATTCAGTAATTCCAGCTGCTTTTAGCGCTGCAATTCCTTTGTGCAGGTCTGTAGCTTCAGTATAAATAACGATGTTTCCTTCTTCTTCGGTTACATCACGAACATCAACTTCAGCATCAAGCAAAATTTCAAAAATATGGTCAGGGTCTGTTCCTTTAAATACGATCACTCCAGTATTGTCAAACATATAGCTGACAGCACCTGCCGCTCCGATATTCCCGCCTTTTTTATTAAAAATTGTGCGAATATTAGCAATCGTACGGTTAACATTAGACGTCAACGTTTCAGCGATAACCATTGAACCATTGGGTCCAAAGCCTTCATAACGTCCTTGCACGAACGTTTCATCTCCGCCACCTTTGGCTTTATCAATGGCTTTATCAATAACATGTTTTGGAACCTGTGCTTGTTTCGCACGTTCAATAACGAATTTTAAAGCTGAGTTTGATTCCGGGTCTGGTTCACCTTGTTTAGCCGCAGCATAGATTTCTACACCAAATTTTGCATATACTTTAGACGTTGCACCGTCTTTAGCTGTTTTTTTAGCAACAATATTTGCCCATTTACGTCCCACTGGAAACATCTCCTCAAAAAATTATTTACATTAATGGCAGATTAATAACCTGCATGTTTTTCTGCCGTATTATATCATAATATATAAATTCTCGTCTATGAGAAATAAAAACATCCAGCTTTTACGGGGGATTACTTTGATTTTAACAATGGCTAATATGGTGGGTAAGTCATTTTTTAATTTTCTTCTGGTTCTTTTTTTATTTTTAATAATTGAATCGCAGCAATAACGTCTTATTGATGGTGGTTTCGTTCATCAGATGAGGTGGAACGCTTGCACGTCTTGCGACATATTGTGGCAGAAACTTAATGGCGAAATTAAGGCGATATATTCCCGCCTTGAGCCGCGTTAATTTGTTGCATACTTTTAAATGGAGGTATACCTCTTGTAGGCTATACCTCCTGCTTCACGTTATCGCGCGATTAACGCAAATACGCCCCAGCCAAAGTATTCTCGCGTCCAGGTGACGTGACGTTTGGGGGCTACCGTCAGTTCTGTTCGAACCTCTTGCGCAAACTCATCGTTAGGGTTTTCCTCCAGCCAGCGGCGCATGGTCATCCACTTCGCGGCTTCATATCTGTCCCAGCCTTGCGGGTCCGCCAGCACCATTTCCACTACGTCATAGCCGAGTTGGTCGAAAAAGGCGACCAACTCGGGCAGGGGACGAAAATCGGCGACGGATGAGACGCCACAGGCGTGGGCGATCTCTTCCGTTGCGGGGATCCGACGCCAGTACGGTTCACCGATGAGAATGAGCCCGCCAGGTTTGAGGCTTTTGGCCAGCAGATCTATTGTCCCCGCGACACCGCCCGCAATCCAGGTGGCGCCTACGCAGGCCGCCACGTCATATTTTTCCTCGTCGATATAACCGGCCGCGTCGTTATGAATAAAATGTACGTATTCACTGACGCCGAGCTCTTCTGCACGTTGTTCTGCCTGTGTGGTGAAAAGCGGGCTTATATCAATGCCAGTACCTGTAACACCGTAATCGTGAGCCCAGGTGCAGAGCATCTCACCCGAACCGCTACCGAGATCGAGAATCCGCGTGCCTGGCTTCATGCGTAACGCATGGCCCAGCGTGGCGTACTTTTCCGCTGTAAACGGATTATGGATACGGTGTTCGCTTTCGCTAATGGTAAAAATACGTGGGATATCCATTGGGTTATTCCTTTTACTGAGGGCAATACCCTCAGAAGTGGATGCTTTTTCAGCCAGCAGCGCAAACAGCTTGCCTGCAAAAGTCTCGCCGACCGGCCAGGTGTGACTGTCCGGACGCTGCAACACAGTGAAGCCAGCATCACCAAGCAGGCTGATATATTCATCATCGCGCCAGGCCTTCATTTGACTGCCGAAACGGGTGGTACAGCCGTTTTCCGCTATCGCCCAGAACTGCGTTGAGCTGGTTTGGGCCTCTTCATCCCAGGCATTTTCCGTTAACAGCAGATGAGGCACGGCAAGAAACAGGCCGTGCGGACAACGCTGCCAGCCTGGCTGCGCCATGCCCTGGCGTTTAACTTCATCGAAGGTATGCACTTCAACAAGCAGTTTGCCGTCCGGTTTCAACCACTGCGCGCAATGACTGATGAGGCTTTGCGCATCCGCAGCGCTAAAGACATTCAGTTCCCCAAACGTCATCATAATGAAATCAAAAGGTTCCGTGGGGTGGTATGTACGAATATCCTGCTGAATGTAGTCAATATTCAGGTTTGCGGCTTGCGCCTGCTGGCGAGCCCATGTGATGGATGCCGGAGAGAAATCTACGCCTGTGCAGTGAAACCCACGCTCCGCTAACAGGCGGGTATAAAAACCGGGTCCACAGCCGAGATCCAGAATGCGGGCGCCACCGGGTAACTGACGGGTAATCCATGTTACCTGTTGCTCAATCACGGTTAGCCGGCGGCTGGCCCAGTCGTGGTCCTGCGACAGATGATTTTCCAGCATGCGTTGGCTGAAGGCTGGCTCGTCCCAGGGGATTTTGCCTTCATCGGGTAATAGCCGAATGCGATGCGTTGCAAAAATAACGGCGCTGATATCCATCATCATCTCCTTAGCGATTATCAGGCTGGGCGCGAACGTTGTTCAGCCCGGTTGTATTAATGCGGTAGGGCTGACCGTTAACGGATTTGATCAGCTTTTTGGTTTTGAGTTTTTTGAATACAGCGAGCGTGCAATCGGCGAGCAACAGCCCTTCGCGGCTATAGCACTCAACGGCGGTGACGCGGCCTGACGCATCGCGGATGTGCGTAATGCGTCCGCCTTTGGCGAGAACGTGTAAGGTACGTTGTTCCTGACGGGATAAATTCATGCTGAAGAACCTGTGTAATCATCATAGGCAAAACGTGCAAACACACTGCGGTGTCCGCATTCGATTTCGGCGCATTGATAATCAGTCCGGCCTGAAAAGGTCGGGGAACTGATTATCAGATGATGATATTCTCCAGCATCAAAGCCTCGGGTTGAGTTGAAAGGTATTTACGTCGTGAATGATAACACCTGATTTCTGTAAGTGAATTACCGGGAGTGAAAAGTGTGATCTCAAAGGGAGGATCATGCGTTTAGTAAGTCAGTTGAATAGATCCCACAATTACCATAATGAATATTGATTAAACTCATATACCCGATAATGGCCGCTTTGATAGTCTCGACGTATCTTTTTAGCCATTGACAGGGTTGTTGCGTTGGAAATCTTTTTTTAACCCACTGAAAAATATCACTTAAATATTTTTCATACATAAACATTTATGGTCCGCTGAGTTCGGATCCGGTTTTGTATGGGTTAAAAAAGGTACGTTATGAAAGTCATATGGACTGTCACTCCTGTGGGGTATCAGCGCATAGCGAAACGTTGCCCTTCATGCAGCGTAAAACGGGACTTCACGCCTTCTGGGGCATTTCGGGTTAATTCGCAAAAGAAGGTACTCGATGTCTGGAGTATCTATAAATGCACACACTGCGATTACACCTGGAATATCTCCCTGTTCTCGCGTCTGCCAGTCAGCAAAATTAACCGCGATCTTTATGGCCGACTGATGGCGAATGATGCTGCCACGGTGCAATATTTTGCTTATGACAACGCGATCCTGAAGCGAAACAATGCTGAATTATCGGGGCAGCCTGATTTTCACATTCAGGAACGGTGGCTGGTCAGTATCGCCTCCCACAAGCAGGTCAGTGTTAGCGTCAGGATTTCCCGTTCTTTTCAGGTCAGCCTGCTGGCGATTTTGAAGAAGCAACTCCTGTTAAGCGCAGCCGAAATCAAGAGACGGATTGAAACAGGGCAAATAAGTGGCGTCACGATGAAAATGCTTAAATCGCGAAAACTGAAGAATGCGAAATATGATTTGCAGCTCTCTGTTGAAACACTGTATGACCGGCGAAGGATTGTTCTGACCCGTCGATAAAAATAATAAGCTCACCTTACGTTTAAGTGTGCTGGTATGGCAACGACGTAACGGAATGAAAGAAGGATTAAGGGACAGGTGAGCTTTAGTTGAATAACCCTTGTCTGTGGCATTCAGTGAAGGCTGAATGCCATGGATAATCCAGATTTTCGCACCAGTGATGATCAGCAGAATGACAAAGGGCGATGGGTTACAGGGTTACAATTATCTGTAGAGTAAATAAATATTCACGCAACACCATTAAAAAATAAGAAAAAATGGCTCACTGTTGAGCTGATATTAATACCTGAACCACTTAATTAGAGTAATGTGGCGCTATTCATAGCGTAATTTTTTCTGTTGCGGTTACAGGGGGAGGAATGCACACCTTTAGACCATACTCACTAAGGCATAGCGATCTGTTATATGAAGATATTCCGTTAGAAATACGCGAGCAAATAATCTTATTGATTATTAATACGTTAGGGAATTGCTCCTCTTTTTATGATATGACATTATACTGCTATCATAATAGTCATTCTGACGAAGTTTATCGAAGAATATGTAAAACGTTGCGCAAAGAGTATGGCTTATTCACCTTATATGCGCATTCAACGTCATATCTGGATGAAATGAGTAATCTGTTATTAAAAACAGATGATAAAAGAAAGCATATTGATACCATTGAGCTTGCTTTTAACTATATAGATACTTACCTTCGGACCTATGAAGTTACGCTTGGGTTAGAACCGGATAAGGCGATTAGTGAATTAAACAATATATTTCATGAGCATAGTTTAAAATATCGCTATGAAAATGGTAGAATTGTAAGGCTGCGCAGAATAAAACGGCTTAAAAACATATGTTATTATTTGTACTCTCCTGGAGAGTATGGCTTTGTCGAATATGATCTTATGGAAGCGTATAATCGCCTGATACTTAATGATTTTGCCTGTGTCGTAAGGGAATGTCATGCAGCCTTCAGAAGCGTTATTCTCAGAATTCATGAGAGAAAAGGTATCGTATATCATGAACAAGATAGTTTAAATACACTAATGGCTAATCTGATGGCGAGAGGCGTTATATCTGCTGAATATGTACATAAATTTCATTTTTTAAGTGACGTGCTGGAGTCAGAAATATTTCTGCCGATGGCGCCAGAAAAATCGCATCATCACTACGCAATGATGCTCCGTATCTCTGAAGAGTTGGCCTGTAGTATTTATTATCTTACTGAGCGGAGTATATTCTTTCTTACCCAGCGGGCTGAAGAAGATGGTGTCGCGCCATAATAATGATCGCGCTGTCGCTCAGTCAGACTGGATCATCGTTATTTAAATTTGTTCAGACGTCGGAATTTTTTGTTCTGCCGTCTGTTTTTTTAGTGATGAGCTGTTCAGTGCAATAATAAGGGGTACAGTACGATGACTGATTTTTAAACAGCATATCATCTGTGTCGTATTTACTCATGGGTATTGGGTCAGGGAGAGAGAAGAATGAGTACTATTTTAAAGCCTTTTTTATTGGCGGTAACCCTGATGTTAATCTTAATAAGGCCTGGCTTTGCAACGGAGGATGGAGCGATAACCATGGTTAAAACCTACAGCGCTTATGACTATTTGCAGACCCGAGCGCGGTTGATGCACGCTGTCGCCGATCACGGTCTGGTGTTATTTGGGGAATTTGATCATGCCAGAGCGGCACAGAATGTTAACCTGAAAATGCCGCCGACAACGGTTCTGGTCTTTGGCAATCCTAAAGGCGGAACGCCTCTCATGCTGGCGCATCCCGAACTGGCGCTGGATTTACCGTTTCGGGTGCTCATTAGCCAGCAAGCCGATGGGCGAACGTTAGTCAGTTATCATCCCGCTGAAACGCTGCAACGTTATGGTCTTGATGCCGCAGATATACAGGCTTTGAAAAAACTGGAACAGCTCGTTGAAAAAAGTCTCCACTGAAGCGGAAAATCTGGCTTCAATCGGGCGATGTGTTTGCACGAGTGATGTCGCGAATAAATGCGGTCACATCGTCCATTACCTGATGCGATAAGGCGGCATCGAAGGTGGCGCTATCAGCATCACAGAACCCGTGCCGCGCATCGTACATTTTACACTGCACCCGGGGGCGCTTTTCCAGCGCCTGTCGCATGGCGAGGGGATCAAACGCCGGCTCATAACGCGCGATAATAACCAGTGCCGGACAGAGAGGCGCAAGATGAAGGTACTGGCGTATACGGGAACCGTAATAGCAAATGACGCCATCGCATAACCCACTGGCTGCACTTAGCCATGCGAGCGTTGCGCCGACGCTATATCCTACGACGATTAGCGTCTCGTACTGCGTTCTGAGCTCGTGGAGTAATGTGGTAACGACGGCGGGATCAAAGCCGACATTTGCTGAAAAGTGACGGTAAGCCTCCTCCTGCTGTTCATAGCGAAAGGGGGTATGGTGAGGAAACAGCGCGGGAATATAGATGTCGAATCCGCGCGTCATCCATTCATGGCCTGCGCGTTGGATATGAGCGTTAATACCATAAATTTCATGCAGAATAATCGCTGCCCGGCGATGGCGGCTCGACAAACTGGAGGCGTTGCTTCCCCCGGATACGCCTGGGGCGAAAAACACGGTGTCTTTTATCATAACGCGTTCTTGATACAAAGAGAGCGGCTGGATTTTCGCCGATCACGCTATGTCAGAGGCATTGTTCCTGTCAATGTACAGACACATTTTATGGCCTGATTTTTGGTTGATAAATTTTATATTGGTAAACCAATATGCTGTTCATATTCAGGCATCAGGGCTAAAGGTGGAACATCAGTCGTGTATTGTCTATTGCCTTTCCTTTCATCTGGCCTCACTAGCGAAACGGGGCGCATTATTATTTTGTTGGTTGACCAGTTTCGCGTTTTTGGTGTGCTACGCGTGCTATCCCTCTTTACAAATGCTATAGTCTGATACCGGGAAATCGCATCGGACGGGCACGACCAATATGAAATCAAACACTTCTCAGCAAAGACCTTACCAGGAAGTGGGCGCAATGATACGGGATCTGATTGTTCAGACGCCGTACCGCCCCGGGGAGCGCTTGCCGCCGGAAAGAGAGATCGCTGAGAGGCTCAATGTGACGCGTACCGTCGTGCGTGAAGCGCTGATCATGCTGGAAATTAAAGGTCTGGTTGAAGTCCGCCGCGGCGCCGGGATCTACGTGCTCGACAGCGCGGATAATAACGAGATGGAAGGCGCTGACGTCAATCACTGTAATGACGCCGGGCCGTTTGAACTGTTACAGGCGCGTCAGTTGCTGGAAAGCAATATCGCTGAATTTGCCGCTCTGCAGGCCACCCGCGAGGACATCATTAAAATGCGCCAGGCGTTACAACTGGAAGAGCGAGAGCTCGCCTCCAGCGCGCCGGGCGGCTCAGAAAGCGGCGATATGCAGTTTCATCTGGCCATTGCCGAAGCGACCCATAACAGTATGTTGGTAGAGCTCTTCCGTCAGTCCTGGCAATGGCGTGAAAATAATCCGATGTGGCTCCAGCTTCATAGCCATCTGGGCGATACGCTTTACCGTAAGGAGTGGCTGGTCGATCATAAGCAGATCCTCGCGGCGTTAATTAAGAAAGACGCCCGCGCAGCGAAGCTGGCGATGTGGCAGCACCTGGAAAACGTGAAGCAGCGTCTGCTGGAGTTTTCCAATGTTGATGACATCTACTTTGATGGCTATCTGTTTGAGTCATGGCCGCTGGACAACGTTGATGCCTGATTATACCTGGAATAGCGTGGGCAGACCCAGTCCACGTTTCACTTCCTGTAGCGTCTTTTGAGTGACCTCATGCGCCCGCTCGCTACCTTTTTTCAGCAATTCCATTAGCATTCCCTTATCTGCAATAAAGGTTGCCCGTCGTTCGCGTATGGGCGCGATCAGTTCTTGCAGGCAGGTCTCCAGCTCATTTTTACAGACACGATCGCCTAATCCGCCTTGTTGATAATGTGCTTTCATCGCCGCGACTTTGGCTTTATCCGGATGGAACGCATCCAGCCACGTAAAGACGACGTTACCTTCTATTTTTCCCGGATCGCTAATTTTTAAATGATTGGGATCGGTGTACATCGCGCTGACCGCACGGTGGATGGTCTCTTCGCTGGCGGAAAGAAGCAGGGTATTGCCGAGCGATTTCGACATCTTGGCGCTGCCGTCAATGCCGGGCAGACGGCCCGTATCGCTCAGGAGCGCCTGACAGGGTCGCAATACCGGCGAGGAGAAAAGACTATTCATCTTATGAACGATCTCATTCGTTTGCTCAATCATGGGCAATTGGTCGTCGCCAACCGGTATCATTTCGGCCTTAAAGGCGGTGATATCTGCCGCCTGGCTAATGGGATACGCCATGAACCCGACCGGCAGGGAACGGGTAAAGCCTTTTTGGGCAATCTCATTTTTTACCGTAGGATTACGCTCCACTCGGGCGACGGTAACAATATTCATATACAGCACCGTTAATTCGGCGAGGGCGGGTAACGCGGATTGCAGGCAGATCGTCGTTAGCGCGGGATCGATGCCGACGGCCAGATAGTCAGCTAACACTTGCGGAATATTATCGCGGATTTTTTGCGGATTACTGCCGTTATCGGTGAGTCCCTGCAGATCGGCAATCAGGACATACTGTTGGTGATCCTGCTGTAGCGCGACGCGCTGGCGCAGTGAACCGACATAATGGCCGAGGTGCAGCGAGCCGGTAGGGCGATCGCCAGTCAGAATGATGGGAAGGGTGTTCATTAAGGACTCCTTTATGCTTACTGTAAAGCCGAAAGACGTCCCGAAACACAGTAGCCGCCTTTCGGCGGCTACTTAAAGAGGGATAGTGATCCGTGCCGCCTTCAGGAAGGCAGCCACCAGCGGAGATGACGTTGCGTAGCGTTGGATCGTTTCGTGTTCATGTGATCTAACGTATCACGACTAAACGTAAGGGTAAAGCGGCTGGCGTGTCGTCCGGGCATAAAGTCATATCGCCTGAACAGAGAACATGTTACTGACTTTGAAACGCGATTTTATAATTTGCTGCCCAAAAATACGTGGCGCTGAAAGGCGCATTTTTGATGCAAATCATTTATTACTGTGATAACACTGTGCGCGATAAAAACATTAAATATATTCACATAGTAAATATGTTCTATTGGAATGGTTGTTTTCGATATGACAAAAGTCTAAAAACCCATTGATGTGAAAAGGAATAAGAATTGTCTATATTCCGATTCTGTGGAATTAAGTAATTTCTCGGATAAAAATAAGAAATGATATTGATATTTCTTTTTTGATATGGTTCTTATAGCGGCTATGGTTATTCAGGAAACGATGCTTGAATGCCAGGCGTAATAGATTTCAGGTCAGTAGCGCTATTGTAAAATGGATTGTTGATGGCAGAAGGTATTTAGCAAGAATCCAGTTATAGCAGATTGTCGGTATTTAATCTGGTATACAGAGACACCAACGAAATGGCTGGAAAATGGAACGTTCTTTCATTATTAGCGTTCTGTCCTTGTCAGCCTGCTTTGCCGCATGATAATCACGGAGGGGGGATGGACGCCATCTATTTAAAACTGGACGGTATTGAAGGCGAAAGCCGGATCAAAGGTTTTGAAAACCAAATAAAACTTATTGCTTACAACCACAACCCGACGAAACGGGAGTCCGACGAAGTGAGAGGGACATATATTGGAGGATTGACGCTGACAAAGCCTGTCGATCTTGCTACGCCTGGCCTCTATGAGCACTATTGTAACGGGAAAACGGTGAAAGAAGGCGTGCTGACATTATGCCGTAGTGATAAGGGCGCAATGCTGCCATTTATTATTTATACGCTCACCAATGTGCGAATTTCACGCATGAGCAATCATGGCGACGCCGAAGGCAGCGCCACGGAGACCGTGGATTTGGTTTATAGCCATATTCGCTGGGATATTCCCGCATTAGCGTCGAAAAGCAAAACACGGCGGCCCCTTCACCGACAGGCGCTGTGGCGATGAGGACAAAACAAGTTTGCGGACTCGCAGTGGGCAATGCGGTATAGCGAAATGGCATTTAGCGGCTTGCGAAGGTCGATGAGCGCACATGTAACCAATCGATTGCCTGAAAAGGCGATAACGCGTGGCCATTACACCCGTTATGATTTTTACGCATAGCCGCTAATAAAACGGCATTTTTTATATACACATCAAGTTGATAGTGTGTTTCTGACCTTGACGTAAATAAGCGGGAAAAGCGATGAAACACACCATTGGGATACTGGGGGGGATGGGACCTGCGGCAACGGCGGATATGTTGGAAAAATTTGTTGAATTACGACATGCCAGTTGTGATCAACAACATATCCCGCTCATTGTCAGCTCTATTCCTGATATTCCCGATCGTACAGCATGTCTGTTATCCGGCGGGCCTTCGCCATACCGTTATCTGGAGCGTTATCTGCATATGCTGGAAGACGCCGGGGCGGAGTGTATCGTTATCCCATGCAACACTGCGCATTATTGGTTTGATGATTTACAGAACGTCGCGAAAGCGCGAATGATCAGCATTCTGGACGCTACCCTGGGGGATATTCCGCCATCGGCGCGGCACGTTGGTCTGCTGGCGACCAATGCGACGCTGGCGACCGGGTTATATCAAAAGAAAGCTCTGGCGCGGGGGCTGACGTTAATTCAGCCAGAAGACGCGGGGCAGGCGTTGGTAATGCAGGCTATTTATGCGCTTAAACGTGGCGATAAAACTGCGGCGCAAGCGCTACTGCTGCCGCAAATCGATAGCCTTATTGCCCGTGGCGCGCAGGCAATTATTATGGGGTGTACCGAAATTCCGCTTATTGTGGCCGGACATGAACGCGCGATAGCGTGCCCGATGATTGATTCCACAGCGTCGCTGGTGCGCGCGGCGATTCGTTGGTATGAGTCCTGGCCAGACACCCGCGCCTCTTTGACCGGGGAACAACGCCTTACCGCCTGAGGTGTTTACAGCGCGGCCTGAAGCCCACGCAGGTCGCGCCAAAATGTTTCGGCTACCTGACTCATGCGGGTATTCATGCGATAAGCATAAGCCTGAATCGGGATAACCAGTTCGTCGGCATCAAGCACTATCAGGCGTCCGTCGGTAATCTCCTGACGGATAGCATACTCGGGCAACCAGGCGATTCCGCAGCCGTCCATCGCAACCTGTTTTAACAATTCACTCATCGAAGAGACGAAAAATGTACTGAAACTCAGTTCAGCATGGCGAGTCAGGGTACGATTTATCAGCCGGCCCATATAGGAGTTCTGACTGTAATTAAGCAGGGGAAAGTGCGGCTGCTCAAGCGTATAGCGCGGCTCGCCCCGGCCATTGTTGGCGCAAACCGGAAACAGTCTCGACTCAAACAGGCGGATATTATCAAACGGTGCTTGTTGCAGGTTTTCATCGTGATAAGAAAAGATAAAATCGCTTTGCCCCTCACGTAACATATCCACCGCCTGGTCGACATCTATCGCCTCAACGGCGTAGGTAAACTGCGTCGGCATCTGCTTAACGATGGTCGGCAACAGGCCGAGGGAGAGCGAGTGGGCGGCGGCAATCTTGATTTTACGCAGCGTATAATCGCTGCCGCCGCGCAGTTCGGTTAGATTACTTTCCAGCTGCTGTAACAGGTGGCGAACCTGGGAGTGAAAGATTTTACCCTGTTCGGAAAGCTGTAGCGGCGAGACCTGTCGGTTAAACAGTTCAACGCCCACGGCATGTTCCAGGGCGCGAATCCGCCGGCTAAAAGCGGGTTGCGATACGTTGCGGATAATGGCGGCCTGAGAGAAATTGCGGCACTTTTCCAGCGTCAGAAAATCATATAGCCATTTTGTCTCAATATTGTGCAAACCTGCTCCAGTTACATCCATTTACCGTTATCCTGTCAGCCGCCCGAAGGGGCATTCTACGTCCATTCGGGCGGCTGACAACCGCTTATCCCGTCCTCTTTCAGAATGCCGTGATGGGGCAGCCTGAAACTAGCGGGAATTACGCCGGTTCAAAGGTACCTTTTACGCAGGCTTTCCCCTCATTGACCATGCGTTTGCCGCGCGCATACACCTGCTCAATGCGTAAATCTGCGCTAAAGACGAGCAGATCCGCATCGTTACCGGGACGGATTTCGCCTTTGTCGTCCAGACTGAGGAAGGCGGCTACGCTGGTCGTCAGCGGGCGCAGAGCATCGGTCAGGCTGAATCCGTAGTGGTTAACCAGCGTCTGCAACGTCTCCAGCAAACTTTCGAAGCCCGCGACGCCGATGCCCGTCAGATTTCCGGCAGCGTCAAATAGCGGCTGGCTGCCGTTACCGTCTGAACTGAGCGTCACCCGGGAAAGCGGGACGCCGGCTTTTACCGCTCTGGCAATGCCCTCCGCCGGCGCGACGGGATCCGGGATACTGGTGGTAATGTCGATTACGCCGCCTTTAAGCGCAAACGCCAGCGCCTGCTCGAAAAGCGATTCGCTACGGTTGACGTGGGTAGGCAACAGTTTACCGATCGGCACGTCGCTGTTTTCCAGGATGTCATATAGCGGCTGTAACCCTTTTTTGCTGCTGCCCATATGAAAAACGCTGACACCGGGTTTGCCGCCCAGCAGGCCGCCAACGCGTGATTCGGCGGCCATGCTGGCGAGTTGATTCCCGCCGGGCGCGGCGGAACGGTGGTCGGAGACTGCGCATTTCACGCCAATGACGCGGTCGATCAGCGCGACGTCTTTTTCTACCGAGCCTGTAATGGTCGGCGACGGAACGTGATAAGCGCCCGTGAGCATCCAGGCGGTGATCCCCTCCTCATTTAGCGCTCGCGTTTTGGCTAACAGCGACGCGGGATGACGGCTGACGGAGTCGGTGCCAAGCAGGCCGACGACCGTTGTTATCCCGGCTTCCGTCAGGCGGCTCAGGGAGACTTCCGGCGTCCGCGTCGTCGGCCCTGCTTCGCCGCCGCCGCCGATCAGATGAACGTGTTGGTCGATAAAGCCCGGGCACAGCATACGGCCGCTAAGATTAATTACCGCACAGTCCGGTACGATATCGCCGGGGATGTCAGCGCCGACGGCAATAATTTTGCCATTCGCGAGCAGAACATCGCAGATGCCCCGGTCTTCTGGCGCAAACAGGTGCGCACCCTGTAACAAGGTAAACTCCGCGGCGGATAAATCAGGCATGATAACTCCTTATTAAACAATAAGCTGCATGACCCAGATCGACAGCAGCGCATTGATGGCGCAGACTGCGATAATATGCGGGTAATATTTGGCGTTGACTTCGGCAGTACCGAGACAGCGGCCGACATTCTGTACCGGGTTTCCCATCAGGTAAATGGCTGGCAGTAGTACGGTAACATCGTGGCCGCTTAGCGCGCCGGCGGTAGCCAGACTGGCCGCCACGCCAACGGCGCCGCCCATACTCATCAGCGAAGCCAGAAGCACTGTAGCCGCTTCGCCGGGAAGCCCCCACAACGCCATCACGGGCTGGCAGATATGGCCTACCCAGTCGAGCAGACCGGTAATTTTCAGCGCCTGAATAATGACAAATGCCATGACCACATTGGGTAACAGGTTGGTCGTGGCGATGGTAAAACCGCGGCGTGCGCCATCGATAAACATATCCATGACATTCTTACGTACCTGAGTCGTCATGATTGGGCTCCTTGCGCAGGGTGACGGCGTTCTTCGATGTTAATCCAGACGCGCAAAAGGTTTGCGCCGATAAATTTGAATAGCAGAATGACCACCAGCGGAATGATGACTGACGTTCCCAGAAAGGCGAATACCGCAACGCCGGAGGAGAAATAGTTGGTGATAATAGCGCTGCCGCTGGTCTGCCAGGCGGCAAAAATCACTTTATCGCGTTCGGTGATTTCGCCTTCCTGCGCCAGCTCTTTGGTCATACCCGCCGCGGCGTCGGTATTTTGCAGGTTGGCGATCAGCGCCAGTGAGCAAATGCCGGGAATGCCAAGCAATGGTTTCAGGATGGGCGTCATCAATTGCTGTGCCGCCCGCAGACCGCCAAGCCCATCCGTAATCGCGATGATACCCAGAGAAAGGATAACCGACGGTGCCAGCTCCAGCGCAAAAAGGAAGCCATCTTTCGCGCCCGTTCCGCCCGCGCCGCGAAAGGTCTGCGTACCGGTCACATGACCGAATGACCCGTTGAGTACGGTAAAATCAAAAACGCGCCACCAGCCTTCGCTTCCGGAAAATACGCCGGAAAAGAAAATAATGGTGAGAAAAAACGCCAGGTATCCCTTTATCCCGACCTTTTCTGTATCAAGCGGCATGGCCGCCCCGTCCACTTGTTGCGCCATAGCGATCCCCGAATTTTTTTGATGATGTGTTGGTTGTAGCCACAGGCCAAAAAGCCCGAAACAGAAAGACCTTATCAGCCATAAGGGTAAGGACAAAATGCAAGTATGTATCGTGCTATGCGTTTCTTGCATAGCAGCGCGAAAAATCACCATCCTCGCTACTGCCGGAGGCGCGGGGAACCGTGGACGGTATAACGCGAGGTAAAAAAGCAAAGAAACAGGTGTTGACGCAGACCGGAGCCGGGAGCAGGAAAAAGAGGAAATAAATTTGACGTTAGTCAATTTCACGCCACTTAATTATCGTTGTTAAAAAATAGGGTTTTTTAACCTAAATTTTACTTTTTACTGTAATTTTTCACGCCTTAAGAGGAATTGTCACGATCAGGTCAGTAGCCGCTGATGGGTCAGTTTGCGCCCTAAGAATCCTACGGGCAGGTAATAAAAAACGAATCATCTAATTAATTTCATGATGTGATTTATTTATAATTGTGATGATTTGAAAGGGCGCGATAATCATCATAATGGGATATATACCCAAAATAATTCGAGTTGCTTAAAGGCGGCAAGGGAGTGAGTCCCCAGGAGCATAGATAACTATGTGACTGGGGTGAGCAACGGCCCGTCAGGGCGAGGCCCATGGATGGGCCGGGTAATCCGTAGCCAGCACAGAAGCCACTTGAAGTATGAAGGGTATATAAAATAATAGGCAGATTGATAGCACTAATAACCATAGAATAAGTATAGTTTTTAGTGGCATCTTTACCCTGAAATAACGTGTTGAGGATGTGCTATTAAAAAACAGATCCACATTGCGCCGCGAACAGCGTTAAAGATACAACCCGGTGCAGATAGCGCGGGTTTACTCTACCGCTTATTCACGTATCACAAACCGTTTTTGTTTTATCTGCTGCGCGGCGCTGATCAGCGCGGCAAAAAAGAGCGCCGCGGCGCCGCAAAGCGTGGCGTTGATAATTGCCGACGCGCCATTGCCTGACAGACTGGCGGCGAGCGGACCGAGAATTTGCCCAATACCATACGTTAGCGTCACCAGGCCTAACAAATTAATATTACCCGGCGCGCTGAGTTGTCGGGCAAGCGGCATCACCAGCGAGGTTGTGCCCATAAACGTGGCGCCAAAACCAATACTGCTCAGTATTAACAGCAACAACGAGTCGCTGGAGAGAGACAGCAGCACGCAGGCGCTCTGGATCAACAGATTCGCGGTCAGGCATGGCAGGACGCCCCAATGTTTTGCCGCCCACAGCCAGCCGAAGCAGCCGGGAATGATCGCCAGGCCGACCAACGACCAAAGGTGCGCCGTGAGTAGTGGAGAGCCCGCGCTTTTCGCCATCAGCGGCAAATAGGTAGCGACAATGATGTAGCCGAATCCGGCGAAACCGTACAACAGCGCCAGTTGCCACCAGGGCATAGGCTGATTTTCGATTCTTGCTAAGGGCGCAGGCGGCAGCGCATGAGCGCGGGGGGGAATCAACATTGCCACGATTAATAGCAATATACCGGCGAGCGCTCCGGCCCCCAGCCATAGCGAATGGGCCGAAAGCGCATAATGTAAACCGCCAATGACATATTCGTTACCCAGTGCAATCCCGGCCCCGACGCCGGAAAAGAGCGCGGCGATAACAAACGGATGGCGGGTATGATGCAACACAATCATTGATCCAAAAATCATCATTCCCGCGCTCGCGACGCCTGCCAGGAAGCGCACCAACATGACGACCGCGGGCTGAGTAAATATCGCCATAGACAGAATAAGAATACCGGTGGCGACCGCCGAAGCCAGCAGCATGGGGCGTAGACGAGAGGGGAGATGAAAAAGGCCAAAGGAAAACAGTAAGCTTCCCGCCAGGTACCCTGCATAATTAGCGCTGGCAATCCAGGAGAGCTGATTAAACGTTAGCTGCTTTTCCGCCAGCATTACCGGCAGCATTGGCGTATACAGAAAGCGGCCAACTCCCATCCCCAGCGTCAATACCATCATACCGAAAAGCGCCGTAAAAATGGGATGGCGAGGTGAAGCGCTCTGAGCATGAACCATGGTTTTTCTCTTTGCTAAAGTAAGGCAGGAATGCCGAATTGTTGTTGTAAATGATAATAAAAAGTAAAATTAATGTTTCAAATTTGCAAGAAAAGAAAGTGAAGCGCAGGCGAATAACGGATTGAGAAGAGGGGCATCGGTGGGAAATGGCATTAAATTAATGCCTCCCACGTGCGGGGTTTGGCAGTTAATCTGAACGAGAATTGCGCCTTCCCCTTCTTAGATACTGAGCAGTGCCGGTATTTGCGACAGTAAATATAACACCAGACCGATAGCGCCGCCGACCAGCGTGCCGTTCACGCGGATAAACTGCAAATCTTTACCGATATTAAGCTCAATCTGCTGCGACATATCGCGCGCATCCCAGCCTTTTACGGTATCGCTGATGTGGCGCGTCAGGAAGGCGGCGAATTCCGGCGCGACCCGGTGCGCGGCCTGTTCCAGATGACCGTTAAGCGAAGCGCGTAATGCGTCGTCGGCGATCAGCGTCTCGCCAAACCATTGTCCGGCATGAGCGATGCGCTGCTTCACCTTCGAGTCTTCGGCGTTGATATCTGTTTTTAACCACTGGCGCAGATCCGCCCAGATCTCGCCGAGATAACGGTTAAACGCCTCATCTTCCTTCAGGTAACTTTTAATGTTTTCTGCCCGGGCAGCCATTTCCGGATCATGTTTAAGTTTATCGATCAGCTTATACGTCGCACGATCGAAGGCATGACGAATCTGATGCGCGCGGTCGTGACTGATATCATCCAGCAGAGAATTCACCGCGTCGGAGACCAGTTTAGCGCTGTGTTCTCCCAGCCATTCGGTCGGCAGAATCTTCGCTTTTAACGGATGCTCGGTTTCCAGCCAGCGTATGATCTGTCTGGCGATAAATGTTCGGGAGCTGTCACGCTGTAACAGGGCGATAAGCTGGGCGATCAGCGTATCGAGTAACACCTGGTGACGATCGTTTTTGGTCATGCTTTCCAGCATCAGGGCGCTGGTGCCGGAAAGATCCACTTTATCAATCGCCTTATGCACCGCTCGCTTGAGCAGCCGCTGAATACGGGCGTCATCGGTTAGTTCCAGAAAGCCGCTCATAATTTGCAGCAGATGCTGCCCGACCCGGCTGGCGTTGTCCGGCTGGCTGAACCAGTTTCCGATAAGCAGCGCGGGTTCATGGCGGCGGATTAGCGCGATCAGCGACTGCGTATCAAGGAACTTCTCCTGCACAAATTGCCCAAGATTTTCGCCGATTCGGTCTTTGTTACGGGGAATAATCGCCGTATGTCGTGAAATAAACGGAATGGGAATGCGGCGAAACAGCGCCACCACGGCAAACCAGTCCGCCAGCGCACCAACCATCGCCGCTTCGGCAATAGCTTTTACGCCCAGCACCCAAAAACTGGGCGGCAGGAAAAGCGTGGTTACAAACGTCGCGGCGGCTATCAGCAACAGTGAGAGCGCCAGGCGTTTGGCGCGTTTGAGTTCGGCGATTTTATTCATAGGGTTAAGGATAGAGCCAGACGGCAAGAACGTGCAAAAAACATCAGATTATCCTGTGCCGGATAAGCCTCTATCCGGCAGAGTGTTTACTTCTCAGCGGCCAGTTCTGCCGCCTCATGCTGGCGCACGCGCTGTAATAATGTCGCCAGGGTGAAGACCACAATCACCCCGGCCACCGCTGCCAGCAGGTGAAATGGCAGTCTCCCGCCGTGAAACCACAGCCAGCGGCCAACTTCGACCGACACCGCCATCACCGTCAGAATCACCATGTTCAGCGAGGCTGAAACGGTCCCTTTTGGCAAGTTGTTGGAGAAAAGCGTGAAGCGAAACAGCGTCGGGAAAATCATTCCAATGCCGAACGCGTACAGGCTGGTGCCCAGCACAGACCAAAGCCAGACGTGCGGCAGAAGAAGATTACCGAGGAGCAATGTCGCCAGCCCGCTTAACTGAATTGGTACGGCGCGCCAGATAAAACGCGGTCGGGTCGGATCTTTCACCAGGCGCACAACGATCATATTGGCCACGATCACCGCGCCGAATACGGGCACCTGCGCCCAGGCGAATTGCGAAGTACTCATCCCGCCGGCATCGATCAGGATCACCGGCGACACCGCCACCCAGCTCATCATCGGGATGTAGCTCAACGACAGCGTCGCCGCCCCGGTGAGAAAAATCGGGTTGCGAAACACATTACGAAAATCGCGCAGTACGCTCACCGCGCTGAACGGCACCGCGCCGCGTTGCACCGTTTCTGGCATCGCCAGCAGCAGGCCGCACAACGCCAACAGTCCCATCACCGCAATAATACCGAACAGTACCTTCCAGTGAACGAAGTGCATCAGCGCCGCGCCGGAGAGCGGGCCGATAACCGGAGCGACCAGCACAATGGAGGTAATAATCGCCATCAGCTTAATGGCTTTGGTTTGACCGAAGGCCTCCTGTACCGTGACGTAGCCGACCGTTGCGATAAAGCAAATGCTGGTGCCCTGCACAAAACGGGCAACCAGAAACTGTGTCATTGAGGTCGTCAACAGCGTTGCCGCGCAGGCGAGAGTAAAAATTAATGCGCCTGCAATCAGCACTGGCCGGCGGCCAATCCTGTCGGATAGCGGCCCCAGAAGCCATTGCAACGCCATTCCGCCCGCCAGATAGAGACTGACCGAGGCCGGCGCAAGACTGACGTCAGCATTAAAATCGCGCACGACGTTAATGATGCCAGGCTGAATCAGATCCGTCGTCAGATAGGCGGCAAAATCGTACAAAATCAGCGCCATCGGGAAAAATAACGTTGTGGCGCGTTGGGAGAAAAACTGAATAATCCGTTGCATAAAAAATGCGCTCCATGTCGGAGAACCCTATGATGGGACAGCGAAACTCAATACCGTCGTCGTGACGTCAGGCAGGCGATGGAAACAGCGGCTGCGGATGTACTGAATTTCATGTAATCAAAAACGCTGCCGGTGAAAACACAGACAGGAAGAGACGCGTTCTGAATCTCGTCAGAACGTGTGGCGATTACAGATAACAATCAGCACATCACACCTCGGGAAATTTACGTTGCACGGAAAATATACACATTAAGTGTAATTAAATTTTGATGTTAATCAAAAGAGTTTGTCTGGTTAATAAAGATAAAGGCAGGGCGCGCAGGCTGGTATTTTGCGTGTTCAGTTCCGAAAATGCATGTGCATTACAGATAACAGGATTTATCTTTCGTCGCGCCTCGCAATGCTGAAAAGGTACGGATGAGAAAGGAATTTTCAGGAGGTAGAGTCGCAGCATCCTGGTTTGGGGTGACGGAGCACCATGAAAAAATCGACGACCTCAACACCGCATGATGCGGTGTTTAAAACCTTTTTGCGCCACCCGGAAACCGCCCGCGATTTTATGGAGATTCATCTGCCGGTGTCGTTACGCCAGCTTTGCGACCTGCGGACGCTAAAGCTGGAGCCCGGCAGTTTTATTGAAAAAAATCTGCGAGCCTATTATTCCGATGTGCTTTGGTCGCTGAAAACGCGCGAGGGCGACGGTTATATCTATGTCGTGATTGAACATCAGAGTACGCCGGATGCGCATATGGCGTTTCGGCTGATGCGGTATGCGATGGCGGCAATGCAACAGCATCTGGATGCGGGGCATAAGCATCTTCCGCTGGTGGTGCCGATGCTGTTTTATCACGGTGTTGATAGCCCGTATCCTTTTTCGCTGTGCTGGCTGGATGAGTTTGCGAACCCGGAAGTGGCAAGAAGACTCTATGCCGCTGCCTTTCCGCTGGTCGATATTACGGTGGTATCGGATGATGACATTATGCAGCACCGCCGCATTGCGCTGCTGGAGCTCATCCAAAAACATATCCGCCAGCGGGACCTGCTGGGACTGGTTGAACGGATTGCTTCGCTGTTAGTTACTGGTTGCGCTAATGACAGGCAGCTTAAAGCGCTGTTTAATTATCTTATGATTCAGCACGGACATACGCCTCGTTTCACCACGTTTATTCGTGATGTGGTAGGGCATGTCCCGCACACTAAGGAGAGACTGATGACGCTGATAGAGAGGATCCGTGCAGCGGATCGCAGAAAAGGGGAACGGCAAGGAAGACAGGTTGGTCTGGAGGAAGGGCTGGAAAAAGGGCTGGAAAAAGGTCAGCGCGTTGCCGCATTGCGTATCGCCAAACAGATGCTGGCGGACGGACTTGACCGCGAGACTGTCCAGCGGTTCACCGGCCTTACGGCTGAAGAGCTTCAGGATGTTAGCCACTAACGCGGTTCCAGTCTGAATGTTGCAGGCCCGGTGCCCGCCGGGCAACGCTCTCTATAATTATCGCTGATAACCTCACGAATATACCGAACTTTACCGATAGCGCCAGCCATCTCTACTACCCTTATTGTTCTGAGCGGCATTTCCGGCTGCCTTAATGACGATAACAAGGAGACATGTGATATGGCTTACCAGACAGTGAATCCTGCCAATAATCAGCTCATTAAAGAGTATCCCCCGCACACGGACGCGGATATTGAAGCCGCGCTGCAAAAAGCTGACGCGCTCTATCACTCCGACTGGTCCAGGGGAGAGATTGACCAACGTTTGCCGGTACTGCATAAGCTGGCTGACTTGATCGACAGCCGTGTTGAAGAACTGGCAAAAATCGCTAGCCAGGAGATGGGCAAGCTCATCGAGCAGAGCCGTGGCGAAGTCAAACTGTGTGCGCAGATCGCTCGCTATTATGCAGATAACGCGAAGCAGTTTCTTGCCCCGGTGCCTTATAAAACCGAGTTTGGCGACGCGTGGGTAGAACATCATCCGATTGGCGTCATCATGGTTGTTGAGCCGTGGAACTTCCCGTACTATCAGTTGATGCGTGTGCTGGCGCCGAACCTGGCCGCAGGTAACCCGGTGCTGGCGAAACATGCCAGCATCGTACCGCACTGCGCCGAGACGTTTGCTCATCTGGTGCGTGAAGCCGGCGCGCCGGAAGGCGCATGGACCAACCTGTTTATTTCCTCCGATCAGGTGGCGAATATCATCGCCGACCCGCGCGTGCAGGGCGCGGCGCTGACCGGATCTGAAAAAGCGGGGAGCGCCGTGGCGGCACAGGCGGCGAAGCACATTAAAAAATCGACGCTGGAACTGGGCGGGAACGATGTGTTCGTCGTGCTGGACGATGCCGATCTTGAGAAAGCGGTGAAAATTGGCGTGCAGGCACGGCTCACTAATGCGGGGCAGGTATGTACGGCGGCGAAGCGCTTTATCCTGCATGAGAAAATCGCCGATCAATTCCTCAGCCAGTTCACCGAGGCATTCAGGAAGGTGAAGGTGGGGGATCAGATGGACGCTTCTACCGAACTAGGGCCGCTGTCGTCGAAAGATGCTCTGGATACACTGACCAGACAGGTCGAGGAAGCGGTGAAAAATGGCGCGACGCTGCACGTTGGCGGCAAGCCGCTGGAAAGCAAAGGCAACTTCTTTGAGCCGACGATTCTGACCAATATTACGCGTGACAACCCGGCGTACTTTGAAGAGTTCTTCGGCCCGGTGGCGCAGATGTATGTGGTGAAAGACGATGACGAGGCGGTAAAACTCGCCAACGATTCCCACTACGGCCTGGGCGGCGCAGTGTTTAGTCAGGATATTGAGCGTGCTAAACGCATGGCCTCCCGGATTGAAACCGGGATGGTTTATATCAACTGGCTGACCGACACCGCAGCGGAGCTGCCGTTCGGCGGCGTTAAGCGTTCGGGCTTCGGACGCGAGCTATCGGATCTGGGGATTAAGGAGTTTGTGAACCAGAAGCTGGTAGTGGTGCGCCGCTAATCCCTGTTGCCCCTCTGAAAACGGGAGGGGCCTGGCTTTTTGCAGCGAAGGACGCGGATCTTAAATCAGAACGAAATAAGCGAACAAAACACCTTCAATCGCCCCCCTTATTTATCCACGTTGCACTAACCGTGCTTTTTATCCCGATATTGTTTGTACAGACATTCATGATGCCCGCATTTTCTGTTCTATGCGGAGGCCGGTATGGAATTTTACGAGAACCGCCCCAGACAACCATTCATTGGCTTTGTGCAGCTCAGACGGGCGCTAAAAAGGTGGTGGCTGCGTAAGCGGGCCTGTCAGGCGCTGCGGCGAATGAGTGACGAGCAGTTAAGGGATATTGGGTTGGAAAGGAAGGATGTGGAATAACAGATAAGAGCCAGTAAAACTGGAAAGGCTGGATAATCTTATCTTAACCTCTCCAGTAGGCGGATATCCTGGAACGCTAATTTTCCTGCCAGGCTTTCTCGATCAGCAGTTTGGCTTTATCCAGATCGTGTTCGTTACGCACAATCAATTCGACGTCGCCGGTTCCCCAGTGGCCAATGTTTGTGACGTCCCGGCTAAATCCTTCTTCAAGCTGGATATGCTGTGGATTAATTTTCAGCCACAGGCGTAGGTGTGGGTCGGTCACGGGATAAACAGCCACGCACAGAAAGTTACGAATGAGATGGAAGGCGTCATAGAGCTTAAGCTCTTTAAACTGAACCTCATCACTGAGTGAGAGCACATAGCTTTTTAGCTGTTCATATAATGAAAGCAGCGCGGGAGAGGCCGAAGAGAGCTGTTCGCGCTGCGTGCGGGTATGGCGTTTACCGCTGCTGACGGAACCGTTCGCGATGATGTACTGAGGGCTATTTTCGACCACGGCGTTAACCAGTTCCAGCATTAACAGGTCGTCGGCAAAAAGCTTATAGCGAATCAGGTTGATATTGCGGTTGATTTGCTGAACGGCATGTTCGTCGTATTTATTAAAATCGGCGGCAATACAGATTAACCGTGTGCCGGACCAGTCAATGGCTTTGGCCGCGGTTTTATTTATTTTCTCCATCACCAGCAACTGAAATTCCGCTTTATGATCGAGCAGCCAGTCGAGATAAAAGAGCCCCTGGTTAATGACGTTTTCATTGCTGTGGCGCTTATATTCAATAATCACCGGGCAGTTATTTTCGTCGAGGCCGAGGGAATCAATTCGCCCACGATGGGTTTTACCCGTGTGGTATTCGGTCTCGAGAAAGCGGACGCCAAGGAACGTTTCCATATGGGATTCGATCAGCATTTGCAGATCTTTTTCAATGGCTGCGGCTTTGCCCGGCAGTTCTTGTACTTTCCCGCCACCGAGGCGGAAAAGCTGGATATCGCTCATGGATCCCTCCTGTCTTTCATATTACCGGGTATGATACTGCACAGAGTAGAATCAGAAAGCATAAAATTGAGTCTGAGGATATGTTATTTGTGGTAATTTATTAATTTGAAAAGAGAAAATGGCAGGAGCGCCAGAATGAGTACGTTTGACACGACGAAAATTGCTTTAAAAGATATCCTGGGGCAGATTACTGATGGACGGGTACAGTTGCCTGATTTCCAGCGTGGTTGGGTTTGGGATGATGAGCATGTGCGGTCTTTGCTGGTCAGTATTGCCCGTTCTTTTCCCGTTGGTGCGGTTATGCTGCTGGAGACTGGGGGAGAAGTTCGTTTCCAGGTGCGTCCCGTTGAAAATGTAGAATTGCAGAAAACCGAGCCTGAGATGTTGATTCTGGATGGCCAGCAACGTTTAACATCCTTGACTCAAGTCCTGATGCTGGATACGCCCGTTAAGACTTTTAACGAGAAAGGAAAGCAGATAGACCGTTTTTATTATATTGATATTGAGGCCGCTCTGGACAATAGGCTTGATGAAGCTTTTATTTCTGTTGAAAAGTCTAAAAAAGTAACGATGAATTTTGGTCGTGATATAAAAACTTTTGTTAACTCATTTGGGGAAACGGTTGAAATGGATTTTTCTACCGTGCAAAAAGAGTGCGAAGCATTATTTTTCCCTTGTAACCAAATTATCAACTCTGATGCATGGGAAAGTCATTTATATAAGTGTTCACAAGAAAAGTTTTTCACTTATATGCAGTTCCGTGAAAAAATTCTGAATGCCTTTAGGAACTATTTGCTGCCTGTTATTAAATTGGGTAAATCAACTAGCAAAGAGGCCGTTTGCCTGGTGTTTGAAAAGGTTAATACCGGTGGTGTTCCACTATCCGTGTTTGAACTGGTGACCGCCAGTTTTGCGGCTGATGGGTTTAATCTTCGGGATGACTGGTTTGGCAGTAATTTGCGTCAAAAATTTGGCCGCCGAAATGTACTGAATAAAGAAGCTATCCTACAGGGCGTAGAGCCGACTGACTTTTTACAGGCTATCAGCATATTGAATACGCTAAAAAAACGGCGTGCCGATCTGGCCGAAGGGAAGACAGGGAAATCAGTTACTGCAGTAAGTGCTAAACGAGTTTCAGTCTTAGCGCTTTCTCTTGAAGATTATCATTGCTGGGCCGACGATGTGGAAAAAGGCTTCTTACTTGCCGCTAAATTTCTCCATCATGAATGTTTTATGCACTCATGGGATCTTCCTTATCGTACGCAGCTTGTGCCGCTGGCGGCAGTATTATCGCAATTACAAGGCAATTGGCTGGAGCCCAAAATTTATGACAAACTGGCGCGCTGGTTCTGGTGCGGTGTCCTGGGGGAACTGTACGGCGGCGCGGTAGAAACACGTATCGCAAACGATGTGGAAGAGTTACTAAACTGGATTGAGAGGGACGGTGAAGAACCGCGTACCATTTATGAAGCATCATTCCAGCCCGGGCGTTTATTGACGTTACGTTCCCGATTGAGCGCCGCGTATAAAGCGCTAAGCGTGTTGATCCTACGCAATGGTGCTCAAGACTTTTTCTGGAAGTCGACGATCCAAAAGTTAGATTATGGCGAGATTGCACTCGATATTCACCATATTTTCCCCAAGATATGGTGCGAGAATAATAGTATTAGTCCAGCAGTGTATAACTCTATCATTAATAAAACATCAATCTCCTATAAGGCCAACCGAATGATTGGTGGGAGATCTCCGGCTGAGTATCTGTCGCAGATCCAGACGCATCCGCAGGTCGGTCTGGAGGATGCCGAGATGGATGCGATCCTACGCAGCCACTTTATTGAGCCTTCGTTGTTACGGCAGGATAGTTTCGAGGCATTTTTTGCCGATCGAAAAAAACAATTGCTGAAATTGATCGAAGCGGCAATGGGGAAAAATATCAGTCAGGATGACGTTGCTGAATTAGAGACAGCAACAGACGAGATTGATGCCTGATACTGCAACCCAGGTACGAATTAAATCGCACCTGGGTTTCTTGCCTATTTAGAAGAAATCACGCGGATAAACGTTTGAACTTGCTTTTGTTTACGTACTGACAGCTTGCTTACTTGCCGTAAAGACTCAACCAGCTCAGGCTCTGGTGGTTTCACGGTCAGTACGATACAGCCTTCCATCACTTTGATATCGATTTTGGTGCCGGTGGCAAAACCGGCGGCTTCCAGCCACTGGCCTTTCATGATAATCGCCGGAATATGCTGGTGATCTTCAAAGCGGCTCGCATAACTGACGGTGCCTTTACGGTTATTTGCCGGGGAGACTTCTGGATTGGTGAATTCTGCAATAGAATGCGGGGTAGTCATGATGGCTATTCTCGTTAAATAGTGATTGTGATTAGCGAGGCGCTCGTGTTGCAGCACGGGCGTCTTGCGAAAAATACCTGGATATATCATCAGGGAATAGAAGGAAAGTCCAGCTGAAAATGAATGAAAATAACGGCGTGGATGCAGGGATGGATTATTTCTGGTGATGGGAATAAAGCGGCTATTTAGCCGCTTTATTGGTTTGTGAGGGCCGGTTAATTTATGGCTGCGTCGGTGAGAGCGTCGGCCAGGTGGAGCTGGGTTTGTTGGGCGGATTGGAATGCTAAAGTTAAGGTTTCAAGGATTCCCATGAATATATCAACTGTTTTAACGATTCTTTTTTGCTCTTTTAATGGAGGTACAGGGAATAGAAATTTGCTTATTTCGCCAAGATATAAACAAGGTTGTGCTCCACCGCGTTTGTGCGAGTGAATCATAGATTGTAATAACTGAGAGTCCATAGCTATTTTTAAGAAATTTGGCTCAATAATTAATGGTTTTATTATTGCAACACTACGTACGAGTGCAAATTCAGAGTCGCCAGTAATTAATGATGATCTTCCTATTGTTCCGCCAACCGAAACGATTAATAGGTCACCTTTCTCAGGTAAGCATCTTTCACGGGATTTTATATAGCTAGACTCTGAAATATAGTCACAGTTTTCATAGTCTAAAAAACCATCGCGAATATTTTTGGCTGAAAGTAATTTATAACCTTCAGCAATGCGTGGTGGAGTTTTATGATCACCATCGGTAATCTTCGATGCAACATGATCTAATCTAGACCATTCCCACCCCTCAGGCAGCTCAAACGGTTTTTCCTCATCACTAATCGGCGGCAATGGTTTTTGCTTTTTAATTTTCCCGTCTTTCACCAATTGCGCTTTTTCCTGCGCAATACGTTTGAGCAGTTCAGAGGCTGGTTCGTCGTTCGGATCCTGCGGCACCAGTTTGCCCATCACCGCCAGTTGCAGAATGGTCTGTTTTAACGCGTCAATGCTGGCTTCGGTGATAAACAGCGTGTCGAAATGTTCGCTGATACGCGCCCAGTTTTCGGCCAGTTCATTGGCATTCTGGCTGTCGGTTAGCGTGGTTAGCAGGGTTTCAACCAGCTGTTGATGGGCGTCCAGACTGGTCAGGGAATGCTGTTCCAGTTGGTCGCAGAGGGACGTGAGTTTCTTAACGGTTTTAATTAACTTTAATTGTTCTTCTAATGGAGGGAGTGGTAATAATAAAGATTCCCACTTTCCTTTGTTAAGTATAGCAATTGTTGTACTTGACGATTTAGACCAAGCTAACGATTGGAAATATGCTGAAGATAAACAAAGAAATATAAATTCAGAATTCTCTATAAATGGTGTAACTGAATTTATTTGTTGGTTAAATGTACATGGTCGATTTACAACTTGGCACTTTCCTATTGTACCAATACAAACCATTAAGACTGAACCAGCCGGTGCAAGTCTTCCAAGCTCATTCGCACCTTGTATTGTTAAGCCTTCATCTTGGTAATCGACACCTTGAGAAGTGATATTTGCTGGTTTAATAAAAGGAATATCTTTCCCAAAATATTCAGGTTTAGATTTTGACGGAGTTCCTCCTGTTTGCGTAAATCCAAGATCACCTAACCGTACCCATTCCCACCCAATCGGCAGCTCAAACGGTTTCTCTTCCTCGCTAATCTCCGGCAGCGGCTTCTGTTTTTTAATTTTCCCCAGCTTCACCAGCTCGGCTTTTTCCGCCGCAATGCGTTTCAGCAGCTCGGACGCCGGTTCATCATTCGGATCCTGTGGCACCAGCTTGCCGCGCACCGCCAGCTCCAGAATCAGCTCGCGTAGCTTCTTGATGCCGTACAGGTCAATCTTACCCGAGCTGCCGCGCCCGGCGCTGGAGCGGGTTTGCAGCGCCGTGGTCCAGGTGTCGATATGGTCAACAATCAGTTTTTCCACCGCCATCAGTTGGCCTCCTTGCCGGAGAGCGCCGCGCCGAGAATATCGCGCAGCTGGTGGCGCAGGGTCTGGATTGCTTCCTGCTGCTTCGCGTACTGCGCCAGCAGTTCATCCGGATCGTGGCTGACGGTTTCCACCTGGTGCGGGTTCTTGATATCGAGGTTAAAGTTGCGGGCAATTATCTCGTCGATGCTGACCTTCCACGCCTGCTCGTTTTCGACGCGGCTGGCGAAGCCGTCGGCCTCGTTGCCCCACCAGTCGATCTCGGCCTGGAACTCGTCAAACTTCATCGGTTTGGTTTTGCTGTAGTTCTTCACGCCCGCCGGGTACGGGTGCTCGTAGAACCAGATGTCTTTGGTTGGCTGGCCTTTGGTAAAGAACAGCAGGTTGGTTTTGATCCCGGTGTACGGGTTAAACACGCCGTTCGGCAGACGCACGATGGTGTGCAGGTTGCACTCCTCGGTGAGCAGCTTTTTGATCTTGGTTTTCACGCCTTCGCCAAACAGCGTGCCGTCCGGCAGCACCACCGCCGCGCGGCCGTTTTTCGCCAGCACTTCAATAATCAGTTGCAGGAACAGATCCGCCGTTTCGCGGGTCTGCATTTCTGCCGGGAAATTCTTCTCGATGCCGTCTTCTTCGGTGCCGCCGAACGGTGGGTTGGTGATAATCACATCCATCTGCTCGTCCCAGGAGGAGAGCGGTTTGTTCAGCGTGTTATCGTGGCGGATCTGTACCGGCACTTCGATGCCGTGCAGCAGCATATTGGTGGTGCAAAGCAGATGCGGTAGCTGTTTCTTCTCCACGCCGTGGATCTGTCTTTGCAGGATCTGGTGGTCGGTGACCGTGTGCGCATAATGATTTTTAACATGATCAAACGCGCAGGCGAGGAAGCCGCCGGTGCCGCAGGCCGGATCCATAATCGATTCGCCGAGTTTCGGATCGACGCGCTCGACCATAAAACGGGTCACGGCGCGTGGGGTGTAGAATTCACCCGCGTTGCCTGCGGCCTGTAAATCCCGGAGGATCTGTTCGTAGATATCGCCGAACAGATGACGTTCGCTGGCGCGGGTAAAATCGATCTCGTTCAGCTTGTTGATCACCTGACGCAGCAGGGTACCGTTTTTCATATAGTTGTAGGCATCGCTGAACGCCTGCTTAACCACATAGCCGCGCGGGTTGATATCGATCTGCGCGGGCAGATCTTTTAGCGTCGGAAACAGGTCGTCGTTGACGAACGCCAGCAGTTTATCGCCGGTGATCCCTTCGTTATCGGCCGCCCAGTTGCGCCACAGGTAGCGCTCCGGCATCGGCAGCCTGTATTTTTCCTGCTCGATTTCCAGCGCCTGTTCCTGGGCGTCGAAGATCTTCAGGAACAATAACCAGGAGAGCTGACCCAGACGCTGTGCGTCGCCATCGACGCCTGCATCTTTGCGCATGATGTCTTGTAATGATTTGATAGCCGAGCTGATTGACATGGGGTCGTCCCTTTATAAAAAAACAAAGCCACCTGCGGCAGACGGGCCGCAGGTGGCGTAATCAGGATGTTCAGGCGGAGCGGGGAGGAAGCTGGTAAATTTCGCTTTCCAGGTCGCTCACTGCCTGCATATAGGTGCCTTTGTCACCAAAGCCGTCGGTGATGATCTCCTGCAGAGTGCCCATCTGGTCGAACGGTTTGAGCTTCAGCACCTGAATATTCTCGATTTCTTCCACGCCCGCATCGGCATATTTGTCCAGCAAATTGCTGAGTACAGTCTGCGCGGCATCGGAATATTTGGTGAAATAATTACGCTTGCGAACATTGTCTGCGCGCTCTTTGCGCGTGAGCGGCGGCTGACCATACACCACATGACAGAGCATGTCGAACGGGTCAAGATCTTTGCCGACCTCTTCCGCCAGAACATCCCAAAGGATACCCTGTAATTCAAGCTCTTTGATCACCGCCGCTTTGCGGTCAGCATCTTGCCATTTCCGGACAAAATCATCCAGTGAGGCGCACTCTTTGAGCACGGTTTTTCGGGTGTAATCTTTGAAGGATTCGGTGACCAGCCTGCCGTCGGCGTCGTAATACTGGACGCGTTGCGAGACCACGCCAACGGTGACGCCGTTAATGTGGAATTTACGGACCCGGTTGTCTTCCTCTTCCGGCAACGGGCCGGAGTCGTCCATCGGGCTGGTGGTGTAGGAGGCAGGATCTTCGTCTGCTCCGTTGATATCTTCGTCGGCAAAGACGTCAGGCGTTTCTTCCTCCAGCGTTTCGTTGAAGCCGGAGTCCGGGTCGGCAATGTCATCTGGCGTGGCTTCCATCACTTTTTCCGGGATACCGTCAAAGCGCTCGTCGGCAAACAGTTCAGTGGCCTTTTTGAAATCAAGAATGGTGAACCACAGCTTGCCGTAGTTTTCTTCGATGCGGGTACCCCGGCCAATGATCTGTTTAAATTTGGTCATCGAGCGGATGGTTTGGTCCAGCACGATCAGTTTGCAGGTCTTAACGTTTACGCCGGTAGTCATGAGTTCTGAGGTGGTCACAATCACCGGCCATTCTTTTTTCTTGTCGCTGAAATTCTGCAGCTGGCCTTTCCCTTCTTCGTCATCCCCGGTGATTTTCATCACATATTTATCGTTACGTTTTACCATCTCCGGGTTGAGGTTGATCAGCGCCCGGCGCATGCGTTCAGCATGCGGAATGTCTTCGCAAAACACGATGGTTTTATCCATCGGATTGGTGCGTTTGAGGTAATCGGTAATGGTTTTCGCCACCAGTTCAGTTCGCTCGTCGATGACCATCGTGCGGTCGAAATCTTTCTGGTTATAGATTCGGTCGTCAATCAGTTCACCGTTGAGGTCGCTCTGGCCGCGTACGGGCCGCCATCCCTGTAAATCAACATCAATATCGACGCGAACCACTTTGTAAGGGGCGAGAAATCCGTCCTCGATCCCTTCTTTCAACGAATAAGTGTAAATAGGATCGCCAAAGTAGTCGCTATTGGAGACCTCGTGAGTTTCCTTCGGCGTGGCGGTCATACCAATCTGGGTGGCGGAGCTGAAATAATCCAGAATTTCACGCCAGGCGCTGTCTTCAGAGGCGCTGCCGCGGTGGCATTCGTCGATGATAATCAGATCAAAGAAATCCGGCGAAACCTGCTTAAACGCTTTTTGATGCTCTTCATTGCCGGTTAACGCCTGATAGAGCGCAAGATGGATTTCGAAAGCGGGGTCGAGAGTGCGCCCGGTGATTTTGGTCATCGCGGAGCCGAAAGGCTGAAAGTCATCAAGTCGGGTCTGGTCAACAAGGACGTTTCGGTCTGCCAGGAACAGGATGCGTTTTTTAACGCCTGACTGCCATAAACGCCAGATGATGTGAAACGCCGTCAGCGTTTTACCGGTTCCCGTCGCCATCACCAGCAACAATCTGTTTTGCCCGTTAGACACAGCCTCCAGCGTTTTGTTGATGGCCTGAAGCTGGTAGTAGCGCAGCCGCTTTTCGCTGCCGTCGTTGTAATAGTCCTGGGTGACGATCGGCATTTGTGCAGCGGTGTAACCTTTCCACTGGCAGTATTTTTGCCACAATTCATCAGGCGTTGGGAATTCGTCGAGGGTAATTTCTCGCTCAATTGCGCCAGTTGCCGTTTTATCGTGGAAGATAAAGCCGTCGCCGTTAGAAGCAAATGCAAAGGGAACATCCAGTAGGTGGGCATAACCCAGCGCCTGCTGCATGCCTTTGCCGATTTCATGTTTATTGGCTTTAGCTTCGATCACCGCCAGCGGCATGTTTAATTTGTGGTAGAGCACGATATCGGCAGATTTCACCGTTCTACGCGCCGCGACTTTGCCGCGCACGATGACCTTACCGTCCCGGAGTTTGACCTCTTGTCTGATTTGCGTTGTGTCGTTCCAGCCAGCATCAAGGATGGCGGGCATAACGCGTTTGGTAATGATGTCTGCTTCCGTCAGGGTACTCAGGTTCAGGTCAGCCATTGGGGATTCTCATCGAATAGCGATGCGCAAATTCTACACACAAAATCAGATGAAATCATTACACTCTGTGTGCATTATTGGTGTTAAGTCTCTGTTTTAGATGAATTCGTGAATTCTGTACCCAACATATAAGGTTTTAATATGGAAGTTATTAAGATTTGGAGATCCTTTCTTAAACATTTTAAACAGAAAAAATTAGATTCTGCGGTGATTGTCTATGGCGTGATCGCAATCTATTTAATCCCCTATAAATTTCCTTTAAAAAGTTACCTGGTTGCATTTCTCTTTGTATCTGTTCTAATATTCTCTTTCACTCAAGTAAATCGAGTTAGGGAATATATCAGTTTCTTTGTACGCACAGACAATGATCATTTATTGACTCGGTTTGCTGGTATTCTATCGCTAACTGCATGGTCAATTTTTTTGCTTTTGTTGTTGTCTGCTAATGTGTTTGTCAACACCATAACGTATTGGTTAGCTATTTTATTTTCAGTCTCTATCCTCATTAGTAGCATTTTGACTATTTTAGATTTTGCCAGAAATAATACAGCAAAAACCTTTAAGATAATCGGCTTGGCGGTTACCGCATTTTCAGGTGTTTTTGCTTTTACTAGTAGTTACTCTGCCAGCATTTTCTGGCAAATCAGTAATCTGGAGCTATCCTCTTCTCCATGGTTAGAATATTGTTGGAAAGCCACCGCATTTCTTATGTTTTTCCTGTGGTTATCACAACCTATTTGCTATGGGCTATTTCTGCGTTACGGTGATAAAGCAAAAGGGTATCGAATTTTTACATTAACAGGAGCTTTTATTATGTCTATGTTTTTGTTTCTGCTTGTTCCTATGTTGATTGGTGATGTCGCTTATTTTGTACTAAAAAAGACCATCAACCATGAATGGCGCAATGAAGCAAAGTGCGGTGAATTGGAAGTGAAGAATAAAAACGAAAAATATTTTGGTTTTAATACTGATAAATATACTGTGTTTTATTCGGATAAAAATGATAAGTGGGGTTTCTATGAGATCACCTGCAAAAAAGGGAGCGACAGGAGAGATACTTATAGTGTGGAGCCTTTGCCGGAGTATAATATCCCCTCGTGGTTAAGGTAGTTTGTATTTATCATTATGTAGTGGTGCGCTGGTGGAAGATATAATATGGTAACGGTGAATAGAGAGTGCCATATCTGCTCTGAAGGCCATCATTCTGTGATGGCCTTGATGCGGGTTACTTCCTTAACCCCGCAAACGCCGCTCTGATCTCGTCTTCCGGCAACTGGATCCCGATAAACACTAGCGTGCTGTGCGGCGTTTCGTCGCCCCACGGTCTGTCCCAGTCGGCGCTGTAGAGACGCTGCACGCCCTGGAATAGCAGGCGGTTGGGTTCGCCGTCGATCCACAGCATCCCTTTGTAACGCAGCAGTTTATCCGCTGATTCCAGCAGCAGGTTTTCCATCACCCGCGAAACCTCGCTGATATCCACCGGGTAATCCAGTTCCACCACAATTGATGACACATCGTTCTGTTTATCGGCAATAAAGTGGAAACGCGGTTGGCTTGCCAGCACGTTCTCTTCCAGCATAAAGCCGCTGGTATTAAACAACTGACTCAGGTCAATATCGCCGTGTACCACGGTGTAAACCGGGGCGCGGGCGTTGATACGCGCCAGCCTCTCGCGCAGTTTCTCGCTGTCGCCTGCCACGTCGGTTTTGGTCAACAGAATGCGGTCGGCGTAGCCTATCTGCGACTGGGCGATGGTGAACTGGTTCATCTGCTCGTTAGCGTGCACCGCGTCGACCAGCGCAATCACGCCGTCTAACAGGTAGCGTTCGCATAATACGTCATGGGAGAAAAAGGTCTGAATAATCGGGCCGGGGTCGGCCATGCCGGTGCATTCAATCACCAGGCGGTCGAAAGCAATATCGCCGCGGTCGCGGCTGTCGAGCAGGTCTAATAGCGCATCTTCCAGCTCGTTGGAGCGGGTACAACAGATGCAGCCGTTAGTCAGGGTTTTGATCTGTGTGGCGCGATCGCCAATCAGTTGATCGTCAACGGAGACTTCGCCAAATTCGTTTTCGATAACGGCAATTTTAAAACCATGTTGTTCGTTGAGGATATGGCGTAGTAGGGTGGTTTTGCCGGCACCAAGAAAACCGGTAAGTAGGGTAACTGCAATCGGGGTCATAGTCTCTCCATTAACAACAGCGCATACCGCCTTTGCCATCGCCGCCGTAACGTGCTTGCTGACGTTCGCGGAAGAACTCTTCATAGGTCATGTACGGCTTGTCGGGATGGTTGGTTTTCATGTGCTCGACATAGTTGTCGTAGTCCGGAATACCAATCAACATTTTTGCCGCCTGGCCGAGATATTTTTTTGCCTGACCTAAAGTATCAAACATTCTGCCGTCCTGTTAATGAATAAAGCCGGATGGCGGCTTGCGCCTTATCCGGCCTACACTAGCCGGGATCGCTGTGCGCTACCCGGCATCAGTTTTAGTGGTGTGAAGAGATCTTCACGCCGCCTTCCGGCACGGGCACATACGGGGTTTCTTTGTCGGTACGTTTATCGCTGTTGCGTACCTTCATCCAGGTGGTGAAACCGTAGAAGATAATACTGTACACCACTACCAGGAACAGAATACTCAAACCAGCGTTAGTGTAGTTGTTCACCACGATATGGTTCATGTTGGCAATCTGCTGCTCGGTCAGGTTGGTGCCGTTGGCAATCTTCTCTTTATACAGGTTTGCCATGTAGAAGAAACCTTCCATCTGTGGGTTGGCGCTGAACAGTTTCAGGCCCAGTGCCCAGGTGGTGCAGATCAGCAGCCATACCGCCGGAATTACCGTCACCCAGATGTACTTGGTGCGCTGCATTTTGATCAGTACCACGGTGCTCAACACCAGCGCCACGGCGGCCAGCATCTGGTTAGAGATACCGAACAGCGGCCACAGGCTCTTCACGCCGCCCAGCGGGTCGACCACGCCCTGATACAGCAGATAGCCCCACAAACCGACGCAGCCTGCGGTACCGATGATACCCGCGACCAGAGAATCGGTTTTTTTCAGGAACGGGACGAAGTTACCCAGCAAATCCTGCAACATAAAGCGGCCGGAACGGGTACCCGCATCTAGCGCGGTCAGGATAAACAGCGCTTCGAACAGAATACCGAAGTGATACCAGAAGCCCATATCCGCCATCGGCAGGACTTTGTGGAACACGTGCGCGATACCTACTGCCAGCGTTGGCGCGCCGCCTGCGCGGTTCAATACTGACGGTTCACCGATATCTTTCGCCGTTTGCAGGATTTGTTCCGGGGAAATCACAAAGCCCCAGGAGCTGACGGTCGCCGCTGCATGTGCGGTAACGTCTTTCAACTGCGCCATAATCAGCGGCGCGTTCTCGCCGCCCATCTCGTGCAGGTTTGGCATGGTAATGCCCAGACCTGCCGGCGGGGTGTTCATCGCGAAGTAGAGACCCGGTTCAATGATCGAGGCCGCCACCAGCGCCATCACCGCAACAAAGGACTCCATCAGCATCGCGCCGTAGCCGATAAAACGCGCATCGGTCTCACAGGCCAGCAGTTTCGGCGTGGTACCGGAAGAGATGAGCGCGTGGAAGCCAGAGACGGCGCCACAGGCGATGGTGATGAACAGGAACGGGAACAGAGCGCCTTTCCACAGCGGGCCAGTACCGTCGACATACTGCGTCAATGCCGGCATTTTCAGTTCCGGGTTGAGGATCACAATCCCCAGCGCCAGACCGACGATCACGCCGATTTTCAGGAAGGTAGCGAGATAGTCGCGCGGGGCGAGGATCAGCCATACCGGCAGCAGCGCGGAAACAAAGGCGTAGCCGATCAGCGCGAAGGTAATGGTGGTGTCTTTAAAGGTCAGCGCCGGGCCCCAGTAAGGGTCGTGGGCAATCACGCCGCCGAAGTAAATAGACGCCACCAGCAGCACGATACCAATAACGGAGACTTCGCCTACGCGTCCCGGACGCAGGAAGCGCATGTAGATGCCCATAAACAGCGCAATCGGCACCGTTGAGCAGACGGTGAAGACGCCCCACGGGCTTTCGGCCAGCGCTTTAACCACGATTAATGCCAGCACCGCGAGGATGATGATCATGATTAAGAAGCAGCCGAACAGCGCGATGGTGCCTGGAACGGTACCCATCTCTTCTTTGATCATCTCGCCAAGAGAGGCGCCGTTACGGCGGGAAGAGATGAACAGCACCATAAAGTCCTGCACTGCGCCCGCGAGCACTACGCCCGCCAGCAGCCACAGCGTCCCCGGCAGATAGCCCATCTGCGCGGCCAATACCGGCCCGACCAGCGGACCTGCGCCGGCGATGGCGGCGAAGTGGTGACCAAACAGTACGTAGCGGTTAGTCGGCACGTAGTTCAGGCCGTCGTTATTGATAACCGCCGGCGTCGCGCGCGTCGGGTCGAGTTTCATGACCTTCTGGGCGATGTACAGGCTGTAGTAGCGGTAAGCCACCAGATAGACGGAAACGGAAGCGACCACGATCCACAGGGCGCTCACGTGTTCACCCCGACGTAGGGCAACAACCGAGAGGCAGAAAGCACCGATGATTCCGAGAATCACCCAGGGTATGTGCTTGAATATCTTTTTCGTATCCATAGTAAAACCTGGTTGTAAGTTTAATTATCAGCCGAAGCTGGGTGGATATTGAGTTCGTGTTTGAGGAGGTAGATTGACTGCTATGCTGAGAGGATCTTGCCAGATCATCGCGCGCGTAAAGTTAGGTAAATCAGTGAGTGGTTGTATGGCGGTTTAAGCGGTCGGACGTACCGGTAAGCGGTTTCGCAGAGGAGGGCGTGGGCTATTTTATGTGATTGAGATCACGATATAAAATGGGACGATCCTCGTTACGCGGGGCGTCATAACGACTTAACTGAGCTAATCGTGATATTAATGGCGCGCATCCCATAAAGTTTTCCCTTTCCAGGCCGAAAATTCTGTATCTGTCTAGCGGAAAGAGAAAACATGTTAAAGCGAATTAAAATTGTTACCAGCTTACTGCTGGTATTGGCGCTATTTGGCCTTTTACAACTGACATCCGGCGGGCTGTTCTTCAACTCGCTGAAGAATGACAAAGAAAACTTCACCGTATTGCAAACCATTCGTCAGCAGCAGTCTGCCCTGAATGCAACCTGGGTGGAGCTGTTGCAAACGCGTAATACCCTGAATCGCGCGGGTATCCGCTGGATGATGGACCAGAGCAATATTGGCAGCGGCGCAACTGTCGCTGAACTGATGCAGGGGGCGACCAATACGCTGAAGCTCACCGAAAAAAACTGGGCGCAGTATGAGGCGTTACCGCGCGATCCACGTCAGAGTGAAGCGGCTTTCCTTGAGATCAAACGAACCTATGATATCTACCACGGCGCGTTGGCGGAGCTTATTCAGCTTCTTGGCGCGGGTAAGATTAACGAGTTTTTTGATCAACCGACTCAAAGCTATCAGGACGCTTTTGAGAAGCAGTACATGGCCTATATGCAGCAAAACGATCGTCTGTACGATATTGCTGTTGAGGATAACAACAGTTCCTACAACCAGGCGATGTGGGTACTGGTCAGTGTGCTGATTGCCGTTCTGGTGGTCATTATCGCCGTCTGGTTCGGCATCAAACTGTCGCTTATCGCCCCGATGAATCGTCTGATTGAAAGTATTCGTCATATCGCCAGCGGCGATCTGGTGAAACGTATTGATGTGGAAGGCTCTAACGAAATGGGGCAGTTGGCTGAAAACCTGCGTCATATGCAAAGTGAACTGATGCGTACCGTTGGCGATGTACGTAACGGCGCGAATGCGATCTATAGCGGCGCCAGCGAGATTGCGATGGGCAACAACGATCTCTCTTCCCGTACTGAGCAGCAGGCAGCGTCTCTGGAAGAGACCGCCGCCAGTATGGAACAACTGACCGCGACCGTGAAACAGAACGCCGAAAACGCCCGTCAGGCCAGTCACCTGGCATTGAGCGCCTCTGAAACAGCGCAAAAAGGCGGCAAAGTGGTGGATAACGTCGTACAAACAATGCGCGATATCGCCTCCAGTTCGCAGAAAATCGCCGATATTATCAGCGTAATCGACGGTATTGCTTTCCAGACCAATATTCTGGCGCTGAATGCGGCGGTAGAAGCGGCGCGCGCAGGCGAGCAGGGACGCGGGTTCGCGGTGGTAGCCGGTGAAGTCCGTAATCTGGCCCAGCGTAGCGCGCAGGCGGCACGGGAGATCAAGAGTCTGATTGAGGATTCCGTGAGCCGTGTTGATGTGGGGTCGACGCTGGTCGAAAGCGCCGGTGAAACCATGGATGAGATCGTCAATGCAGTTACCCGCGTAACCGATATCATGGGCGAGATTGCCTCGGCGTCTGACGAGCAAAGCCGTGGTATCGACCAGGTGGGCCTGGCGGTAGCGGAGATGGATCGCGTAACGCAGCAGAACGCCTCGCTGGTGGAAGAGTCCGCCGCTGCGGCTGCGGCGCTGGAAGAGCAAGCCAGCCGTCTGACCCAGGCCGTCGCGGTGTTCCGTATTCAACAGCAACAGCAGCGTGCGCGTGATGTGGCAGCGGTAAAAACCCCGGCAGCCGTGTCGTCACCAAAGGCCGCTGTGGCCGACGGCAGCGATAATTGGGAAACGTTTTAAGGGCGTATGGTGAACAGTCGGCCTACAGATGATCGTAGGCCGGATGAGATGTTCACACTTTTGCCTGATGGCGCTTCGCTTATCAGGCCTGGCAGTCCGCGCAGGCCGATTTTAAACCAGCATCAGGCGCATGGCGCAGCGTGATTTATACGCCAGGCCGTGCGCCGCTTCCTCCTCTCTTTTCTGATATCGCGCGCTAATCCAACGTTGAGTGAAGGTGTGCGGTGATCCACAAAAAATGAATAAAGCAAGAGATTGCACGACAGGAGAGCCTTGTTTCGCGGCATCATAATTGCTGATGTGATAATCGTGAGAGGATACGATGCGCAAAGATGCCCTGCTTGCTTTCCTGATGAACCAAACGGATTTTTTTGATCCGGAAAATGTCAGTGAGGTGTTTACCGCGCGCTATCTGGCGAAGCGTTTTAATATGCAGCGCAATACCGCCAGCCATTATCTGAACCAACTGGTGGCGCAGGGCGTGCTCTGCAAAATCAATACCCGTCCCGTCTATTTCCTGCATAAGCAGGCATTTAGCCAACAGTTTTTTACCCTTTCGCGTAATGAATACGCCAGCGTCGCGGAGCTGTTAGCGCACGGGGAACAGGAGTGCGCGCCGGACGATCACTTTTCCCTGTTGATTGGCCATAACGAAAGCCTGAAGCGCCCGATTGAGCAACTGAAAACCGCGCTTTTTTATCCCGACGGCGGACTGCCGCTACTGATGACCGGCGAAAGCGGCACCGGGAAAAGTTATCTGGCGCAGCTCATGCACGAATATGCCATCGCCCAGGCGCTTCTGTCGCCGGATGCGCCATTTATCAGTTTTAATTGCGCCCAGTATGCGAGCAATCCCGAACTGCTGGCGGCGAATCTTTTTGGCTATGTGAAGGGCGCGTTTACCGGCGCGCAGAGCGACAGACCGGGCGCGTTCGAGGCGGCTGACGGCGGCATGTTATTTCTGGATGAAGTCCACCGGCTGAGCGCCGAAGGGCAGGAGAAGCTCTTTACCTGGCTCGATCGTGGTGAAATTTATCGGGTAGGCGACACCGCGCAGGGGCATCCGGTTTCGGTACGTTTGGTATTTGCGACGACCGAAGAGATACACAGTACCTTTCTGACGACATTTTTGCGGCGCATCCCGATTCAGGTCAACCTGCCGGATCTCCAGCACCGCAGCCGCCAGGAAAAAGAGGCGCTGATCTTACTGTTTTTCTGGACGGAGGCGAAAAAACTCTCGGCCACGCTTATCCTCAAACCGCGTTTGTTGCAGATCCTCAATCAGTATGTTTATCGCGGCAACGTCGGCGAACTGAAAAATGTGGTGAAGTATGCGGTGGCGACGGCATGGGCGAAAAAGCCTGGGCAGGAAACCGTTACCGTGTCGCTGCACGATCTGCCGGATGCCATGCTGTCGGCATTGCCGTCACTAAATGAATCGCTGGCGGACGACACGCCGGTGAGCATCTCGCCCGACACGAACCTGACCTGGCTGCTGCGCGCCCGCGACGAGATGCAGGGCATGATCCATGATACGCAGTGTCATGTGCTGGCGCTGTACGAGCTGGTACGTAGCGGGAAAGAGGGGTGGGAGACGGTACAAAAAAGAATGGGCGATGAAATTGAAGTTCTCTTCGATCGTCTGATTTTTACCGGCGACGATAATGTGCACTCCCAGCGGTTGCTGTTAATTACAAGCCAGGTGCGGGAAGAGTTTTATCGTCTGGAGAAGCGTTTCAATATGCAGCTTAACGGCAACTGTATTTACGCGCTTAGCCACTATTTAATCCATCGTACCGCACTGGCGCCTTCTCGTCTCAACAGCGAGCAGATCCGCCAACTGGACGCCTTCCTCGCCCAGAAATATCCGCTGCTGTACAGCTTCTGTTTACAAATTCTGGAGACGCTGGGCCAGAAGCTGGATCTGGAGCCGAGACGCATTGATATGCTGCTGCTGGCGCTTTGGCTGCATAAACAGGGGGCTAACAACCAAAAACAGGTGACGCATGCGGTGATTCTGGCGCACGGCTATGCCACCGCCAGCAGTATCGCCAACGTCGCCAACCGGTTACTGAAAAATACGATTTTTGAATCGTTCGATATGCCGTTGGACGTCACGCCGGAGGCGATAGCGCAGCAGGTGATGCGCTATCTGGAAGGGCACCCGCTCGCCTCTGGCCTGATGATTCTGGTGGATATGGGATCGCTCAAGGCCATTCATCGTCATTTTGATCGCGCGCTTTCCACGCCGGTGACGATTATCAACAACGTATCGACCAGCATGGCCCTGTATGTCGGGGAGCGTATTTTACAGGGGCATTTTATTGAAGAGATCGCCCGCGATATCGCCCGGGATGTGCCGGTCGAGTATCAGCTCTACTGGCCGAAAAGCAACAAACCGCGCGCCATACTGACCACCTGCGCGACCGGTATCGGTGTGGCGACTAATCTTTGCGCATTACTGAGCGCCAGTATTCCGCAGGCGCTGGAGATTGACGTCGTCGCCTGCGATTATGCGATGCTGGCGAGCAATAAAACCCAGGAGCCGGTATTTATGCGCTACGACGTACTGGCGATAGTCGGCACGCTGGATCCGCACATCGCCAGCGTGCCGTGGATTTCGCTCGACTCGCTGATCTCCGGCGAGGGGAATCACTATCTGATGCGGCTGTTTGGTTCGCTGACCACGCCGGAGCAGGTGGCGGAGATCAATAACCTGCTGCTGAAAAACTTCTCGCTCCGACGAGTGATCGAATCCGTCACCATCCTCGACACCAGCAAAGTCATCAACCACGTTGAGCAGTTTCTGCTGCGCTATGAGCATCTGGCGGGCGTTACCGTCTCGAATGAAAGAAAGGTGGCGCTCTATGTGCATATTAGTTGCCTGATTGAGCGTCTGATCCGCCATGCGGGCATTACTGCTTATAGTGGACAACAGTGTCCGGAACAGGAACTGAATCGGCTACGGGAAGCGTTTAGTGTCATTGAGAGTAACTACAGTGTCAAAATCCCCACCGCCGAGCTTGGCTATATCCATAATATTCTGACCTTCGAAACAGAACTTATCGAGCAAGATCAACAGTTTTAACGATTCCTCTCTGTTAACCCGCATCTTTTTTCGGCGCGCCACTTTTTCTGGCACGCCGCTTGCTCTCTTTTATCACAGTGGAATGTGTTTTAGAGGTCAGGATGAAGAGACATTATATTTTCGCCAGCCACGGCACGCTGGCCAGCGGGGTTTTAAACTCCGTGGAGCTGATTTTAGGCAAACGGTCAAATGTCTGGACGCTGTGCGCTTACGTTGAAGAGAGCGTGGATTTAAGCCAGCAGGTAGATACGCTAATTGCCCGGATCCCGCCGGAAGATGAAATTATTGCGCTGACCGATATTTTTGCCGGCAGCGTGAATAATGAATTTGTCCGTTATTTATCACGGGAAAATTTTCATCTGCTGGCAGGGATTAACCTGCCGCTGGTTATCGATCTCTTTATGTCGGAAAACGATGGCAATACCACGCATACCATAATGACGGCGTTAGCGGATTCAAAAGAAAATATTCAGTACTGCAATCAAACTATCACCAGCGCCATGCAAAGCGATAAAGATTTTTAAGGGGAGGAAGCGTCATGATTGTTTTTTTACGGGTGGATCATCGTTTATTACATGGACAGGTCGCCTTTTCCTGGACGCAGTACGTTGGCGCCGACTGTATTTTAATTGCCAACGACAGCGTACCTAATGATGACCTGCGTAAAACCACCATTAAAATGGCGAAGCCGCCCGCGGTGAAGCTGGTTATTAAAAATATTGCCGATTCAATTGAAGCGATAAAAAGCGGCGTTACCGATAAATATAAACTTTTTATTGTTGTTGAATCCGTGGCGGATGCGTACCGGCTGGCGCGCGAATTACCCGACATTAAAAGTATTAATTTAGGCGGCACGAAGGTACGTGAAGGGAGCCAGAATATTGCTAAAGCCATCAATCTGTTAGCGGATGAAATGACTCAACTTCGGGAGCTGGCGGCTGGCGGAGTAGAGATAGAAATTCGGCTGGTGCCTAACGATCGTAAACAACTTTTTGCCTGAGCGGATACCCTCCTGAGGACATATTATGGTAGAGGCGCTTTTACTTGGACTGGTGGCGTTTATCGCCCAGTCTGAATATGCATTAGGGACGTCGCTGATTTCCAGACCTATCGTGACCGGACTGTTAACCGGACTGGTGCTGGGCGACATGGAAACCGGAATTGTGATGGGCGCGACGCTGGAGTTGGCGTTTATCGGTTCCTTTTCGGTGGGCGCGTCGCTGCCGCCGGATGTGGTCACTGGCGGTATTTTAGGTGTGGCCTTTGCGATTAATTCCGGCGCCGGGGCGGAAACCGCGCTGTTATTAGGTTTGCCTATCGCGACACTGGCGTTAATTGTGAAAAATATCTATAACGGAATGTTTATTCCGTTGCTCTGTCATAAAGCCGATGCTTACGCTGAGGTAGGGGATACCCGGGGCATTGAGCGTATGCATTTAATCTCCGGCATTGGGCTGTCGCTGACGTTGGGGATTATCGTCACGGTCTCTTATTTAGCGGGCGTGAATATGGTTAAAGGTTTTCTGGATGCCATTCCAGAATTTATTAAACATGGATTAAGCGTTGCCACCGGTATTATTCCCGCGCTGGGTTTTGCCATGCTGGCGCGCTTATTAATTAATAAAAAGGTCGCCCCCTATTTTTTCCTCGGTTTCGTCTTAATGGCGTATTTAAAAATTCCGGTGACGGGTATTGCGATTCTTGGCGCGATCGTCGCCGTCGTGATGGTCAATATGCCGAAATTTGCGGCCTCGCAACCGGCACCTGCGCAAGGAGCGTCTCATGACGATGAAGATGATTTCTGATAAAGACCGCCAGCAGGCGGAAACCACTGGTCTGGTCACCGCGCGTGATTTACGCCGCGTTTTCTGGCGGTCATTCCAGATGGAGTTTTCCTGGAACTATGAACGACAAATGAACCTGGCGTTCGTCTATACGCTCATTCCGGTATTAAAGAAACTGTATAGCCGAAAAGAAGATCTTGCCGAAGCGCTAAAACGCCATCTGGCTTTCTTTAATACCACGCCGCACATTGTGACGTTGATCCTCGGAATTACCGTAGCGATGGAGGAGAAAAATAGCCAGCAGAAAGAGATGGACGCCAGTTCTATCGATAACGTCAAAGCGTCGTTAATGGGGCCGCTGGCGGGTATTGGCGACTCTTTTTTCTGGGGAACATTGCGTCTTATCGCCACTGGCATCGGTACCAGTCTGGCGCTGAAAGGCAATATTCTGGGGCCGATTTTATTTCTGCTGGTGTTTAACGTACCGCATATTCTGGCCCGATGGTTCTTTACCCGCTGGGGCTATGTGCTGGGAACCGGCGTACTGCAACGTATTCAGCAAAGCGGAATGATGGAAAGCCTAACCTATGGCGCGTCGATTATCGGTCTGATGGTGGTTGGCGCGATGACGGCCTCCATGATTGATATCACCATTCCCATTACGTTTGGTACGGGAGAGGCGAAAACCCATGTCCAGGACATTATTAACGACATCATGCCTTGTCTGCTGCCGTTAATTAGCTTCGCCATTGTGTACTGGCTGTTAGGGAAAAAAGTGAAACCGTTAACCATCATTGGCGGTATTGCGCTGGTGGGAATTTTCGGTTCCTGGATAGGGTTATTTTAAGAGGGATACACAATGTCACCAACCATGCTGACCTATATTAACGAAGAGTCTGACGTCCTGGCGAATATTATTCTCCGCCATCGCCAGTCGCTGGAAGAAGTATCGCGGTTCGCCAGCCAAAAAACGTTACGACGAATCCTGATATTAGCCACCGGATCGTCATTGAATGCCGCCTTTTGCGCCCGTTATTTCTTTGAGCGCTGCGGTATCTCTATCGATATTAAAGAGCCGTACACCTTTAGTCATTATGAGAATAGCGATCCGCAAGCCGATATGGTTATTGCTATTTCCCAGAGCGGGAAAAGCGCTTCTACCCTGGAGGCGATGCGTAAAGTTCAGGCGCAGGGACGTCCGGTATTCGCTCTGACCGCCGATCCGCAAAGCCCTTTTGGCAAGGCCAGCGATTATCCACTGGATATTCTGACCGGGATTGAGTCCGTCGGCTTTGTTACCCGTGGATTTAGCGCGACGGTACTGAATCTGTTGCTTATCGCGTTGTTAATTGCCCGTCAGCAGCAGCGGCTGACGGAATCGCAGGTCGAGGAGTATGTGGCGCAGCTTCAACGCATCGCGGCAACCCTGCCGTTGGTTATCGTGCGTACGGAAGCGTTTATTCACCAGCACCAGTCCGTTTTACGAAACGGGACGCGTTTTGTGGCGATAGGCTACGGCGCGCTGGTTGGGGTGGCAAAAGAGTTGGAAACTAAATTTACCGAGACGGTGCGTGTTCCCTCAAGCGGGTTTGAGCTGGAAGCCTATATGCACGGCCCGTATCTGGAAGCCAATGCGGAACACGTGATGTTCTTCTTTGAGGACCGGCCCGACGCGCGCTCCAGGGCGCTACGGGAGTATATGACGCCTGCGGTCGCCAAAACCTTTACTCTCACGCTGGCGAAGGCGGCGCAGGATGACCAGACGCTTGCGCTGGATGTAGCGGTTGATCACCATTTCTCGCCATTACTGTTGATTGTACCGGTACAACTCATGGCGTTTCATATCGCCTCACTGAAAGGCATCGACCTTTCGGTACGCATTTTTGACGATTTCGATCGCGTTTTAAAAAGTAAAATCTGAACAATCAGGAGAAAAATATGTTGGGTTTTAATCAGGGCGAGTACCTGACGAGTGCTCGTGAGATCATCGCTGCGCGCCAGAAGGCAGAACAGGTTGCTGACGAGATTTATCAGGCCGGGTTCAGTTCTTTATTTTTCGCCTCTGTTGGCGGTTCACTGGCGCCAATGATGGCAATTAATGAATTTGCCAAAGAATTAACAACGTTGCCGGTTTATGTTGAGCAGGCGGCAGAATTAATTCATAAAGGAAATAAGCGGCTGAATAAAGACTCTGTGGTTGTTACGCTGTCTAAATCCGGTGATACCAAAGAATCGGTGGCGATCGCCGAGTGGTGTAAAGTGCAGGGAATACGCGTAGTCGCCATTACCAAAAATGCGGACTCTCCGCTGGCGCAGGCGGCGACATGGCATATTCCGATGCGTCACAAAAATGGCGTGGAATATGAATATATGCTGCTGTACTGGCTGTTTTTCCGCGTGCTGTCGCGCAATAACGAATTCGCCAGTTACGATCGCTTCGCCAGCCAACTGGAAATTCTGCCGGCGAATCTGCTGAAAGCGAAACAAAAATTTGATCCGCAGGCTGATGCTATCGCCAGCCGTTATCATAACAGCGATTATATGATGTGGGTCGGCGGCGCGGAGATGTGGGGCGAGGTCTATCTGTTCTCCATGTGTATCCTGGAAGAGATGCAGTGGAAGCGCACGCGCCCCGTCAGCTCTGCGGAATTTTTCCACGGCGCTCTGGAGCTGCTGGAAAAAGAGGTGCCGCTCATTCTGGTGAAAGGGGAAGGGAAATGCCGCGCGCTGGATGAACGCGTTGAGCGCTTCGCCAGTCAGATTACCGATAACCTGGTGGTGATTGATCCGAAAGCGTATGCGCTGGACGGTATTGATGATGAGTTCCGCTGGATCATGGCGCCGTGTGTTGTTTCGACATTGTTAGTTGACCGACTGGCGGCGCACTTTGAGAAATATACCGGCCACAGTCTGGATATTCGTCGTTACTACCGTCAGTTCGATTATTAACAGAAAGGGGCGTGTAGCATATACAGTGCCTGATGGCGCTTCGCTTATCAGGCCTGTGCGCCAGTTTATTGATAAAGATGATGTGTAGGCCGGGTAAGGCGCAGCCGCCACCCGGCATATATGACCTTCTCTTTTAACTCTCAACATTCACCACTTTGATCTCCACCATGCCAATCCCCAATTTGCGCGGCGAATGGCCCAAAATATTACCTTCGTTGGTGGCGACGGGAGCGGGCGGCGCAATGACTAAGGTATTCGCGTCCGTCGGGTTGTTGAAATGCAGCGTGATAGTGGACATATCGTGACCCAGCACCAGCGTCTGTTCTTCGTTGCCTACGCGTACCGGAATTGGCCGATTCGCGTTGTCGCCGAAGGCTTTGGCGGTGATCACCAGATCAAACTTTTTCGGCAGCGGCGCTTTATATTCGATTTTAACCTCATCGCCCAACTGCGCATTTGACCAGCGCCCCCAGGACTCCGGCCGGGAAATGCCGCTAAACTGCTTCACCTCCTCCGGCGCGCCCGCGACATTAAAGATAAAGCTATCGGCTTTATAACGAATATCATTATCGACAATCTTTAAGGTATCGACGTTGCCTTTGTAGCGCTCCATATCGATCATCGTGTCTTTAAACGCAGTCTTACCCTGCCACTGCGCTTTATCGACATGCTGTACGGTTTGCTGCCCGCCAAGCTGCCCCTGCGAGACGCACCAGTCGGTGGAGAGCGCCAGCGCCGGTGCCCATAGCTGCGCCATTTTGTAGCAGCGATCGATCCAAACGAAATTATCGCGCGGGGCGAAGTCGGCCAACTGGAACCGCAGCGGAGCGGAGTATTCACTTTCCGGTAACGGTTCAACACGCTTATCCGATACGCGCAGTAGTAACGGCAGGCGGAAGTGGCTGCCGGAAAACGCGATCATGTTTTTGTCCCGATCGATAGTGAACGCTTTTATCTCTTTCGGAAAATTCCACAGGCGAATAATATCCGGCTTCATCGCCAGCACTTTCTCTTTTACATTCAGGAACACTTCCGACAGCGACTGCCCGGAAAGGCTGCTACGTCCCAGACCGATAAAATTATCGCCGCCGAGAATATCCAGCACCGTTGCGCCGTTGTCCATCGTGTTGCGTTTGACCGCCAGCGTCTCCTGCTGCGGTTTATCGCCGCGCAGAATGAAAAACAGATTGTTGCGATCTTGCTTATTCAGGTATTTCCAGGCGGTATTGTTCATCGCCAGATGGTCGGAAGAGACGACGATAACGGTATCTTTAAACCACGGTGACGCTTTGATTTTGTTTATAAACTCGGCGATGTTTTCCTGGCTGCAACTTACGGCGCTAAAGGACTGGTTGGGCTTGCCGTCGTAATCGTAGCGTTTGCGGTTGCAGGTGCGTGAGATAAACCCGTCCGGGTGGTGAGTATCTACGGTCAGCGTAAACAGCGAAAAACGCTGGCCTGAGCGGGAAAGCGCTTCAAATTTCTTCCATGCCTCATCAAGCACCGTATCGTCGTAGAAGCCCCAGTCGTTACGATAAGACGGGTCTGCCACCACCGTTTTCAGCTCTTCAGCGCCGTACAGATGATCAAATCCGTGTGATTTCAGGAACACGTCTTTCCCGGCAAAACGCAGGTTAGCGCCCTGCACGAAATAGTTCTGGTAGCCGGAGTTTTTCAGAATATCGCCGAGGCAGATATTCTGCGGAAAGAAGCTGGACACCGACGCTGAGGCATTGCCCTCAAACGGCGCAAACAGCGGAATACCACACTGGGAAGCCACCATCCCGGCGATGGTGTAATCCGTTCCCGGCAGTTGCATGGTATGGCTGAAATCCAGCCCCTCATTTTTCAGCGCGCCCAACTCTGGTGTGAGATTGGGGAACGCGTCATTATCAAAATAGGTCCGTTCCAGGCTCTCGCCGTAGATATAGACCAGATTGAGCTTCGGATTAGGAATGGTTTTTGCTGGTTCTTTATAATAAACGGCAAAATCCGGATCGCCATCGCGCATTTGTGATTTTACCAGTTCGGTAATCTGGCGAAACGCCGGACTGGCGTCGACCGAACCCAACGCCAGCAGTAACGCCAGCAGGCTGTAACCGACATGATGCGGATGGTGACGGCGGCGGCGTAGTACCCATCCCAGCGCGCCGAATACCGTCACTAACGCCAGGGCAATGCCGATTCCCGGCAGAATATATTTGCCGACTCCCGCTCCCGTCAGACTATTCGTCAGCGTATAAAGCACTGCGTCGTTGATCCCGTCGCCGGTAAAATAGTCGCTGGCATACAGGGTAATATTCAGAATGACAAAAAGTCCCAGCACCGTGAGAGTGGCGGCAAACCACCAGGTGTTACGGCCCGCCTTCCAGGCATATATCAGCACAGAGGCGAGAAACAGAGCGACAGAGAGCAACTCGGACAACTGACGATCCTCAATAAACCAGGCTTATCGCTGGCAGGAAAAAATTTCTAACAATGTAATAGCGATGTCACATTGCTGCAATTCTAATGACTTTACACGGCGCTATTATTTAGAATGAGTTTAGAAAGTTGTTTTTTTGATCGGCATCACTTCCTGACATAGCGGTTAATAACAGGAAAAGACGAAAGGAAAAGTCGGGTTAATGCCGTGCTGGCGGGTAAAGGGCCAAAACACGGCTTTTATCAGGACGTCCCAGCGTGGCGCACGGTCAGAAAAACGCAGTCAGGAAAGGAAATTCAGCCCTTGCTGCAACACCAGATCGCAAGCTTTGGTTTTCACCTTTTCCGCCAGCGGCGTACTGCCGATATTATTGAGGTTCAACTGCTGGCCGTCCTTCGTCTTGAGCAACCCTTGCAGGCCGTTCAGGTAGTTAGTGTCCTGCTCCTGCTGTGTAGTATCCAACCCCAACTTGTTCAGAATCTGATTTTTAACGTTTTCCACGTTGGTAGCGGACGCCAGCTTCTGTTTGGCGCAGTACTGCAAAATACCGGCGGCATTATTCATATTATCGGCGCTGAGCGACTGGGCGCCGTTGCTGAGCAGACCGGTTAGCGCCGAAAGCGACATCCCGCCCTGCTGTGAGTTCGCGCCCTGAGCGCTTAACTGACTGGCGGCGCTGGAAAGCGAATCCTGCCAGGAGGCGGCGATACCGCTGGTGGAAAACAGTACGCAGGCGACCGCCGCGCAGCACAGAACATGTTTCGCTGTATTCATGGTAATCACCTGTGTTATGCCTGCCAGGCGTAGTCTCGCCCTGGAGCACGTTGCAATTTAATACTCTTTACCTGTCACCCGGCTGCGGTAACTGTCCCAGGTAAAATTAACCCATAAACTGTTGCCGAGACGCATACGGTCCATGACGCGTTCGCCAAGCATTTTCGTCATCTCTTCCATATTGCTGTTCGTCAACATGCCGGTGGGACGTTTTGACGAGGAACGACGATCGACAATTTGATTGATGATCACTTTTTCATAGCGGGATTCGGTCTGCACGCCGATCTCGTCGATCACCAACAGATCAACGTTACTCAGATCGTTAAGCAACTGCTCTTCGCTGGTTTCCCGATTGCTGAACGTGTCTTTCATCGCTGACATAATATCCGCTACGGTGATAATCAGTACCGACTTTCCGCGCAGCAGCAGCTCGTTACAAATAGCCGCGGCGAGATGGTTTTTACCGGTTCCCGGCTTGCCGGAAAAGACAAAGCTGGCGATATTGCCGTCAAATTCATCCACGTACTGTCGGGCTTTGCTTAACGCGTTCATTTGTCCGTCGCACTCAACCCGATAGTTATCAAACGAACAGTTTTGATGCAGCGGTCGAATGCCGGAACGGTTAAAGGTGCGCTGCATTTTCATCGCCCGATTTTCCCGCGCCAGCGCCGCCGCCCGGATCTCGCCTTGCTCTTTCTGCCACGCCAGCAGTTCTTCGCCCGTTTTAAACGCCGGTGTAATATGCGCAGGCATCATTTTTTGTAGACGCTGCATCAGGTCGCCAACATTTTTCATCGTTACCCCCTAAAACCTGGTGGAATATGATTGTCAGGTTCGCTGACGCTATTGATGTCGCGCTGCGGCATTCCGCCATTGCTGGAACGGCTGATTTGCACGCTGCGCGCCAGCTTTTGCTGCCACTGGATATGGTGAAAAACCTTGCCTTCCGCCTGCCAGTAGGCGATAAACGCCGCCAGCTCTTCTGCGGTGACCGGCTCCCGAAGCGCCACGCCCCAAAGGGCTGCCTGACGCTGAAAATCCGCATCCGGTTGCCAGGCGGGATACATGGCGAATTTTCCGCAGGGAATCGCCACGGGGGCGGCTTCGGGTTCTTCGTAAAATTGCGCGTCTAACGCCACATCGCTTCCCGGACGTGATAACTTTTCTTCAAGCGCCAGCAGTTCAGCCATGCGTGCAGGCGTCACGGCATAAAACGCAGGCGCATTATTAGCGAATACCGCTACCGCGCCGCCCGTTGACTTCGCCAGCACAGCATGATGATCGTGTAAAAGGGCGTCAATACCGATGACGTCCGACGTTAAAATTCTGGAAGACATAATGTTTCTCAATATGGAACAACAACCGAGAAGGGCGACTGTTTTTATAGTACCACACAGACCTGTAAGAACAGCAGGCGGTGTTCCACCGATCACACGCGGGGGCGTTTGCGGTACAGCCATAATCCCGGTACAGAGAGGCCAATTGAGAGCGCGCCAACGATGGAAGAGGCTTTCAGAAAATTAGTTAGCAGCGTAATCATCATCGGTTCGCTATAGCCCAGATGGCTAATTTTTACTGCGGAAATCATCGCGGTATAGGCGGAAATCCCCGGAAACATCGGGATCACGGCCGCGACGGTAAACACTTTAGGGTGAGCGAGATACCAGCGTGACCACTGAATACCAATACTGCCGACCAGCAGCGAAGCCATAAACGTCGACCATTCGATATTAAAGCCAGCGCTCATCATCAGCATACGCGAGCCATGACCCAGCGCCCCCAGTAGCGCACACCACGGAAGCGCCCGGTGGGGAACATTAAAGACCATCGCAAACCCGACGGCGGGGATCGCAGACAAGATCATGTCCTGCATTAGCGCCAGTAAAAAGTCGATTATACCCATCCTCGTAGCCCCCATACTGTCATTGACATCACTACGCCCACACAGGTGGCCAGTGTCAACAGGCTGGCGATAGCCCAGCGCGCCAGCCCGGTATTAATATGTCCTTTAAACATATCTGCGACGGAATTAATCAGCGGAAAGCCCGGCACCAGTAGCAGTACGCTCGCCGCCATGGCGATAGTGGGCGTCTGGCTAAAGGCGGGAAGGGTGAGCATCAGTCCGGAAATCGTGGTAGCGACAAAGGCGGTAATGCAAAAATTGATCTGCGGATGTAAATGCCGCTGCGCCAGCATCTGGCGAATATACATGGCTATCATACTGGCGAAAAAGGTGATAACCGCGCCATCCCAGCCGCCATTATTCAGCTTACAAAAGCAGGAGCAGGAGAGACCGACCATAAACGCCACCAGCCAGCGCGGATAACGCAGCGGGCGGAGCTGGCTAAAGCGTTTTTCCACGCCTTTGTAATCCAGCAGACGATGTTCCGCGAGGATAACGATATGCTGAACCTCCGTGACGACGTGCATATTAATGCCGCGATCCTGGTTTTTACGTGTCGATGTCAGACATTGTCCGTCTTTAATGGTCGTCAGGACAATGGCGTTAGAGGAGATCGCGCTTTCGACGCTATCCATACCGAGCGCCAAACCGAGGCGGGTGGAAAGCTCATCAACCAGTGCGCTTTCCGCCCCGTGCTGCAATAAAAACAGCCCGCATTGAATACATAACCGTGTTACTGCTCGTTGAATTGATTGCTCTTCTTGCATGACTCGTCCTGTCCGAAAAGACATTCTATGCGCCGCCACTATGACAGAGGCTTTCTTTTTAACACGAAGCGCAGGCATGGTGGCGTTGGTTAAGATCAATTTCTTGTTGATAAAAACGTCAACCGCCAGGCGCAACGCATAATTTTCCTGAGACGTGCGCTTTGTCACAGGCAGGATATCCTTATGGGCGACGGTTCTCGTATGTCCGTTTCCAGAGTAGAGACATTATGCCTGCCTGGCCGTTCATTTTTGAATCAATGATGTGGTGAATTTTATCAACGATATGCATTAATCGTTTTACAACAATGGCGTGAGCAGCAGGCGTAAAAGTAGGCATGACATAGTGTAATTTGCAGATATTACATGAATTTTATGGGAGGCAGTCAGTATTGTTGGGCTTTTAATTTAGGATTCAGCAATATGAATGAAGGATGAACTCATATTTTAAATTTATTAATATGATGAGTTTCGTTAGAATTACTAATGTGCAAATTTAGTTAATTTAATTGTCTTGCTTCTGGTTTTATGAGTAACTATGCGATAGTGATTTCATGTTTTTGTGCTATGTGGATTGTAGCGCAATCAATGTTATATTTTTAAAAATAAAACAAGGATAATTAATCCACTCGGCTTATATTTCTTTGCGCTCATTGTTAATAGTATTTTTATTAATGGGACAATGAAAAGGGGCGGCGTGGGTGCGGAGGAATTATGCTGCCAGGATGCTGCAAAAATGGACTTATTATCAGTAAAACCCCCCTTATACAGGAAGGCCTTAAAGGGGCTATAACAGGTAATTTCCCCGATTATAAACTGGCGTATTGCCGTACGATAGAAGAGCTAACGCTGTTACAACTACGCCGAAGTAATTTAGTTATTGCTGATTTAGCAGTTAACAATGCCTCTCCCCGTGCTATCTGCGAATATTTTTATAGCTTACTCTCGCAATATCGCGACATACATTGGGTATTTCTGGTTCCTAAATCCAGCTATCCACATGCGGTTGATCTCCTGATGGGCCCCGTCAGCACCTTGCTTTCAGACGAAGAGCCAATTGAGAATCTTATTAGCGTTATCCGTGCGGGAAACGCTCGCTCAGAAAGAATAAGCAAAACGTTATTATCGCCTCAGGTGCCGTCTGAAATTCAGGAGTCCCGCGACAGGCCGATTGTCCTTACGCTGTCTGAACGAAAAGTATTACGCCTTTTAGGAAAAGGGTGGGGCATTAACCAAATTGCGGCGTTACTTAAAAAAAGTAATAAAACAATTAGCGCCCAAAAAAATAGCGCCATGCGACGCTTATCAATACACAGTAATGCAGAGATGTATGCATGGATAAACAGTTCTCAGGGAGCCAGAGAATTGAACCTACCTTCGGTATATGGAGAAACCATGGAATGGAAAACAGAATCAGCAAGAGAAATGTTGCGCTCGTAGAAAAATGCGTGATGAGCACCATTGGTATTAAAGGGCTATTTGATGCAATGCCGGATTGCCGACATACGCTTCATATTTTTTCAAAACCATCCGCGTTTTATAAGGCTGCGCTAAAGACGCCGTTTTCTGCCGTTATTTTTTCTCTTTCTGCGTTAAGAACTGAACGCCGGACAGGATTATCCAGCCTGACGGAACTGGCGATAAATTATCCCCATATGCGACGTCTGGTGATTGCCGATGATGATGCTGAAGCCCGCTTAATCAGCGCGCTATCCCCGCTGCCGCTGGATGGAGTCATCAGCAAAGCGTCTCCGTTGGATGTTTTACAGGATGCCTTATTTACATCGCTTAATAGCGCCCGGCGGACAACGGAGCGTACAGACAATCTTTGGGAACTTCACCAGAATTGTATGCTTAGTCCAACCGAGCGGGAGATTCTGCGTTTTATGTCGAACGGCTACTCAATGCCGCAAATTGCCGTCCAGTTAGAACGTAACATTAAGACTATCCGGGCGCATAAGTTTAATGTGATGTCCAAGCTGGGCGTGAGTTCTGATGCCGGGTTACTCGATGCGGCGGATATTCTGTTATATCTGCGCGCCGGAGATGCTACCGCGCTCCAGCATCGGGTATAGCCCGTGCCGGATGCGCCGTGCTTGTTCGGGGAATCCGGGTGTCAGGCACGTTATTGGCACACGTCTACCCAGGTCGCCGATGTCAGTTCAGCCATTCTTTCCGGCGTGATGCGTACCGCGCTGTGCGTGGCGCCTGCGGCAGGCAAGACTTCGTTATACCCCTTCAGAGAGATGTCGCAATAAACGGGCAGCGGGTGCTCCAGCCCGAAGGGACATACGCCTCCGACAGGATGTCCGGTTGCATTGACCACTTCATCGCTGCTCAACATACGGGCTTTTGCGCCGAAAGTGGTTTTAAGCTTCTTATTATCCAGGCGGGCATCGCCTTTCGCGACCACCAGGATAATGGTGTCTTTTACTTTAAGCGAGAGCGTCTTAGCTATCTGCCCTGGCTCTACGTTGTGCGCTTTGGCTGCCAGTTCGACAGTCGCTGTACTTTGATTTAATTCGATAATTTCAATATCGGGAGCATGATCGGCCAGAAATTGCCGTACAGATTGCAGACTCATTCTTCTCTCCTGAGACCTTACCAATAGCCACGGTAGACCCAAAAATGGCAAAACGTAATTTGGCATACGGAGAGCGCCGCTGTAAATATAATAATGTGACAGGCCAGCAGCAGTAAGCCGTGACGATAACTGAAGGCAACGTAAAGCGGTTTACTTTAGCGTGCAGTCGCCGCACTGCTGTACGTCAGGTAAGCGGTAACGTTGGCAGCAGGTTCTGCGTACCAGAAGACCGTCGCGCATTACGACGGTCCGCCACAGCGGGTTATCCTGACCGTCGGATAGCTGCTTTTCAAAAAAACAGCGCTGGCGTAGCGTTGCCAGCAGGGCTTCGCCAAGCAGCGGTTTCATCTCAGTCAGATACCAGTTGATTAAATAACCGGTATTGCTCCAGATAAGTTTCGCGTTGATGTCGCCAGTCGCCTCCAGCGCCTGAATGACCGGCTGTAGTGCGGAGACTATCAGCGTTTCCATTCGTTCTTCCGGGGAACGCTCCGTTGCCAGGTTATCCTGATGCACATCAAGCCAGAAACACGCGGCGCGCCCGGTTTCATGAAATTCAACGTGAATATGTTCTGCCGAGACATTGATAGCGCGCGCTTGCGTCAGTAATGCCAGCATCAGCGGCGGCACCATCAGCCCGATATACCATTGCGCCCACAGGGAGAGTAACGGCTTATTTTCACGTGGCAGGCCTGGCGTGTGTCGATAGATGTGATCGGAATAGGCGGCCAGCAATGAACGAAACGTCGCGGGGCGCGTCCACTGGGCAAGAGTCATCGCCGTTGGCGGCGGCGTTTCATCCAGCCGAATGAAGTCCAACAGGTGCTCACGGGTAGAGGCGATCGTCTCGCGTACTGCGTCCGCCAGCGAGGCGTCTTCCGGCTGGGGAGCGGCTCGCCAGATAATATCGTCAGCAATCGGTGCGGAACGGTAGGCCATAGCGCAGTTTAATGATGTTAATCTAAATGATAATGATTGCTAATCCTATCGATAGCGATAAACGATGGCAAGCGGTTTATGGTTAACGCTGTTGGCGTAGCACGATTACGCCAACAGGATTCATAGGGCGCGCATGTCGTCGCTGACCAGAATGTGGTTACGTCCAAGATGCTTGGCTTCGTAGAGCGCTTTATCCGCTTTTTCGATAGCGTCTCCGATATTGCGATCCGTCAGGGGCGCAATGCCGATACTGACAGTGACATTGGTGGCGACGCTTTCGTTAAACATATGCGGGATTTTAAGATCGTATACTTCCTGTCGGATACGTTCTGCGGTAGCGCGGGCTTGCTGTGGTTCGGCGGTGGTCAGCAACACCAGAAATTCTTCCCCGCCAAAACGGCAGACGACATCGCGCGATCGCACGGCGTCCCGAATTGCCGCTGAGACGCGGATTAACGCCTGATCGCCCATCATATGACCGTAGTGATCGTTGTACGCTTTGAAATGATCGATATCCAATAGCAGGACGTAGTGTTCATGGCTGCCCGGCGCCTGTAACGTATCCAGCCGATTTTGCAGGCCACGGCGGTTATATAAGCCGGTTAATGGATCAAGCATACTCAGGCCATTGAGAGTTTCCCGCTCGGCCAGCAGCTTAAACATGAGCTGTTGGGCAAAATTATCGTAGCGTTTCTGGATAACATGTTGAATAGCGATTCCCACCATTGGCAGGGCCAGCAAATAGACAATTCGCAAACCTTGTTCATTACCGTTCAGCCACAGGCAGACCGCGACTGGCGGTAGCGAATAGAGCGTAAACGCGACGATATTCGCGGCAAAGGCTATCGAGCCGATAAACAGAACGCTAAGCAGGGAGATCAGTAAAAAAGAGAAATCATAATGGCCTAACGCCGGATACTTTAGCGCAATATGCGCCGCCCATATTCCCCCAAAGAGTAGGGAGATAAAGGGGAGATTAATTCTTTTTTGTCCATATTTCCCATGCCATATCAACAGTAATACGCTCAGGACCACTATCCCGATCATTGGCGTGCAAAATACATTGATCTGATAAAGGGGGAAAACGAGAGTAAATAGCGCCGACACGGCGTTGAGAAACAAGAAAAGACGTAAAGAAAACTGATACTTCTTAATACGAAGCGACCGCCAGGATGGTGTTGTCATGGGTAATTGTCGTTATTTATCGGTGATATACACGGAATCGGGCGCCAACATGAAAATAACGTATGAGAAAAGGTCGCCTAAAGCGAGGTGTTGTTGTTTTTACGTTAACAGTCGGACAATTTATCACCTTACTGAATACGTGTCATCAACCGTTAAGTAAAACTCATCTCTTTAGCTTCCTCCCTGGCTGACAAATGAGAAAATATATCATATGATATTGGTTATCATTATCAATTCCAGAGGTAAAACCATGTTGCAGCGAACGTTAGGCAGCGGATGGGGCGTATTATTGCCTGGAGTGATTATTGTTGGACTGGCGTTTATCGGCCTGTCAGCTTATGCGCTGAAGCTGTTGATTGTATCAGGATTGCTACTGTCTGCGCTGATGTTGTATCACAAACAATTACGGCATTTTGTACTGCTGCCATCGTGTATAGCGCTTATTGGCGGCATGATGTTGGCAATGATGAACTGGAATCAGGGATGAAAATGAAGGGACAAAGGAAGGATAAGATAATTGGTGCGAGGGGGGGGACTTGAACCCCCACGTCCGTAAGGACACTAACACCTGAAGCTAGCGCGTCTACCAATTCCGCCACCTTCGCATACCATCGATTCTTGAAAAGAATCACTACCACGGAGGCGCATTCTAGTGGTTTTCAGCTATTCGTCAATAGTTAATTGCATGGGATAGATTGATTGCTGCAAAAATGGGCGCGAGACGTAGGTTGGATAAGACGCCTGGCGTCGCCATCCGGCACATGCAACCAGATGGCGCTGCGCTTATCAGGCCAACTATTTCTTCGCCTGACGGGTCATCACGGTACGATAAACCTTAAAGCGCCCGGTTTGCGCGATGACTTCATGGAAGCCAAAAGTCTCATCCAGAATCTTAGGATAGGGCAGAAAGGCGTTCGCCACGATGCGTAACTCTCCGCCGCTGTTCAGATGGCGCACTGCGCCGCGAATGAGCGTTTGCGCCGCATCGAGGCTGGTTTGCATTCCGTCGTGGAACGGCGGGTTGGAGATGATCATGTCAAAACGTCCTTTGACTTCCGAAAAGACGTTGCTGGCGAATACCTCGCCTTCAAGACCATTAGCGGCAAGCGTGGCGCGGCTGGCTTCCACCGCCGGAGCGCTGACGTCACACAGCGTCAGGCGCACTTTCGGCGAATGGCTGGCCAGCGCGGCGGAAAGCACGCCAGCGCCGCAGCCGACATCCAGCACTTTACCTTTGGTGTGCGGCGTCAGCGTAGACAGCAGCAGTTGGCTACCAACATCCAGTCCGTCGCGGCTGAATACGCCCGGCAACGTTTTGATGGTCAGCCCGTCGATGTTGTACTCGGCCCACCAGGATTCAAGACTAAACTGCGGCTGCTTTTCCAGACGACCATGGTAAAGGCCGCAACGTCGCGCGCTATCTACTTTGTTCAGCGGCGCATAGTCCGCCAGCATCGGTTCGGCGCTGCGTACGCCACTGCGGTTCTCACCCACAACAAAAACATCGCTGCCCACCGGCATCAGCGACAAAATATTCATCAACTGGAACTGCGCTTCGGGTTTATTTTTCGGCCAGTAGTAGATCAGCGTATCGCAGTCAGCGACATCGCTGGCTTGCGCGACCAGGCTAAAACGGACGTTATCGCCCATCTGGCGGCTTAACGCCTGCCAGTGGTGAAACTGTTGCGTATACGCGCGGCTGGCGGCGCATTCAAAGCGCGCGGGCAGGTCATCCTGCAAATCTCCGGCAAAAAGAATACGGCTTTGTTCGAAATCATCACTGTGGCGCAGCAAGACTTCACTTGCCGGGGTAAAAGCAGACATGGAATGCTCCTTAATTCAGACTGGCGGCGATTATAGTAGTTTGATGGCGGAGATTCGACAGATTTGCTATATTTGCGCCCCTGATTACAGGAGCGTTTCGCTATGACATCCCGACGAGACTGGCAGTTACAGCAACTGGGTATTACGCAGTGGGCGCTGCGACGTCCTGGCGCGCTACAGGGCGAGATTGCGATTTCCCTTCCCGCGCACGTTCGTCTGATCGTGGTTGCAGAGGAATTACCCGCGCTGAACGAGCCGCTAATGCGCGATATTTTACGCGCGTTGACCGTGAGTCCCGATCAGGTTTTACCCCTGGCGCCTGAGCGCGTCGCCATGCTGCCGCAGGGCAGCCGTTGTAATAGCTGGCGGTTAGGAACTGACGCGCCGCTCCAACTCGAAGGCGCTCAGGTCACGACGCCGGCGTTTAATGAACTCCGGGCAAACCCGGCGGCACGCGCCGCACTATGGCAACAAATCTGCGAACATGAACACGATTTCTATCCTCAGCACGACCGATCTCCCCGCAGCCTGGCAGATTGAGCAACGCGCTCATGCGTTTCCGTGGAGCGAAAAAACGTTTTTCGGCAACCAGGGCGAACGGTATCTCAACCTTAAGCTGACCGCTGCTGACAGAATGGCCGCGTTTGCCATTACACAGGTGGTGCTGGACGAAGCGACGCTATTCAATATTGCCGTCGATCCGGATTTTCAGCGTCGGGGACTGGGGCGTATGCTGCTTGAGCATCTGATTGATGAGCTGGAAAAGCGCGGTGTTGTAACGCTATGGCTGGAGGTACGCGCCTCTAACGCTGCCGCCATCGCGCTGTATGAAAGTCTGGGGTTTAACGAGGCGACGATTCGCCGCAATTACTATCCCACGGCACAAGGGCATGAGGACGCCATCATCATGGCGTTACCGATAAGCATGTAATAAAAGAGGCAAGGTGTAATGATGAAGTGGGACTGGATTTTCTTTGATGCCGATGAAACGCTGTTTACGTTTGATTCTTTCACCGGCTTACAGCGGATGTTCCTTGACTATAGCGTCACCTTTACCGCTGAGGATTTCCAGGATTACCAGGCCGTGAATAAGCCACTATGGGTGGATTACCAGAACGGCGCGATTACCTCATTACAATTGCAGCACGCGCGCTTTCAAAGTTGGGCTGAACGGCTAAACGTTGCGCCGGGGCTGCTGAATGACGCTTTTATTAGTGCGATGGCGGAGATCTGCTCTCCTTTGCCGGGCGCGGTTTCGCTACTTAATGCGATTCGCGGGCAGGCTAAAATCGGTATTATTACTAACGGTTTTACCGCGCTACAACAAACTCGTCTGGAGCGCACCGGGCTGCGCGAGTATTTCGATCTGCTGGTGATTTCCGAGCAGGTTGGCGTCGCGAAGCCCGATCCGAAAATCTTTAACTACGCCCTGGAGCAGGCGGGGAACCCTGACCGCTCGCGCGTATTAATGGTTGGCGATACCGCGGAGTCCGATATTCTTGGCGGCATTAACGCCGGACTGTCGACCTGCTGGCTTAACGCGCATCATCGCGAGCAGCCCGCGGGTATTCATCCAACCTGGACTGTGGCGTCATTAAGCGAACTGGAGCAGCTCCTGTGTAAACACTGATTGCCTCCCCCAGGTTGATGGGTAAAATAGCCGCATTTTTCGTATTCAACATGCGTGGTCAAACGCCGCGCTTACTCAAGAAGATTTGACTATGACGTTGTCTCCTTATTTGCAAGAGGTGGCCAAACGCCGCACTTTTGCCATTATTTCTCACCCGGACGCCGGTAAAACCACCATTACCGAAAAAGTGTTGCTGTTCGGACAGGCGATTCAGACCGCCGGTACGGTAAAAGGCCGTGGCTCCAGCCAACATGCAAAATCTGACTGGATGGAGATGGAAAAACAGCGTGGTATCTCCATCACCACCTCGGTGATGCAGTTCCCGTATCACGACTGTCTGGTGAACCTGCTGGATACTCCGGGGCACGAAGACTTCTCCGAAGATACCTACCGTACCCTGACGGCGGTGGACTGCTGTCTGATGGTGATCGACGCCGCAAAAGGCGTTGAAGACAGGACTCGTAAGCTGATGGAAGTTACCCGTCTGCGCGATACGCCGATCCTGACCTTTATGAACAAACTCGACCGTGACATCCGCGACCCGATGGAGCTGCTGGATGAAGTGGAAAATGAGCTGAAAATCGGCTGCGCGCCGATCACCTGGCCGATTGGCTGCGGCAAGCTGTTTAAGGGCGTTTATCACCTTTATAAAGATGAAACTTATCTGTATCAGACCGGTAAGGGCCACACCATTCAGGAAGTGCGCATCGTTAAAGGGCTGAATAACCCGGATCTGGACGCCGCCGTCGGTGAAGACCTGGCGCAGCAACTGCGCGACGAGCTGGAACTGGTGCAGGGCGCGTCTAACGAGTTTGATGAAGAGCTGTTCCTGGCAGGGGAAATTACCCCGGTATTTTTCGGTACCGCGCTGGGTAACTTTGGTGTTGACCATATGCTGGATGGTTTAGTGGCGTGGGCGCCCGCGCCGATGCCGCGTCAAACCGATACCCGCACGGTGGAAGCCTCAGAAGAGAAGTTCACCGGTTTTGTCTTTAAAATTCAGGCCAATATGGACCCGAAACACCGCGACCGCGTGGCGTTTATGCGCGTGGTTTCCGGTAAGTATGAGAAGGGCATGAAGCTACGCCAGGTCCGTACCGGCAAAGATGTGGTGATTTCCGACGCGTTAACATTTATGGCGGGCGATCGTTCGCACGTTGAAGAAGCGTACCCGGGCGATATTTTGGGTCTGCATAACCACGGCACCATTCAGATCGGCGATACCTTCACCCAGGGCGAGATGATGAAGTTTACCGGTATCCCGAACTTTGCGCCGGAACTGTTCCGTCGTATTCGCCTGAAAGATCCGCTCAAGCAGAAGCAGCTACTGAAAGGGCTGGTGCAGCTTTCTGAAGAGGGGGCGGTTCAGGTATTCCGTCCCATCTCCAACAACGATCTGATTGTCGGCGCCGTGGGTGTTTTGCAGTTTGACGTTGTTGTCGCGCGCCTGAAAAGCGAATACAACGTTGAGGCGATTTATGAATCCGTCAACGTGGCGACGGCGCGCTGGGTGGAAAGCGCCGATGCGAAGAAATTCGAAGAGTTTAAGCGTAAGAATGAAACGCAGCTGGCGCTGGATGGCGGCGACAACCTCACCTATATCGCCCCCACGATGGTTAACCTGAACCTGACCCAGGAACGTTACCCTGACGTTCAGTTCCGTAAAACGCGCGAACACTGATCCCTTTCCGGGCGCGGCATCCGTCGCGCCTTCGTACTTTCCCTGCCTTTTTAACCGCTTACGGAATGTTCTTAAATCCCGCGTTTTTTCTCCGATCTGCCTGTTTTTTATACGCACCGACAAGCGATTTTAAAATTGTGATCTATATTTAACAAAGTGATGACATAAATGTCGGCTTTAATGCCTGTTCAATGCGTGAATATGAGAGCTTAAAGCTGAGATTTGTTTCAGTCACGATATTAATAACTGAAACGGAAGGGTGGCAGGCGACGCGTCGTTACAAATTCACGAATGTGATGCCAGTCATTGACTTCAGAAACCGGTGAGTTTCACCGCATTCAGCAATGCAACCTCGTGTTGCCTGAGCTCAAATTACGAGCAAACTATACAGGACAAAATCGATGACTATGACAAGACTGAAGATTTCTAAAACTCTGCTGGCCGTAATGTTGACCTCTGCTGTTGCGACAGGTTCTGCCTTTGCAGAAAACGCAACAACGGACAAGGCGCAAAGCGGAACCGAAACCGCAGGGCAAAAAGTCGATAGCTCTATGAATAAAGTCGGTAACTTCATGGATGACAGCGCTATCACTGCGAAAGTCAAAGCTGCGCTGGTAGACCATGACAATATTAAAAGCACCGATATTTCTGTCGAAACCAATCAGAAAGTCGTCACCCTGAGCGGCTTTGTAGAAAGCCAGGCGCAGGCTGAAGCCGCCGTGAAAGTGGCGAAAGGCGTAGAAGGCGTGACCTCCGTTAGCGACAAACTTCACGTTCGCGACAATAAAGAAGGTTCCGTGAAAGGTTATGCCGGCGATACGGCCACGACCAGTGAAGTCAAAGCCAAGTTGCTGGCGGACGATCTCGTCCCTTCCCGTAAAGTAAAAGTGGAAACGACCGATGGCGTCGTACAGCTCTCCGGTACTGTTGAAACTCAGGAACAAAGCGACCGCGCTGAAAGCATCGCGAAAGCCGTTGATGGCGTAAAAAGTGTTAAAAACGATCTGAAAGTTCAGTAATTCGTCGTAATTCGTCCTCCCGACGTTTGTCGGGAGGCGTAATGTGCACCACACTAAAAATATCGCGAATGAGTAGCCTGAGCGCTCATATTTAGCGGTCGACATTAACTATGGTAAAGGAGAGGCTTATGTTTCGTTGGGGCATTATATTTCTGGTTATCGCGTTAATTGCCGCCGCATTGGGTTTTGGTGGACTGGCTGGTACGGCTGCCGGCGCGGCGAAAATCGTCTTCGTTGTCGGGATCGTGCTCTTCCTGGTCAGCCTGTTCATGGGCCGTAAACGACCCTAGCAGGCAGCTGTAAAGATATATTGCTATCAAGCCAGTCCAGCGGACTGGCTTTTACGGTTTTAGCCGTTAACGTTTTGCGTTACCTTGTCAGCCTGGAAAAAAATGAAAAACAGGAAGGCAGAGGTGGGCCAGCGAATACCGGTTACGCTCGGCAATATTGCGCCGTTATCATTAACACCGTTCCGGCCAGGCCGTATGGCGCTGGTCTGTGAGGGCGGGGGGCAGCGGGGCATCTTTACCGCAGGCGTGCTGGATGAGTTTATGCGTGCGCAGTTTAATCCTTTCCATCTCTACTTCGGCACATCAGCCGGTGCGCAAAATCTCTCGGCGTATCTCTGCAACCAGCCCGGCTACGGGCGTAAAGTCATTATGCGCTATACCACCAGGCGCGAATTTTTTGATCCGCTACGATTTGTACGCGGAGGAAACCTTATCGACCTCGACTGGCTGGTGGAGTCCACCGCCGCCCGGATGCCGCTGCAGATGGATACCGCAGCGCGCCTGTTTGACAGCGGAAAATCCTTTTATATGTGCGCCTGCCGGGGGGATGATTACACGCCGGGCTATTTCTCGCCGACAAAACAAAACTGGCTTGATATCATTCGCGCCTCCAGCGCCATACCGGGTTTCTACCGTACCGGCGTTACGTTAGAGGGCATCAACTATCTGGACGGTGGCATTAGCGACGCCATTCCGGTTCAGGAGGCGGCAAAGCGGGGGGCGAAAACCATTGTGGTGATCCGCACCGTACCCTCGCAAATGTATTACACGCCGCAGTGGTTTAAGCGTATGGAGCGCTGGCTGGGAGAGAGCAGTCTACAGCCGTTGGTCAACCTGGTGCAGCATCATGAAACGTCCTACAGCGCGATCCAACAATTTATTGAAAAGCCGCCGGGTAAGCTGCGGATCATTGAAATTTATCCGCCGAAACCGCTGCACAGCATGGCGCTGGGCAGCCGTATCCCGGCGCTGCGTGAGGATTACAAAACCGGGCAATTATGCGGGCGTTATTTCCTTGCCACCGTTGGTAAATTGCTCGCCGCAACGCCGCCTCTCTTGCGCCATTCGTCGCGGATTGCCGTGCCGGAAACGGTGGTCGTGCCTCCGGCGCCGGTGGCCAATGATACGCATGTGGCGGAGGTCATTAGCGCGCCGCAGGCAAACGACACCACATTTACCGACGAGGATCTGGCGTGAGCTGGCGCTTTATTGATACACACTGCCATTTTGATTTCCCGCCCTTTACGGGCGATGAGCGCGCCAGTATTCAGCGTGCCTGTGAGGCGGGCGTTGAAAAAATCATCGTGCCGGCGACCGAGGCGGCTCACTTTCCCCGCGTGCTGGCGCTGGCGGCGCGTTTCCCGTCGCTTTATGCTGCGCTGGGATTGCACCCCATTGTGATTGAGCGTCATGCCGATGACGATCCTGATAAGCTGCAACAGGCGCTGGCGCAACAACAGAACGTCGTGGCGGTAGGCGAGATCGGTCTCGATCTTTATCGCGACGATCCGCAGTTCGCCAGGCAAGAGCGATTTTTAGACGCGCAACTGCAACTGGCAAAACGCTACGATCTGCCGGTGATCCTGCACTCGCGGCGCACGCATGACAAACTGGCGATGCATTTAAAGCGCCAGGATCTGCCGCGAACCGGTGTGGTGCATGGTTTTGCCGGCAGTCTGCAACAGGCCGAACGCTTTGTGCGACTGGGCTATAAAATCGGCGTCGGCGGCACCATCACCTACCCGCGCGCCAGTAAAACCCGTGATGTTATGGCGCGGTTGCCGCTGGACGCGCTGTTGCTGGAGACCGATGCGCCGGATATGCCGCTAAAGGGGTTTCAGGGGCAGCCGAATCGCCCGGAGCAGGCGGCGCGCGTATTTGATGCGCTCTGCGAATTACGTCCGGAGCCCGCAGAGGTGATAGCCGATACGCTGTATCGCAATACCATTACCTTATTTCGGCTCTGAGGGCATCGCAGCCGCCGTCCGGCAGGCGACGCTTACAAATATAGCGCCGGCAAAATCAGCTTCGCCACCCCACGCGCGCGCAATCCGTCTGCCAGCCGTTCTACCTCTTGCGGCGTCGCGCCTGGCCAGGCTTTCGCTTCGCCATAGACGCCATGCGCATGAAAGGCATTCAGGCGCACCGGAACCTCGCCCAGCGAAGTAATAAACGCCGCCAGTGAATCAATATGCGCCGCATAGTCCACCTGACCCGGGATAACCAGCAACCGCAGCTCCGCCAGTTTTCCCTGCGCAGCAAGAAAGCGGATACTGTGCTTAATATGCGTGTTATCACGTCCGGTCAGACGGTGATGACACTCGCTCTTCCAGGCTTTCAGATCGAGCATTACGCCGTCGCAAACCGGCAGTAGTTTCTGCCAGCCGGTCTCGCTTAACTGACCATTACTGTCCACCAGGCAGGTCAGTCGTTGTAACTGCGGATCGGCTTTGATCGCCGTAAATAGCGCCACAATAAACGGTAATTGCGTGGTCGCCTCTCCGCCGCTGACGGTAATACCTTCAATAAACAGCGATGCTTTACGAATATGACGCAGCACATCGTCAACGCTCATGGTCTGCGCCATTGGCGTTGCCTGCTGTGGGCACATTTTCAGGCAGGTATCGCACTGCTCGCAGACGTCCGACCGCCATACCACTTTCCCGCCATCAACGCTGAGGGCGTGGTGCGGACACTGCGATACGCATTCCCCGCAGTCGTTACAGCGTCCCATCGTCCACGGGTTATGGCAATTCTTGCAGCGCAAATTGCAGCCCTGTAAGAATAATGCCAGGCGGCTGCCTGGCCCATCGACGCAGGAAAACGCAATGATCTTACTGACTAAAGCGCATCTGTTGTTCATGGCTGACTACGCGTGGCTGTCGTTCCAGGATGCGGGTATTACGTGCGGCTTCTTCTCCCAGCCAGGTGGTATTCGTGCGCGAGCCTTCGGCGCGAAATTTCGCCAGATCCGACAGGCGCACCATATAACCGGTGACGCGCACCAGATTGTTGCCGCTGACATTGGCGGTAAATTCCCGCATCCCGGCTTTGAACGCGCCAAGACAAAGCTGAACCAGCGCCTGCGGATTACGCTTGATGGTTTCGTCCAGCGTCAGAATGTCGCTGATCCCGGCATGATAAAAGGCATGATGCGGCGCGACGGTTTGCAAATGGGTGATAGGGTCCGGTTCATCGCCATACGGCAGACGTGCGCCCGGCGTAGTGCCAATATCGGAACTGATGCCAGACTGGGCATGGAGCAGCGCCCGTTGCTTCCAGCCATACTTCACTGGCGTATTTTCGACGAAATCCGCCAGTTGGGCGCTAATACGGTAGCCCAGCTCGTTTGCCGTTTCATTCTTGCCGTAACGGGCGTTCAGGCCCGCGTTTTCGCACAGCAGGTTCACGGCTTCCGCCAGCCCGTACATACCGAACATCGGCGCAAAACGTTCGGGATCGATCAAACCTTCCTGTACAAGAAAGCTATTCTCAAAGAAATGTGACTTTTCATAGAGGAATTCACATCGTGAATTAATGATGGCGATCTGCTGTCGGCAGTAGTGCGGTAGCGTGCGTGAAAAGAAGTCATCGACAGACGTACTGCGTTCTGCCACGGCTTTCAGGTTGAGACGTACCAGCGTACTGCCGCCGCCGCCAAGCGGTAGCGAGTTATAACAACTGACGATGCCATAATGGCCTTTTGTGAAAATTTTATCATTTACAGGGCCATTGGAAATGTGTGGCTTACTGCATTCGCAAATGTTTTTGGCGACCTCCAGCAGCAGATCGTCCGGCGTGATTTCCGCATCGTAGATAAACGTCAGGTTAGGCGCCACCTGCTTTAGCTCGGCATCAGCGCGCAAAATCGCTCGTGTGACAGGCGTATCGGCAGGGCCAATATTGGCATGCATAAAGGCGTCTGGCAGCGTTCTGTCGAGATAACGCCAGAAACGTTTTATTCGAATATCGATCGCATCTTGTGTTAGAATTCTAACATACGGTTGCAGCAACGCATCAAGCTGGCCGAGATAAACCGGCATGGACGTCACGGAAGGAACGTGATGATACAGAATGGTGAGTAGGGATAACGCATCATCCAGATCTTTCGCGCCTTCCAGTTCCAGCCACTGTGAACCGTTAGCCAGAAATCGGGCGTAATCGGGCAACACGTAGCGCGGTTTGAAGGGGGCGTGCCCCTCAAACATATCGCAAATGACGCCTTCATCCAGCGCCTGGCGGGCATCTTCCGGCAGGGGGGGATAAGGCAGGGCGTTTTCAGCTTCCAGCGCCAGAAAATGGCGTTTTTGTTCAGGCGTGAGCACCGGGCTGGTCACAATTTGCTGGCAACGCTGCTGGAGCGCAGTTTCGCATGAGGCAGGCATCTTCGTTTCCTCTTTATGCCGGGACGATGCGCTATTGTAGAAAACGGCGGCAAACCGACTTTGATCCTGATGCGCTTATCGCTCGAAGAACAGACGGTGACGGCGGGATAATTTGATTCAGATCTCATTACAGTAATGCAAATTTGTACGTAGTTTTCATTAACTGTGATGTATATCGAAGTGTAATCGCGAGTGAATGTTAGAATATTAACAGACTCGCAAGGTGAAATTTTATACGGCAATGCCGTTGGAGAATGTCATGACTGATTTAAAAGCAAGCAGCCTGCGTGCGCTCAAACTGATGGATCTGACCACTCTGAACGATGACGACACCAATGAAAAAGTGATCGCGTTGTGTCATCAGGCAAAAACCCCGGTCGGGAATACGGCGGCGATTTGTATTTACCCGCGTTTTATCCCGATTGCGCGTAAAACTCTGAAAGAACAAGGTACGCCGGACATCCGCATTGCAACGGTGACTAACTTCCCGCATGGCAATGATGACATCGATATTGCGCTGGCGGAAACCCGTGCGGCGATCGCCTACGGCGCTGACGAAGTGGACGTGGTATTCCCGTACCGCGCGTTGATCGCCGGTAACGAGCAGGTGGGTTTTGACCTGGTAAAAGCCTGTAAAGACGCTTGTGCCGCAGCGAACGTATTGCTGAAAGTGATTATCGAAACCGGCGAGCTGAAAGAAGAGGCGCTGATTCGTAAAGCCTCTGAAATCTCCATCAAAGCCGGTGCGGATTTCATCAAAACCTCTACCGGTAAAGTGCCGGTAAACGCTACGCCGGAAAGCGCGCGCATCATGATGGAAGTGATCCGCGACATGGGCGTTTCCAAAACCGTTGGCTTCAAACCGGCGGGCGGCGTACGTACGGCGGAAGACGCGCAGAAATTCCTCGCGATTGCAGACGAACTGTTTGGCGCTGACTGGGCAGATTCTCGTCACTACCGCTTTGGCGCATCCAGCCTGCTGGCAAGCCTGCTGAAGGCGCTGGGTCACGGCGACGGTAAGAGCGCCAGCAGCTACTAAGCTCTGATTTGCCGGATGGCGCTGCGCTTATCCGGCCTACAAATCCAGGCCTGTAGGCCGGATAAGGCGTTAGCCGCCATCCGGCGATGTAAGCCTTCTACTCTTTTCCCTCAGGAGGGTACCGTGTTTCTCGCACAAGAAATTATTCGTAAAAAGCGTGATGGTCATGCGTTGAGTGACGAAGAAATTCGTTTCTTTATCAATGGTATTCGTGACAATACTATCTCTGAAGGGCAGATTGCCGCCCTGGCGATGACCATCTTCTTCCACGATATGACCATGCCGGAGCGTGTTTCGCTGACCATGGCGATGCGGGATTCCGGTACTGTCCTTGACTGGAAAAGCCTGAATCTCAATGGCCCGATTGTCGATAAGCATTCGACCGGCGGCGTAGGGGACGTGACGTCTCTGATGTTGGGGCCAATGGTAGCGGCCTGCGGCGGTTATGTGCCGATGATCTCCGGTCGCGGCCTTGGACATACCGGCGGTACGCTCGACAAACTGGAAGCGATCCCGGGCTTCGATATCTTCCCGGACGACAACCGTTTCCGCGAAATTATTCAAGACGTGGGTATGGCGATTATTGGGCAAACCAGCTCGCTTGCACCGGCGGACAAACGTTTTTACGCCACCCGCGATATTACCGCGACGGTGGACTCTATTCCGCTGATCACTGGTTCCATCCTCGCCAAGAAACTGGCCGAAGGGCTGGATGCGCTGGTAATGGACGTCAAAGTCGGCAGCGGCGCGTTTATGCCAACCTATGAACTTTCTGAAGCCCTTGCTGAAGCGATTGTCGGCGTGGCAAACGGCGCGGGAGTTCGCACTACGGCGTTGTTAACCGATATGAATCAGGTGCTGGCTTCAAGCGCCGGTAACGCGGTGGAAGTGCGTGAAGCCGTGCAGTTCCTGACCGGTGAATACCGCAATCCGCGCTTGTTTGACGTCACTATGGCGCTATGTGTGGAGATGCTGATCTCCGGCCAGCTGGCGAAAGACGACGCCGAAGCGCGTGCCAAACTGCAGGCGGTGCTGGATAACGGTAAAGCGGCAGAAGTCTTTGGTCGTATGGTGGCCGCGCAGAAAGGGCCGAGCGATTTCGTTGAGAATTACGATAAATACCTGCCGACCGCCATGTTGAGCAAAGCGGTATATGCTGATACCGAAGGGTTTATCAGCGCAATGGATACGCGTGCGCTGGGGATGGCGGTCGTCTCGATGGGCGGTGGGCGTCGTCAGGCGTCTGATACCATTGATTACAGCGTTGGCTTTACCGACATGGCCCGTCTGGGCGACAGCATCGACGGGCAGCGCCCGCTGGCGGTGATTCATGCCAAAGACGAAACCAGTTGGCAGGAAGCGGCGAAGGCCGTCAAAGCGGCAATTATCCTTGACGATAAAGCGCCAGCAAGCACACCTTCGGTCTATCGTCGAATTACTGAATAGTTGTATACTGATCTGATCAATTATTTTTGAAGCACTAAGTACGGAGAAGATATGAAACGTGCATTTATTATGGTGCTGGACTCATTCGGCATCGGCGCTACTGAAGACGCGGATCGTTTTGGCGACGTAGGTTCCGACACTCTGGGCCACATCGCAGAAGCTTGCGCCAAAGGCGACGCTGACAATGGCCGTAAAGGCCCGTTGAATCTGCCTAACCTGACTCGTCTGGGTCTGGTGAAAGCGCATGAAGGCTCTACCGGTAAAATTGCCGCCGGCATGGACGGCAACGCGGACGTTATTGGCGCATACGCATGGGCGCACGAACTGTCCTCCGGCAAAGATACGCCGTCCGGCCACTGGGAAATCGCCGGCGTACCGGTGCTATTCGACTGGGGCTATTTCAGCGATCACGAAAACAGCTTCCCGCAGGAACTGCTGGATAAGCTGGTGAAACGCGCCAACCTGCCGGGCTATCTCGGTAACTGCCACTCTTCCGGCACCGTTATTCTGGACCAGCTCGGCGAAGAGCACATGAAAACCGGCAAGCCGATTTTTTACACCTCCGCTGACTCCGTGTTCCAGATTGCCTGCCACGAAGAGACCTTTGGCCTGGATAAACTCTACGAGCTGTGCGAAATCGCCCGTGAAGAGCTGACCGAAGGCGGCTATAACATTGGCCGCGTTATCGCGCGTCCGTTTATCGGCGACAAGGCCGGTAACTTCCAGCGTACCGGTAACCGTCACGACCTGGCCGTTGAACCGCCAGCGCCGACCGTGCTGCAGAAACTGGTCGATGAAAAACAGGGCCACGTGGTGTCCGTCGGTAAGATTGCCGACATCTACGCCAACTGCGGCATCACTAAGAAAGTGAAAGCGACCGGTCTGGACGCGCTGTTCGACGCGACCCTCAAAGAGATGAAAGAAGCGGGCGATAAAACCATCGTCTTCACTAACTTCGTTGACTTCGACTCTTCCTGGGGCCACCGTCGCGACATCGCGGGCTACGCCGCAGGTCTGGAGCTGTTTGACCGCCGTCTGCCGGAGCTGATGGAGCTGGTGGGTGAAGATGACATTCTGATCCTGACCGCTGACCACGGCTGTGACCCGAGCTGGACCGGTACTGACCATACCCGTGAGCACATTCCGGTGCTGATCTACGGTCCAAAAGTCAAACCGGGCTCTTTAGGTCACCGTGAAACCTTCGCGGATATCGGCCAGACGCTGGCGACCTACTTTGGTACATCGCCGATGGACTACGGTAAAAACATGCTGTGATACCTGTTGTCTTTCGCGCTGTAGATGCGTTGACTTCATTCGCTCACCCCGGTCACATAGTTCATCTATGCTCCCGGGGATTCACGAATTCGTCGCCTTCCTACAACGCGAAATCCTTAGGGTATTTCACTGTTTTTACACACGTTTTGTAGGCCTGATAAGGCGTAGCCGCCATCAGGCAATAACAACAAATTTAAAGGGAACTGAAGATGGCAACTCCACATATTAATGCAGAAATGGGTGATTTCGCTGACGTCGTATTGATGCCGGGCGACCCGCTGCGTGCGAAGCACATGGCTGAGACTTTCCTCGAAGATGTCCGCGAAGTGAACAACGTTCGCGGCATGTTAGGTTTCACCGGGACTTACAAAGGCCGTAAGATCTCCGTGATGGGCCACGGTATGGGTATCCCGTCCTGCTCCATCTACACCAAAGAGCTGATCACCGATTTCGGCGTGAAGAAAATCATTCGCGTCGGCTCCTGTGGCGCTGTGCGCATGGACGTCAAACTGCGCGACGTGGTGATCGGTATGGGTGCCTGCACCGACTCCAAAGTGAACCGTATCCGTTTTAAAGATCATGACTTCGCGGCTATCGCTGACTTCGACATGGTGCGTAACGCGGTTGACGCAGCAAAAGCGCTGGGCGTAGACGCGCGCGTGGGCAACCTGTTCTCCGCAGACCTGTTCTACTCTCCGGACGGCGAAATGTTCGACGTGATGGAAAAATACGGCGTACTGGGCGTAGAGATGGAAGCGGCGGGTATCTACGGTGTAGCAGCTGAGTTTGGCGCGAAAGCGCTGACTATCTGCACCGTGTCCGACCACATCCGTACCCATGAGCAGACCACTGCCGCTGAGCGTCAGACGACCTTCAACGACATGATCAAAATCGCACTGGAATCCGTACTGCTGGGCGATAAAGAGTAAGATTGTGCTGTGCCCGGTGGCGCTTCGCTTACCGGGCCTACAACGGCCTGCGGTTGTTACCGGATCGACTTGTAGGCTGAATAAGGCGTAGCCGCCATCCGGCAATCTGCTGTTTATACTGCGAGCCTCATTCCCGAATTACCCTCTCCGCATTGCCTTTTGCTATTAACCCGTTACGTTTGGATTTTGTTTAAGGAATGAACAAAATGTCGAACTATCGTCGTTATTACATTAACGGTGGCACCTGGTTTTTCACGGTTAATCTGAAAAACCGGAAAAGTGATTTACTTGTCCGCCAGATTGCGGAATTACGCTCTGCTATTCGCCGAGTGAAAAATACGAAGCCTTTTCAAATTGATGCTTTTGTCGTGTTGCCTGAGCATCTGCATTGCATCTGGACGCTTCCTGAGAACGATTGTGACTTTTCATCTCGCTGGCGGGAGCTTAAAAAGTTATTTACCAAATCGATAATGCGCCATGACGTGTGGCAGCCACGATTCTGGGAGCACGCGATTCGCGACGAAAAGGATTTTCGCCGACATGCCGATTACCTCTACTTCAACCCCGTGAAGCACGGTTGGGTAAGGCGGGTGCAGGACTGGCCGTTTTCGACCTTTCATCGTGATGTTCGCAATGGCGTTTACCCGGTTGATTGGGCGGGGGAGGTGAGGGATCTTGACGCTGGTGAGTGGCGGTAATGCCGGATGGCGCGTTGCTTATCCGGCCTACAGAAAGCACTCATTTGTAGGCCGGATAAGGCGTAGCTGCCATCCGGCAATTCTTTAACGCACGGCCCGTGCGACCCAATTCGCCAGTTCCCGCAACTCACTCTCCTGTTCCGGAAACGTCGCTATCAGCGCTTCGCACGCCTGTTGCAGCACATCCGCGCGGTACAAACACCCTTGCAGCCGCCCCGCCAGCGCTTCCAGCGGTGCCGGGTTCAGGCTATCGGTAAACACCTGCGCACGGGTGATATGACCTTTCTCGACGTCAAAATGCAGCTCGACGCCGCCCCAGGTGAAACGCTCGTCCAGCAGATGGCTGAACGCCGGTGCCTGGCCGAAATTCCACTCCCAACTGCTCTGGCGCGCAAAGGTTTCGGCAAAATTCGGCAGATCCGGCGTTTTATCCGGTGAAATCACTTCCGCGTCGACGCGTTCGCCGTAATGGGCGAAAAAGGCTTCCGTGACCGCCTGGCAGACCTGTTCATGGGTGATACCCGGTAATAGCTCGGTAAGATTGGCCACGCGGGAGCGAACGGAGGTAATCCCTTTCGCCGCAAGTTTCTTTTTATCGGGATTCAGATAGTTCGCCAGACGGCTGAGGTCGGCGTTCAACAGCAGCGTACCGTGATGGAAGCCGCGATCTTTGGTTTCGCGATAGGCTGAACCGGAGACTTTGCGATCGCCGTCCGGCGTTTTTACGACCAGATCGTTGCGTCCCGAAGCATCGGCCATAACGCCCAGCGAATTCAGCGCCGCGAGCACAATATGGGTGGAGATGGTTTTATCGTATTCCGGTTTACCGGCCATAAAGGTAAAGCAGGTATTACCGAGGTCATGGAATACCGCGCCGCCGCCGCTGCTACGGCGGGCCAGACGGACGTTATCTTCTTCCATACGCCGCGTATTACACTCTTTCCACGGGTTTTGCGCGCGTCCAATCACCACCGTATCCGCGTTGCGCCACAGGAACAGCACGCGCTGGGTGGCGGGCATCTGGCGGAAAATGCACTCCTCGACCGCCAGGTTAAACCAGGGGTCATAAGAGTCAGAAATAAGCAGGCGTAATGTTGTCATGGTGGTTTTCCTTACCTTTATTAAGCCGTCATTTTACTCTTTTTCCTCACGCTCTTCCTCTTCCGGAACAGGCTTGCTGGCCGTTAGCAGGAAGGGCGACTGCTGCCAGCGGGTGCGTTTACCTTGTAGCAAGGTGCGCGTCAGCACCACGCCTATCGCCAGCGAGAGTAGCAGCATCAGGCGTAGAATGTTGGTGGTGTTATCGACCTGCTTTGCTTCGGTGGCCAGCGTGTGGGTATCCAGCGTCAGACGCAGGTAGCCCAATGGGCCGTTTTTCCCCTGGATAGGCTCGACAATTTGTTGGTTAAAATAGCTGCCCGCTTTTTTGCCATCCAGCGCCAGCCTGTCGCGCACGTTGACGCTTTCACCAGCGCGAGTAATAAGATCGCCCTGTTCATCATAGACGCCAGCATCCAGAATACGGCTCTCTTGCGTGAGCTGACGCAGCACGGCGTTGATGCGATTTTCGTCCGGTGTTTCGCTGCGCATCAGCGGGGCGATGTTGAGCGTCACCTGGCGCGCCAGCGTGCGGGCCAGCTCTTCCAGCTGCGGGTTGCGCTGTCGCTGGTGGTTTTGACTAAACCAGGACGCGCCCTGCATGAGCGCGACGAGCAGTGTGAGACAGAACAATACAATGACTGCACGATGCAGCCGAAATTTCAGTTTTGCGCGAGCCATATTCCACCTGCTGAAAATTTGAGGCTTAATGTTGCCAGAAGCGATGGTTACAAGGTAGCCTCATGCGTTATTTTCCGCGGGGCGGTTACCGGCCTGAACGATTTACAGGAGCTTTAATGCCTAACATTACCTGGTGCGATCTGCCTGAAGATGTCTCTTTATGGCCTGGTTTGCCTCTTTCTTTAAGCGGCGACGAGGTGATGCCTCTGGATTACCATGCAGGCCGCAGCGGTTGGCTGCTGTATGGGCGCGGGCTGGATAAGCAGCGTTTAACTCAATATCAGACCAAACTGGGCGCCGCAATGGTGATTGTCGCCGCCTGGTGCGTGGAGGATTATCAGGTCATTCGTCTGGCGGGGTCGCTAACGCCGCGTGCGACGCGGCTGGCGCATGAGGCGCAGCTGGATGTCGCGCCGCTGGGTAAAATTCCGCATCTGCGCACGCCGGGGCTGCTGGTCATGGATATGGATTCCACGGCGATCCAAATTGAGTGTATCGATGAAATCGCGAAGCTGGCCGGTACCGGTGAGAAGGTGGCTGAAGTGACGGAGCGCGCGATGCGCGGCGAGCTTGATTTTACCGCCAGCCTGCGCAGCCGCGTGGCGACGCTGAAAGGCGCGGATGCCGATATTTTGCGCCAGGTGCGCGGGAATCTGCCGCTAATGCCAGGATTAACGCAGTTGGTGCTAAAACTGGAAGCGCTTGGCTGGAAAATCGCTATCGCCTCCGGCGGCTTCACTTTCTTCGCCGACTATCTGCGTGACCAGCTACGTCTGACGGCGGCAGTCGCCAATGAGCTGGAGATCATGGACGGTAAATTTACCGGCCACGTTATCGGCGATATTGTGGATGCTGAGTATAAAGCCAATACCTTGCTTCGTCTGGCGCAAGAGCATGACATCCCGCTGGCGCAGACGGTGGCGATTGGCGATGGTGCTAACGATCTGCCAATGATCAAAGCGGCAGGGTTAGGTATTGCCTTCCATGCCAAGCCAAAAGTAAACGAAAAGACGGAGATTACGATCCGCCACGCTGACCTGATGGGCGTGTTTTGCATTCTCTCCGGCAGCATGAACCAGAAATGATTAACCTGCCCAATGGCAAGGCGACCGTAGGCCGGATAAGCGCCAGCGCCATCCGGCAACAGCGTTAACGAAAGAGGTAAAACGTGGCAAAAGCTCCCAAACGCGCCTTTGTTTGTAATGAATGCGGGGCCGATTACCCGCGCTGGCAGGGGCAATGCAGCGCCTGCCATGCCTGGAACACCATTACCGAGGTGCGCCTTGCCGCATCGCCGACGGTGGCGCGTAACGAACGTCTGAGCGGATACGCCGGCAGTGCGGGCGTATCAAAAGTGCAGAAACTGTCTGACATCAGTCTTGAGGAACTGCCGCGCTTTTCTACCGGTTTTAAAGAGTTTGACCGCGTGCTGGGCGGCGGGGTGGTACCCGGCAGCGCCATTTTGATTGGCGGTAATCCCGGCGCGGGCAAATCAACGTTGCTGCTACAAACGCTGTGCAAGCTCGCCGAGCAGATGAAAACGCTGTACGTCACCGGCGAAGAATCGCTACAGCAGGTGGCGATGCGCGCGCATCGGCTTGGCCTGCCGACGGCGAATCTGAATATGCTGTCGGAAACCAGCATCGAACAAATTTGCCTGATTGCCGAAGAAGAACAGCCGAAACTGATGGTGATCGACTCCATACAGGTGATGCATATGGCGGACATCCAGTCGTCGCCAGGCAGCGTCGCCCAGGTCCGCGAAACGGCCGCCTACCTGACGCGCTTCGCCAAAACGCGCGGCGTGGCGATCGTGATGGTCGGCCACGTCACCAAAGACGGGTCGCTGGCGGGGCCGAAAGTGCTGGAACACTGTATCGATTGCTCAGTATTGCTCGACGGCGACGCCGATTCTCGTTTCCGCACGCTGCGCAGCCACAAAAACCGCTTTGGCGCAGTCAATGAGCTGGGCGTCTTCGCCATGACCGAACAGGGGTTGCGCGAAGTGAGCAATCCGTCCGCCATCTTTTTAAGCCGCGGCGATGAGGTCACTTCCGGTAGTTCAGTGATGGTCGTCTGGGAAGGTACGCGACCGTTGCTGGTGGAGATTCAGGCGCTGGTCGATCACTCGATGATGGCGAACCCCAGACGCGTGGCGGTCGGTCTGGAACAAAACCGTCTGGCAATCCTGCTGGCGGTGCTGCACCGACACGGTGGTCTGCAAATGTCGGATCAGGACGTCTTCGTCAACGTGGTCGGCGGCGTGAAAGTCACCGAAACCAGCGCGGATCTGGCTTTACTGCTGGCGATGGTCTCCAGCCTGCGTGACAGGCCGTTGCCGCAGGATCTGGTGGTGTTTGGTGAAGTGGGGCTGGCAGGCGAGATTCGTCCGGTGCCGAGCGGGCAGGAGCGTATTTCCGAGGCGGCGAAACACGGTTTTCGTCGGGCGATTGTGCCTGCCGCCAACGTACCGAAAAAGCCGCCGGAAGGCATGCAGGTGTTCGGTGTTAAAAAGCTCGCAGATGCGTTAAGCGTGTTTGACGACTTATAATTCTCTGTATGTAGTGATGTTGTATAATTTGCCGGATGGCGATGCAATGCGTCTTATCCGGCCTACGGATTGATACGGATTGATGTTGTAGGCCTGATAAGCGAAGCGCCATCAGGCAGTGTTATGCGATTTTTCCAGCAGGAGGCTCTTGTGTCATCGTTCGACTATCTCAAAACCGCGATTAAGCAGCAAGGTTGCACTCTGCAACAGGTGGCTGACGCCAGCGGTATGACCAAGGGGTATCTGAGTCAGTTACTTAACGCCAAAATCAAAAGCCCCAGCGCGCAAAAACTGGAGGCGCTACACCGTTTTCTCGGGCTGGAGTTTCCCCGCCGGCAGAAAAACATTGGCGTGGTGTTCGGTAAATTTTATCCATTGCATACCGGACATATCTACTTGATCCAGCGCGCCTGTAGCCAGGTGGATGAGTTGCACATCATTATGGGTTATGACGATACGCGCGACCGTGGGCTGTTTGAGGATAGCGCCATGTCGCAGCAGCCCACCGTGTCGGATCGCCTGCGCTGGTTATTGCAAACCTTCAAATACCAAAAAAATATTCGTATCCACGCCTTTAATGAAGAGGGGATGGAGCCTTATCCGCATGGCTGGGACGTCTGGAGCAACGGCATTAAAGCGTTTATGGCAGAGAAGGGAATACAGCCGAGCTGGATCTACACTTCCGAAGAGGCTGATGCGCCGCAGTACCTTGAGCATTTAGGGATTGAGACGGTGCTGGTCGATCCTGAACGCACGTTTATGAATATCAGCGGGGCGCAAATCCGCGAAAATCCGTTTCGTTACTGGGAATATATTCCTACCGAAGTGAAGCCGTTTTTCGTGCGTACCGTCGCGATTCTGGGCGGGGAATCAAGCGGCAAGTCTACGCTGGTCAATAAGCTCGCCAATATTTTTAATACCACCAGCGCCTGGGAATATGGCCGCGACTATGTCTTTTCGCATCTGGGCGGCGATGAGATGGCGTTACAGTATTCCGACTACGATAAAATTGCGCTGGGTCATGCGCAATATATTGATTTTGCAGTGAAATATGCGAATAAAGTGGCGTTTATCGATACCGATTTCGTCACCACCCAGGCATTTTGCAAAAAATACGAAGGGCGCGAGCATCCGTTTGTCCAGGCGCTGATCGACGAGTATCGCTTCGACCTGGTGATTTTGCTGGAGAATAATACGCCGTGGATAGCTGACGGACTGCGAAGCCTGGGCAGTTCAGTGGATCGCAAAGCGTTCCAGAACCTGCTGGTCGAGATGCTGAAAGAGAACAACATTGAGTTCGTTCACGTTAAAGAGGCTGATTACGATGGCCGCTTTTTGCGCTGTGTGGAACTGGTGAAAGAGATGATGGGCGAGCAGGGATAAGAACCAATGCCTGATGCGACGCTTACCGCGTCTTATCAGGCCTACAGTTTCACAACGTACTGGAATCGCTGGGTTTGTAGGCCGGGTAAGCGCAAGCGCCACCCGGCATTCAGACATTTATTTGGCAATACGCTTGTACTTGATACGCTTCGGCTCCAGCGCCTCGGCGCCCAGCGTGCGTTTCTTGTACTCTTCGTATTCGGTAAAGTTGCCTTCGAAGAATTCCACCTTACCTTCATCCTGATAATCCAGGATGTGGGTGGCGATACGGTCAAGGAACCAACGGTCGTGCGAGATAACCATCGCGCAGCCAGGGAACTCCAGCAGGGCGTTTTCCAGCGCGCGCAGGGTTTCGATATCCAGGTCGTTCGTCGGTTCGTCGAGCAGCAGGACGTTGCCGCCCACCTGCAGCAGCTTCGCCAGATGCAAACGACCGCGCTCACCGCCGGACAGTTCGCCAACGCGTTTGCCCTGATCGACGCCTTTGAAGTTGAAGCGGCCTACATAGGCGCGGCTTGGCATTTCGGTATTGCCGATCTTCATGATATCCAGCCCGCCGGACACTTCTTCCCAGACGGTTTTGCTATTGTCCATCGCGTCGCGGAACTGATCGACCGAGGCCAGCTTGACGGTTTCACCCAGCGTAATGGTGCCGCTATCAGGCTGCTCCTGACCGGACATCATGCGGAACAGGGTCGATTTACCCGCGCCGTTTGGCCCGATGATCCCGACGATAGCGCCTTTCGGTACCGAGAAGCTCAGGTCGTCGATCAGTACGCGGTCGCCGTAGGATTTACGCAGGTTGCTGACTTCAATGACTTTGTCGCCCAGGCGCGGTCCTGGTGGAATAAACAGTTCGTTGGTTTCGTTACGTTTCTGATACTCAACGCTGTTCAGTTCTTCAAAGCGAGCCAGACGCGCCTTACCTTTCGACTGACGGCCTTTCGCGCCCTGACGCACCCACTCCAGCTCTTTCTCAATGGATTTACGGCGCGCCGCTTCGGCAGACGCTTCCTGCGCCAGACGCTGATCTTTCTGCTCCAGCCAGGAGGAGTAGTTGCCTTCCCACGGAATACCTTCGCCGCGGTCAAGTTCCAGAATCCAACCGGCGACGTTATCGAGGAAGTAACGGTCGTGGGTAATCGCCACGACGGTGCCTTCGAAGTCGTGCAGGAAACGTTCCAGCCACGCAACAGATTCGGCATCCAGGTGGTTGGTGGGTTCGTCGAGCAGCAGCATATCCGGCTTTTCCAGCAACAGACGGCACAGCGCCACGCGACGGCGCTCGCCGCCGGACAGTTTTTCGACTTTGGCATCCCAGTCCGGCAGACGCAGGGCGTCAGCAGCGCGCTCAAGCTGCACGTTCAGGTTATGACCGTCGTGCGCCTGGATAATCTCTTCAAGCCGGCCTTGCTCTGCCGCCAGCTTGTCGAAGTCGGCATCCGGATCGGCATACAGCGCGTACACTTCATCCAGACGTTTGAGGGCGTTAACCACTTCCGAAACGGCCTCTTCAATCGACTCGCGTACCGTATGTTCCGGGTTTAGCTGAGGTTCCTGCGGCAGGTAGCCAATCTTAATGCCGGGCTGCGGGCGCGCTTCGCCCTCGATATCTTTATCGAGACCCGCCATGATGCGCAGCAGGGTGGACTTACCGGCGCCGTTAAGGCCCAGCACGCCGATTTTGGCGCCAGGGAAGAAGCTCAGCGAGATGTTTTTCAGAATATGACGTTTCGGCGGAACCACTTTGCCGACACGATGCATGGTATAAACGAATTGAGCCACGTTGGACTTCGCCTCTATGTTTATCGTGATGGTGAATAGATGTCAAAGGCGAAGTGTAGCCTTTTTCCCTGCCTAAGCCCAGCCAGCAGATCGCACTCGCAATAAAAGTAAAAAAGTGTCCGTAACGTGGCGCAAATGGCTATGACTGGTTAGCATAAATTCATTACGCGGCATGATGCTGCATTGGATAACAATTGAGGAAGAGCTTGTGGATAGAGCCAAACCATTTGTCTGGCGTCTCGTCGCCGCCAGCGTATGCCTGCTGACCTTTTGTCACCTCGCGCGGGCCGACTCACTGGAAGAGCAGCGTAACCGCTATGCGCAGATTAAGCAGGCCTGGGACAACCGCCAGATGGATGTGGTAGAGCAGATGATGCCGGGTCTGAAAGATTATCCGCTCTACCCGTATCTGGAATACCGTAAGATCACCGACGATTTGATGAACCAACCGGCGATTGCTGTCACGCAGTTTGTGCGCGCCAATCCTACGCTTCCGCCTGCGCGTACGCTGCAATCACGCTTCGTCAATGAGCTGGCGCGTCGTGAAGACTGGCGCGGCTTGCTGGCGTTTAGCCCGGAGAAACCCGGCACCACGGAAGCGCAATGTAACTATTACTACGCGAAATGGAGTACCGGGCAAACGGAAGCGGCCTGGCAGGGCGCGAAAGACCTTTGGCTGACCGGCAAAAGTCAGCCGAATGCCTGCGATAAACTGTTCAGCGTCTGGCGGGCCTCCGGCAAGCAAGACCCGCTGGCGTATCTGGAACGTATTCGGCTGGCGATGAAAGCCGGGAATACGGGGTTGGTTACGGTGCTGGCCGGACAGATGCCGGCGGAATATCAAACGATCGCCTCAGCGATCATTACCCTCGCTAATGATCCTAATAACGTGTTGACCTTCGCACGCACCACCGGCGCCACCGATTTTACCCGCCAGATGGCGGAAGTCGCGTTTGCCAGCGTCGCCCGCCAGGACGCGGAAAATGCGCGTCTGATGATCCCCTCGCTGGTACAGGCGCAGAAACTTAATGAGGAACAAACGCAGGCGCTGCGCGATATCGTTGCCTGGCGACTGATGGGCAACGATGTGACCGATGCGCAGGCGAAATGGCGCGATGACGCGATTATGCGCTCGCAATCGACGTCGCTTATCGAGCGGCGCGTGCGTATGGCGCTGGGGATGGGCGATCGTCGCGGTCTCAATACCTGGCTTGCCCGACTGCCAATGGAGGCGAAAGAGAAAGACGAGTGGCGTTACTGGCAGGCGGATTTATTGCTGGAGCGCGGTCGTGACGCCGAAGCGAAAGAGATCCTTCATGCTTTAATGCAGAAGCGCGGTTTTTATCCGATGGTCGCGGCGCAGCGTTTAGGCGAAGAGTACACGCTTAAAATCGATAAAGCGCCCGCCAACGTAAACAGCGCGTTGACGCAGGGGCCGGAGATGGCGCGTGTACGGGAGCTGATGTACTGGAACCTGGATAACACGGCGCGCAGCGAATGGGCGAATCTGGTAAAAAGCCGTAGTAAATCTGAACAGGCGCAGCTGGCGCGCTATGCGTTTAACCAGCACTGGTGGGATCTGAGCGTACAGGCGACGATCGCCGGAAAACTGTGGGATCATCTGGAGGAGCGTTTCCCGCTGGCGTATAACGATCTTTTTACCCGCTATACCCGCGGAAAAGATATCTCACAAAGCTATGCCATGGCGATTGCCCGCCAGGAGAGCGCCTGGAACCCGAAAGTAAAATCGCCGGTAGGGGCCAGCGGCTTAATGCAGATTATGCCGGGAACGGCCACCCATACGGTGAAAATGTTTTCGATTCCGGACTACCGCGGCCCCGGCCAACTGCTGGAGCCGGAGACCAACATCAACATTGGCACCAGCTATTTGCAGTATGTCTATCAGCAGTTTGGTAATAACCGTATTTTCGCCTCGGCGGCGTATAACGCCGGGCCGGGGCGCGTGCGCACCTGGCTTGGCAATAGCGCCGGGCGTATCGATGCCGTAGCGTTTGTCGAAAGCATTCCCTTTTCGGAAACGCGCGGCTACGTGAAAAACGTTCTGGCCTATGACGCTTACTATCGCCACTTTATGGGGCAGAAAGAGGCCTTAATGAGCGACTCTGAGTGGCAGCAACGGTATTAATGCAGACGGGTTATGTTATCATTTGTACTCGTGTAACAGTACAAACGGCGGTATAACATGACCCAGCATTCCCCTTATTCATCGGCTATCGCCGAACAACGTAATCAGGAGTGGCTTCGTTTTGTGGAGTTACTCCGTCAGGCATATGCAGAGGATCTGCATCTGCCTTTATTACAACTGATGCTTACGCCGGACGAGCGTGAAGCGCTGGGAACGCGCGTGCGCATTATTGAGGAGTTGCTGCGTGGCGAAATGAGTCAGCGCGAGTTGAAAACCGAGCTGGGGGCGGGCATCGCCACCATCACGCGCGGGTCAAACAGTCTGAAATCCGCGCCGGTTGAACTGCGTCATTGGCTTGAGCAGATACTGCTGAAAAGCGCCTGATTTGCTTGTAGGCCGGATAAGGCGAAGCGGCCATCCGGCAACATCGCTGCGAAATGCCTGATGGCGCTGTGCTTATCAGGCCTACAACATAGCGTAAATAATTATCGATACACCGCGTTATGAAACGGGCTGAGCGCCAGGATCACCGCCTGGTAGTAAACGCTGGAGCGCGTTAATTTTCCGGCGGTAAATACGCCAATGGCGCCCTCTTTGCGACCAATCTCGTCAATACCTGTGTACTGCGACATCACTGGGCCAAGCGCTTCCCCCTGGCGGACTCTGTCGAGAATGACGGCGGGCAGCGGCAGCGTGGCCGATCGCGCTTCACCGCGCTGAACGCCGTTATCAATCACCACCCAACTGAAGGTGGCGTCATCGTCAATTCCGGCTTCAATGGCTACCCAGAAATCAGCTTGTGGATGCAGGCGTCGCGCATTACCCACGCGATTTCGTGCGCCAGCACGCGTTTCCTCGCTTCCAAAGGGCTGCTCCGGTACGCCGCTCTCGACGGCGACGGGCGTAATATGGCACGATCCTTCGCCGAAAATCTCTTCAAATGCCTGTAGAATTGCCTGAATTTTGGCAGGATTGGTGGTCGCAGAGATAACCTGGTGCATAATTAAGCTCAGTTTTAAAAATTTATCGCAGTATAACGGAAAAAAAACATGTTACAGGTATACCTTGTTCGCCACGGTGAAACGCAGTGGAACGCCGAGCGACGTATTCAGGGCCAATCGGACAGTCCCCTGACAGCAAAAGGCGAGCAGCAGGCCATGCAGGTAGGAGAACGTGCCCGCAGCCTCGGCATCACCCATATCATCAGCAGCGATTTAGGCCGCACAAAACGCACGGCAGAGATTATCGCCCAGGCGTGCGGATGTGATATCACCTTTGACTCCCGCCTGCGCGAGCTCGATATGGGCGTGCTGGAAAAGCGCCAGATCGATTCGCTGACGGAAGAAGAAGAGGGCTGGCGTCGTCAGTTAGTCAACGGCACGCAGGATGGCCGCATTCCCGGCGGGGAATCGATGCAGGAGTTGAGTGATCGCGTTCATGCCGCGCTGGCGTCCTGTCTGGAGCTACCGCAGGGCAGCCGACCTTTATTGGTCAGTCACGGTATCGCGTTGGGCTGTCTGGTCAGTACTATACTGGGACTACCCGCCTGGGCGGAACGCCGGTTACGTTTGCGAAACTGCTCTATTTCCCGCATCGATTACCAGGAAAGTCAGTGGCTGGCGTCTGGGTGGGTGGTAGAAACCGCAGGGGACGTTTCGCATCTGGACGCCCCTGCATTGGATGAGCTACAGCGTTAACGGCGAATCGGGATCAGAAATTCGCAGCGCAGGTTGATAGGGCGATCGCCGGTTTTGGTATCTTCTGACGGGTAGTATCGCTCTATATCCTGTCCTTTACGACGGGTCAGATTCAGCATTGGCATACAGGTGCCGTAAACGGTCAGGATAAAATCCTGCACGCCGGTTCCTAACCCTTCATAGGTGAACATGACGTATTCACCGCCCTGCAACAGCACAGGATGCGCCGACTGAACATAGCCATCGGCCTGCTCTTGCGGCAGTGCGGTGGTATAGAATACTTCCTGCTCATCGTCTTTCTCCATGCTGGGGCGCGTTTCATTAAGCCCATAAAGCACTGGCGGAATAGTTGGCGAATGACCGAGGAAATCATGCCAGAATTGCACGCGCATTTCGTGGCGGAAGTCGGAAATCTGTTCCAGCGAGCAGGAATAGCTCTGCGTGACGCCAAGGAGCGGCGTATCTTCCAGCGTAACGAACTGATGTTCCGGCACGGTAAACTCGCCCAGCCGTAATGGCGGGCGAATGCCAAAGGCGCTCCATTCCGAGGAGCGACGATACAGCGCTGGCGTCTGGGAAAACTGTTTCTTAAAGGCGCGCGTAAAGGTTTGCTGAGAATCGAAGCGGTACTGAAGAGCAATATCCAGAATTGGACGCGCGGTCAAACGCAGCGCCACTGCTGATTTCGATAAACGACGGGCGCGGATGTAAGCGCCAATGGCGTGGCCCGTCACGTCCTTAAACATTCTCTGCAGGTGCCACTTGGAATAGCCTGCTTTTGCCGCCACATTGTCAAGTGACAGCGGCTGATCCAGATGACCTTCCAGCCAGATTAACAGGTCGCGAATTATGCCAGCCTGATCCATAAAATATCCCCATCCTTTCAACAACGAGCACCCGATATCAGGTAAGAGGATAATAGCATTTTTTGTTCTTTTAGCATTCAGTGTTTTTTTTGAGCTTAAATGCTTTTTTTAGGCAACGTGACAGGTAATTATTCTAATCCTGTGATCTATAACCATTTTATTTTAGAATGTCTAATAATTACGCAACGTAACTTTTATGAATGGTAACAATATGAAATACAAGAGCTTAGTACTTTTCTCAATTTTGTTGCTGCTGGGGCAGAGCGCCCGCGCGGAACAAATTGGTTCAGTCGATACGGTATTTAAAATGTTCGGTCCTGACCATAAAATCGTGGTGGAAGCTTTTGACGATCCTGATGTCAAAAACGTGACGTGCTATGTTAGCCGGGCGAAAACGGGCGGCATAAAAGGCGGATTGGGGCTGGCGGAAGATACGTCTGACGCCGCCATCTCTTGCCAGCAGGTCGGGCCTATTGAACTGAGCGACAAAATTAAGAACGGCAAGGCGCAGGGAGAGGTGGTTTTCAAAAAACGCACCTCATTGATATTTAAGTCATTGCAGGTCGTGCGTTTCTATGATGAGAAACGCAACACGCTGGCGTATCTGGCCTATTCCGACAAAGTGGTCGACGGGTCGCCGAAGAACGCCATCAGCGCGGTGCCGGTCATGCCGTGGCGACAATAACAGGGAAAGAGTATGCAGCAACCGCAGGTCTGGTTAGTCGAGGATGAACAGGGAATCGCCGATACGCTCATCTACACCCTGCAACTGGAAGGGTTTACCGTTGAGCTATTCGCTCGCGGGCTGCCCGCGCTGGAAAAAGCGCGTCAGCAACGGCCGGATGCGGTGATTCTCGATGTGGGACTACCGGATATCAGCGGCTTTGAGCTGTGTCGGCAGTTGCTGGAACGCCATCCTGCGCTGCCGATTCTTTTCCTGACTGCCCGTAGCGATGAAGTGGATCGATTGCTTGGTCTGGAGATCGGTGCAGATGATTATGTCGCCAAGCCGTTCTCGCCGCGCGAAGTGAGCGCCCGCGTGCGCACGCTGCTGCGCCGGGTGAAAAAGTTTGCTGCGCCGTCGCCGGTGGTGCGTACCGGACATTTTGAACTCAATGAACCGGCGGCGCAGATCGCCTGGTTTGGTACGCCGCTCTCGCTGACGCGTTATGAGTTTCTGCTCCTTAAAACCCTGCTGCTGTCGCCGGAGCGCGTGTACTCGCGCCAGCAATTGATGGATATTGTCTGGTCTGATGCCCAGGAGACCTTCGATCGGACGGTCGATACACACATCAAAACCCTGCGCGCTAAACTACGCGCGATCAACCCGGATCTCTCGCCAATTAACACGCATCGTGGAATGGGATACAGCCTGAGGAGCGTCTGATGCGCATCGGAATGCGTTTGCTGCTGGGCTACTTTCTTATTGTCGCCGTCGCCGCCGTGTTTGTGCTGTCTATCTTCGTTCAGGAGATAAAGCCGGGCGTCCGCCGCGCGACGGAAGGGACGCTGATTGACACCGCGACGCTGCTGGCGGCGCTGGCCCGCGACGATCTCCTTTCCGGCAACCCGACTGACGGCCAGTTGGCGAAGGCATTCGCCCAACTGCAACATCGCCCGTTTCGCGCCAATATCAGCGGGATCGTCAAAGTGCGCAATGAATACCATGTCTACATGACGGATGCGCAGGGTAAGGTGTTGTTTGATTCGGAAAACAAAGCGGTGGGGCAGGATTATTCTCGCTGGAATGACGTCTGGTTTACGCTGCGCGGACAGTATGGCGCCCGCAGCACGGCAAAAGATGCTGCCGATCCCAATAGCACCGTGATGTACGTAGCCGCGCCGATAATCAGCGATGGACGGATTATCGGCGTCCTGTCTGTCGGTAAACCGAATGCGGCAATGGCGCCGGTGATTAAGCGCAGCGAACGGCGCATTCTGTGGGCCAGCGCCGTTTTACTGGGAATTGCGCTGGCAATTGGCGCGGGGATGGTCTGGTGGATTAACCGCTCCATCGCCCGGTTGACGCGCTATGCGGATTCTGTCACCGAAAACCGCCCGCTTGCGTTACCTGCATTAGGCAGCAGCGAGCTGCGTAAACTGGCGCAGGCGCTGGAGAGTATGCGCATTAAGCTGGAAGGCAAGAATGAGATTGAGCAGTACGTGTATGCGTTGACTCATGAGCTGAAAAGTCCGCTGGCGGCGATACGCGGCGCGGCGGAGATTCTGCGTGAAGGACCGCCCGCGGATGTGGTTACCCGCTTTACAGAGAATATACTGGCGCAAAATACGCGAATGCAGGCGCTGGTAGAAACCCTGCTGCGCCAGGCGCGGCTGGAAAACCGACAGGATATCCCTCTCGCGCCGGTTGCTGTTGATGAGCTATTTACGCAGCTTAGCGAGGCGCGCAGTATTCAGTTGGCGGCAAAAAAGATCACCCTTACTCTACGGCCTTCCTCGCTGGTTGTCGTCGCCGACGCGGAGCTTCTGGCGCAGGCGCTGGGCAATGTGTTGGACAATGCCATCGACTTTACGCCTGAAAATGGCGTTATCACATTAAGCGCTCAGCCGATGGGGGAGAAAGCGATCCTGCAGGTGACGGATTCCGGCTGTGGTATTCCTGATTTTGCGCTGCCGCGCATTTTCGACCGATTCTATTCGTTGCCCCGTGAAAACGGGCGTAAAAGCAGCGGGCTTGGGCTGGCGTTTGTCAGCGAGGCGGCGCGACTCCTCAACGGTGAGGTGACGTTGTGCAATCGTCCCGAAGGCGGCGTGCTGGCCTCGTTGACACTTCACCGTCACTTCACATAACTTCAAATTCTCCCCACATCGCGTTCTTACACTGCTGGCATTGCAAAGGAGAACGCTATGTTGAAATCCCCCCTGTTGTGGAAAATGATTACGTTAGGCGGCGCCATGATCCTGCTGTTAATTCCCCTGATGATGGTACGGCACACCATCGTGGAACGTGCTGATTATCGAAGCCATGTAGAAGCCGCTATTCGTCAGAGTACCAGCGGCCCACAAAAGGTTGTCGGCCCGCTGGTGGCGGTTCCGGTGACAGAGCTCTATACCGTGCTGGAAGAAGAGAAAGAGGTCCAGTATAAGCGCAGCTATCTCTATTTTTGGCTGCCGGAGTCGCTATTGGTCGAAGGCAATCAAAACGTTGAAGCGCGAAAAATAGGTATTTATCAGGGGCAGGTATGGCATACCGATATGGCGATAAAGGCGGAGTTTGATGTGGCCCGTCTGCATGAGCTGAACAGACCGAACATTACCCTTGGAAAGCCCTTTATCGTCGTGGGCGTCGGCGATGCGCGCGGTATCAGCGCAGTAAAAGCGCCGCAGGTGAATGGTGAAACGCTCACTGTAGAACCGGGGACCGGCTTACCGGAAAGTAGAGAGGGCATTCATATCCCGCTGCCGGACAGTCAGTGGGCGACGCGCAACCTGACGTTGGCGATGTCGCTAAATTTAAGCGGAACCGGCAGCTTTTCACTGGTTCCCGTCGGGCGTAGCAGTGAAATGACCCTGACCAGCAACTGGCCGCACCCAAATTTTGTGGGGGATTTTCTTCCCGGTAAACGCGCAATCAGCGGTTCGGGATTTCAGGCCCAGTGGCAAACCAGCCGGTTTGCCACGAATCTCGGCGAACAGTTTGCTGATGCGCAAAAGGTGGATTGGGACAACTTACCGGCGTTTAGCGTCGCTGTATCGACGCCAGCCGACCAGTATCAACTGACGGACAGAGCGACGAAATATGCCATTTTGTTGATTACGCTAACGTTTATGGCTTTCTTTGTCTTCGAAACCCTGACGGGGCAGCGGTTACACCCGATGCAGTATCTGCTGGTGGGGTTATCGCTGGTGATGTTCTACCTGCTGTTGCTGGCACTGTCGGAACATATCGGTTTCACGCCAGCCTGGATCGCCGCAAGCCTGGTGGGCGCGTTGATGAATAGCGTTTATTTGCAGGCGGTGCTGAAAGGATGGCGCAATAGCGTGCTGTTTACGTTAGCGTTATTGGCGCTGGATGGCGTAATGTGGGGATTGCTGCGTTCGGAAGATAGCTCGTTGCTTCTGGGTACCGGCGTTCTGCTACTGGCGCTTGGCGGCGTGATGTTCCTGACGCGCCATCTGGACTGGTATTCGCTCTCTTGTCAGCAACGTAAGTCATTACCGCCAGTAAAAGATGACGAATTACGTTTGTGGAAATAAATCTAACGGGCGCGCGCGTTAACGTTTTCCCGCGCAGCGCCAGAAAATGTGATGCCGTTAGTTATAGGTCAGGTTTAATGTTGCCGTGGCATTCGCTTGCCCGGCCGTTACCGTGGCGGCGGTTTTATAGTAGCGCGCGCTAATTTTCAGGGTGGTCGACATATTCATGGTTCCGCCGTTAACCGTCTGGCTGCCATCGGCATTGGTGGTAATAGCGTGAGTAAAGAGATCAATTTTTTGATTGATTGGCAAACTGTCGGTAAAGAAACCGGCGTCCGGCGCCTGAATACCCAACTGTACGCCAACGCCGGTTGCGCTGGTTGGCGCGCTTGCATTGCTCAACTGGATGACTGAATTATCAGGATTGTTTCCGCTGGCCGGTTGGGCGCTTAACGATGCGGAAATAGCGGTGCCTTGTTCGCAGGTCAATAAGATATCCTGCTCGCCTGTGCCCGCGGTTTGACTGTTAGCGAAACTGCCTAAATTGACGCTGCCTAAATCAACGGTGATGGCAGGTGTTTCTACCCGACATCCCATCGCTTTCATAATCAATTGCGTATTCCCCAAATACAGATGGGTCAGGATATCGCCGCCGGAGTCTTCCGTTGCGCTATCGCGAAAAGATACGCGCGCCAGTGGGCTTTGGAATGTCGCGGTACCGGAGGTGATCGGACCGCCTAAGGCGACCAGTTCAACATTGTAGGCGGGAGCCATCGCATGGTGTGTTTTATTGCCATCGCCATTATGGTAGGTATTATCGATTGGCATGACATTATCGTAAGGGCCAGCATTCGTTTGGGTTTTAATCGCAATGCCCACGCCGGAAATCCCGGTGCTAAATACCGGCGTGTTGTTCCCGTCATTCGCATTGATTGTCGCTGATGTATTTGACTGCGCGCTACCGGGTTCATATAAAAAACCGACCTTATAATCGCGACTACAGCCATCCATTGTGACTTCGGAGGTGGAAACCCAGCCCGATTGCCACAACACTTCGCCTGCGGTATAGGCGTGGCTATCCACCACAAGCTGCGACGGCGGGGTGATAGTGATCGCGCCTTCATTTCCGGAACGTTTACAGGAGGCGTAACTATGACCGGAACACGCGAACAGCAGAATAAGCGCCAGATATAACCTTCTCATGAAAAATTCCTGCTTTTATACCAGGTGAAATAGAAAGATGTTATTGCCATGCGATAGTGATCGTCACAACGGACGTGAAATCCCCTGCCGTGACTTTTCCATACGGGGTATACATCCTTGCGGCGACAGGCAAATTGGCTTCATGGGTATTACTGTTGATATCCACCGTGTAAGTGACGTTGTTGGCCAGATTGACCAGACTTTTGCCGTCCAGGTTAAAAAGCTGTAATCCTAAATCCTGCGCCGGATTGGCCGCGTTGTTTGCATAAATCGCAGAAGCATAATTCGGATCGGGATAAGGTACGCCATTAAATGAAATCGCGGCTTTTGTGGTCGTTGCCGGGCAATTCGTCATTTTTATGGTGAAAGGAATGGTGGCGGTATTGCCACCGGCCACGGCGATATCCGCCCGGGCATATTGTCCAAGAGAGAGCGTGTCGGGGACCGTCACGGTACACGGATCGGCATAAATTAATCCCGTAACGTTAATGTCTACGGCATCTGCGGTATTGTATGCCGCGCTGCTCGAGGGCGACCATAACGCCATACCCGTGAACGTTAACAGGGCGGCTAATGCAGCAAATCTGTTCATATTCATCTTTTATCCCACCAGAATCACTGGCATTGCTCGTGTAAGATTTCTACGCCAGAAGCGGAGGGGGAGCTCGGTATACGATAAGAGACCTGACACCGGTCTGCTGCTGTTGGTCCCCACTTCACTAATAACCGCCCTTGTTTTTCCAGTCCGGTTAACCAGGCCTGCCCCGCATCACCAACAAAACTGCTGTGATTGTCTGGTTTTGTTAAAGACGAGACGGTCGCGCCAAAAGGAACAGGTAGATTGTTTATGCGGGTTAATACCATCAATGCCTTGTAACCAATATTGGTTTTATATTCAGCCCTGACCACCGCGCCACGGGTAGGCACCAGCGTTTTACTGGTATCAATGAGCTCAATATTTTTTCTAATGCCTGTCGTATCTAAAGACACTTCATTACGATGGTAAGGCGAAGCATAAGGTACGACGGCATAACCCCGAAAATCGGTGTCCACGCCCGTTTCGTTATTCACGGGGACACCCGCTGCGCCAGGGGCTTTAACCAATATGATGGTGTCGTCCATTGGCTGGGATAGTGTCAGGCCATTTCGATGTAACAGTACGCCGCCCTGAACGCCATAATTCAGACGGCGCATATGATTATCGTAGCTATATCCGCCGTTAATATCCGCATACGTCCCGTTATAGGTTGCGCTCACATTACCGCTGGTGGCTTTCTCTTGAGAGGAATAACCTTCCTGAACGCTCCATGAGAGATTTTTCTGTGCCAGCGCTGTTCCGTTTAAACCGACAGTATGCGTGGTATCGCCGTCTTTCGCGGAGTTCATATTGTAGGTGGCATACGTTGACGGCATAAAGGCATCTAACGGAATACTAATATTGATTGAAATTTGCTGGCCATTACTGTCTTCCGTATCGTCGTCTTCATCCTGAGAATTATCGGCGTTCAGTGTATAAGAATAGTTAATGCCATAGCTTACGTTATGCCATGTGTTGTTATAGCCAATACCTAATGATGTGGTATGAGTGTCATTCCAGTAATCTTCATTATATAAAGTGAGTGAAATGGAACCGTAGATAATGTCTTGCGATAACGACAGGTCGGTGCGATTACGTACATGATCATAGTGACTATTATCGCTATAGGTATCCAGCACATCCTCAAGAGCGTAGTAATCTTTGGTCGAATAACGGTAGCCGGCGACAGTGAAATTGGTGCCTGTTGACTGAATATCTTTGCTGTAACGAATACGCCAGGACTGTCCGGTAAGCGTATCGCTAACCACATCGCCTGCTTTAATTTTTGACCATGAATTGGTGACGTCTAAAGACAATGCGCCCAGATCGCCAAGGTTTAAACCTGTCCCGATGAGCGCCGCATGATAAACATCATTGCTCAGCGTACTCTCTATTCCGCCATAGGCGGTTATGCCGCCTGCTAATCCGTATAAGGCCGTCAGTTCTGCGAAATTCTGTTGCGCGGAATGCGAATCTGATGAACGCGTGCGGCCTACCGTCAGGTCGTATTTCAGGTGGCCTTCACGCTGTAATACCGGAACGCTGGCGTAGGGCACAATGAAATGCTGTTCAGAACCATCGGATTCTTTGATGGTGACGTACAGGTCGCCCGAACCGCCGGTTGGATAAAGATCGTTGATGGCGAATGGACCCGCCGGAACGTTAGTTTTGTAGATGGTATAACCGTTTTGTTCAACGGTTACCTGCGCGCTGCTTTTGGCCACCCCGCGAATGACCGGGGCGAACCCTTTCATACTGTCCGGCAACATATCGTCATCAGAAGAGATCTGTACGCCCTTAAATGAAATACTGTCAAAGACGTCCGCGGGCGTGTTATTTTCCCCGGCGATCAGCTGTCCTTTTAAAAATTCGATATCGCGAGAAACATAGGTGTAGGCAGAGTCCCAGCTATTTTGCCCATCGCTATCATGATTCCAGGTTGAGTAGTTACGAAAACGCCATGCGCCAATGTTAATACCTGGGCGCAGGTTAGCGTATTCGCTATTTTCCGTCCGGTTTTCATCAATATCGTGATCCTGCGATCCGGTAAAACTGTAGTTCAGCAAAAAAGCATTAATGCCTTCATCCCATTCGCTGGTAGGGACGAATTCTCGCGGGTCGGCGATCAACGCGATTTGAGGGATCGCTAAATCCAGCCGGTTACCGATGACATTAAACTTTGCTACAGTGCCAGCCAGCAGACTAAGATCGGTACACCCGTTTGGGTCATTTTGAAGCTCGGGGAAGTTTTCTGTTTTTACGCCCCACTGCTTGAGTTGTGCAACGCTAAGACACGGCTGTAGGGAGAGCTTATTATCTGCTGATTTTTTATTTTTAAAGGCAATATTTTTTGTTTCAACACTGGCGTTATTAATATAAATATCAACATTATAGGTGCCTTCTGCCTGCCCCCCCTTTTCGAAAACCGATAGATCGACATTCTCCACGCCCGGTTCATCATTTTCCAACGATAATGGATTAAAATGATCATGCGCTAACGCTGGTTTTATGGAACAGCATATAAAGAGAAACGATAACGCTAATTGAGAACGGGGCTCTACTCTGGAGAATTGCACAGTAAAAGTCCTGAAAGGGTAAAAGTAAAGTGAAGTCGTTAATGGCTAGAATGAACCGGAATGCGGCTCTAAACTCATCCCATAATCGCTGATTAATCGCCACGTTACCGTGCCATGAGGGGCGGCAGTAGAACCCAATTTAAATGACGCTGATGATTTTGGCGGAACGAAGGTCGCTGATTTCACTTCATGGCTGTTAAGCGTCACACTGGCAAAGTTCATATAATAGGGAGTGGGGTTATTTACGGTAATAACATCACCTGCCGTCTGCCATTTTAATTGCTGGCTCTGGCTATCAGGCGTCGATTTTGTTAATGCTGGCGGCCGATATATAAGCTTTATTTGGGTATTAATGGAGATTTCCACGCGGTTCGCGGAGGCATTATCATCAATAGAAGGAATACCCTTAATATTGAGCCAGTACATAGACTCCCGATCTGCAGGTAGAGGGGCGCCAGAGCGAATAACCCGAATGCTGTTCTTTTGCCCGGCATCAAGGCGAAAAAGAGGCGGGGTGATAATAAACGCCTGCTTATTTGTGACCTGGGGATCGGCAACCGATAACCATGACTGAACAAGATTCGCTTTGCTGTCTTTATTCTCTACATTGATTGACGACTCATCATTATTGCCGTCGAAAACCAGTCGGGTTCCGCCAACAACAATGCTGGCATGGGCAACATGGCTTGTCAGTAATACGGCCAACACGGATTTCTTTATGTGTTTCATTTTTTACTCTGTAAAGATGTTTTACGCTATGGACTGGCATCCTGCCTGTCCACATCAGGATGAGAATGCCTTACTGATACGAAACGGTATACGTAACCTGAGTGCTAACATCTCCACCGGTTACGGTTGCGGAACCATCGTTTGCCATGGCGGCGTAATAGGTAAAGTCTGCTGTCGAGCCGTCGGTTGGCAGGTTTACTGCGGCATCATCCGTGTTATCTGTCACATCGCTATGTGAAGCGTTCTGAATAGAAATACCGACACCCGCGGCGCCCGTTTCCGATCCTTCGTCCGCGTTTTTGAAGTACGTTGGGTTGGAATCATCTGTTGCGCCGTGGAAGCGGAACATGGCCTGGGTTGGTACGCCAGTTCCTGCTTCCGGGCAGCTAACCAGGCTTACGGTAAACGGCACGTAATCGGTTGTGGCGCCTTTTTCCGCGATGCGTTCTTTGCTGTAATTACCTAAATCAATGGTGGTATCCGTGGAGCCATTAACCTGAACCGTACACGCCTGATCGTAAATTTTGCCATTGAACGTAATCGTGTTCTGGGCAAATACCGGTGTGGATGCTACGGCAGTTAACATTGCCAGGATGATAATTTTCTTATTAAACATATTAATTGTTGCCTGATTCTATTCGCTGAAAAATAAAGATAGCTATATAAAATAAAATATTATATTTTACTCTGTATGCGCTTCTTTCTGTTCTGTAGATAAGCAGGCGGCTATTCTACGTATATCAACTATGAACTCAATAAAAATTCTGATGCAATATTGAACGGCAGTCCAGTTTCGGACTCGGTAACAAAGTTTAATAAAATACCACTAAAGAAGTATGGTTGATGACTGGGTTTATAGAGCAAGATCTCTTTTTTGATAATAGTTATTATTTCCTGGAGGGTTTATTTAACTCTATATTGCTTTATTTTTAAGAATATACGACGCTTGTCCGTTTAAAATGAAACCGGCAGGTTTCGAAGCTCTAACAGTCTTCCATGCAGTATTTTTATATAGTCCCCCGCTTTTAGTTCTGAAAGTACCTGCATGATACGGCTGCGTGAAAGCCCGGTTCTCTGCTGTATGAAGTTCTGTGCGTTGATCTCAAATCGTGAGCTTTCAGGATACGACCACAGTTCAAGTAACAGCGCTTTTATCTGGCTATAGGCGTCCTGCCCGATAAGGTTTCTGTCACGGTTAGTCATGAAAGCAATGCGGTACATCAGGATGTTCGAAATGTCACGCCAGAGATGCTTTTCATCAGCTATTTCCACAAAATCTTTTACTGGGACAGGATAATATTCACAGGTGGTTTCGGCGATAAAAAAGACGTCTGAATTCTCTTCTAACTGGTATAAGTCAGCATAGGCATCTACAAGGCCTAAAATCATTGGTGAGACACCGCAGCCCATTACAATGCTGTCGATACGCCGACATACTTTAATAGCGCCTTTAGTGATTAACAGGATGTGGGATTGATTATCAATCTTGATATCCAGTGTTTTACCGGCCGTAATAGTGACAGGGGATATGTTTTGAATAACGTGCCGATGAATATTTAAAATGGCTTGCAGGTTTTTTTCTTTCCCTGTGGGACGATACACATTCCCGCCGTTTAACTGCTTCATATCTTCCCCATTATTATGGCTGATAAAGTGGTTGACTATTAAAAGGTAAACATAAATTTAATATTCACTTAAAATTATAATTAAGTAAATAAAAATAGCCAACAAGAATATTTAAGTCAATGTATTCACCTTATCAATGCATGAGCGACAACGCTGTTTTTAAGGTTAACCATAGTAAATGTGATGATTTTATTTGCAATCATTTTATGGCAGCTATCATAGGTACCGTGCTTAACGAGCGCGTAGAGCGTACAGGATAGCGAAGCGATGAACATCGCTGTTGGAGGATACGAATGAGAGAAAAGTACAAAATGCAGGCGGGCGGCGTTTTACTGAGCGAAATCGCCGCCTGCCGGAACTCCTCCCGGCGGGAGCCATAAGCGGTTAGCGGTACTGGACGATCAGACTTTGAATCTCCGGATGATCTTTTAACGACACGTGCCGTACCGTGGCGATTCCATTCATCAACGAAATAGCGTTTCCAGACGGTGTGGCGACTGTCTGCAAATGGGGGATATTATTCCGCGAACATGATACCTCGATATTGCGATCGTGAGGCGCAAGATTACAACCATATTCGACAATCTGGCCTTTGAAATGAATAACGCCTGCGGAGACCGGCGCGGTAGCAGCCAGCGCGGCTGATGAAGCTGACATCGCTGCGCAAAACAGGTAGCAGCATAATGGTGATTTTTTCATCCTGTGAAACCTCACGTCCTGTGAGCATCCCCTTATTTTTTGGGGACCAACAAATCCCGTGTATTACTCTTTAATGTTAATACACAAACTACCTTAACTTTCGCAAGCTGAGATAAACAGCGCTATACGACAATTTTTATGTAAAAGAGTACGTCATAACGGCAGGTCAGGAGGGAAAGCGGGGCCGCTTAGCGGAAGGGGAGCATAAGAAACAGCCAGTAAGAATAACTTACCGGCTGTTTTTACGGTTTGGTGCTTGGGCCGAATTAATCCTGCAGGTCGCCGCAGAAGCGATAACCTTCGCCGTGAATGGTGGCGATGATTTCCGGCGTATCCGGCGTGGATTCGAAATGCTTACGGATACGACGAATGGTAACGTCAACAGTACGGTCATGCGGCTTCAGCTCGCGCCCGGTCATTTTTTTCAACAGCTCTGCGCGCGACTGAATTTTGCCAGGGTTTTCGCAGAAGTGAAGCATCGCGCGGAACTCGCTACGCGGTAGTTTATACTGCTCGCCGTCCGGGCCGATCAGTGAACGACTGTTGATATCCAGTTCCCAACCGTTGAACTTGTAGCTTTCAACGCTACGACGCTCTTCGCTGACGGTACCCAGGTTCATGGTACGGGACAGCAGGTTGCGGGCACGGATGGTCAATTCGCGTGGGTTAAACGGTTTGGTGATGTAATCATCCGCGCCGATTTCGAGGCCGAGAATTTTGTCGACTTCGTTATCGCGGCCCGTCAGGAACATCAGCGCAACGTTAGCCTGTTCACGCAGTTCACGCGCTAACAGGAGACCGTTTTTCCCTGGCAGATTGATATCCATGATCACCAGGTTGATGTCATATTCAGAGAGGATCTGATGCATTTCCGCGCCATCTGTCGCTTCGAATACATCATAGCCTTCCGCTTCGAAAATACTTTTCAACGTGTTGCGTGTTACCAACTCGTCTTCAACGATAAGAATGTGCGGGGTCTGCATGTTTGCTACCTAAATTGCCAACTAAATCGAAACAGGAAGTACAAAAGTCCCTGACCTGCCTGATGCATGTCGCAAATTAACATGATCGGCGTAACATGACTAAAGTACGTAATTGCGTTCTTGATGCACTTTCCATCAACGTCAACAACATCATTAGCTTGGTCGTGGGTACTTTCCCTCTGGACCCGACAGTGTCAAAAACGGCTGTCATCCTAACCATTTTAACAGCAACATAACAGGCTAAGACGTACCGGACACCTAATAAAACTACGCTTCGTTGACATATATCAAGTTCAATTGTAGCACGTTAACAGTTTGATGAAATCATCGTAGCTAAATGCTAGCTTTCATCACAAATTTGCAATATTCCAACTAGTTACGTAAGCCAACTAATAAATGCGATGAATCCAAAGAGCAGGATCTATTTTAAATTAAATTATCCTAAATAAACAGCAGGATAACGATGTTCTGTTAACATAAACAGCAATAGTACAGATACGCAATAGTGTAGCGTCTTTTACGAAATCAAAAATGCTTTTTCAGTGATATCCGTTAAAATTTTGTAAATTTGCGAAGCGTAATATGCTTACAAACGCCAGCTAATTTCCTGTAAATTAGTCAAAAAGAGTAATGAAATGCGTGTAACAATCGTTCTTGTCGCTCCCGCCAGAGCGGAAAATATCGGCGCAGCCGCCCGGGCTATGAAGACCATGGGATTTACTGACCTGCGTATTGTCGACAGCCAGGCGCACCTGGAGCCCGCCACCCGTTGGGTCGCACATGGATCTGGAGATATTATTGATAATATTGAGGTTTTCCACACCCTTGCCGACGCGCTCCACGATGTGGATTTTACCGTCGCGACGACAGCCCGCAGCCGGGCAAAATTTCATTACTACGCTTCGCCCGCTGAACTGGTTCCCTTATTACAGGAAAAATCACGCTGGATGCGTCATGCCGCGCTGGTTTTTGGCCGTGAGGATTCCGGTTTGACCAATGACGAGCTGGCGCTGGCGGATGTATTGACCGGCGTGCCGATGGCGGCGGATTACCCTTCGCTCAATCTGGGTCAGGCAGTCATGGTGTATTGCTATCAATTAGCAGGTTTAATGCAACAGACCACAGAATCCGTTGATATTGCTGATGAATCGCAGTTACAGGCGTTACGCGCGCGCCTTTTACGCCTGCTAACGACTCTGGAGGCAGCCGATGACCACAAATTAACCGACTGGCTACAACAGCGAATCGGCCTGCTGGGACAGCGAGATACGGTAATGTTGCACCGTTTGGTCCATGATATTGAAAAAAAACTAACAAAATAACGTGCTGTAATTTTTAAAATAATAAGAGATTACGTCTGGTTGCAAGAGACCGTGACAGGGGGAATTGGTTGAAAATAAATATATCGCCAGCAGCACATGAACAAGTTTCGGAATGTGATCAATTTAAAAATTTATTGACTTAGGCGGGCAGATACTTTAACCAATATAGGAATACAAGACAGACAAATAAAAATGACAGAGTACACAACATCCATGAACCGCATCAGCACCACCACCATTACCACCATCACCATTACCACAGGTAACGGTGCGGGCTGACGCGTACAGGAAACACAGAAAAAAGCCCGCACCTGAACAGTGCGGGCTTTTTTTTCGACCAGAGATCACGAGGTAACAACCATGCGAGTGTTGAAGTTCGGCGGTACATCAGTGGCAAATGCAGAACGTTTTCTGCGTGTTGCCGATATTCTGGAAAGCAATGCCAGGCAAGGGCAGGTAGCGACCGTACTTTCCGCCCCCGCGAAAATTACCAACCATCTGGTGGCGATGATTGAAAAAACTATCGGCGGCCAGGATGCTTTGCCGAATATCAGCGATGCCGAACGTATTTTTTCTGACCTGCTCGCAGGACTTGCCAGCGCGCAGCCGGGATTCCCGCTTGCACGGTTGAAAATGGTTGTCGAACAAGAATTCGCTCAGATCAAACATGTTTTGCATGGTATCAGCCTGCTGGGTCAGTGCCCGGATAGCATCAACGCCGCGCTGATTTGCCGTGGCGAAAAAATGTCGATCGCGATTATGGCGGGACTCCTGGAGGCGCGTGGACATCGCGTCACGGTGATCGATCCGGTAGAAAAATTGCTGGCGGTGGGCCATTACCTTGAATCTACCGTCGATATCGCGGAATCGACTCGCCGTATCGCCGCCAGCCAGATCCCGGCCGATCACATGATCCTGATGGCGGGCTTTACCGCCGGTAATGAAAAGGGTGAACTGGTGGTGCTGGGCCGTAATGGTTCCGACTATTCCGCCGCCGTGCTGGCCGCCTGTTTACGCGCTGACTGCTGTGAAATCTGGACTGACGTCGATGGCGTGTATACCTGTGACCCACGTCAGGTGCCGGACGCCAGGCTGCTGAAATCGATGTCCTACCAGGAAGCGATGGAACTCTCTTACTTCGGCGCCAAAGTCCTTCACCCTCGCACCATTACGCCTATCGCCCAGTTCCAGATCCCCTGTCTGATTAAAAATACCGGCAATCCGCAGGCGCCAGGAACGCTGATCGGCGCATCCAGCGACGATGATAATCTGCCGGTTAAAGGGATCTCTAACCTTAACAACATGGCGATGTTTAGCGTCTCCGGCCCGGGAATGAAAGGGATGATTGGGATGGCGGCGCGTGTTTTCGCCGCCATGTCTCGCGCCGGGATCTCGGTGGTGCTCATTACCCAGTCCTCCTCTGAGTACAGCATCAGCTTCTGTGTGCCGCAGAGTGACTGCGCGCGTGCCCGACGTGCGATGCAGGATGAGTTCTATCTGGAGCTGAAAGAGGGGCTGCTGGAGCCGCTGGCGGTTACTGAGCGGTTGGCGATTATCTCTGTTGTCGGCGACGGTATGCGCACGCTACGCGGCATTTCAGCGAAATTCTTCGCCGCGCTGGCGCGGGCTAATATCAATATCGTGGCGATCGCTCAGGGATCTTCTGAGCGTTCCATTTCTGTGGTGGTGAATAACGACGATGCCACCACCGGCGTGCGGGTAACGCACCAGATGCTGTTCAATACCGATCAGGTGATTGAAGTGTTTGTCATTGGCGTCGGCGGCGTCGGCGGCGCGCTACTGGAACAGCTTAAACGTCAGCAAACCTGGCTGAAGAACAAGCACATCGATCTACGCGTGTGCGGCGTGGCAAACTCAAAGGCGTTGCTAACCAATGTGCATGGCCTGAATCTGGACAACTGGCAGGCGGAACTGGCGCAAGCGAACGCGCCGTTCAATCTGGGACGCTTAATTCGCCTGGTGAAAGAATATCATCTACTCAATCCGGTGATTGTTGATTGTACCTCCAGTCAGGCGGTGGCCGACCAGTATGCCGACTTCCTGCGTGAAGGATTCCATGTGGTGACGCCAAACAAGAAAGCGAACACCTCGTCGATGGACTACTACCATCAGCTACGTTTCGCCGCCGCGCAATCACGGCGCAAATTCTTGTATGACACCAACGTCGGTGCCGGTTTGCCGGTGATCGAAAACCTGCAAAACCTGCTGAATGCGGGTGATGAACTGCAAAAATTTTCCGGCATTCTTTCCGGGTCGCTCTCTTTTATTTTCGGTAAACTGGAAGAGGGGATGAGTCTCTCACAGGCGACCGCGCTGGCGCGCGAGATGGGCTATACCGAACCCGATCCGCGCGACGATCTTTCCGGTATGGATGTGGCGCGGAAACTGTTGATCCTTGCCCGCGAGACGGGTCGCGAGCTGGAGCTTTCCGATATCGTGATTGAACCGGTGTTGCCGGACGAGTTTGACGCCTCCGGCGATGTGACCGCCTTTATGGCGCATCTGCCGCAGCTTGACGACGCGTTTGCCGCCCGTGTGGCAAAAGCTCGTGATGAAGGTAAGGTATTGCGCTATGTGGGCAATATCGAAGAGGATGGCGTGTGCCGCGTGAAGATTGCCGAAGTTGATGGTAACGATCCGCTCTTCAAAGTGAAAAACGGTGAAAACGCGCTGGCGTTCTACAGCCACTATTATCAGCCCTTGCCGTTGGTGCTGCGCGGCTACGGCGCAGGCAATGATGTGACGGCGGCGGGCGTGTTTGCCGATCTGTTACGGACCCTCTCATGGAAGTTAGGAGTTTAACATGGTGAAAGTGTATGCCCCGGCTTCCAGCGCGAACATGAGCGTCGGTTTCGACGTGTTGGGCGCGGCCGTCACACCCGTTGACGGCACGTTGCTGGGCGATGTGGTATCCGTTGAAGCAGCGGACCATTTCCGTCTGCATAACCTGGGGCGATTTGCCGATAAACTGCCGCCGGAGCCGCGTGAAAATATTGTTTATCAGTGCTGGGAACGTTTTTGCCAGGCATTGGGGAAAACCATCCCGGTGGCGATGACGCTGGAAAAAAATATGCCGATTGGTTCCGGGTTAGGGTCCAGCGCCTGTTCCGTCGTCGCCGCGCTGGTCGCGATGAATGAGCACTGCGGCAAACCGTTAAACGACACGCGTCTGTTGGCGCTGATGGGCGAGCTGGAAGGCCGTATCTCCGGCAGCATCCATTACGATAACGTCGCGCCGTGCTTTCTTGGCGGTATGCAGTTGATGATTGAAGAAAACGGCATTATTAGTCAGCAGGTGCCGGGCTTTGATGAGTGGCTATGGGTACTGGCTTATCCGGGCATTAAAGTTTCCACCGCAGAAGCACGGGCCATTTTGCCTGCGCAGTATCGCCGTCAGGATTGCATTGCGCATGGACGGCATCTGGCCGGTTTTATTCACGCCTGTTACTCGCGGCAGCCGCAGCTTGCCGCCGCGCTGATGAAAGATGTTATTGCCGAACCATACCGCGCGCGTTTACTGCCGGGCTTTAGCCAGGCGCGGCAGGCGGTATCGGAGATCGGCGCGCTGGCGAGCGGGATTTCAGGATCGGGGCCGACGCTGTTTGCGCTATGTGATAAACCGGAGACGGCGCAGCGCGTCGCGGACTGGCTGAGCAAACATTATCTGCAAAATCAGGAAGGCTTCGTTCATATTTGCCGGCTGGATACGGCGGGCGCACGAGTAGTGGGATAATCAATGAAACTCTATAATCTGAAAGACCATAATGAGCAGGTCAGCTTTGCGCAGGCCGTCACGCAAGGACTGGGCAAACAGCAGGGACTTTTTTTTCCGCACGATCTGCCGGAATTTAGCCTGACGGAAATTGATGAGATGCTCAACCAGGACTTTGTCAGCCGTAGCGCAAAGATCCTCTCGGCATTTATTGGCGATGAAATACCGCAGCAAATTCTGGAAGAGCGTGTCCGCGCGGCGTTTGCTTTCCCGGCGCCGGTAGCGCAGGTAGAAAGCGATGTCGGCTGCCTGGAGCTGTTCCATGGTCCGACGCTGGCCTTTAAAGACTTCGGCGGGCGTTTTATGGCGCAAATGCTGACGCATATCAGCGGCGACAAACCGGTGACGATTCTGACCGCAACGTCAGGCGATACCGGCGCGGCGGTGGCTCACGCGTTCTATGGCCTGGAAAATGTGCGGGTCGTCATTCTCTACCCGCGCGGTAAAATCAGTCCGTTGCAGGAAAAACTGTTCTGTACGCTGGGCGGCAACATTGAAACCGTGGCGATCGACGGCGATTTCGACGCGTGCCAGGCGCTGGTGAAACAGGCATTTGATGACGAAGAACTGAAAACGGCGCTGGGGCTGAATTCGGCTAATTCGATTAATATCAGCCGCCTGTTGGCGCAAATTTGCTACTACTTTGAAGCCGTGGCGCAACTGCCGCAGGGGGCGCGTAACCAACTGGTGATCTCCGTCCCCAGCGGCAACTTTGGCGATTTGACGGCAGGGCTGCTGGCGAAGTCGTTAGGCCTACCGGTGAAACGTTTTATCGCCGCCACCAACGTCAACGACACTGTGCCGCGTTTTCTGCATGACGGAAAGTGGGCGCCGAAAGCGACGCAGGCGACCCTGTCGAATGCGATGGATGTCAGCCAGCCGAATAACTGGCCGCGCGTGGAGGAGCTATTCCGCCGTAAAATCTGGCGCCTGACTGAGCTGGGCTATGCGGCGGTGGATGATTCTACGACACAACAGACGATGCGCGAGCTGAAAGCGAAAGGTTATATCTCGGAACCTCATGCGGCGGTGGCGTATCGGGCATTATGCGACCAGTTAAACCCTGGCGAGTATGGCTTGTTTCTCGGAACGGCGCATCCGGCGAAGTTTAAAGAAAGCGTGGAGTCCATTCTGGGAGAAACGCTGGCATTGCCTGAAGCGCTCGCCGAACGCGCCGATCTGCCGCTGCTTTCACATCATCTGCCTGCGGATTTTGCCGCCCTGCGTAAGCTGATGATGACCCGCCAGTAACCATTGCGCCCGGTGGCGCTGTCGCTTACCGGGCCTATGGGGTGGTGTCGATTTGTAGGCCGGATAAGGCGTAACCGCCATCCGGCGATGTCGTTACTGCTCGTAGCGTTTAAAGACCAGCTCGTCTTGAGTGGAGGTTTCTTCATCAAAGAAATACCCTTCACGGTCAAACGCGGTAAGCTGTTCCGGCTTCGTTAAGCGGTTTTCAATAATAAAACGGCTCATCAGTCCGCGCGCTTTTTTGGCGTAGAAGCTTACCACCTTAAACTTGCCGTTTTTCTCATCAAGGAACACGGGCTTAATCAGTTCGGCATTCAGTTTCTTTGGCTTCACCGATTTAAAATATTCCTCGGAGGCCAGATTCACCACCACCCGATCGCCCTGCGCCTCAAGCGCTTCGTTGAGCTTATCGGTAATGATATCGCCCCAGAATTGATAAAGATCTTTGCCGCGCGGATTCTCCAGGCGAATCCCCATCTCCAGACGATAAGGCTGCATTAAATCCAGCGGGCGCAATACGCCATACAAGCCAGAGAGCATACGCAGATGCTGTTGAGCAAAATCAAAATCCGCGTCGTTGAACGTTTCCGCCTGTAGACCGGTATAAACATCGCCTTTGAACGCCAGAATCGCCTGGCGTGCATTATCCGGCGTAAAATGAGGCTGCCAGTCATGAAAACGCGTGGCGTTGAGATCCGCCAGTTTGTCGCTAATTCCCATCAGCCTGGAAATTTGCGGCGCCGAAAGCTGGCGGGCCTGTTGAATAAGCTGCTGGCTGTGATCCAATAGCTCCGGCTGGGTATAGCGGGTCGTGGCCAGCGGGCTTTGATAATCAAGCGTTTTTGCAGGTGAAATCAGAATCAGCATATCCAGTCCTTGCAGGGAATTTTCTGCGACTTTAGCAAAAAAACGCCGCAGAGTTGACCGATGGTTGTGATTGTCGGCTTAATCGCGCGATGCCGCATCCCAGGTATCTGGCGCCAGTTGTGGTTCGATATCCGGGAAGCGCCGCGGATCGAACTGCGGTCTTACGCCCAGTTTCCGTTGTCGCAGATAATCGCCGGCGAGGGTATACACCACCGGTGAGAGCAACAAAATCGCCGTCAGATTGGTAATGGCCATACAGGCCATGATCATGTCAGCGAGCTGCCATATCAGCGGAAAACTGATAAGCGTACCGGCGATAACCATGCCAAGCGTCGCAAGGCGTAATAGCCAGATGGCCTTTGCGTTATGTAACCGCAGAAAAAACAGATTGTTTTCGGCGTAAATATAGTTGGCGACGATAGAACTGAACGCGAACAGAATGACGATAAGCGCGACAAAACTGGCGCCCCATTCACCGGTCAACGAAACCATTGCATGTTGGAGAAGCTGAATGCCTTCTGTTGACGAGTGGGACGCGTGATTCCCCGCCAGCAGGATAATCATCGCGCTGGCGGTACAGATGATAATGGTGTCGCTGAATACGCCAATCATTTGCACAATCCCCTGCGCGACAGGGTGAGGGGGATACGACGTTGCCGCTGCGGCCGCATTAGGCGTTGACCCCATTCCCGCTTCATTAGAGAACATCCCACGCTGAAAACCGCTGGTAATAGCCTGAGTGAGCGTATATCCGGCTGCGCCTGCCGCGGCTTCCTGCCAGCCAAATGCGCTTTTGACTATCGAGGCGATAACGCCAGGCATTTGCTCAATATGCCAGAGGCAAATGAACACGCTGCCGGCGACCCACAATAACGCGATGAGGGGAATCAGCCATTGCATCAGGCGGGCGACGCCTTTTATGCCGCGGATGATAATTAACAGGGCACAGAACGCCAGAGCAATGCCGGAGATAAGCGGCGGAATGTTGAAGGCGAAATGGAGCGCGCGTGAGACGGCATTCGCCTGCACGCTATTAAAAATCAACCCGTAGGCGACGAGCAGAAAGAGGGCGAAAACCACGCCCATCCAGCGCATTCCCAGCCCACGCGCCATATACCACGCCGGGCCGCCGCGGAACTGGCCTGTCGGGTCACGTTCTTTATAAAGCTGGGCAAGCGAACACTCGGCGAAGGAGGTCGCCATGCCAATGATGGCCGAGACCCACATCCAGAATACCGCGCCGGGACCGCCTGCGGCGATAGCCAGCGCCACGCCGGCCAGATTACCGCTGCCAATCCGCGCCGCGAGGCTGGTACACAGCGCCTGAAATGACGTCAGGCCGCCTGGCTGCGGGCTAAGGCTGCCTTTCAGACTGCGGCTAAATTGGCGAATATAACGAAATTGAATGAATCCGGTATGCCAGGTAAACCAACATCCTGCGCCGAGCAGCAGGTAAATCATTACCGAGCCCCAGAGTATTTCGTTAATAAAACTGAAAAACTCAGGCATTAACGTCCCTCTTGTTGATGCCGGCACGCTTTGATAATCCTGTATAAGCGTGACCCATGATGTAGATGACCTTGTCAGACTAATATTAACGGCAGTTTACCATAAATACGGCGGTATCCTTTAATTGCGCATCAACCGTCGGCAGATACGCAAACAGTGCACAAGGGCAGCCAGGTGCATGTAGGCGGTTGCGCTGTGAGTGCGTCGTGTTATCATCAGGGTAGACCGGTTACATCCCCTAACAAGCTGTTTAAAGAGAAACTCTATCATGACGGACAAATTGACCTCCCTTCGTCAGTTCACCACCGTAGTGGCTGATACCGGAGATATCGCGGCAATGAAGCTGTACCAGCCGCAGGATGCTACAACTAACCCTTCTCTCATTCTTAACGCAGCGCAAATCCCGGAATATCGTAAGCTGATTGACGATGCTGTCGCCTGGGCGAAACAGCAGAGCAGCGACCGCGCGCAGCAGGTTGTTGACGCGACCGATAAGCTGGCGGTGAATATTGGCCTGGAAATCCTGAAGCTGGTGCCGGGGCGTATTTCTACCGAAGTTGACGCGCGTCTGTCTTATGACACTGAAGCGTCTATCGCCAAAGCAAAACGTATCATTAAACTCTACAATGATGCGGGTATCAGCAACGATCGTATCCTGATCAAGCTGGCGTCCACCTGGCAGGGCATTCGCGCAGCCGAACAGCTGGAAAAAGAAGGCATCAACTGTAACCTGACGCTGCTGTTCTCCTTCGCGCAGGCGCGTGCGTGCGCCGAAGCGGGCGTCTACCTGATCTCGCCGTTCGTAGGTCGTATTCTTGACTGGTATAAAGCCAATACCGACAAGAAAGACTATGCGCCAGCTGAAGATCCGGGCGTGGTTTCCGTAACGGAAATCTACGAGTACTACAAACAGCATGGTTACGAAACCGTCGTTATGGGCGCAAGCTTCCGTAACGTAGGCGAAATTCTGGAGCTGGCGGGCTGCGACCGTCTGACTATCGCGCCGGCATTGCTGAAAGAACTGGCGGAAAGCGAAGGGGCGATTGAGCGCAAGCTCTCATTCTCCGGCGAAGTCAAAGCGCGTCCGGAACGCATTACCGAAGCCGAGTTCCTGTGGCAGCATCACCAGGATCCGATGGCGGTTGACAAACTGGCGGATGGTATCCGTAAGTTTGCGGTAGACCAGGAAAAACTGGAAAAAATGATCGGCGATCTGCTGTAATCATTAACGCGTGGCCCTGATATGGGTCACGCTACCTCTTCTGAAACCTGTCTGTCCTTCCCTTCGCAGTGTATCATTCTGTTTAACGAGACTGTTTTAACGGAATAATTATGGATACCTTACGTATTGGCTTAGTTTCTATCTCCGACCGCGCTTCAAGCGGCGTTTACCAGGATAAAGGCATTCCTGCGCTTGAGGAGTGGCTCGCTTCTGCGCTGACCACGCCTTTCGAGGTCCAACGGCGCTTAATTCCTGATGAACAGGAAATTATCGAGCAAACGTTGTGTGAACTGGTTGATGAGATGAGCTGTCATCTGGTGCTGACCACTGGCGGTACCGGTCCGGCGCGTCGCGACGTCACGCCGGACGCGACCCTTGCCATCGCCGACCGTGAAATGCCTGGTTTTGGCGAGCAGATGCGCCAGATCAGCCTGCGCTTTGTGCCGACCGCCATTCTTTCCCGCCAGGTGGGTGTTATCCGTAAACAGGCGTTAATTCTTAATCTGCCTGGACAGCCAAAATCGATCAAAGAAACGCTGGAAGGCGTAAAAGCGGACGATGGCAGCGTTAGCGTGCCGGGCATTTTTGCGAGCGTGCCGTATTGTATACAGCTGCTTGACGGGCCGTATGTCGAAACCGCGCCGGAAGTGGTTGCCGCTTTCCGTCCGAAGAGCGCCAGACGTGAGAATATGTCGTCCTGACCGGAAAATACTGATAGTAGGGTTATTCCTCCCGGTGCGGGAGGAATAAAAGAGATTTAGTGCGCCTCGCCGATTGGCAGAATAGTGCGGCCAAATTGCTCGTTTAGCACTTCACCCATCGCCAGATAAATAGCGCTGGCGCCGCAAACCAGACCAACCCAGCCTGCGATATGGATAATGGCTTCGTTACCGGTGATATTGCCGACCGCCAGCAGAGCGAACAGCACGGTCAGGCTCAGGAAAACAAATTGCAGCGCGCGGGCGGCTTTCAGCGTACCAAAGAACATAAACAGCGTGAACACGCCCCACAGACCTAAATAAGCGCCGAGTAGCTGAGCGTCAGGCGCATCCGTCAGGCCCATTTTCGGCATCAGCAGGATAGCGACCAGCGTCAGCCAGAACGAACCGTAAGAGGTAAAGGCCGTTAAACCAAAGGTATTGCCTTTTTTGTACTCCAGCAGACCGGCAAAAATTTGCGCGATACCGCCGTAGAAAATCCCCATCGCCAGAATAATACCGTCCAGGGCGAAAAAACCGGCATTGTGCAGGTTAAGCAGAATGGTGGTCATGCCGAAGCCCATCAGGCCCAGCGGTGCCGGATTAGCCAACTTAGTGTTGCCCATAATTCCTCAAAATCATCATAATTGAATGGTGAAATAGTTTCCCAGAATAACGAGTTCCGTATTCGGGGCGCGGCATAATAATCAGGGGGAAGAGGACTGTCTATGATCTAATAAGGGGGAAAAGAAAATATTTCCCCCTGTGAGGGCATTCACGCCTGAACCGCTGCCATCATTCGTCGCAGGCAGGCTATTTGCAACACCGCCGGAATAGTCACGCGATACGCGCTGCCGCTCATCGCTTTGACGCCGTTTAACGCCGCGCCGACCGGGCCGCCAAGACCTGCGCCGCGCAGCAATCCGTGACCCAGGATGCTCATCGCGGCATGGGTACGCAAAATGCGGGTAAGCTGGGTGGAAAGCAGGTGGGAGACCCCTTTTGCCAGACTGCGATCTTTCATGAGCAGCGGCAGCAGTTCTTCCAGTTCAGAAACTTTGGCGTCTACGGCTTGCAGAAATTCCTGCTTATGCGCCGCGTCCATCTTCTGCCAGGTATGACGTAAAAAATGCTCCAGCAGTTGCTGTTCTATTTCAAACGTCGACATGCTTTTATCTGCTTTGAGTTTTAGCCGTTTTGCGACATCCAGCAGAATCGCGCGGTACTGTTTTCCGTGTCCGCGCAATTTGTTGGCGATACTGTCGCCGCCGTAATGCTGAAACTCGCCGGCAATGAGCTGCCAGTTACGGCGGTGTTGCTCCGGGTGACCTTCCATCGCTTTGAACAGCTCGTTATGACTAAGGACGCTCGACAAGCGAGCTTTGCCCTTTTCGTTATGCGTCAGCAAACGGGCGAAATCGGCGAGTTGTTCTTCGCTACAATGCTGAAGAAAGTCTAAATCCTCGTCGTGTAAATAGGTGACGTTCATTTTCAGTCTGGCTTTTGGAATAGAAATAACAGCGATTAATCGTCGCCAATGACTTTAAGTCTCGCCATATCGGAAGAATTTACCGTATGGCCTGAGAAGGTAATCTTTGATACGCAGCGTTTGTTGTCGTTATCGCTATTAATATTGATCCAGCCTGTTGTCTGGCCCTCTTTGATTGAGGAAGGGACGTTCAGGCTTTGGCTGGCGCTACGCGCAGTTTTAAAATAGACGGATGCGCCGCTAAGTTCGATGTCGCCGTGATCCGCCGTGAGTTGAATGCGCTTCACGATGCGGCAGACGGGAATTTTCAGCGTGAGATCGTTCGTTTCATTTCTGGGCATGGCAATAACACCCAGTATTTTATGGTCGTTCGCGTGCGCGACGCTACTTAACGCCAGGCCGAAAAGCAGGCCGGCGGAAATCGTTAACACAGATCGCATGGAATTTCTCTTTGACGGGTTCAATAAGCAATTACCGTCTATCATACTCTGCTCATGACAACGATTCAGTTTTGTAATCTTTTCTTTTTATTACAATTTTTATGTGAATGGTATTCGTTGTTTAATTTATTTCATGAATGTTTATCTGTCTGGTTTTCCATCGCGCCCTCTCGTCACTAAAAAATTTTTTCATCTCCCCCTTGATGACGTGGGTTACGACCCCATCTTGTAGTCAACCGCAGTGGTGAGTCTGAAAAAAAACGATTCAGGGTAGTTGAAACCGCACGTTTCGCCCTTATTACAGATTCACAACCACATGATGACCGAATTTTTAGTGGAGACGTTTAGATGGGTAAAATTATTGGTATCGACCTGGGTACTACCAACTCTTGTGTAGCGATTATGGATGGAACGCAGGCACGCGTGCTGGAGAACGCCGAGGGCGATCGCACTACGCCTTCTATCATTGCTTATACCCAGGATGGTGAAACTCTGGTTGGTCAGCCGGCTAAACGTCAGGCAGTGACAAACCCGCAAAACACCCTGTTTGCGATTAAACGCCTGATTGGCCGCCGCTTCCAGGACGAAGAAGTTCAACGTGACGTTTCTATCATGCCGTACAAAATCATCGGCGCCGACAACGGCGACGCATGGCTTGATGTGAAAGGTCAGAAAATGGCGCCGCCGCAGATTTCTGCCGAAGTGCTGAAGAAAATGAAGAAAACGGCTGAAGATTATCTGGGCGAACCGGTAACTGAAGCGGTTATCACCGTACCGGCTTACTTTAACGATGCGCAGCGTCAGGCTACCAAAGATGCTGGTCGTATCGCGGGGCTGGAAGTTAAACGTATCATCAACGAACCGACTGCCGCAGCGCTGGCTTACGGTCTGGATAAAGAAGTCGGCAACCGTACTATCGCGGTTTACGACCTCGGTGGTGGTACTTTCGATATCTCTATTATCGAAATCGACGAAGTTGATGGCGAAAAAACCTTTGAAGTTCTGGCAACCAACGGTGATACCCACCTGGGTGGTGAAGACTTCGATACCCGCCTGATCAACTACCTCGTTGACGAGTTTAAGAAAGATCAGGGCATTGACCTGCGTAACGATCCGCTGGCAATGCAGCGCCTGAAAGAAGCCGCAGAAAAAGCCAAAATCGAGCTGTCTTCTGCGCAGCAGACCGACGTGAACCTGCCGTACATTACCGCAGATGCCACCGGTCCGAAACACATGAACATCAAAGTGACTCGTGCGAAACTGGAAAGCCTGGTTGAAGATCTGGTGAACCGTTCTATCGAGCCGCTGAAAGTCGCACTGCAGGACGCTGGCCTGTCCGTGTCTGATATCAACGACGTGATCCTCGTTGGCGGCCAGACTCGTATGCCAATGGTGCAGAAAAAAGTGGCTGAGTTCTTTGGTAAAGAGCCGCGTAAAGACGTTAACCCGGACGAAGCTGTGGCTATCGGCGCAGCGGTTCAGGGCGGCGTTCTGACCGGCGACGTGAAAGACGTACTGCTGCTGGACGTTACCCCGCTGTCTCTGGGTATCGAAACGATGGGTGGCGTGATGACTCCGCTTATCACCAAAAACACCACCATCCCGACCAAGCACAGCCAGGTGTTCTCTACTGCGGAAGACAACCAGTCTGCGGTAACCATCCATGTGCTGCAGGGTGAGCGTAAACGTGCGTCTGATAACAAATCTCTGGGTCAGTTCAACCTGGATGGTATCAACCCGGCGCCGCGCGGTATGCCGCAGATCGAAGTTACCTTCGATATCGATGCTGACGGTATCCTGCACGTTTCCGCGAAAGACAAAAATAGCGGTAAAGAGCAGAAGATCACCATCAAGGCATCTTCTGGTCTGAACGAGGAAGAAATTCAGAAAATGGTTCGCGATGCAGAAGCGAACGCTGAATCCGACCGTAAGTTTGAAGAGCTGGTTCAGACCCGTAACCAGGGCGACCATCTGCTGCACAGCACCCGTAAGCAGGTTGAAGAAGCAGGCGATAAACTGCCGGCTGATGACAAAACCGCTATCGAGTCTGCCCTGAGCGCGCTGGAAGCTGCCCTGAAAGGCGAAGATAAAGCCGCTATCGAAGCGAAAATGCAGGAACTGGCGCAGGTTTCCCAGAAACTGATGGAAATCGCTCAGCAGCAACATGCGCAGCAGCAGGCTGGCTCCGCTGACGCTTCTGCAAACAACGCGAAAGATGACGACGTTGTCGACGCTGAGTTTGAAGAAGTAAAAGATAAAAAATAATCGCCCTTTGAACGGGTAATTACTGGCACGGGCGAAGAGGTTTCCTCTCCGCCCGTGTATGCATGTTAAGGGCAGATAAAAAGAGATGGCGAAAAGAGATTACTACGAGATTTTAGGCGTTTCCAAAACAGCGGAAGAGCGTGAAATCAAAAAGGCGTATAAGCGCCTGGCCATGAAATATCATCCGGACCGCAATCAGGGTGATAAAGAGGCCGAAGCTAAATTTAAAGAGATTAAAGAAGCCTATGAAGTGCTGACCGATGCGCAAAAACGCGCAGCCTACGATCAGTATGGTCACGCCGCGTTTGAACAAGGCGGTATGGGCGGCGGATTTGGCGGCGGCTTTAATGGCGGCGCTGATTTCAGTGATATCTTTGGTGACGTTTTTGGCGATATCTTTGGCGGCGGGCGTGGTCGCCAACGTGCGGCGCGTGGGGCTGATTTGCGTTATAACATGGATCTCACCCTGGAAGAAGCGGTGCGTGGCGTGACCAAAGAGATCCGTATTCCGACGCTGGAGGAGTGCGACGTTTGCCACGGCAGCGGCGCGAAAGCGGGCACGCAACCGCAAACCTGTCCGACCTGTCATGGTTCTGGTCAGGTACAGATGCGCCAGGGATTCTTTGCTGTACAGCAGACCTGCCCACACTGTCAGGGACGCGGTACGCTGATCAAAGATCCGTGCCATAAATGCCACGGTCATGGGCGTGTTGAAAAGAGTAAAACTCTGTCCGTTAAAATCCCGGCGGGCGTGGATACCGGCGATCGTATTCGTCTGGCAGGCGAGGGCGAAGCGGGCGAGCATGGCGCACCGGCAGGCGACTTGTACGTTCAGGTCCAGGTGAAACAACACCCTATTTTCGAGCGTGAAGGCAATAATCTTTATTGCGAAGTGCCGATCAACTTTGCGATGGCGGCGCTGGGCGGTGAAATTGAAGTGCCGACGTTAGATGGTCGCGTGATGCTGAAAGTACCGAGCGAAACACAAACGGGCAAGCTGTTCCGTATGCGCGGCAAAGGCGTGAAGTCCGTACGCGGTGGCGCGCAGGGCGATTTGCTGTGCCGTGTGGTGGTTGAAACGCCGGTCGGTCTGAGCGAAAAACAGAAGCAATTGCTAAAAGATCTTCAGGAAAGTTTTGGCGGCCCGACGGGAGAGAAAAACAGCCCGCGTTCAAAAAGCTTCTTTGACGGCGTGAAAAAATTCTTTGACGATTTGACTCGCTAATCTTTTTCCCGTTGTATTTTTCTTCAGCCCGGGTGTTTATCCGGGCTTTTTTCTGCCTGTACGCGCCCAGGCTTCTGTTAAACGCATCGTATTCTCTCATTTGTTGATATTTTGTTTTTACTGATAAACAAATTGATGTTAATCAGCAGTTTTGTATACGCTTATTCTTTAAAAAAACGTGATGTGATGACATTAACGATTGCTTTTTTAGATGCTGTGAATTGATTTATCTTGAGTATTATCTATATTGCTTTTTTTAGTTTCCGGAGGCAGACAGCGAATGGGATCGAAAGGTGCCAACAAGAGCTTTGATTATAATTTAATCAAAATTCTTGACGCTGTTATTTTGTCAGGAAATGCGGCTATGGCGGCAAAAAAGTTAGGCATTACACCGGCTGCCGTTTCTCTGGCGTTAAAGCGCCTGCAGAGTTATTACCCGGAAGAACTGTTTAGCAGAGGGAAAGGCGGGCTCATCCCCACAGCTAAGGCTGTCGACATTCACCAAAATTTCAGTCAGGTGATGAAACTGGTGGATGACACATTTCTCTGTAATAGCAAAAAAGATGAAGCGTTCCAGATAACGTTATTAGGCAGTGATATTGTTGAAAGCTATTATCTTTCTCAGCTCTATAACAGCGATATATTTGACCGTATTTTGATAAATCATTTCACTGTCAGAAATATGAGTCGGGAGCATATCAGCGAACTTCTGTTTACTGCGCAAGGCGATCTGTTGATTAGTGCCGAACCTTTGCTGGAGTCCGGCATAGAGAATCAAATTATTGATAGTTTTAAATCATTTGTTTGTATCTGTAGCAGTAAACACATGCTGAGTACCCTCTCACAACTGTCGCTACATCATTTTTATTCTTCGCGTCATGCGTTATATCAGCCGGGGATGGGGGCTTCAGTGATATATCATGATAGCGAGTTATTTAAGGATGAGCTTTACTATACTGGCAGGCGTATTGTCGGCTATCGCAGTGATTCGCTTAACGGTTTGATGAGCATGATCGAACGAACCTCATTGATTGCATTGATGCCTTTGAAATTAGCGCTTTTTTATAAAAACCATCGTAAATATGACATTAAATTTATTCAGCCTCCGCCCGAACTGGCTTTGAAGTCAGTTCAGGTCTATGCATCCTGGAATAAAAATAGTAGAAATATATCGACGATTAATGAGATGGTAAGTATGTTACAAACGCTTTCCTCCTTCCGTCGCTAATACACCTCATTTTTACGCTTTGATTTAATATGGTTTTAAATGATGTGCTTTGATTTTTACCCTTCTGACAGGGCGCTTACACTCCTTGTGTTAATTATTCATTTATAATGATTTCGGAGTGTTAAAATGTCTATTCCCAACCATGTGTCGACAACGGAAGTTGTGCTATTGGAGCTAGAGATCTTACTCACTATTATTTCGATTGGCGCGTGGGGAGGCTTTGTCAGCTATCTTTTACGCAAAGATAAGACAGAATATAATAGTTCTCATGAAAGTATTAAATATTGCTTAACGCAGATCGTGATTTCCTGCTTCACCAGTTTCTTGTTAAGCGCGATTGCGATCGAAAAAGAATGCAGTTTCAACATTGTTCTGTTGGCGGCAGGCTTAGGCGGTGTTTTCGCGAGTCCGATCTTAAAAATTCTTGGGCGGCGGATTAAAAAAATTATCGAAGGAAATAATTCAGATTAATTATCATTCGCAGTATCAGGCTCATCCGTGAGCCTTTTACGCGTCTTTTTTCAGCCGGGTCTAGGTCACTCTATTCTTGATCCAGCCATAAATAAATTGTTCGTTATTGTGGTTTTTCTCAGCAACGTTTAAGTAGTACGTGCCCTGACTGCAATTGAGGGCTTTCACCAAAACGGCTTCCCCTTCCTGGCCCCGCCAGGCCAAATAATGTTCGAGAGCGGCAAGCGTCCGCGGGCCAATATTGCCATCCACATGAATATCCGGGTAGCGTTTACCTTCGTGATTAAAGACGTTCAACCAGCGTTGCAGCCACGCGCTGGGGTGGTAAGCGCCTATGTTGACTGCCGCATCGCACAGCTCGAAGGAGACTGGCCACGATAGCGTCGAGATGACGTCAAAGCCTGGTTTTATCCAGTAATCCTCTTCGAGAATCGCGTAGGCTTCAGCGTGGGTCAGATCCCGCATATCGCCAGCATAGCCATGCGCTCGCGCCGTGGCTTCGGTAATGCCCCAATGGGTGGCGCCGCCTTTATCTTTAGGGTTAAATACGTAACCGCCTTCAAGCGCAATAATTCCATCTATAATTGGATTCATCTTCCCTTTCCTTCGCTTAGTGAATATGCAGATACATGAGAGAACCTAACGTTACTGAAAATACGGTCGTCAGGGCGGCGATGGTTTGCCGTACAATCTGTTTTTTTCTTCCCTTTGTTTCGCTATCCGTCGCGATAATGGCGATATCACTATTCACTTTGAGACCTTGTCTTGGAATGGTAATAAAAAGATCGTTAATACCAAGCGCTTTAAGGTCACGTCTGATTAAATAGAGAATCTGCGTTAGATTTGCATCATTAACATAGTGGCTTCGACTTCCCCATAACGCAGTGGTTATTTTTTGTCGCTCGATAATCTCCAGATGAGCATTCTCGATGATGAAACTGAGGCATTTGGCTCTCATCGCAGTCATTTTAATAACCTGTGAATTTGAGACCGTCCTCAGTTCATATTTACCTTCATTGTAAATGCAGTTGCTATTAATGATATAAGTTTTCATAACGTCTTCCTTTAGAAATGTACATCCTGGTTGTCTGTGGTGACTATATTGTATGAGAAATGTCTTAATCCAATAAATGTCACTGGTTTTATTGTATTGTCATTGTCTATAGCGAGTGTAATCACATTATTTCATTGAAATTAAATGATATTTAATTACATGATAAATGATATTTACTATGCTCTCACCAGAACGGAGTAAGCGGGCGCTGAGAGGTGTTGTTTTCTCTTCGATAGACGGTGTTGTTAACCTCATTTTTATGATTTTTATATCATCTAAAAAGATGATGTTTTGTGATTAGCTATTTTTTATGCCTGTAACGATTATGGACCCCGCAGAACGAGCTGCGACAATTTTGAAACGTAAAAGGAAATTTGAAAATGGCTACAAGCAAACTGATTCAAGGCGATACAATTACTGAAACTACTCATGCAGCGAATGGTTTTGACCCTGCAACAAGCGATGATAAAATAAGCTATACTTCCGCTCGTGTTGCGAAACCGGTATACAATAAATATAAAAATTCCACGACTAAACCGAAGGTATTCGGTTATTACACCGACTGGTCACAGTATGACAGCCGTCTGCAAGGCAATATGTCCCAACCAGGCCGTGGTTATGATTTAACCAACGTTTCACCGACGGCTTATGACAAACTGATTTTCGGCTTTGTTGGCATCACCGGTTTCAGAAAAATTGATAAAGAAGACCGCGACGTCGTAGCAGAAGCGGCAGCACAGTGCGGCAAAGTGAAATATGAGCCGACCTTCCTCGATCCGTGGGGCGATTTCCAGTCTTATATCAACCTGGGTTTTGAAACCAGCGGCTGGGATGTTGATCCGAAAACCGTGACCCAGGCTAACGCCAAAGGTATGCTGGGCGCGCTGCGTGATATGCAGGCAAAAGCGAAAGCCGCAGGTCACACGCTGGCGCTCTCCATGAGTATCGGCGGCTGGAGCATGAGTAACGGGTTCCACGAAACCGCCGCTTCTGACTCTTCTCGTAAAACCTTCGCCAAAGGCGTGGTGAAACTGTTCAAACAGTTCCCGATGTTCAGCGAAGTGGATATTGACTGGGAATACCCGAACGATGAAGGGGCGGGCAACCCGTTTGGTCCGGAAGATGGCGCTAACTACGCGCTGCTGATTGCCGAACTGCGTAAACAGCTGGATTCCGCTGGTCTGAGCAATGTGAAGATCTCTATTGCCGCTTCCGCTGTCACTACTATTTTTGACTATGCGAAAGTAAAAGATCTGATGGCTGCCGGCCTGTATGGCATCAACCTGATGACCTATGACTTCTTCGGTACGCCGTGGGCGGAAACGCTGGGCCACCACACTAACCGCAAAGCGCTGGAAGAGGGCGGCTGGGCTGTCGAAACTATCGTTGATCACCTGCTGGCGGAAGGTTTCTCCGCTGACCGTATCAACATCGGTTATGCCGGCTATACCCGTAACGCTCGTCAGGCAGAAATTGAATCCCTGTCGCCGCTGAAAGGTTCTTATAACCCGGGAACAGGTGACACTACAGGTTCTTTCGAATCCGGCACCAGCGAATGGTATGACGTCATTTATAGCTACCTGGATCTGGAAAACCAGAAAGGTCGTAACGGTTTCAACGTTTACACCGACCAGGTCGCTGATGCTGACTACCTGTATAGCCCGGAATCCAAACTGTTTTTATCCCTGGATACGCCGCGTACCGTCAAAGCAAAAGGCGAATATGCAGCGAAACTGGGCCTGGGCGGCGTGTTTACCTGGACTATCGATCAGGACAACGGCGTGCTGGTTAACGCCGTGCGTGAAGGTCTGGGTTATGAAATCGAATCTGAAGTTATCGATATGGAACCGTTCTACTTTGAAGGTATCAATGTAGAAAAAGATGAAGAGCAGAGCGACAGCGACGACGCGCAGAAGGTCAACCACGCGCCGAAAGCGGCGATTGAACTGCTGGTCGTAGGCGGATCTACGGTACAGCTGTCTGGCGCAGGCTCTTCTGATGAAGATAACGATGAGCTGTCCTTTAGCTGGGGCGTGCCTTCTCAAATCACTGTGGCAGACAAAACGGCTGAAATCATTGAGGTTGTGGTACCGGAAGTTAGCGAAAAAACAGCCTTCCAGTTCACCCTGTTTGTACGCGACTGCTACAACGAACCGTCCTCTCAGCAGCGCTTTGTTCTGACGGCTGTGCCTGCGCTATCTCAGGTTCAACCGGAACCGGAAGAGGAAGAAGAGATTATCGTTCCTGTACCGGACGAGGAAGAAGATACCACGCCGGCTGAGGATGATACGCCAGCAGATGACAAAACGTCACCTTACGCGCAGTGGGATGCTTCTACCGTTTATGGCGCAAACTGGGGTTCTTTCGAAATCGTTAGCTGGAAAGGCCATAACTATCAGGTGAAATGGTGGTCTATGGGCGACCAGCCTGACCTGAACTGCGGTGTCGGCGGTGCATGGACCGATCTTGGCGCTTACTAATACACGGCATTAAGCACGATGTATTGGGCTTCATGATTCAAGCCCCGGTTTACCGGGGCTTTTCTCCACCAGGGACAGAGGAAGAGCAGACCATGACCATTTCCATCCATGCCAGCGCATTTGACGTCAACAGCTGGTATCAAAAAATCACCTTAACCTTCATCAATGAGAGCGGTAATGCGGTCGATATGAACCATGCCGCAATATCATTCACGGCTTCCGGGCACATCGATCCATGGGGAAATAGCGGCGGTACGCTCAAAGGGAACCTGCCGCTTACGCTGAATGAGAGTTCGTATGGCACGCTGGAAACTAACAACATCATCATTAATAACAGCGATGCATTACTTCTTCAGCCGGGCGAACGCGGGACGCTCTCTTTCAGCCTCGCGGCGACGCAGGTGCCGGTAAAAATGTCCGCCATCACCTTGACGCTGGCGTCATCGTCATCCGAAGACGCAGAGTCTGAAACCCCATCCGATCAGGAGACGCCAGCGATACCCGCCGCAGACGAACAACCCGCCGAACCCGATGTGCAGGAAAAGGACAATGACCTTCAGGAACGCGGCCTTACGCTTAACGTTAGCGAGTTGAATACCGCGAGTTGGTATCAACGCGTCACCTTTACGCTGACCAACCTCTACGCTCAGGCGGTAGATCTCAATCAGCTTCAACTGAATTTTACGGCCAGCGCGCACCCCGATCCCTACAGTCCGTTTCAGGGAACAATGCTGGGGAATCAGGCCGTGACGCTGGCCAGCGATGGGGGATGGCCCATCGAGAAGAATACCATCACCATTAATCATGACGGCGCGCTGATGCTGGCGGCGGGGGATACCGCCGAATTACAGTGCTATCTGGCCGCCACGCAGATGCCAGTTGCCATCAGCGATTTGAGCGCGACGTTGGCCCATGACCCTGCCCGTCAGGGAAAAATTTGTGTTCATTTTCCTGCCATGACGCAGATCGTGGCGCTCAAACCGGCGATTGAGCTGCTGTTTCCTGCCGGCGAAACCCAGCGCTTTGTCGGTGAGTGGGGAGAGGTTCTGACAATAGGCGATCTTAGCGCAGGAACGTATCGGCTTACCGTACCGGCACTGGCGAATGATGAGATGCAAATCGCGCCAGTCGAGTCCTCTTTTACCGTTACGCTGCAATCCGGCGATGCCGCCGCGCAGGTCCTGGTATCCTGTCTGCCGATTGTCCGTTATGCCAGCGCGCGTCTGATGATTGACGCCCCTGCGCTTGGTAATGCGAAATTGACCGTTGATATCGCCGATACTACGCAAGCGGATGAGCGTACCGTCACGCTGATCGCCAACCAACCGCAGTTAATCACCCGGCTACTGGCGGGGCATCATTATACGGTCAATCTGCAGCCTGCGATGATTAATAACCGCTTTATATCGGCCCCCATACAGCTTACGGGGTTTATCCCTGCTGCGGCGCAGGTTGCCGAGGTTGCTGTCGCTTACCAACAGTCAGCGCTCGACACGGCGAGTTTCGTGACGGTGGATGCCACTCTACTGGGCCTGCCCGATGGCGTCGCGCCGCAGCGTTATCTGTTCAGCAGCGGTAAATATCAGTACTCATTAATGCTGGAGAGCGGCAGCGATCGGCAGACGTTGGCATTACGCTTTGCGCCCGGGCTGTATGATGTTCAGACGGACGATATTTTCATCGACAGCGTGCCGTGGCGTTGTGAACAGGCCGGGCCGCTACGGTTATTGCAAAAGGTCAACCATGTGGCGCTGGAGTTTCTGCCCGGCGTGACGCTACAGGTAAAAGGTTGGCCTGATTACCTTGCTCATGGCGGCGTGACGGTTAACGCGCCAGAGACGGTTTCTCTTTATCGCGATATACCGTTTAGCGCGTTGTTTAAATACGATGGTTTTGACGGCGGCGGCGATCCGGTTCCGGCCGCGGAGGTTGACGTGAACGGGGATGGTTTCCTGGATTACGCGACGTTACCGATCCATAAAACCGTTGCGCTGGTGCGCCAGATAGAAAAAGAAGCCGGGCGTAGCGTCATGCCGGTAATGGTCATTTATACCGCGAATGCCAGCGGCGGTAGCGCGCTGGCGGATTTACAGGATGCGCAAAAGCTACGTAACCATTTTGGTAACTTTATTACCCAGTGTCTGGCGGCGCAGTCATACAAAGATGAGACGCATCCTGTCCCGGCCACCTTTGTGCTTAACCCGGATTTTCTCGGGGCGCTACAGCAAGGACCGTATGGCTATACCGTAGTACGGCAAAAAAACAGTGTGCCGGTGAATGCCCAACTGGCGGCGGCGATACAAGCATTACCGGCGATGGCTGGCTTTATCGTGCCTTCGTTGCCGACGTTTAGCGACGATCTCTACGGCTATATTCAGGCGGTGAACTATCTTGTTCGTCAGTTTGCCCCGGATGTGGCTTTTGGCTGGCAGACGAATGTCTGGGCGACAGGAACGGCGGACTGGGTGCTGCGCGATACCGCTGATCCGGTAGCTGAAGGGCAGGCGATCGCCGAATTTATTCATGAACTGGGCGCTTATAGCGGAGAATATGCGCCGGACTTTATTGCGTTTGATAAATTTGAGCGTGACTGTTTCAGTCCCGATGCGCTTGCCCACTATGGCTGGAATGCGACATGCTGGCTTAATTACCTGGCGATGGTCAAACAGGTGACGAAAGCGCTGCTGACGCCCGCCATGCTGTGGCAAATCCCAGGCGGCCATATGCCTACAGTAGAAGAGGGCGTCAGTAAGATCAGCCCTGCGCACTTTGCATCCGGCGGAACCTTTTTTATGGGTGACGCCCGCATTGGCAGCGATCCTGACACGCTCTCTTTGCAGCTACTCAATACGGCCTTAAATAGCGCGACTTACGGCGTCCCGACCGTCGGCGACTTTTTACGTAAAGATAAGGGGTATGACTGGGGCCAGATGCAGGCGCTGAACCTACCGGACTTTAACGTCTTTTCGATCTTATGGGGCGGTGGTTCTACTATCAGTATTACGACAATCCATTCTAACGGTGAAGACGGCGGCTGGCTGGCGGATAAAATGGTAGAGTATTATGCTGCTCCACGCTATTTCAGATAATATCACTGTTTATTTGCATTAATCTGGACTATTAGTTTGAGATTCGAAGGTGCGTTCTTTCGAATCTCTTTTCCTGCGCCCCCTGACCTCTCATTCTTTATGCGTAATTCGTTATTAATTTTCTGTAATCATTTTGTATTAAGAATTGTCTTAATCTTAAAAATATTGCGTATTAGTGCCTTGTGAATACAGAAATACTGCATAGCGATGTTATTTATTATTAATTTAAGTACTTTTTGAGAGGTTATACTGTGACGCTACATTGAGTAGACAACCGTTAATGAAAAAAATGATGAACGACGCTTTTGCTAAAGATAATAATGAGAATTCATTACACTCTTTTCTTTTTTCTCAGCAGGCTAAACCTCACGCGGCGATTGATGCCTTATTTTCGGCCTTGTTGCCATTTGGTCAACCGTTTACGCTGGGTATCGGCGATGAGTTTTATTTACAGGCAAATGATGAACACTACATTGTATTACTGGAGTCAGGCGTTGTTTCTTTCTGTCGTGATGACAACCGACTCCATATATCTTCATCGTTTGCGCCATCGGTCGTGGGTATGGTTGACAGCTATGGCGCTACCTATAACGTCCCCGCGCGACCGGAACACTTTTTGCTCGCAGAAACGGTTTGTACCGGTAGATTTGTTCGCCTGACGGATTTTATAAAAATCGCCGATGAATGCGATTTGTGGCACGACGTGGCCCGTTGTCTGGCTTACCGTCTGATGGTGATGAGCGCGCGCGATCGTGAATTAGTCGGCGTCGATTCTTATCTGAAAGTTCGGGCGCTGCTGACTGAAATCTGGGCTTATCCACAGGACTACCGGGAAAGCATTATCGTGTTGAATTTTATTCAACGACGTACCGGGATATCGCGTAGTCGGACCATGAAGATTCTGTCTGAACTAAAAAAAGGCGGGTATATCCATATTGATAATGGGCGGCTGACGGCGCTCGGAAAACTGCCAGTGGCGTATTAATACACTATCCGCAACGATATATTTACATATCTCGACTGAATTTGCCTGTTATCGTTAATAAAATGTTTTATTGAAAATTGTTAAGAAGATTATTTTTAAAAAGTCAATATGGCTAAAGGGGATAGGCCGAACGGCTGGTGTAAAGTCAATATAAAACAACATGTTACACCTAGTCCTTTAAAACCAAATGTCGATGATTGCAACTTGCCGTTGGCTTGCTAATAATTAATAACATCGTTATCTCATTATAACGTAAAGATTAACTCACGACGTTGAGTGGCTGTTTTATTGCTTCTGATATTTATATCAGAACAAGAAGACACTTTTTTTCGCATAAGAAAAAGTCGTGATATTGCTGTGAAGAAATATCAGCAGCCGTTGCGTTAAAAAATCTGATTACCCTCATTTTTATATTTAAAAGGAGCTTGAATGAAAAAGCCTGTACTAGCATTAATGGTCTCTGCGATTGCCTTTGGCGGAATGTTGTCCACCGCGCAAGCGGATACTACAACCGTCACTGGCGGTACGGTAAATTTTGTCGGACAGGTCGTTGACGCCGCCTGTTCTGTTTCCGCTGACTCTGTCGATCAGACCGTGACATTAGGCCAGGTTCGCGCCAGTAAATTAACCGAGGCCGGTATGGTGGCGAATCAAAAAGAAGATTTCACCATTAAACTGGAAGACTGCGATACTCAGACCAGCCAGAATGCAGCGGTGATTTTTAATGGCCAGCAGGACGCAAATCAGCCGGGGTCGCTGGCGAATACCGCTGGGGCAGGTTCGGCGACGAATGTGGCATTACAACTTTATGGACCAGATGGCCAGGCGCTGAATATCGGTGAATCGTCCAGTACTGTTACTTTGAACGATGGCGAAAACGTTATTCCGCTTAGCGTGGATTATATCGCTACCGGTACGGCGACTGCCGGTAATGTTACCGCGACGGCGACATTTAGCATGGTTTATTCCTGATTCCTTATCGGGATTTTTTTCTCGTCTGTTGGGAGGCGAGAAAGGGGCGTTACGCGCGTCACTGCGCGTAACAAACCGACGGCATCAGGATATTACGCAGATGAAAAAAAACGTACCGATTTTCCTTCGATTATTGCTACTGCTGTCGGCGGCCGGCCTGTCGTTTGCCGCGCAGGCGGGAGGCATTGCGCTGGGCGCGACCAGGGTGATTTATCCGCAGGGAAGTAAGCAAACCTCCTTGCCGATTATTAATTCTTCTGCCAGCAATGTTTTTTTAATTCAGTCATGGGTCGCCAATGCCGATGGTTCACGCTCGACGGATTTTATCATCACGCCGCCTCTCTTTGTGATCCAGCCTAAAAAAGAAAATATATTACGTATTATGTATGTCGGGCCGTCATTACCGACCGATCGCGAAAGCGTATTTTATTTAAACAGTAAAGCGATACCCTCTGTCGATAAAAATAAACTGACCGGCAACTCCCTGCAAATTGCGACGCAAAGCGTGATTAAGCTATTTATTCGCCCGAAAAATCTGGCGGAGGCGCCAGCTCATGCCCCGTCGACGCTTCGCTGCCGTAACGAACGCGGCCAGCTAACGATTACTAACCCTTCGCCGTACTACGTTTCGATGGTTGAACTGTACAGCGCGGGGAAAAAGCTGCCGAATACTATGGTACCGCCGAAAGGCGCGATCACTCTCCCGGCGACGCCCGGCCAGGTATCTTTGCGCACGGTAAACGATTTTGGCGCAACGACGCCAGCACGCGTTTGTCCAGCTTCATGATGTTATGCGTAATCAGCTTTTCATGACGCGATATTACTCCAGCGCAGCTAAACCCGTATTAACCCCGCTGGCGTTGGCTATCGCATTGGCACCTGCGCCGGGGTGGGCGGAAAACTATTTCAACCCGGCATTTCTGTCTGACGACCCGTCTGCGGTGGCCGACTTATCGACCTTTTCCCGTAATGCCCAGGCGGCGGGAATGTATCGCGTTGACGTTTACCTGAACAATACGTTTCTCGCGACCAGAGACATAGCCTTCCAGGCGGTGAAAACGACGGGAAAAAGCGCGCCCACCGATGACAGCGGATTACGCGCCTGCCTGACGCCTGAAATGCTTAAAAATATGGGGGTAAACACCGGGGCGTTTCCACTGTTGGCGAAGGCGGCGGCGGGAAGTTGCCCGGATCTCGCCAGTGCGATACCGGCCGCCCGGACCCGCTTTGATTTTGCGCAGCAACGTCTCGACATTAGCATCCCGCAGGCGGCGATGGTTGCCAGCGCCAGAGGCTATATCCCACCGCAATACTGGGATGAAGGTATTAACGCGTTGTTATTGAATTACACCTTTACCGGCGCGAATAGTCAGGATCGGAGCCCAGGCGGCAGTGCGGAGAACAGCTATTTTCTTGGATTGAATAGCGGCCTTAATCTGGGGGCCTGGCGGTTACGCGACTACTCCACATGGAACGCGAATAGCGGCGATCAGAATAGCGACAGCGACTGGCAGCACATCAGTACTTATCTGGAACGTGATGTGGTCTTTTTGCAGGGAGAACTGACGGCAGGCGATAGTTATACCCCCTCCGCATTATTCGACAGCCTTCCTTTTCGCGGGCTACAACTGGCGTCTGACGACAATATGTTGCCAGACAGCATGAAGGGCTTCGCGCCGACCATTCACGGCATTGCCAGAAGCAACGCGCAAGTGACCATTCGGCAAAACGGCTACATCATCAATCAGCGCTATGTGCCGCCCGGGGCATTTACTATTAATGATCTCTATCCTACCGCCGCCAGCGGCGATTTGACTGTGGAAGTCAAAGAATCCGACGGTTCTATTAATCGCTATAACGTGCCCTATTCCGCCGTGCCGATTCTACAACGAGAAGGGCGGCTGAAGTATGCGGCGACGGTGGCGGAGTATCGCAGCGATAGTAGTCAAAAAGAGAAGGTGAAATTCAGTCAGGCGACCTTGATATGGGGGTTACCGCATGGTTTTACGCTGTATGGCGGAACACAACTTTCCAGTCATTATCATGCGCTGGCGATCGGCAGCGGCGCAAATCTGGGCGACTGGGGCGCGGTGTCGCTGGATGTCACCCAGGCTACCAGTACGCTGGCGGATAATAACACCTACCAGGGGCAATCGCTGCGTTTCCTGTATGCCAAATCGCTTGCACAGTCAGGAACCAATTTACAGCTTATGGGCTATCGCTATTCAACCTCGGGCTTTTATACGCTGGATGATACCACGTGGAAACGGATGAGCGGCTATGACGAGGACGATCGGACTGACAGCGATAAAAGCAGGCCGGAATGGGCGGATTATTACAATCTTTATTATACCAGGAGGGGGAAAGTACAACTCGATATCAATCAACAGCTAGGCGGGTTGGGATCGCTTTTTATTACCGGCAGTCAGCAAAGTTACTGGCACACTGATGAAAAGGATTCTTTGTTGCAGGTGGGATACAGCGATACGCTGGCGGGTATTGCATGGAGCGTTTCTTACAACAATAACAAATCCGCAGGCGATGCGGAGCGCGATCAAATTTTCGCGCTGAATATCTCGGTGCCGCTAAGTCAATGGCTGCAACACGATGATGAGGTCACGCGCCATCACAATGTTTACGCTACCTTTAGCACCAGTACGGACAAACAGCATAACGTTACGCAGAATGCGGGCCTTAGCGGCACACTGTTGGACGAAAACAATCTTAGTTACAACATACAGCAAGGTTATCAGAATCACGGTATTGGCGAAAGCGGTGCCGCCAGCCTGGAATACGATGGGGCGAAAGGTAACGCCAACATTGGCTATAACGTTAGCGATAACGGCGATTACCAGCAGGTGAATTATGGCCTGAGCGGCGGCCTGGTGGCGCACGCGCATGGAGTGACGCTAAGCCAGCCGTTAGGCAATACCAATATTTTGATTGCCGCGCCGGGCGCAGCCAACGTCGGCGTTGTCGACCAGCCGGGTATTCATACGGACGCGCGTGGCTATGCGGTGGTGCCGTATGCGACGACATATCGCCAAAACCGTATGGCGCTGGACGTTAACTCCATGGCTGATGATGTCGATATTGATGACGCGGTGACTCGCGTTGTGCCGACCGAAGGCGCGCTGGTTCTGGCCCGCTTTAAAGCGCGGGTTGGCGCGCGTGCCCTGGTAACGCTGAATCATAACGGTAAGCCTGTACCCTTTGGCGCAACGGTGACGGTGAATGATCGCCATGCGGAGGCGATTGTTGACGAGGCCGGGGAAGTCTATCTTTCCGGGTTGTCAGCGCAAGGCGTTCTGCACGTTCGCTGGGGGAACCTGCCGGATCAACAGTGCGTCGCATCCTATCATCTCTCTTCCTCCCGTCAGATTCTGAGTCGACAACATGCGGAGTGTCATTAAATGAAAATACCTCTTTTATTTGCTCTGCTGGCGGGAAGTGTCGTATCGCAGTACGCCTTCGCAGACGTGTGTAAAAACGTTAACGGCGTGCCTTCCAGTATTAATTACGATTTAACGACCACTCTGACGGCAGAACAAAACCAGGTGGGAAAGACTGTTCAACTGGAAAAAAGCCAGGAAGTTAATGTACAGGCGGTGTGTCCCGCCGGCGCGTCGACCTATAGCCAGACTTATCGCTCCTATGTGTCGCCATATCCGGTCGTAGAAACGAGCGGTAACTGGAAATATTTAAAGCTGGACCCGGACTACCTGGAAGGCGGAATGCGAATTGAGGATTCTTCGGCGGGCGATATCTATCCGCCAATGAACAACGTTCTGATGGGATATGATGAAAATGTGAAAGCGGGTCAACCGTTTTACGTTCGTGACTCAAATCTGGAGTTTCAGCTCAAAATTGTTAAACCGTTCGTCGGCACGGTGAATATTAGTCCTAAGACTATGTTCAATGTTTATGTCATGACCGCCGCAGGCGATCCGCTGACAGATGTCGTATACAGCATTCTTTATAGTGGAACGGTGACCGTACCGCAAAGCTGCGAAATCAACGCCGGACAAACGATTCTGGTGAATTTCGGCGCATTGTACAGTGGCAATTTCAACCATGCAGGCCAAAAGCCGGAGGGGGTACGAGCGAAAAAATTTAGCGTACCGGTAAAGTGCAGCGGCCTGGATTCGCAGGTCAATTTAACGATGCGCCTTATCGCTACGCCGGATAGCCACGTTCCCCAGGCTATCGCTTCGGATAATGCGGATGTCGGCGTAGTGGTCGAAACCGATGAAGGAAACGCGCTTATCCCCAATGATGTACAGAGCGTCGCGCCTTTTATCACCGATAGCGCCGGACGCGCTAACATCACATTGCAAGCCTACCCGGTGAGTACAACAGGCGAAACGCCAGCGGAAGGGGCGTTTACCGCACTGGCCAGCCTGCGAGTGGACTTTGACTAAATGAACAGATCACACTGCGCTCTTTTTGCCATGGGACTGATGCTGTGTCCACAAATCAATGCCAGCGCTGACGACCTCGCTTATAACCTCGAATTTACCGGCACTATTGTGGCGCAAACCTGCGACATAGATATTTCCAGTCTCAGTCAAAGTATTGATTTAGGGCAGTTTGCGGTCGGCGATTTTCCTTCGACGGGAACAACGACAAAATTTAAGCCCTTTAATATCAACCTCAAGAATTGTTCCCGAGGAATTGCCGGGGCGAAGATCTGGTTTACCGGCGAACCCGATCCGGACAATCCCGCGCTACTGGCGATAACCGATACCGGAATGGGAAGCGGAAACATGTTAGCAAGCGGGGTTGGGGTGGAAATTCTGAATGATGATCAGGATACCATCAGTATCAATAATGCCGACTCGGTGGTCTATCCGTTGAAAGCCGGACGCAACACGCTGTCTTTTTATATTCGCTATAAATCGACCCGGCCGACGGTCACGTCCGGGAACGCGACGGCGGTCATGTATTTCGATATGCAGTATGAATGAGGAGCCATCGTAATTATGCGTAACGATATCCTGTACGGCATCGGGATGCTGCTGGCGGCATCCGGCGTCCAGGCGCACGATGGCCGGGTCTATGTTTCCGGAACCATCACGGACAATACGTGTTCGCTCTCTCCAGGCTCGGAAAATATTAACGTGGCGATGGGCGCGGTTTCTCAACGGCAGTTTTATCGCGCAGGCGACGGTTCCGCATGGCAACCTTTTGCTATCGATTTACAGAACTGCGGCAGCACTGCCAGCGGCGTAACGGTCAGTTTTAGCGGTGCGGCGGACAGTCGTAATACGGATTTATTGGCGCTTACCGCAGGGGAAAGCGACGCTTCAGGCATTGGGATTGCGCTTTATGATCAAAATAAAACCTTAATCCCACTGGGGCAGGAGAGTGATGTGGTGACGCTCAGTCCGGGCCAGGCGTCGGCACATCTGCAATTTTATGCGCGTTATCTTGCCGATGGCGGCGCGGTAACGCCCGGGGACGCCAATGCCTCCGCAACCTTCATTCTTGCCTATGAATAAGCTCTTTTTACGCTGCGCGATATATTGGTGCTTGCTTCCCATATCATGGGCGCAGGCTGGCGTGGTAATTGGCGGTACTCGCTTTATCTATCATGCGGGCGCCCCGGCATTAAGCGTACCGGTAAGTAACCATTCAGAAGCGTCCTGGTTAATTGATACGCATATTTTACCTGGTGGCCGCTGGCCTGGAACCAAAAACGAAGGGAATATCACGCCCTTCGTGGTCACGCCGCCATTATTTATGCTTTCAGCGCGCCAGGAAAACTCAATGCGGGTGGTTTATACCGGCGGACCGCTACCCGCCGACAGGGAAAGTCTGTTTACCTTGAGTATCGCCGCTATTCCCTCCGGTAAACCGGAAGCGAACCGTGTACAAATGGCGTTTCGTTCGGCTTTAAAATTGCTCTATCGCCCTGAGGGACTCGCCGGCAATCCGCAGCAGGCCTACCGGCATCTGATCTGGTCGCTTACCCCCGATGGCGCGACGGTACGCAATCCGACACCCTATTACGTTACGCTCTTTTTATTACGCGCTAATGAGCGCGCCCAGGACAACGCCGGGGTCGTGGCTCCCTTTGCAACGCGTCAAACGGACTGGTGCCGGCACACGGTTCGCTGCACTGTGCGCTGGCAAAGTATTAATGACTATGGGCGGGTAATGCCAGCGCAAACCGTGGATCTGACGCGTATTCATTAACCTATTTTTCAGGCGTCTCCCGATAGCGGGAGGCTTTCCGATCTTATCGAACGAGACTTTTATTATGTATTATCACGCGTTAAAACTTTCCCGACTGGCGATGTTGACGTTGGCAGGCGTTGCCGTATCCGCCTCGGCAATCGCCGCCGATTCTGCCCCGACGTCGCAAATTGGTCCGACGGCGGAAGCCTACATCGTCAGTCATCCGGATAAAGTGGGAGAGGTGGTGGCAACGTATTTGGCCGAACATCCGGAATTTTTGGTCGCCGCCAGCGAGACGTTGCATCAGCGTCAGCAGATTGCGCAACAACAGGCGTATGTTCAACTGGCATTACAGTATCGTGCTGAGTTGCTCAGTAGCAGCAGTCCTTCCGTTGGGCCCAACGAGGCAAAAGCGGCGGTGGTGATGTTCTTTGATTACCAGTGCTCGTGGTGCAGCAAAATGGCGCCTGTGGTCGAAAACCTGATTAAGGCGAACCCGGATACCCGGTTTATTTTCAAAGAGTTTCCTATTTTTTCCTCCCGCTGGCCGGTATCCGGACTGGCGGCCAGAGTCGGCGAACAGGTATGGCTTACCCAGGGCGGGGCGAAATATCTCGACTGGCATAATGCGCTTTATGCCACAGGGAAGGTGGAAGGCGCGTTAACGGAACACGATGTCTACACCCTGGCGCAACATTATCTAACGCCGACGCAGTTGGCCGCCGTAAAAGAAGCGCAAAGCAGCGGTGCAGTACATGATGCGCTCCTCACTAACCAGGCACTGGCGCAGCATATGGACTTTAGCGGCACGCCTGCTTTTGTCGTTATGCCTCAGACGCAAAACGGTGATGTAAAACGGGTGACCGTGATCCCGGGAAGCACGACTCAGGATATGTTGCAAATGGCGATTCAGAAAGCGAAGGGGTGATATTCGCTCAGAGGAGAACGCACAGGAGTGAAAGTAAAATGAAGTCTATGCGTTGCGTCATACCGGTGATTTTACTTTCCTTTATCGTTCATGAAGGGACAGCGAAACCGACCGCTCAGATTCATTTTATGGGATCGGTTGTTGAGGCAGGCTGCTGGAATGACGTGGGAACCTTAGAAATTCAATGCCATAATAAACAGGGAATTGAACGTTATATTATTGTCGAGAATATTATCACGCCGATATCGTCTCCTCATGCAACGGTAAAACGAGATTATTTGGATGAAGATAAGCAATTAACAGTGCTACGCATTGTCTATGACTGAACCGCGTAGCAGACCGCAGATGGTGTCCCGTCAGTGTCGTGTGAGGATATTATGAAAAATGTTCTCACCTTCCCGGGACACGGTCTATAGACTTTATCTTCAGATAAATGGCGCTAAAAAGAAAAGTACGATCAATAAAAAAAGAGTGGGAATACCAATGGATATAATTTTATTACATCGGTGAGTATGATATTGAATAGCTTGTGGCGGTATGTCAGCAGCGTCAATGATAAATCTTTCATCGATTTTTATCCCCTGCCTGGGGAGCGTAACGAACAGTTCGAAAAGCCCGATTTGTTGTAAATCTCGTCGCAGCAGATAAAGAAGTTGTGTCAAATTAGCATCGCTAACAAATTGACTTCGCTCCCCCCAAACTGCGTGTGAAATCATCTCCCGCGTAATCAGCTTCTTGTAGGCATTTTCAAAAAGATAGCTTAAACAACGCGCACGCATTAGCGTCACCTTTAGCACTTTTTTATCATGTAATGATATTATTTCTCTTAACGACTCATTATAAATAAATTCGTTATTAATAGTATATTGTCTCATGAATTCACTCCGTTTTGATATTCATAAGGTAAGTTTCACACTGTCAGTGTGTTCACTGGCGGTAAAGTACTCCTTACATCAGTACGGATAAGCGTAGAGAACCGCAAAGAAATAAGAGAATCATTTGTGATTAAACAGGATAATATTATGCTTTTTTACTTTTTTATAAAGTGTGCCAGATGTTTTTGATGTTTTTTATAAAATAGTATCATATGTTTTTATTTCACACAGGCTGAAATGATATCAATAAAATTATAATTTAATTACAACCATGTAGAGGAAATGATTTACTTATTGAAATAAGTGTGGTGCAAGGTTAATCTGCGCCTTAAATGATGGTGCCAGATTATACCAGCCAGGATAACCTATATGCGGCCAATAAAAAATGCTAAAAAAATTGACTACAATCTGATCAAAGTGTTCGATACGGTTATTACTGAAGGAAATGCAACCAGGGCGGCGAGGAAACTGGATGTCACGCCTGCGGCGATCTCTCAGGCTCTTCTTCGTTTACAAAATCTTTATGGCGAAGACTTATTCATCAGAACCCGCAAAGGATTAGTCCCGTCCAGCAAAGGTAAATCGCTCCACCAGGTATTTCGCCAGGCAATTGAATCTATAGAAAGCACACTGTGCGATAAAACAGATGCTCAGGAGAGTAATGAACTCATTGTTCTGGGAAGTGATATCACTGAAAATTACTATTTTCCGGCATTGCTGGATACTGTGTTGATGAATCGATATATTATTAAACACTATGCGATTAAAAAAACAGGGGAATACTCGCCAGCCTCCATGCTGACGCATGGCTATGCGGATGTCATCATGGGAATTCTGGAAATTAAGAATGAGATGATCGAAAGTTATCTTATTGATAATTTATCTGATTTTGTTTGTGTTTGTGGTGAAAAAAGTCCATTGGTTGGGCTTGAAAAAATGTCTTTATATAATTTTTATGCTGCCAGACATGCTGTTTATCATTCAGATATGTTCTCTTCCTTCACCACTGATAGCATTGATTTATTCAAGAGCAGTACGCCTTATGCGGGGCGCAGGGAAATAGGTTATTATAGTGATTCACTATTTGGCGTTATCGGTGTTGTTGAAAAAAGCGATATGGTTGCGATTTTGCCAGGAAAGATTGCTACTTATTTTAGAGATGTGCGGCGTTATAATATAAAAATACTACGTATGCCTGATGAAATGATTTTTCGTACGTTACCCGTTTATGCTTATCTGGCTACAAACAGCACCCATTATAAAAATGCCAAAAAACTGATATCAACATTTCAGTCGACCTTTCTTTTTAGCCAGGAAAAGCAGCCTGACGCTTTGGTTGAAGGAAGCACATCCTTATGCGATTTGTCGGTTTAATATCAAATTATTGTATTAAATAAATAACCGTTATGACCATGGTCAGTAAAGCAAAAAATAATGCTATATATTTATACTCTTCTTTTTTTAAAGAAGAGGGGAGGTTTTTCTTTTCATTGCTGATAATAATGTTAGCATCTACTTTAATACCCGTTCGAGGCACCGTGGAAAAAAACTGGCTCAGGCCAAAGCCTTTAAGATCGCGCCGCAGTAGATATAAAATCTGGGTCAGGTTGGCGTCGCTGATAAATTGACTTCTTTCCCCCCAAAGTTCATTAGTGAGTTGTTTTTTATAAATGATCTCTTGTTGTGCATGATTCAGCATATATTCCAGACACTTTATGCGCATTGCGGCAATTTTTATCATCTTTCCCGTTTTTATGTTTTTTAGCTCATTGGTCTTATCATTGTAAGTGTGCGTGCTGTTAATTAAATAAATAGTCATGATGTTATTTAATGGGTTTAATTGGGGTGGCGATAATAATATGCATATTAAATTTATGGATCAACTGGCGTGATTGTAATAGCGTCTTTTTTCCAGAGAAAATCGTATCGTGTCACAAAAATGATGGTTTTTTAGAAAAACTAAAATTTTATTTTTAGTCGCTCTAAAAATAAAATGATAGTAGTGTTAATTTTTATCAGTAGATTGATATGCTTTGATTGATTTATTGTTGATATAAAATAATTTGAATTATGGCGCAAGGCCTATGCCAACCATAAAAAAGGTATAGGCTATTAGTCACAATGCATTAATGCTACATAATTGTTATGCTTTTATATTAGCGCCAGGGAAATAAAATCTTCGGATGATAAAGAATAGTTTTAGTCTGGGCGTTATTTTATGGATGTTTTATTTTAAATTATTAAACCGATTTCTCTTGTTGACGTAGGGTTATTTGCTAAGCAACGGGCTGGCTTGTTGCGGCCGCTCGTTGTCTATATCTGAATTAATAAGGAGAAACGTATGAATAAGAAAAGTTCGTCAATGGTTAACATGCCCGCACCGCGTGAGCCGATTAACCAGAAAATCGATACCAATAACGCATTGGTGTTAAATCATAACGCCATATATGAACAACGATTAGCGGAGATCACGCAATCTAATACCTGTGACAAGGCCATTGTCACCGTAAATCCCTACGGGACCGCCCCGTTGAGTCTCTATCTGGGGGTTTGGATCGATGAAGCTGCCGCGCTTGAGATCAATGTTGTTGATAGCGAAGCGACGACAGAGGCAGTGCGTTATCAATATGATGTACATCCGGGCGCTAACCTTATTCCTGTGTGTGGGATGGTATCCGCGGTGAATAATCAGATTACCCTACGCCTTGCCTCGCAAATTGTCGGGCAATATACAGTAATGACAGACGCATTACCGCCCACGGATTCGGCTAACGTGAGCCTCGGTTTCCCTATTATTAGCGTCTCCTGTCCTGCGCAGCAGGCCTCGCTGATGGAGGAAGGACTTTATTTCTCCACTTATTTTGATCGGTATAATCTGGCTTTTGATCATAACGGGATTGTCCGGTGGTATGTAAGTCAGGAAATCCCTTCTTATAATTTTGTCAGAATGGATAACGGCCATTTCCTGGCGACGTCACAGGGAATAAACCATTGCCTGAATATGTATGAATTTGACATTATGGGACGGGTTTATACTGTTTATCTTCTCGACAATGAGTTCCATCACTCCATTCTTCCCATTGAGAACAATCTGGCGATTGCGCCTTCAGAATATAGCAATGGACGGCCAGACGGTTACTCAACCGGGAAAGATGGCGTTTCTATTATTAACTTATCTACCGGACTTGAAGTCGCCTATTACGATATGCTGTATGTGATGGATTATTCCAGATCGCCGCGTCCTTCCGGAAGCGCGCCAGGTCAGGATGTATCAATGGATGACTGGCTGCATATCAACCAAAGCTATATTAATGAACCCAACAATTTGCTGATCTGTTCCGGTCGACATCAGAGCGCGATTTTTGGCGTAAATGTGGATTCCGGCGAACTGCGCTTTATTATGGCGAACCATGAGGATTGGTCTGACGAATTCAGGCAATACTTATTAACCCCTGTCGATGATGATGGTGTCCCGCTGTACGATCTTACCTCGCCGGGAGGGATTGATGCGGCAGATAAGAATTTCTGGACCTGGGGGCAGCATAACATTGTTGAAATTCCAAACGATGAGCCTGGTATCCTGGAGTTTATGGTCTTTGATAATGGTAACTATCGTTCACGCGAAGATGCGAAAAGTCTGTTGCCGCTCGATAACTTCAGCCGGGTGGTGCAGTTTAAAATAAACCTAAACACGATGACCGTAACGCGTCCGTATGAATATGGTAAAACGGAAGTCGGGAACCGGGGCTATAGCAGTTTTGTGAGCGCTAAGCATTTATTGACTAATGGTCACCTGGTTATTCACTTCGGCGCGACGACGGTTGATGAGTTTGAACATACCATTACCGCGCAACCAGGTTCCAGCGATCTTGTCGATCCGGATGAAGGGCAACAGGCGTTAGGCCGACTGGTATTACAAGAAATCAATAAAGAGACGAAAGAGGTTTTATTCGAAGCGATGGTGACGTCGGGCTATTTCAAGAACGAAGAGACGAATGGCACGAATTATCGTTATGATATTTCTGCATTTCGGGTATACAAAATGCCGCTGTTTGCATAACTAAGTATGTTATGCGGCCGGTTATCGACCGCATAACATTATGGCTTATTTGCTAATATCATCCACGCGCATGGTGTGGTCAGGTTGAATATTGTTAACCTGCTTCATATAGTTAACCAACGCTGGTGCGGTTTGTATCCCTATATATTTGATATTTTTACCTTTAGTGAAGGTAAATCCGCCACCACCTTTACCGATAAAGGAATCCAGCGCGACGGTATAGAGTTTATTGTCTTCTACCGGTTTGCCTTTGATATCAAATTCAACAATACGCTGGCCCAGCGGTTTGGTGCTGTCATATTTAAACTGGACGGTTTTCGATACGTGCAGCATACCGTTTTTCAGATCGGCAGCGTGTGACATGATGGATTTCAGGTCCTTACCGCTGATTTCCATGCTCATGACATCGTTGGTGAACGGATACATACTCAGCACATCACCATAGGTGATATTACCTTTAGGCAATTCGGTACGGATGCCGCCAGCATTATAGAAGGATGCGTCGGCGCCAGGAACGGTAGCCATCAGGGCATCGGTGATTAAGTTGCCGGTTGGCGCGGATTCACCGTAAGAACGGGTCAGCACTTCCGGAGAGTGCGCGACCACCTCATCGGTAATTTTCTTAACCTTGTTATCCCATTCGTCAATTTTGGCCTGCGTGACCGGATCTGGCTTATAAGTATCCGCATACATGGTGATCAACTTACCATTGTAGCTGTCCACTTTTTTGGTTTCCGGGTTCCAGTCAAGCACCAGTTTACCTAATTCGATGGTGTACGCATCCGTGGAAACGACAAGAGTATCGCCCACTTTAATCGGTTCTGGCGTACCTTTATGCGCATGGCCGGTAATCAGGACGTTAAGTCCATAGCCTTCCAGCGATTTCGCCATATCAACGTCGGTTTTCAGCGCGCGTGCGACATCAGCCTCGCCCGCGCTGGATTGCATACCCGGCACGCCTTCGTGGGCGAGCAGCACGGTCAGGTCAACTTTCCCTTTTAACTCTTCCAGCTGTTTTTTCACATAAGGAATCGGATCGCGGCAGTCAACGCCTTCACGCACGCCTGCGGCAATCGCTTCATAGAATGCGGAAACGCCGTGCATACCGATGACGCCGATCTTGAATCCATCTTTTTCCACGATAGTATACGGTTCTTTAATTAATGGCGTATCTGTGCCGCTGTAAAAAACATTATCCAACAATACCGGGAATTGCAATTTGCTGAGTTGTTTAACCAGATTCTCATGGCCATGGTCAAATTCATGGTTACCGACAGAGACGGCGTCGTAAGGCATGGTATTTAAAATATCAATAATAGCCTCACCTTTGGTCAGCGTACTGATAAAAGGTCCGGTGAAATAGTCGCCAGCATCAAAGAAAAAGACATCTTTCTCTTTCGCTTTTGCATCTTTGACAATTTTCGAGATGGGCGCAAAGCCCCCTACCGGACGTGTCTTGGATACATAGGGGATAATTTCCGGGGTCACATGGGCATGTAAATCGTTTGTATAATAAATTGTGATGTCACGCGCATCGGCTGAAAAGGAAATGGCTGAAGACAAACCAATGCACAGCGACAGTAGGGATATCGAAAACTTTTTGTTCATATAAACCATCCATTTACGCTACATTAAAGAAAAACAATGCCTGTAGTCGTGTCATCCACGACTACAAACGGGGGAAATTAAGTAATATTCATCAAGTTTATTAATTATTAAAACTCGAAGCCGATCAGGTAATTCATACGGTCGCCGTAGCCGTCATACCCCAATTTATTATTGAAGTAACGGTAAGAGACGGAGGCGGTCCATCGCGGCATAAATTTCCATGTAAACGTTACCGCGCCGTTCAGGCCGGTCTTCCCACCCTGCTGTTCGGCGTAGGCATCATTACGATCCATTTCAACTTCGTTCCAGTTTGAAATGACGAACTTTTCATTAAACATATCGAAGTTATAAGCCGCGACCCAACCGAGAACATAACCGTTAAAGCCTGTCGCCTGTCCATACTTTTTAGAGGTATAATCGTTCGATAAGTTATGAACAGCGAAATAGGGCTTAATAAAGCCTGATGGGCTGGTTAAACCCAGATAACCTACCCCGTACATCATGTTTAATTCATCACCGAATTTATTCTCCATCGACATATAGAGTTTCATCATTGCGGTAAAGTTAGAGCCTTCTACCACCCTATAATGTCCCAGAAATTGGGTAACATGGTTACGGCCTTCTACCGGATGGTTGAGCACGTTCATTTCATAAAATGATGCAAATTCGCCCCTGTCAAACACGGCGCCGAAATCGGCTACCGCTTTCCACACTTCGCCGCGATCGACATTGACAAAGCCTTTATTCCAGTCGCCATATCCGAAGCTAAGTTTACCGTATACGCGTTTCAATTCCGCTGCCTGGCCATTAAAGCAAGAGAAAAGAACACATGCGGCGAGTAGACTATTAATATATTTCTTATTTTTCATGCTCAACTCCATGAGGTAAAAACACAGTGAAATGTTGTGTAAAGAAGCGAATTCTAAGGAGTGTATTTTTATACGTAGGTGATAGATGTCTCAAAAATATCAGCGACATATAATCGTCAAATATTCGTGTCAGATAATGTTGTTTATTACGCAATAACTATTTGATTTATAGTTTATGTCTCTGTTGTAAAAGTCACACCGGATAGCATGAAATTAATGAAACTTCGAATGGGAATAATCTCTCGCAAAGACAACTTACTGCCAGTAAATGAGGGTGTTACCGTTGAAACAGCAACATATATTGACATCACAATAGCGGTTCTGACATATGGGCCATATTTGAGATCTGCATCACTCGTTCTCGATTTCTTTTTTTATAGACTGCTTCAGGCGTGTTTTCTTTAGCACGAAATATATTTATGGTATTAATATTATAATGAGTGTGAATAATTTTCTACGATAAAACGATGTTAATGGAAGAAATATAAGACAAATCGAATATATATAGTGCAATTAATTCAGGCTGTATTCCGCAGCCGGGTCTATCGGCAAATATATCGTAATCAGACCGTGCGATAACTCAAAGGAGTTGAAATGAAAAGAACAGTCGTTGCCAGTATGATAGGGTTGGCGCTATGCGCTGGAAGCGTATTATCAACCGCGCAAGCGGCAACCGCAAAGCGTCCTAACTTAGTCATTATTCTGGCAGATGATTTAGGGTATGGCGATCTCGCCACCTACGGGCACCGCATCGTTAAAACACCTAACATAGACAAACTGGCGCAGGAGGGGGTGAAGTTTACCGACTATTATGCGCCAGCGCCTCTGTGTTCTCCTTCCCGCGCGGGCCTGTTAACCGGTCGTATGCCGTTCCGTACCGGAATCCGTTCCTGGATACCGGAAGGCAAAGATGTTGCGCTGGGGCGTAATGAACTGACTATCGCCAACCTGTTAAAACAGCAGGGCTACGATACGGCGATGATGGGGAAATTACACCTGAATGCGGGCGGCGATCGCACCGATCAGCCGCAGGCGAAAGACATGGGCTTTGACTATACGTTGGTTAATCCGGCGGGATTTGTCACCGATGCTACGCTGGACAACGCCAAGGAGCGCCCGCGCTATGGCGTGGTGCATCCTACGGGGTGGATTCGTAATGGCCAACATATTGGCCGCGCAGATAAGATGAGCGGCGAGTTTGTGAGCTCTGAAGTGGTGAACTGGCTGGATAATAAAAAAGACGATAATCCGTTCTTCTTATATGTCGCCTTTACCGAAGTCCATAGCCCGCTGGCGTCGCCGAAAAAATACCTTGATATGTATTCGCAGTACATGACCGACTACCAGAAGCAGCATCCGGATCTGTTCTACGGCGACTGGGCAGACAAACCGTGGCGCGGCACTGGCGAATATTACGCCAATATCAGCTACATGGATGAGCAGGTCGGTAAAGTGCTGGATAAAATTAAGGCGATGGGCGAGGAAGATAACACCATCGTCATCTTTACCAGCGACAACGGCCCTGTCACGCGTGAAGCGCGTAAGGTATACGAGCTGAACCTGGCCGGGGAAACCGACGGTCTGCGCGGGCGTAAAGACAACCTGTGGGAAGGCGGCATTCGCGTACCGGCAATCATCAAATACGGCAAGCACATTCCACAGGGGATGGTAACGGACACGCCGGTATATGGTCTTGACTGGTTGCCGACGCTGGCCAACATGATGGACTTTAAACTTCCGACCGATCGTACCTACGACGGTCAGTCTTTAGTTCCGCTCCTGAAGGACAAGACGTTAAAACGCCAGAAACCGCTGATCTTCGGTATCGATATGCCGTTCCAGGATGATCCGACGGATGAGTGGGCGATCCGCGACGGCGACTGGAAGATGATCATCGATCGCCAGAATAAACCTAAATATCTCTATAACCTGAAAACCGATCGTTTCGAGACGCTCAATCAAATTGGTAAACAGCCGCAGATTGAGAAACAGCTTTACGGTAAGTTCCTGAAGTATAAAAAGGATATTGATAACGATTCGCTGATGAAAGCCCGTGGCGATAAGCCGACGCCTGTCACCTGGGGCTAATGGAATAATTATAAAAAATTAAGTATGCCACTTAGGGCGATGCCCACCTGATCCGGTCACTCTGTGCCGGATCAGGTTCTTTTATTTCAGGGAAGGTAATGATGTTTGGGAAAAGTTGTCAGGTCATGGTTAAACCAACCGGATCGGTGTGTAACCTTGACTGTAAGTACTGTTTTTATCTGGAGAAAGAAAAGCTCTATCCGGATCGAAAAAACCATTACAAAATGTCGGAAGAGACCCTCGAACTCTTCATCAGGCAGCAGATTGCCGCACAGGATATTGATGAGGTCATTTTTGCGTGGCAGGGTGGGGAACCCACATTAATGGGCATCCCGTTTTATCGTAAAGCCGTTGAATTTCAGCAGCGCTATTGTGGCGGCAAAACCATCGTCAATACCTTCCAGACTAACGGCATCCTGATCAACGACGACTGGGCGACCTTCTTCCGGGAGCATGATTTTCTGGTTGGCGTCTCTATTGATGGCGATGCCGCGTTACACGATGAATGGCGAGTGACGCGCTCCGGAAAGCCGACGCATGAAAAAGTAGAAAATGCGGTGCGTTGTCTGGCGCAGCACGACGTGGAATTTAATACCCTCACGGTGGTTAACCGTACCAATATGCACCATCCTGTTCAGGTCTATCGCTACCTGAAAAGCATTGGTAGCCGCTATATGCAATTTATCCCTTTAGTTGAACGATGCGGGGAAAATGGGCTGGCGCAGCCGCAGGATAAACACATCGCGATGACGCCGTGGTCGGTCGATAGCCTGCAATTTGGTCAGTTTCTGAATGCGGTATTTGATATCTGGATCCGTGAGGATATCGGCGATATCGGCATCCAGCTATTTGAACAGACGCTGGCGGCCTGGTGCGGCCTGCCGCCGCAGGTTTGCGTTTTTGCTCCCACCTGCGGCAGCGCGTTTGCGATGGAAATGAACGGCGATGTTTATAATTGCGATCACTTCGTATATCCGCAATTTAAACTGGGGAATATCCACCAGAAGACGCTGCGTCAAATGAATCAGGGCGAACAAAATCGCCAGTTCGGCAGCGATAAACAGCGTTCAATGGCGCAGGAGTGCCATCGCTGTCAATGGAAGTTCGCCTGCTATGGCGGCTGTCCGAAACATCGTTTTTTACCCTCTGTGTCAGGCGCAACCAATCATAACTATCTGTGTGCAGGTTATCAGGCTTTTTTCTCGCATACCGCGACGGCGATGAGTGCCATGCGAACCCTGTATGAAAAAGGCATCTCACCTGCAGAAATAAAGTCAATATTTGTTTGAAGGTAGTATTCGCAGGGAGTGAATATGTTTTCTCACATTAATGTCGATGCTTGCAAAACGCCCGGCTGCAAAAATCTGGGGATTCTGGAGAGTCCAGACTATCTACCGCAAGGGAAAAATGTTCTCTGTCGAGCGTGCGGTTTTTTGTTCCCCATTATCTCAGCCAGATCGCTTAATCTTTTTCGCCAGGCGGCGAATCAATCCTGGAAAGGTCTGGTGAAGTCCTGTCCGCATTGTGGCGGGACGTCGCTGAAAAAATATGGTTTTTCCACTAAAGGTGAACGGCGTATGTATTGCCGCCAGTGTAATAAAACGTTCATCTCCTATACCGCTATCAGGGGCGACGCCAGACAAGAGAACCTTGCCACGTTGATTGGCGAAGGAGCGTCGCTAGTTGAAATACGGGCGGCGCTGGCGATAGACAGCACGGGTTTTAGCCGCGAATTACAAAAACTGTCCCGTCGTGCTAATCAAGCGGAACGCGATTTTGTGTTTCCCGCGTTTGACATCGCTATGAGCACGCGGGCGTTTCGCGTGAAATTTAACGGCGGCGACAGCAGCTTATACGTGTTGGTGACGGCGGAAGAAGAGAGCGGTAAGGTCGTCGCGATCTCAACGAATTACTCCGCACAACCGGTGGAGGCGGATTATCAGTATCATTCTGATTACGAAGAACGGCTCCCATCCGGCACGCTGGCGCATCTGGTGCAGCGAAAAGAGGCGCTGACCATGCGCCGCAATGTATTATTTGATGTAGATTACGGCCCCGCCATTTTATATAAAAACGATCCGGGGATGTTAGTAAAACCCGTATTACCTGCTTATCGACATTTTGAGTTGGTTCAGGCGTTGACGGATGAGCGCTCCCTGAATGTCCAGCATTATCTCGATCACGAATGCTTCATTCTGGGCGGCTGTATGATGGCGAATTTTAGCTATCTTCGTCAGGGTCGCTGCCATATTTCGTTTGTGCGTGAAAGAGGCGTTACGCCGCCCAAGCGCGATCTCCCTCCGCGGTTGTTTTTGAGCGGCGGAATTCGCAACAACGTCTGGCGTACATTTTCCACACGGGATTATGCGATGGCAGTATGCAATCTCACAGGAAATAAAAAGGTGAGTTTGTTACGTCATGCGACGTTAAATAGCGCGACGGCGTTTATTCGCTATGTTCACAACCATCCCTTCCTGCCGCATCTTAACCGGATGTCTCCTGGCAATGTTGTTGCCGTACTGGATTACCTAAAATTTGAATATAACGCTTCACGTAACTGAATTGCTAAAATAAAAAGTGTGATGAGGTGTTGTTGCGGTTTTTTATTCGGACGGCTTAAAAATCCAGAGTATTAATTTTCGTGGTCCCCATGAGGGGCGATGAGATTAATACACTGGAGATTTATCATGAATACGTTAACTGCAACGTCTGTTGTCCTTCCTGCGCCGCGTCCGGCGATTAATCAGGGTATCGATATCAATAATGAAATGGTGCTTAACCATACTGCTATTTATGAAAATTGCCTTGCGCAGGTCACGCAAGAGAATACGGTAGAAAATGCGCTGATGTTGTTAGACCCTTACGGCACGGCGCCTTTAAGCGCTTATGCTGGCGTCTGGAGTCTGGAACCGGCTGAGATCATAGTCACGGTCCAGGATGCGGCAAAAACGGCGATGCCGGTAGAACATCTTTACACCCTTACGCCAGGCGCAAATCTGTTGCCGGTTCTGGGGCTGGTAGCGGAGACTGAAAACCATATTGTCTTTTCTCAGGCAGATACGCCGCTTGCCGTCTATACGCTCACCACACAGCCGTTACCGCCGGTAGATTCCGCGGAAGTCGTATTAGGTTTTCCGATTATCAACGTGACGCAACCTGCTACCGATGCGGACAAGATGGCGCCAGGGTTTTATTTTATTACGCATTTCGATCGCTATAATTACGCATTAGATCAGAATGGTCTGGTGCGCTGGTACGTTACTCAGGATTATCCGTCTTATAATTTTGTTCGAATTGATAATGGCCATTTCCTCACCACTTCAGAAGCGAAAAATACCTATCTGGATATGTATGAGTTCGACATGATGGGGCGTCTTCACACATTCTATAATCTCGATAATCAATTTCACCATTCTATCTGGCCGTGGGATAGCAATACCATTGTTGCGCCCTCTGAATATACCTCGGGTCGGCCCGACGATTTGAAAACCAATGAAGACGGCGTATCGGTTGTCGATCTGACTACCGGGCTGGAGACCGCTTACTACGATATGGCGAAAGTGCTGGATACGACGCGGGTTTCCCGTCCTTCAGGTACGGCGCCGGGAGAAGACCCGACGGTTAAAGACTGGCTGCACATAAACCAGAGCTACGTGAATGAGACGAATCAGTTGTTAATTGCGTCCGGGCGTCATCAGAGCGCGGTGTTTGGCGTCGATCTACAAACGCAAGCGCTACGCTTTATTTTGTCAACGCATGAAGACTGGGACGACGCTTATCAGCCTTATCTTTTAACCCCGGTCGACAGTGAAGGTGTGGCGCTTTACGACTTTAGCAAACAGGAGGATATCGACGCGGCTGACCGTGACTTTTGGACGTGGGGCCAGCATAACGTCGTTGAAATCGCCAATAATACGCCGGGTATAGTGGAGTTTATGGTATTTGATAACGGTAATTACCGTTCACGTGATGACAGCAAAAGCCTGTTACCGCCGGATAACTACAGTCGCATTGTCCATTTCGTGGTGAATATGAATGAGATGACCGTTATGCGGCCATTTGAATACGGCAAGGAGCTGGGCGCGCGTGGCTACAGTAGCTGCGTTAGCGCGAAAGCGATCCAACAGAATGGCAATATTGTGGTGCATTTTGCCGACTGCACGTTTGATGAAAATGGCCGCGCCATCTCTTGCCAGCCTGGCGAGAGCGATATTATCGATCCGCAGGCGGGCAGTGAGGCGATGGGGCTGCTAATTTTACAGGAGATTGCGCCTACGGAGAAAACCGTGCTTTTTGAAGCGACCATGACGTCAGGTTACTACAAAAACGCGGAAACGAACGGGGAAGGCTATCGCTACGATATTACCAGTTTCCGGGTGTATAAAATGGATCTGTACGCGTAGCGGTCTATCATCAATGACTGACTGCACTAAAAAAGTCCGGCGTAAGTCGGACTTCATTTCGTAAAAAACGAGCTATTCATCATATATAATCTAATTTTAACGATGAGTCAGGCGAGGTAAGATAGTAGATTCGAAGAATTCACCTGATTGAGAGAATAAAAAGTGAAACATCTGCACCGATTTTTTAGCAGCGATGCCTCTGGGGGCATCATTCTCATCATCGCCGCTGCGCTGGCTATGCTGATGGCCAATATGGGCGCGACCAGTGGATGGTATCATGATTTTCTGGAGACGCCGGTTCAGCTACGGGTTGGGGCGCTTGAAATCAACAAAAACATGCTGCTGTGGATCAACGATGCGCTGATGGCCGTGTTTTTCCTGTTGATTGGCCTGGAAGTTAAGCGCGAACTGATGCAAGGCTCGTTAGCCAGTCTGCGCCAGGCTGCTTTTCCGGTGATTGCCGCCATCGGCGGGATGATTGTACCGGCATTGCTCTATCTGGCCTTTAACTACTCCGATCCGGTCACTCGCGAGGGCTGGGCTATTCCTGCCGCGACGGATATCGCCTTTGCGCTGGGCGTGTTGGCGCTGTTGGGCAGCCGGGTTCCGCTGGCGCTGAAAATTTTCCTGATGGCGCTGGCGATCATCGATGATCTCGGCGCCATCGTTATTATCGCACTGTTTTATACCAGCGATCTTTCTATCGTCTCGCTGGGCGTGGCGGCGTTCGCGATTGCCGTGCTGGCGCTGCTGAACCTGTGCGGCGTCAGACGGACGGGGGTATATATTCTGGTCGGGGCAGTGCTGTGGACGGCGGTACTGAAGTCCGGCGTTCACGCGACGCTGGCAGGCGTCATTGTCGGCTTCTTTATTCCGCTGAAAGAAAAACACGGTCGCTCGCCGGCGAAGCGTCTGGAGCATGTTCTGCACCCGTGGGTTGCGTACCTGATCCTGCCGCTCTTCGCTTTTGCGAATGCCGGCGTTTCTCTTCAGGGCGTCACGATTGACGGTCTGACCTCCATGCTGCCGCTGGGAATTATTGCCGGTCTGCTGATTGGTAAGCCGCTGGGGATTAGCCTGTTTTGCTGGCTGGCGCTGCGTTTCAAGCTGGCGCATCTGCCGCAGGGGACCACTTATCAGCAAATCATGGCGGTCGGCATTTTGTGTGGCATTGGCTTTACGATGTCCATCTTTATCGCCAGCCTGGCATTTGGCAATGTCGATCCGGAACTTATTAACTGGGCGAAATTGGGCATTTTGATTGGTTCATTGCTCTCCGCAGTGGTCGGGTATAGCTGGTTGCGCGCGCGTTTGAACGCGCCGGCATAACCAGTACGAAGGAAAGGGGGGAGCGATGTATCGCTCCCTTGCGACATTGAACAGGGAGAGGAATGAGCATGTCTCATATTAACTACAACCATCTTTATTACTTCTGGCATGTCTATAAAGAAGGTTCTGTCGTGGGTGCCGCAGAGGCGCTTTTTCTGACGCCGCAAACCATTACTGGTCAAATTAAAGCCCTGGAAGAGCGTTTACAGGGGAAGCTATTTAAACGTAAGGGACGCGGTCTTGAGCCCAGCGAACTGGGCGAGCTGGTTTTTCGCTATGCGGATAAAATGTTTACGCTAAGCCAGGAGATGCTGGATATCGTCAATTACCGCAAAGAATCAAACCTGTTGTTTGACGTCGGCGTCGCCGATGCTTTATCCAAGCGTCTGGTCAGCAGCGTTCTGGATGCGGCGGTGGTGGTGGACGAACCCATACATCTGCGTTGCTTCGAGTCCACGCACGAAATGTTGCTCGAACAGCTCAGCCAGCACAAGCTGGATATGATTATCTCCGACTGCCCGATAGATTCCACGCAGCAGGAGGGGCTATTCTCAGTCAAAATCGGCGAATGCAGCGTCAGTTTCTGGTGTACGAATCCGCTTCCTGAAAAAGCGTTCCCTGCCTGCCTGGAAGAGCGACGTTTGCTGGTGCCGGGACGGCGCTCGATGCTGGGGCGTAAATTGTTGAACTGGTTTAATTCGCAGGGGTTGCAGGTTGAGATCCTCGGTGAATTTGATGACGCGGCCTTAATGAAGGCGTTTGGCGCGACGCACGATGCGATTTTTGTGGCGCCGAGCCTTTATTCGCTGGATTTTTATGCCGATGAGTCGGTAATAGAGATTGGGCGCGTGGAGAATGTCATGGAAGAATATCATGCGATTTTTGCCGAGAGAATGATCCAGCATCCGGCGGTGCAGCGTATTTGCAATGCGGACTACTCGGCATTGTTTAAGCTACAGTAGACGTACCTACCGTAATACTTCCGGCTGCGGAACTAGCCCGCAGCCGGAATCATTCTACAAGTTCAGCAGGCTACGGTACTGCCCACCTTCGCGGATAAACACCGGAATTCTGTTCAGTGGCGTAGCGTAATGCAGCGTCTGCCCTCCTGAATAGCTTTCACCGGTCGCAAGATCCGTCCATGTTTCCCCTTCTGGTAGCCAGATATCACGTTCGCGCATACCTTCATGCATGACGGGGGCGATCAGCAGGTCAGGACCAAAACAATACTGGTCGGTGATTGCCCAACTTGTTTCCTGTTCGGGGAATTCAAAGAACAGGGGGCGCATCACTGGCGTATTGTGCTTATGGGTTTCCTCCATCAGCGCTTTGATATAGGGCTTGAGTTTTTCTCGCAACGCCAGGCAACCTGTCAGTACCTCGCATACTTCCTCACCGTAGCTCCAGACCTCGTTCGGCGCACCTGTAGGGCACTGGGCGATACCATCCCGGTATGGTTGTGCGGGTAAAATCTGCGGATCGCGGTTGCCGTGCAGACGCATCACCGGGCTAAAGACGCCCCACTGGAACCAGCGAATCAGCAATTCATGGAATTTCGGGTCGTGAATATTACCGCCATGGAAACCGCCGATATCCGTCGTCCACCACGGTATCCCCGCGATTCCCATATTGAGTCCGGCGGCAAACTGGTTGCGTAGCGATCTAAACGAGGAGTGAATATCACCTGACCAGACCAGTGCGCCGAACTTCTGACTGCCGGCCCAGGCGCAGCGTAGCAGGTTGATAACCTGGTCTTCGCCATCGGCTTTCATGCCGTCAAAAAAGGTTTTAGCGTACATACGTGGGTAGATATTGCCCACTTCCAGTACCGGCCCGGCATGGTAGCGATAGTTGTCGTAGTCGTAAACGCTGAACTCAGGTTCGGCTTCATCTAACCAGAATAACTTCACGCCTTTATCGTAATAGTTGCGTTTGGCTTTGCCCCAGACGTAGTCGCGCGCGCCCGGATGAGTCGCATCAAAGTAAGTGGTATTGCCGAGGAAATCCATATTGATCGGCAAGCCACGTTCCGTTTGTACCAGCCAGCCGTTTTCGCGCATCTCCCGATAGCTTTCGGTACGGTTATCCACCGTCGGCCAGACGGAGACCATCAGCTCAATTCCCAGCGATTTCAGCTCGGCAATCATGGCATCAGGATCGGGCCAGTCGCGCGCATCGAACATCCAGTCACCCTGATTCGGCCAGTGAAAGAAGTCGATTACGATCACTGAGATAGGCAGATTGCGGCGCTTATATTCGCGGGCGACCTCCAGCAGCTCTTCCTGCGTACGATAACGGAGTTTGCACTGCCAGAAGCCCATGGCGTAGTCCGGCATCATCGGCGGCGTGCCGGTAGCCAGCGCGTAAGCCCGGCTAATTTCTGCCGGGGTATCGCCAGCCGTGATCCAGTAGTCTAACTGTTCGCTGACCTGCGCTTCCCATTCGGTAACGTTTTGGGCAAAGGTTACGCGTCCGACTGCCGGGTTGTTCCATAAAAATCCGTAGCCCAGACTGGAGAGCATAAACGGTACTGAGGCCTGGGAGTTACGTTGCGCCAGCTCAAGCACGCATCCTTTGAGATCCAGGTTGGCCTGTTGATACTGCCCCATACCATAAATTTTTTCCCCTTCGGTGGCTTCGAAGCGGGCTTTCAGTGAATATTTCCCACCCTGAATAGGGCGGAACTCGCGTCCCTCAAGGTTGAGTGCGCTGACGTACTGGCCGTGAGATGATTCATCCTCGCCAATTTCGCCCCGCAGGCGCCAGAACTCCTGCAACAGGGGTTTGTGTGGATGGCGGTAAAAGGTAACCTGTCCTTTTTGATTGACGATAGCGATAATTTTGCCGTTGGTCAGCGTTGCCTGGTGGTGCTCATAATCAATGTGGCACTGGCTTTTTGCGACTGGCTCAGTCAATGCCCAGTCTTCATTTCTCATTACCGGCAGATGACGGCCGCTGCGTACGCGCAGGCTGTTCTCGCCCCAGGGTTCAATCCATAAATAGCGATCGTTTTGCTGCCAGACCAGACGACGCGGGTCTTGTTGCATAAATGGCATGGTGGTGCCTCCCATATTCGAGGGTGAAGGTAAAGAACGTTATGAGTTGACGGTTTCCAGATCGTGGCGAATCTTCTCTTCCATCGCTTCGTATTTGCGAAAGAAAAGTAGTGGGATCGCTGCGAGCGCGAAGAGCAGGGCGGGTGCCCAGATAAAGGCCCAGATAATTCCCTCCAGACCCGCAGCACTCTGAGCATGGTTGGGGACATAGCCAAAACTGTTCATGATCCAGGCGGCGAAAGCGGTGCCGAGGCCACTACCCATCTTGATGCAGAAGGTACTGCCGAAGGCGATAAGAATGCCGGTAGCCTTAATACCGGTCTTCCAGGCGCCGAAATCAACGGCGAAGCCCAGCATGGCAAACGGCATTGAGCAGGCGATACCGCTGCCGATATTGCCGAGTATCCAGGCGGCGATGAGGAAAGTAATGTTGTCCGCTGCCAGCCACATCATGACGCCGCCAAACGTGGCGACCAGCAGACCGCCTATCCATATCCAGGTTTTAGCCAGGTATTTGCTAAAGAAGGGGATAGCGATGATAAACAGGATCTGAATCGTCGCCAGGCTGTTAATCAGCGGTACCAGATCTTTACGGTCGAGGTTGTAGGTCAGATAATAGACAATGGTCGTGTTGCGCTGCTGTAGGGCAATCCAGAAGATCAGATTAGCCAGCACCATCAGGATCCACGGCCAGTTACCTTTCATCGCCGCGAAACTTTTTTTCATCGGCAACTTAGGTTCATGCTGTATTTTATCCGTATCCATTTCACGAATGTTTTTAAACGCAAAGAGCGTTAGCGCGCAGGATATAATGGCAAACGTAATTGCCGTATAAATAAAACCAGCGTGATCATCACCGTTACCTAAAAAAGCGACTAACGGCAAGGCGGTCGCGTTCATTAATAAAACCCCAATTTGCCCACCGGTCATTCGCCAGGAATTTAAAACCAGTCTTTCCTTGGGAGATAAGGTCATCAGGGGTAATATTGCACTGAGTGGTGTATTAAGTCCGGTAAATAGAATGCTGGCAATCATATAAGATATTGCTGCATAGATGGCTTTTCCTGTCATACTGATATCAGGAGACCAAAATGACAGCGCACTGAATACCGCAAAAGGCAGCGGTAACCATAAAAACCAGGGACGACATTTACCGTAGCGTGAACGCGTTTTATCGATGATGATCCCCCATATGGGGGCATCTATGCCATCGATAATACGCGCCAGCAGCAGGATAACGCCTGCTACGGCAAGGCTAATGCCCGCAACGTCTGTGTAGAAATATAAAATGTACGTTGAACCGAAGCAGTACAGCAGATTACCCGCCACATCCAAAGAGCCGTAGCTAATACGCTGTAGTAAAGACAATGATGCTGACCCGGAAGGCTGGGTATCCTCAATGACAGAACTCATAATGATAACTCCGATATTGGTACGATACGCCCAGAAAAACAACCTCTACTTTCTAAGCAAGTTTTAAATATTATTTTTATGTCGTTTCTGAATTTAACCTCAGATTAAAATGAGTGAGTAAGGTGTACATGAAAAGTAGTTAACCCGACGGCATCAATCAATTATCAAATCTTACATCAGGATTGCGTTTATTAGTTTTTGAATGAGCGATGTTTTTATTTGCTAAGATGGTCACAATTTTTTCAGTAATGAAATAAAAAAAGGAAAACAGTGAAAGAAAATAACTTTCAAGTATTATGTGACTAAGGGAGGGATAGCTGAAAAAATAGGCTGATTAGTAAGAGCGTGAACGAGTGAGGTCAGCGCCAGCGGTTGACGAGCAAAACGGCAGATAGCAGGCATAAAAAAACCCGCTTTACGCGGGTTTTTCTACAAAGCTGATAACAAGCAGGCGATTAAGCCAGTTTGTTGATCTGTGCAGTCAGGTTAGCTTTATGACGTGCAGCTTTGTTTTTGTGGATCAGACCTTTAGCAGCCTGACGGTCCACGATCGGTTGCATTTCGTTAAATGCTTTCAGTGCAGCAGCTTTGTCGCCAGCTTCGATAGCTGCGTATACTTTCTTGATGAAAGTACGCATCATAGAGCGACGGCTTGCGTTGTGCTTACGAGCCTTTTCAGACTGAACGGCGCGCTTCTTAGCTGATTTGATATTAGCCAAGGTCCAACTCCCAAATGTGTTCTATATGGACAATTCAAAGGCCGAGGAATATGCCCTTTTAGCCTTCTTTTGTCAATGGATTTGTGCAAATAAGCGCCGTTTAAATTGCAGCACTCGTTGCGTAGTGATGGCGCAGGATTCTACCAGCTTGCGTGCTGTGAATACAGCCTTTCCATGAGAAAAATTGCATTAAGCGGCGGGTTTTGGGGCGGAGTTTGCCGCATGGCGATGAAAAGCATCTTCTTTATGTTTCATCAGGGCAATAGTCGGTTAACCTTGACCGCTGTACAAGGTATACTCTTGCGATTTTCACTGTTTTGAGTCAGACATGAAGCTGATACGCGGCATACATAATCTCAGTCAGGCCCCGCATGGGTGTGTGCTGACCATTGGTAATTTCGACGGCGTACATCGGGGGCATCGCGCTCTACTGCAGGGTTTGCAGGAAGAAGGACGCAGACGCGGTCTGCCGGTGGTGGTCATGATTTTCGAACCGCAGCCGCTGGAGCTGTTCGCGACGGATAAAGCGCCCGCTCGCCTGACGCGCCTGCGTGAAAAACTGCATTACCTTGCGCAGTGCGGCGTGGACTATGTGCTGTGCGTGAAATTCGATCGCCGCTTTGCCGCTTTGACGGCGCAAACGTTTATCAGCGAACTGCTGGTGGAGCGACTTGGCGTGCAATTTCTTGCCGTCGGCGATGATTTCCGCTTTGGTGCTAGCCGCGCGGGCGATTTCTTGTTATTACAGAAGGCGGGGGCGGAGTATGGTTTTGCGGTTTCCAGCACCCAAACCTTTTGTGAAGGCGGCGTGCGTATCAGTAGTACCGCAGTGAGACAGGCGCTGGCGGAGGATAACCTGGCGCTTGCCGAAAGCCTGCTGGGACATCCCTTTACTATTTCCGGGCGTGTCGTTCATGGCGACGAGCTGGGACGTACCATTGGCTTCCCGACGGCGAACTTACCGCTGCGCCGTCAGGTCTCCCCGGTCAAAGGGGTCTATGCGGTGGAAGTCACCGGGCTTGGCGATAAGCCGTTACCCGGCGTAGCGAACATTGGCACTCGTCCAACGGTGGCTGGCGTGCGTCAACAACTGGAAGTGCATCTGCTGGACGTTGTAATGGACCTCTACGGTCGCCATATAGATGTAATACTGCGTAAAAAGATACGTAATGAGCAGCGATTTGCGTCGCTTGATGAGCTAAAAGCGCAAATCGCACGCGATGAGTTAACGGCCCGCAAGTTTTTTGGGCTAGCCGGGCAGGTGTAACCCTGACAGTGTTTATCAAACCGAAATACGGAACCGAGAATCTGATGAGTGACTATAAATCGACCCTGAATTTGCCGGAAACAGGGTTCCCGATGCGCGGCGACCTCGCCAAGCGTGAACCGGGAATGCTGGCGCGTTGGACCGATGATGATCTGTACGGCATCATTCGTGCGGCCAAAAAAGGCAAAAAAACCTTCATTCTGCATGATGGCCCTCCATATGCGAATGGCAGCATTCATATTGGTCACTCAGTTAACAAGATTCTGAAAGACATTATCGTGAAGTCCAAAGGACTGTCGGGATTTGACTCGCCTTACGTGCCGGGCTGGGACTGTCACGGTCTGCCTATCGAGCTGAAAGTCGAGCAGGAGTTCGGTAAGCCGGGCGAGAAATTCACCGCCGCTGAATTCCGCGCTAAGTGCCGCGAATATGCCGCTACGCAGGTTGACGGCCAGCGTAAAGACTTCATTCGTCTGGGCGTGTTGGGCGACTGGTCGCATCCGTACCTGACCATGGACTTCAAAACCGAAGCCAACATCATCCGCGCGCTGGGCAGAATTATCAAAAACGGTCATCTGCACAAAGGCGCTAAGCCGGTGCACTGGTGCGTTGACTGCCGTTCCGCGCTGGCGGAAGCGGAAGTTGAATATTACGACAAAACGTCACCGTCTATCGACGTGGCGTTCCGCGCCGTCGATCAGGATGCGGTGAAAGCGAAGTTTGGTCTGCCGGGCGTGAGCGGCCCTGTGTCGCTGGTTATCTGGACCACCACGCCGTGGACTCTGCCGGCTAACCGCGCCATCTCCCTGGCGCCGGACTTTGATTATGCGCTGGTGCAGATTGACGGCCAGGCGGTGATTCTGGCGAAAGATCTGGTTGAAAGCGTTATGCAGCGTATTGGCGCGGCTGAATACACCATTCTCGGTACCGTAAAAGGCGCGGAGCTGGAACTGCTGCGCTTTACCCATCCGTTTATGGGCTTTGACGTGCCGGCGATCCTCGGCGATCACGTCACCCTGGACGCAGGTACCGGCGCGGTACATACCGCCCCTGGTCACGGCCCGGATGACTACGTGATCGGTCAAAAGTATGGCCTGGAAACCGCTAACCCGGTTGGCCCGGACGGCGCTTACCTGCCAGGCACATATCCAACGCTTGACGGTGTTAACGTCTTCAAGGCGAACGATATCGTTATTGAACTGCTGAAAGAAAAAGGCGCGCTACTGCATGTCGAAAAAATGCAGCACAGCTATCCGTGCTGTTGGCGTCACAAAACGCCGATCATTTTCCGCGCGACCCCGCAGTGGTTCGTCAGCATGGATAAAGAAGGGCTTCGTCAACAGTCGCTGAAAGAGATCAAAGGCGTTCAGTGGATCCCGGACTGGGGTCAGGCGCGTATTGAATCAATGGTCGCTAACCGTCCTGACTGGTGTATCTCACGTCAGCGTACCTGGGGCGTACCGATGTCGCTGTTCGTGCATAAAGAAACGCAGGAGCTACTGCCGATTGAGCGTACTCTGGCAGCGATGGAAGAGGTGGCGAAACGCGTCGAAGTTGACGGTATCCAGGCGTGGTGGGATCTCGATCCGAAAGAGATCCTCGGCGAAGATGCTGATCAATACGAGAAAGTTCCGGATACGTTGGACGTTTGGTTTGATTCCGGTTCCACCAGTTACTCCGTGGTTGACGCACGTCCGGAATTCGCCGGTCACGCTGCCGATATGTATCTGGAAGGGTCTGACCAGCATCGCGGCTGGTTTATGTCCTCCCTGATGATTAGCGTGGCGATGAAAGGCAAAGCGCCATACCGCCAGGTACTGACTCACGGCTTCACCGTCGATGGTCAGGGGCGCAAAATGTCCAAGTCCATCGGTAACACCGTGTCGCCGCAGGATGTGATGAATAAACTGGGCGCGGATATCCTGCGTCTGTGGGTGGCGTCTACTGACTATACCGGCGAAATGGCGGTCTCTGACGAGATCCTCAAACGCGCCGCAGACAGCTATCGTCGTATCCGTAATACCGCGCGCTTCCTGCTGGCGAACCTCAATGGCTTCAATCCGGCCACCGATATGGTCAAACCGGAAGAGATGGTGGTGCTGGACAGGTGGGCGGTGGGCTGCGCGAAAACGGCGCAGCAAGAGATTCTGAAGGCATACGAAGCTTACGACTTCCATGAGGTGGTACAGCGCCTGATGCGCTTCTGCTCCGTTGAAATGGGCTCGTTCTACCTCGACATCATCAAAGACCGCCAGTACACCGCGAAGGCCGATAGCGTCGCGCGTCGTAGCTGCCAGACTGCGCTGTATCATATCGCAGAGGCGCTGGTTCGCTGGATGGCGCCGATCATGTCCTTCACGGCTGATGAAATCTGGGGCTACCTGCCGGGCGAGCGTGAAAAATATGTCTTCACCGGCGAATGGTACGACGGGTTGTTTGGCCTGGAAGAGAATGAAGAATTTAATGACGCATTCTGGGACGATGTCCGCTATATCAAGGACCAGGTCAACAAAGAGCTGGAAAATCAGAAAGCCAATGGCATCAAATCGAACCTGGAAGCAAAAGTGACGCTGAAATATGCTGACGATGCTAACGGTACGATCAAGAAGCTGAAACTGTTGGGTGAAGAGGTCAGATTTATCTTCATTACTTCCCAGTTCGTGATTTCTGAGCAAGCGGGGGGTATTGATGATGAAAATATTCAGTACAATGCTGGTAATACGACAGTTCAGGCAGTGGTAACGCGTGCCGAGGGTGATAAGTGTCCGCGCTGCTGGCACTACACTACTGATGTCGGCAAGGTGGCGGAACATGCAGATATCTGCGGACGCTGTGTCAGCAACATCGCCGGTAATGGCGAACAACGTAAATTTGCCTGATGAGTAAACCACTCTGTTCAACAGGACTACGCTGGTTATGGCTGGTAGTAGTCGTGCTGATTATCGATTTGGGCAGCAAATACCTGATCCTCCAGAATTTCGCTCTGGGGGATACGGTAGGGCTGTTCCCGTCGCTTAATCTGCATTATGCACGTAACTACGGCGCGGCTTTTAGCTTCCTGGCGGATAGCGGCGGCTGGCAGCGCTGGTTCTTTGCCGGGATTGCGATAGGGATCTGCGTAATTCTTTTGGTGATGATGTATCGCTCGAAAGCGACGCAGAAGCTGAATAACATCGCTTATGCGTTAATCATCGGTGGCGCGCTGGGGAATTTGTTCGATCGTCTGTGGCACGGCTTCGTTGTCGATATGATCGATTTTTACGTCGGCGACTGGCATTTCGCGACGTTCAACCTTGCCGATAGCGCGATCTGTATCGGCGCGGCGCTGATAGTACTGGAAGGCTTTTTGCCGAAGCCGACAGCGAAAGAACAGGCATAAGCGTAAATACCGGGTGGCGCTTATCCGGTTTTGTCGGCCTGATAAGCGCAGCGCCATCAGGCAAACGTGGTGCCGGATGGCGGTGAAAACGCCTTATCCGGCCTACGGTTTTATCGTTCTTTGTGCCTCCGGGCAAAACACGTGAGCAATTTGCATGTCTAAATCCGTACAGAGCAACAGCGCGATCCTCGTTCACTTCACCCTGAAACTGGATGATGGCTCAACGGCGGAATCTACCCGCAATAACGGCAAGCCAGCCCTGTTCCGTCTTGGCGATACCTCGCTTTCCGAAGGTCTGGAGCAGCAGCTTCTGGGGTTGAAAGAAGGGGAAAAGAAAGCGTTTTCGCTGGAGCCTGACGCCGCGTTTGGCGTCCCCAGTCCGGACTTAATCCAGTATTTCTCGCGCCGTGAGTTTATGGCGGCGGGCGAACCGGAAGTCGGGGCGATTATGCTTTTTACCGCAATGGATGGCAGCGAAATGCCTGGCGTGATTCGCGAAATCAACGGCGACTCGATTACCGTTGATTTTAACCATCCGCTGGCCGGGCATACCGTTCACTTTGATATTGAAGTGCTGGAAATCGATCCGGCGCTGGAGGCATAAACATGCAGATCCTGTTGGCCAACCCACGCGGTTTTTGCGCCGGGGTAGACCGCGCTATCAGCATTGTTGAAAATGCGCTCGCTATTTACGGCGCGCCAATTTACGTTCGGCACGAAGTCGTGCATAACCGCTATGTAGTGGACAGCCTGCGCCAGCGCGGGGCGATCTTTATAGAGCAAATTAGCGAAGTGCCGGATGGCGCCATTCTGATTTTCTCCGCTCATGGGGTTTCCCAGGCGGTGCGTAACGAGGCGAAAAGCCGCGATCTTACCGTTTTTGACGCCACCTGCCCGCTGGTGACGAAAGTCCATATGGAAGTGGCGCGCGCCAGCCGTCGCGGTGAGGAATCTATTCTCATCGGCCACGCCGGGCACCCGGAAGTGGAAGGCACCATGGGTCAGTACAGCAACCCGGAAGGGGGGATGTACCTGGTTGAGTCGCCAGAGGACGTCTGGACGCTGAATGTCAAAAATGAAGGCAAGCTCTCCTTCATGACGCAAACCACGCTTTCCGTGGACGATACGTCCGATGTGATTGATGCGCTGCGTAAACGCTTTCCGAAAATCGTCGGCCCGCGCAAAGACGATATTTGCTATGCCACTACTAATCGTCAGGAAGCGGTGCGGGCGCTGGCCGAGCAGGCTGACGTGGTGCTGGTGGTCGGCTCGAAAAACTCTTCTAACTCTAACCGGCTGGCGGAACTGGCCCAACGGATGGGAAGAACCGCGTTTCTTATCGACGATGCGGCGGATATCCAGGAGGCGTGGGTGAAAGAAGCCGCCTGCGTCGGCGTCACCGCTGGCGCTTCCGCGCCGGATATTCTGGTGCAGAATGTTATTGCGCGTCTGCGCGAGTTTGGCGGCGGCGAAGCCGTCACGCTTGAGGGGCGCGAAGAAAATATTGTTTTCGAAGTGCCGAAAGAGCTGCGTGTGGATGTTCGTGAAGTCGAATAAGATTTCACAATTCAGAAATCTGCCCGATGACGCTACGCTGACCAGATCTTAAGGATTTCTTTTGATATTCAATGTGCGACAGGAAAAATAAGGCGTAGTCGTCATCCGGTGCTAATGCCCCACCTTTTTGCTATTCATCTGAAAAACCAGCACAATCGTTGCTGGTTTTTGGGTTGTAATACCTACAGGGATAAGGGAAATGGGCAAAATAAAATATGGATTGCCAACGTTACTCGCCATCGGCTTTTGGATGGACGCGGCAAGCGCCACGGTGCTGGAGCTACCCGCCTGGGAGCGAAACTATACCGGGACTATCGCGGGGAAACCGGTAAACGTTAATATCACGCGATTTGGTAACTCTCTTAATGGATATTACTGCTATGAACCTTGCAATCAGCACAAGGCAGTGATTGTTCTACGCGGCTCACTCCAGGATAAAGAGGTGCATCTTGAAGAACGCGTGAAGGCGCTTTCGGGTTACTGGAATGCGGAAATCTCCAGTAGTGAGATTAAAGGCGAATGGACGTCCGCAGATAAAAAACGACATTTTCCTGTTGCCCTTATCTACCTCAAACCTAAAAACTCCCCTGATATTGTGCTGGTCACGAACACGAATGATGCAGGGGGTTACGACCCTTCCAAAGAGATTGATTGCGGCAATACGCCTGCCATTTCGGCGATAAAATTATACCGTGATGGTAAACTCATACAGACCTTAGATACCGCCTCGGTGGGCACTTGTAGCCCGTTTATGCCTCAATGGGGGGATGTCAATTTTGATGGCTACCCGGATCTGTCGATTGTAACAGAGCTACTTGCAGGGCCGGATGCTCCAGTACAAACATGGCTCTATGACCCCGCCAAACAGCGTTATGTTGATGCGCCAGCGTCTTATCAGGAAATCACTTCACCAGAGATCGATGCTGAACATAAACAGATTGTCAGCTATTGGCGCGGCGGTTGCTGCAGCCATGGCGTCAATGTGTATCGCTGGAAAGGAAAAACGATTGAACTGATCGATCGCGGTGAAAGCTACTTTCAGCCTGTGATCAGTAAAGGCAAAATGTATAACTGCTACATGATACCTTCCTACGCTGATGGGCGTATTATTTATCCGCTAGTACGTAAAAATGGTCATTTGACGCCGCCTTTTAGCCTTGATGAGACGTGTCAACCTTTTTGGCTAACCGGTAATGTTCGTACCGTGATTCAGGCAGAAAAACCCGGCGCTGAGCCCGAATCGCTTGAGATTCAGTGGCAGGAAAACAAAGCATCGCCAGGGCGTTTTTGCCCATTAGTTCCGTTTGTCGAAGGTAATAAGCTAAGTCCGCGTCTGGTGACGGATGACGATGTGCCTGATACCTGCATCAGTCGCGCTGAGTATGAAGATATAAAACAATAGGTCAGGAGAGCGTTAATGACAGCATCCCTACACATTATTCTTGATACCGATCCGGGCATTGATGACGCGGCTGCGATTGCCGCTGCGCTGTTCGCCCCTGAGCTGGATCTGCAACTAATAACCACCGTTGCCGGCAACGTTTCGGTCGAAAAAACCACCCGTAATGCGTTGCAGCTTCTGCATTTCTGGGACGCCGATGTGCCACTTGCACAAGGGGCCGCGACGCCGCTGCTGCGTCCGTTACGCGATGCGGCATACGTCCACGGCGAATCCGGTATGGAAGGCTATGATTTTGTCGACCATCAGCGCCAACCGTTGGCGAAGCCTGCGTTTATCGCTATCCGGGATGTGTTGATGAACGCCCCGGAGCCCATGACATTAGTGGCGATTGGGCCATTGACCAATATTGCGTTGCTACTAATGCACTATCCGGAGTGTGCGTGTAACATTCGCCGTCTGGTGTTGATGGGCGGTTCCGCAGGGCGCGGCAATTTTACGCCTAATGCTGAATTTAACATTGCTGTCGATCCGGAGGCCGCGGCGCTGGTGTTCCGCAGCGGTCTGGAGATTGTGATGTGTGGGCTGGACGTCACGAATCAGGCAATGCTCTCGCCAGATTTTCTAAGTAAACTGCCCGCGCTGAATCGCACCGGTAAGATGTTGCACAGCCTGTTCAACCATTATCGCAGCGGTAGTATGCGCACTGGCGTCCGGATGCACGATCTCTGCGCGATCGCCTGGCTGGTGCGTCCGGAGCTTTTTACCCTGCAATCCTGTTTTGTGGCCGTAGAAACGCAGGGGCAATATACCGCCGGTACCACGGTGGTGGATATTGAAGGGCGTCTGGGGCAGCCCGCCAACGCGCAGGTGGCGCTGGCGCTGGATGTGGACGGTTTTCGTCAGTGGGTGACTGAGGTGTTTGCCTATGCGCCGTAATTACATGTTGGCACCATAATCTCATACTTTGCCGCGATAGAGTCTCTCCGGCCTGCCCACTTTCCCGTAGCTGATCTCCGCTTCGAGAAAGTTATTTTTCACGCCTTGTTCCAGATAGCGTCGGGCAGTGGTTTTACTGCTGCCCAGAATTTGCGCCAGAGTGTCTGTTGTATGTACTGCCTGCGGGTCGGCGAATATTTGTCGTACCCGGTTGAAGGTGTTTTCATCAATTCCCCGCAGTCCGCTATTCGGTTCTGCGGTTTGTTCTTTGGCCTGGATATTAAATAAGGCATCAACGTGCGTCTGGTTTGCCTGCTCACTGGAACGTAATGAACTGCGGTAACGGGTAAACCGCTCTAGGGTATGTTGCAGGCGCTGATAATGTACCGGCTTAATCAGATAATCGAATACGCCCATGCGTAAGGCATCGCTGATGGTATCCATATGATTGTCGGCGGTAATGAAAATAATTCGCCCCGTGTAGTTGGTGCTGATGGTATGACGAATTAAATCGATCCCTTTGCCATCGGGTAAAAAATTATCCAATAGAATTAACTGTGGTTGATAGAGGCGTATTTGCTTCTTTGCACTTTCCAGTTTGTCTGCGATGCCGACGATTGAAAACTGGGGAAAAAGCTTGATGGTGTCCACCAGGATTTCCGCTAGCATCGGTTCGTCTTCAACGATGAGTGTCGTAATGCTATCCATGTTATTCTTCTCTGGTAAAAGGGATATAGAGGGTAAAAATGGTGCCAAAAGGATTATTGTTATCGACGATAATGTCACCATTGGCCTGCTTGACGTAGCTGTGCACCAACCATAATCCAATTCCGTGATCGCCGTTGTTGTGGGTGGTCACTCCACGCTCGAAAATATGCTGGCGGATATTTTCGTCAATACCACATCCCTGATCGGCAACTTCAATAATGACTTCATTACCTTCGCTATTGATCAGGCACTCAATCTGTCGCGAGCCTTCGCTATTGAGCAGGGTGGCGTTATAGGCGTTGTCCAATAAATTGCCAACAATCGAAATCCATTCATTATGCGAGAGCGATGACGGCAGGTGTTCAACAAAGCTTGAAGGATCGAAAATCAGCTCCAGCCCCAGCTCTTTTGCCCGATAATATTTACCGATTAATAGCCCCGCAAGGTGGTGGTCGCGGAAATTATGGGAAATAAAATCGAGTACTTTCTGGTGGCTTTCCGACTGCTGCTGAATCAGCGCCAGCGCATTATCGTAGCGCTTCAGGAACAGCAGTCCGGCAATGGTGGAAATAAGGTTGCGATGCTCATGCTGCACGGCGCGCAGGTTATCGGCGTATTGCCGCACCTGACTTAACTGCAGGCTGAGTGTATTGATATCGTCTTTGTTGCGAAAGCTAATAACCCAGCCCTGAGGCTGGTTGTCAATAATGACCGCCATGCGACTGGCGATGACTTTCATTTGGTTAAAGGTGACGATCTCATCTTTTTTGTTTTTTTGCGGCGCATCGTAAAAGAAGGCCTCCGGCAACACGACATGGTGGATTGCATAGCCAATGAGTTCAGACTCCGGTTGGCTCAGATTCAGTAAGCGGCGAGCCGTTTGGTTAATAGCGGTAATACGGTGATGGGAGTCAATGGCGATCAACCCTTCAAATACCGACTCAAACAACACGCTTTGCTGAATTAATAGTTGTGAAAGCTGCTGCGGCTCCATGTTAAGCATCTGCTTTTTAATATGCAGCGAGAAGCGGCGGGCGCAGTACAACAGTACCAGCAGCAGTAACGCCATCGGGAACAGCAACGAGCTGATTTGTAAGTTAAGCCAGCTCTCCAACTGTTCCAGAGTATAGCCGACGGAAACAATACCGATGACTTTACCGGTACTGTCCTGAATCGGGGATTTACCACGCAAGGAAGAGCCTAATGAACCTTTGCGCACCGATACGTAGCTTTTAGCATTATACAGCGCATCGTCGCTATCGCCGCCCTCCATATATTTGCCGATCTCATCCGGGTTAACGTGATACAGTCGCTGACCTTTTTCGTTGCCAACGGTAATGTAAGTCGCATCCGAAAACGAGCGCATTGGGTCAATCAGCGCTTTGATGCGTGGCAAATCATGCGCCTCTACGGCTTCAACTAATTCTGGCATAGCGGATATTTGCATTGCCTGAATAAGCGCACGTTGACCCACCTGATAATGCAGGCGCTCTTTCGTGATATCGGTCAGATACCAGGTGATTGCCAGCATCACGATGGTGGATGTAAACAGGATCAGTAGAAATATCCGGTTTTGAAACGAGTGTCTGGCAAACCAGTGTGTAATTTCCCGTATAAACATATTGGTATTTAGATATTTAATTACGGTATTTTCTTGCATTCGGCATCACCGGAACCTGAACCAGTTCATACTTACTTTTCTTTCAGAAAAAATTTGGATGAAAATGGGATACGACATGCGTATCCCATCCACTATTACATCGCCAGCACGTACTTCAGCATCACGCCCGCCGCAATGGCCGAACCGATAACCCCCGCCACGTTCGGGCCCATCGCGTGCATCAGCAGGAAGTTCTGCGCGTCTGATTCCAGGCCCACCTTGTTCGATACGCGGGCCGCCATCGGCACCGCCGACACCCCCGCCGAACCGATAAGCGGGTTGATTTTGTTCTTACTGCACAGGTTCAGCAGCTTCGCCATCAGCACCCCGGCCGCCGTCCCGATACCGAACGCAATCACACCCAGCAGCAGAATGCCCAGCGTCTGCGGCTGCAGGAACTTGTCCGCCACCAGCTTCGCGCCAACGGAAAGCCCCAGGAAGATGGTGACGATATTAATCAGCCCGTTCTGTACCGTGTCGCTCAGACGCTCCACCACGCCGCTTTCACGCATCAGATTGCCAAAGCAGAACATCCCCAGCAGCGGCGCGGCGTCCGGCAGCAGCAGCGCCACCAGCAGTAACAGCACCACCGGAAAGAGGATTTTTTCCCGCTTACTCACCGTACGCAGCTGCACCATGCGGATTTTGCGCTCTTTCTCGCTGGTCAGCGCGCGCATAATCGGCGGCTGGATTAACGGCACCAGCGCCATATACGAGTACGCCGCCACCGCAATGGCCCCCAGCAGCTCCGGCGCCAGCTTGCCCGACAGGTAAATGGCCGTCGGACCGTCCGCGCCGCCGATGATGCCTATCGCCGCCGCCTGCGGCAGGGTGAAGGAAATCAGGCCGAAGTAGTTCAGCGTCAGCGCCCCCAGCACGGTGGCGAAGATGCCGAACTGCGCCGCCGCCCCCAGCAGCAGGGTGCGCGGGTTGGCCAGCAGCGGGCCGAAGTCGGTCATCGCGCCGACGCCCATGAAGATGACCAGCGGTGCGACACCGGAGCCAATCGCCACTTTATAGAACAGCGCCAGCACCCCCGGCGTGTAGCCCATGTCCACCGCCAGGTTCTCCATCTGGCTCTGGACGGAGGGCAGCGCCAGCGCTAATGCCTCTTTAATCGCGTGCACGTCCGGCGCGCAGTTCAGCTTCGCGGCAATCACCGCCAGCTGCCCGGCGTCGTGATGGGCCAGCAGGCTCTCCAGCGCGGTCAGCGCCATGCCCGCTTCCGGGATATTGGAGAGCAGGCCGCCGAAGCCAATTGGCAGCAGCAGTAACGGCTCGAACTTCTTCGCTATCGCCAGCCACAGCAGCAGCAGGCTCACCAGCAGCATGATGGCCTGGCCTGCGCCAAGGTGCATCAGCCCCATGCCCTGAAGCAGGGCGTTCAGACTTTCCATTTCCGCTCCTCGTCCTTACGCCAGCGTCATCAGGGTGTCGCCGACGGAAACCGCGTCCCCGGACTTCACCGCGATACCGTGTACCGTCCCGGCCTGCGCGGCGCGGATTTCGGTTTCCATCTTCATGGCTTCCAGAATCAGCAGCACATCGCCTTCGGCCACGCTCTGGCCCTCGGTGGCAATCACCTTCCAGATATTGCCCGCCAGCGGGGCGGTGACCGGGGTGCCGGCGCCTGCCGGGGCGGCAGCCTGAACCGGTGCGGAAGACGGGGTGGCAGCAGTGAGCTGGCTGATATCGCCGCCGTCGCTGACCTTCACCACAAAGGCTTTGCCTTCCACTTCCACGGTGTAGATACCGGAAGCTGCAGGCTTCTCTGCTTTTGCCACCGGCTGCGCGGCTTCCGCCTGCGGTACCGGCTCAAACGCCGCCGGGTTGTGGCGGTTTTCGAGGAATTTGAGGCCAATCTGCGGGAACAGCGCCACGGTGAGCACGTCGTCGATGGCGTTTCCCGCCAGAGTAATCCCCTTCTCCTGCGCCTGGCGCCTGACGTCCGCTTCCAGTTCAGCCAGTTCCGGTTTGAGTAAATCCGCCGGACGGCAGGTCACCGGAGCGCCCCCTTCCAGCACGCGGATCTGTAGCGCGGCGTTGACCGGCACCGGCGTGTGGCCGTATTCGCCTTTCAGAATGCCGGCGGTCTCTTTGGCGATGGTTTTGTAGCGTTCGCCGGTCAGGACGTTGAGCACCGCCTGGGTGCCGACAATCTGCGAGGTCGGGGTCACCAGCGGGATAAAGCCGAGGTCCTCGCGCACGCGGGGGATTTCCGCCAGCACCTGGTCGAGTTTGTCCGCCGCGTTCTGCTGCTTCAGCTGGCCTTCCAGGTTGGTGAGCATTCCGCCCGGCACCTGGGCCACGAGGATGCGGCTGTCGTAGCCCTTCAGTTGGCCTTCAAAGGCGTGGTACTTTTTGCGCACCTCGCGGAAGTACGCGGCGATGCTCTCCAGCTTCAGGATATCCAGACCGGTGTCATGCTCAGTACCTGCCAACGTCGCCACCAGCGCTTCGGTGGCCGGGTGGCCGTAGGTGGCGCTCATGGAGGAAATCGCCGTGTCCACGCCGTCAACACCCGCCTCGATAGCCTTCAGCAG
>NZ_JBKFSV010000005.1:0-186086 GCF_046569445.1 Salmonella sp. 741265050_HSA | reverse complement strand
GCACTGCCCAGGTCCAAAATGGCAAGTAAAATAGCCCTAATGGGATAGGCTCTTGGAAATGCAGAGAAAAAACGCCGCAAAACGCGGCGTTGACAAGGTATTTTTACAGCATTCGCCTGTTGGCGCAGTGCTTATTCGCCCGCTTTCGCCCAAGTATCACGCAGGCCCACGGTGCGGTTAAAGACCAGCTTATCGGCCGTTGCATAGCGGCTGTCGAGGCAGAAGTAGCCTTCACGTTCAAACTGGAAAGCTTTTCCTGCTACCGCCGCTTTCAGCGACGGCTCGCCATAACCCTGCTTAATCACTAATGATTCGGGGTTGATAACGGACAGGAAGTCCTCCGCGGCGCCCGGATTCGGCACGCTGAACAGACGGTCGTAGAGACGAATTTCAATCGGCAGCGCATGTGCTGCGCTAACCCAGTGGATTACGCCTTTCACTTTACGCCCGTCAGCCGGATCTTTACTCAGCGTATCGGCATCATAGGTACAGAAGATGGTGGTGATATTCCCTTCGGCATCCTTCTCTACGCGCTCCGCTTTAATGACGTAGGCATTACGCAGACGCACTTCTTTGCCCATCACCAGACGCTTGTACTGCTTGTTCGCTTCTTCGCGGAAATCTGCGCGATCGATCCAGATCTCACCGCTAAACGGCACTTCACGGCTGCCCATCTCCGGTTTATTCGGATGGTTAGGCATGGTAACCATTTCGCTCTCACCCTGCGGGTAGTTTTCGATAACCAGTTTTACCGGATCGATTACCGCCATTGCGCGCGGCGCGTTTTCGTTCAGATCTTCGCGAATGCAGGATTCCAGCGACGCCATCTCAATGGTGTTGTCCTGCTTGGTGACGCCGATGCGTTTGCAGAACTCCCGAATGGAGGCCGCGGTATAGCCGCGACGGCGCAGACCGGAAATAGTCGGCATACGCGGATCATCCCAGCCTTCGACGTGTTTGTCGGTCACCAGCAGGTTCAGCTTACGCTTGGACATCACGGTGTATTCCAGATTCAGGCGCGAGAATTCGTACTGGCGCGGGTGAACCGGAATGGTGATGTTGTCCAGCACCCAGTCGTACAGACGACGGTTGTCCTGGAACTCCAGCGTACACAGAGAATGAGTAATGCCTTCCAGCGCATCGCTGATGCAGTGAGTAAAGTCGTACATCGGATAGATGCACCACTTCGTGCCGGTCTGATGATGCTCGGCGAATTTAATGCGATACAGCACCGGATCGCGCATCACGATAAACGGCGACGCCATGTCGATTTTAGCGCGCAGACAGGCTTTACCCTCTTCAAAACCGCCGGTACGCATTTTTTCAAATAGCGCGAGGTTTTCTTCCACGCTGCGATCGCGGAACGGGCTGTTTTTACCCGGCGCGGTCAGCGTACCGCGGTATTCGCGGATCTGCTCCGGCGTCAGCTCATCAACATAGGCCAGGCCTTTATTGATTAGCTCGACCGCATAGGCGTGCAGTTGGTCAAAGTAATCGGAGGAGTAGCGAATATCGCCAGACCAGTGAAAGCCTAACCACTCGACGTCGTTTTTGATCGAATCAACGTACTCGATATCTTCTTTTACCGGGTTGGTGTCATCGAAACGCAGGTTGCACTGGCCCTGATAATCTTGCGCGATGCCAAAGTTCAGGCAGATAGATTTCGCGTGGCCGATGTGCAGATAGCCATTCGGCTCCGGCGGAAAACGGGTATGGACAGTGGTATGTTTACCACTCGCCAGATCTTCATCAATAATCTGACGAATAAAGTTAGTCGGGCGGGCTTCAGCCTCACTCATCGTGGATTCCTCAAAGCGTAAACAACGTATAACGGCATATGATCTTATAAGCCGGACAGACTGACAACCTTTAGTTACTTAAAAAGTGGCTTTGCAGAAAATATTGGGGCTAATTGCGGTAAAAAAAAGCGGCGAAGGTTTCCCTCTGCCGCTTATGTTTTCTGTGATATCGCCGGATGACGTCTTACGCCTTATCCGGCCAGGAAGCGATTATTTGCTCTTGATCTCGTACAGTGGCGTTTGACCCGCTACCACGTGACCATCCGCTTTGATGACCAGAGCGCTGAAGTCATCGCTGTTGCTACAAACAACCGGGCTTATCATGGAACGCGCATTGGCATTCAGGAAGTCCAGATCCAGTTCCAGAACCGGCTGACCCGCCGTGACTTCCGCACCCTCTTCTACCAGACGCTTGAAGCCCTGACCGTTCAGCGCGACGGTATCGATACCCATATGGACAACGATCTCCGCGCCTTTTTCGGTTTCCAGACAGAACGCGTGGTTAGTGTTGAAGATTTTCACAATAGTACCCGCCGCCGGAGAAACCACGGTTTTATCGGTGGGTTTCACCGCTACGCCGTCGCCGACCGCTTTGCTGGCGAAAGCTTCATCCGGTACCTGATCCAGCGCCACTACCTCACCGGTAATCGGAGAGACCAGTTCAGCGATAGTCACCGCATTCGGCACCGCCTGGGGTTTGGCCGCCGGAGCAGGTGTTGCAACGTGAGCCGCATCAGCAGACGCTGCCGCGACCGGCCCCCGCGCCACCACTTTCTTCATTTCATCGCCAACCGATTCCGCTTTTGCGCCGACAATAACCTGAATGGTCTGTTTGTTCAGTTTCACCACGCCGGAAGCGCCGAGGCGTTTGCAGGCCGCATCGTTGACGCGAGCAGAGTCGTTCACGGTCAGGCGCAGACGGGTAATACACGCATCGATCGCTTTCAGGTTGTCCGTACCGCCAACCGCAGCAATATAGCTGGTCGCCAGTTGCGTTAACCCTTCTTCGGTGTTGCTGTTGGCTTCTTCCGTTACCATCTCATCAACTTTATCTTCGCGGCCCGGCGTTTTCAGGTTAAACATACGAATAACCGCGCTGAACAGCAGGAAGTAGATGATAAAGAATACAACGCCCATCACCAGCAACATCCAGACGTTATTGCTGGCCGCAGGCAGGTTATACATCAGAACATAGTCGATCGCGCCTGCCGAGAAAGAGAAGCCCGCATGGATACCCAGCAGCGTCGCGACGAACAGGCTGATACCGGTCAAAATGGCGTGCAGGAGGTACAGCAGCGGCGCCAGGAACATAAACAGGAATTCCAGCGGCTCGGTTACGCCGGTCAGAAACGCGGTGATCGCGACAGACAGCAGCATACCGCCCACCATCGGACGACGTTCTTTCGGCGCGGCGAAATACATCGCCAGAGCGGCGCCCGGCAGACCAAACATCATGATCGGGAAGAAGCCGGACATAAACATCCCCGCCGTGCCGTCGCCAGCATAGAAGCGGTTGATGTCGCCGTGGAATACAGTGCCTGCGGCATTGGTGAATTCGCCAATCTGGAACCAGGCGATGGTGTTCAGTACCTGATGCAGACCGGTGGGGATCAGCAGACGGTTGATGAAGCCAAAGATACCGGAACCCAGCGCGCCTGCGGAAACGATCCATTCACCACCCGCATGGATGCCATGCTGTACCGGCGGCCAGACGTAACCGAAAATAGCGGCCAGCACCAGACAGAAAAAGCCCGTTGCGATCGGCACAAAACGTTTTCCACCGAAGAAACTGAGAAAATCAGGCAGTTTGATACCAGACCAGCGATTATAAACCGCGCCGCCGACCAGACCGGTAATAATCCCCGCCAGCACGCCCATGTTGATTTCCGGGTTAATCGTCACCATCGCTTTGGTCATGACGAAGTAACCCACGGCTCCCGCCAGCGCTGCCGCGCCTGCGCTATCTTTAGACCAACTGGAGGCCACGCCGATAGCGAAAACCAGCGCCAGGTTATCGAAAATAGACCCGCCCGCTTGCGCGATAAACGGCATATTCAGCAAATCTGGTTGGCCGAATCGCAGCAACAACGCTGCCACCGGCAACACGGCGATAGGGAGCTGCAACGCCCTACCCAGCCGCTGGAAAAAACCTAAAATATTCATCTTATTCCCCCTACGAGACGCCGATATGGCTTCTTTGAAGCCGTTTTTTATTGTGCTGCAAACGTTAAAAACGTGATGTTCTGTAATCGAACGGTGAGATCATCTTCTGCAGAGTGTGTGGAAAATTAATTCGCCTCGCAAATTAAACGGGTGTTTTTTGTGATTATAATCACTAAATATCGTAATCACCCCCACCATCCACTGGCTAACACGGAAAACTTATTTTATGATTCAAAAAATCAGGACGGATTGAACACGAACCCTGGATATCCAGGTTACGCTTAATACGATCCGCCAAATTTTGACATTGATTATTGAGGTGAAGAATGAGACTGATCCCCCTGAGTACCGCAGAACAGGTTGGCAAATGGGCCGCTCGCCATATCGTTAACCGTATTAATGCGTTCAAACCGACAGCCGATCGTCCGTTTGTCCTTGGACTGCCTACCGGCGGCACGCCGCTAACGGCGTACAAAGCGCTGGTTGAGATGCACAAAGCGGGCGAGGTCAGCTTTAAGCATGTGGTCACCTTTAATATGGACGAATATGTTGGCCTGCCGAAAGAGCACCCGGAAAGCTACCACAGCTTTATGCATCGTAACTTTTTCGATCACGTTGATATTCCAGCAGAAAACATCAATCTTCTCAACGGTAACGCACCGGATATCGATGCAGAATGCCGTCAATATGAAGAAAAAATTCGTTCTTACGGTAAAATCCATCTGTTTATGGGCGGCGTCGGCAACGACGGTCACATCGCCTTTAACGAACCGGCGTCTTCCCTGGCTTCCCGTACCCGTATCAAAACGTTAACCCATGATACTCGCGTAGCGAACTCCCGCTTCTTTGACGGCGACGTAAACCAGGTGCCGAAATACGCGCTGACGGTAGGCGTAGGCACGCTGCTGGATGCGGAAGAAGTGATGATTCTGGTGCTGGGCCATCAGAAAGCCCAGGCGCTGCAGGCGGCGGTTGAAGGCAACGTCAACCACATGTGGACCATTAGCTGCCTGCAACTCCATCCGAAAGCGGTTGTGGTATGCGATGAGCCGTCCACAATGGAACTTAAAGTTAAAACATTGAAATATTTCAATGAATTAGAAGCAGAAAATATTAAAGGTCTGTAATGTTGTCTCCGCCCCGCCAGTCAATGCGGGGCGGTAAATTTTTGATATCGGGGGTCGGAATGTATGCTTTAACCCAGGGCCGGATCTTTACCGGTCACGAAATTCTTGATGACCATGCGCTTGTTGTCGCTAATGGCCTGATTGACCGCGTTTGTCCGATGGCCGAACTGCCGCCGGGAATAGAACAACGCTCATTGAATGGGGCCATTCTCTCCCCCGGTTTTATTGATGTGCAGCTAAACGGCTGCGGCGGCGTGCAGTTTAACGATACCGCAGAAGCCGTCAGCGTTGAAACGCTGGAAATTATGCAGAAAGCCAATGAAAAATCGGGCTGTACTAACTTTCTGCCAACGCTTATCACTACCAGCGACGAATTGATGAAACAGGGCATTCGCGTCATGCGCGAATACCTGGAAAAACATCCGCACCAGGCGCTGGGTCTCCACCTGGAAGGCCCCTGGCTTAATCTGGTAAAAAAAGGCACCCATAATCCTGATTTCGTGCGTAAACCAGACGCTGCGCTGGTCGATTTCTTGTGCGATAATGCCGACGTCATCACCAAAGTTACACTCGCGCCGGAAATGGTGCCTGCCGACGTAATCGCTAAACTGGCGAATGCGGGCATTGTGGTTTCCGCAGGTCACTCCAACGCGACGTTAAAAGAGGCAAAAGCGGGCTTCCGCGCCGGGATTACCTTTGCGACTCACCTGTTTAATGCGATGCCGTACATTACAGGGCGTGAGCCGGGCCTTGCTGGCGCTGTTCTGGACGAAGCGGATATTTATTGCGGCGTTATCGCCGATGGTCTGCATGTCGACTACGCCAACATTCGCAATGCCAAACGCCTTAAAGGCGACAAACTTTGTCTGGTGACAGACGCCACCGCACCGGCGGGGGCCAATATTGAGCAGTTCATTTTCGCAGGTAAAACAATATACTACCGCAATGGACTGTGTGTGGATGAAAACGGTACGTTGAGCGGTTCGTCCTTAACCATGATTGAAGGCGTACGCAACCTGGTCGCGCATTGCGGCATCGCGCTGGATGAAGTGCTGCGCATGGCAACGCTCTATCCAGCTCGCGCTATCGGCGTTGATAAACATCTCGGTAGCATTGCGCCGGGTAAAGTCGCCAACCTGACCGCGTTCACCCACGATTTTAAAATTATCAAGACCATCGTTAATGGTGACGAGGTCGTTGACTTGAGTAAGTGAGAATATGACACCAGGCGGACAAGCTCAGATAGGTAACGTTGATCTCGTAAAACAGCTTAACAGCGCGGCCGTTTACCGCCTGATTGACCAGCATGGTCCTATCTCGCGCATACAAATTGCCGAGCAAAGTCAGCTTGCTCCCGCCAGCGTAACGAAAATTACGCGTCAACTCATTGAACGCGGGCTGATCAAAGAAGTCGATCAGCAGGCCTCTACCGGAGGCCGCCGCGCTATCTCTATCGTCACGGAAACCCGTAACTTCCATGCCATTGGCGTTCGCCTGGGCCGTCATGACACCACTTTAACGCTCTACGATCTGAGCAGTAAAGTGGTCGCTGAGGAGCATTATCCGCTACCGGAGCGCACCCAGGAGACGCTGGAACATGCGCTGCTCAACACCATCGCCGTCTTTATTGATAGCTGTCAGCGTAAAATTCGTGAATTGATCGCTATCTCGGTGATCCTGCCAGGGCTTGTCGATCCGGAAAGCGGCGTGATTCGTTACATGCCGCACATTCAGGTTGAAAACTGGGGACTGGTCGAAGCGCTGGAAAAACGGTTTCACGTTACCTGTTTCGTGGGACACGATATCCGTAGCCTGGCGCTGGCGGAACACTACTTCGGCGCCAGTCAGGATTGCGAGGACTCGATTCTGGTGCGCGTTCATCGTGGTACAGGCGCCGGGATTATCTCCAACGGACGCATCTTCATTGGCCGTAACGGCAACGTCGGCGAAATTGGGCATATTCAGGTGGAGCCGTTGGGCGAGCGCTGCCACTGCGGTAATTTCGGCTGTCTGGAAACCATTGCCGCCAATGCGGCGATTGAACAACGGGTGCTGAATTTGCTTAAACAAGGGTATCAAAGCCGTGTTCCGCTTGACGACTGCACGATTAAAACCATCTGTAAGGCGGCAAACCGGGGCGACAGCCTGGCCTCGGAAGTCATTGAGCATGTTGGTCGCCATTTGGGCAAAACGATCGCCATTGCTATCAACCTGTTTAATCCGCAAAAAATCGTCATTGCCGGCGAGATCATTGAAGCCGATAAAGTCCTGTTGCCCGCTATCGAAAGCTGTATCAGTACGCAGGCGTTAAAGGCCTTTCGCAAAAATTTGCCGGTGGTACGCTCCACGCTGGATCACCGTTCTGCTATCGGCGCATTTGCCTTAGTTAAACGCGCCATGCTCAACGGAACATTGCTGCAACGTTTGCTGGAAAGTTGATGCGCTCTTATAGTATCGGATTATTCACAAATTCCCTGGGTAGTTCATGACCATCAAGAATGTAATCTGCGATATCGACGGCGTGCTGATGCACGACAACGTAGCCGTACCCGGTGCGGCGGAATTTCTGACGGGGATTCTGGAAAAAGGTCTGCCGCTGGTGCTGCTGACCAATTACCCGTCGCAAACCGGCCAGGATCTGGCGAACCGTTTTGCTACCGCTGGCGTTAACGTGCCGGACAGCGTGTTTTATACTTCAGCAATGGCGACAGCCGATTTTCTGCGCCGTCAGGAAGGTAAAAAAGCGTATGTCGTGGGCGAAGGCGCGCTTATTCACGAGCTCTATAAAGCGGGTTTTACCATTACCGATGTGAACCCTGATTTTGTCATCGTTGGAGAAACCCGCTCCTACAACTGGGACATGATGCATAAAGCGGCATTTTTCGTCGCCAATGGCGCGCGCTTTATCGCCACCAACCCGGATACCCACGGTCGCGGCTTTTATCCGGCCTGCGGCGCGCTGTGCGCAGGCATTGAAAAAATTTCCGGCCGGAAGCCGTTTTATGTCGGCAAACCCAGCCCGTGGATCATCCGCGCGGCGTTAAACAAAATGCAGGCGCACTCGGAAGAGACCGTTATCGTCGGCGACAACCTGCGCACCGACATTCTGGCAGGATTCCAGGCCGGTCTGGAGACCATTCTGGTGCTTTCAGGCGTATCAACAATCAATGATATTGACAGTATGCCGTTCCGCCCAAGCTGGATTTACCCTTCCGTCGCTGAGATCGACGTTATCTAAACCCGTCCCCTGCCTGATGACGCATAGCTTTCAGGCCTACGGTTCGAACAACATTGTAGGTCTGATAAGCGAAACGCCATCAGGAAAAACATAATTCAATTAATCCACGATAAAACTGAAGATCCATCAATAAATCCGCGCAATATGTAATCATTTTTCACTAATCAACAATGACGATTGCATTTTTCATTTTTCAGACCGTAATCCCCTTGCGCCTTCCACGCCTTTGCGGCATTTTTTAGTCAAGCAAACACAAAAAGTACGACGCAACAGATTAACGGAGAAGGCTATGTGTTCTATTTTCGGCGTATTCGATATCAAAACAGATGCAGCGGAACTGCGTAAAAAAGCCCTTGAACTGTCACGCCTGATGCGCCATCGCGGCCCGGACTGGTCCGGCATCTACGCTTGCGATAACGCGATTCTCGCACATGAACGTTTGTCGATTGTTGATGTTAACGCCGGCGCCCAGCCCCTGTATAACGCCAGAAAAACCCACGTGCTGGCGGTGAACGGTGAAATTTATAACCATCAAACGTTACGCGCGGAGTATGGCGATCGTTACGCGTTCCAGACAGGCTCCGACTGCGAAGTTATTCTCGCGCTATATCAGGAAAAAGGGCCGGATTTCCTTGACGATTTACAGGGGATGTTCGCCTTCGCCCTGTATGACAGCGAAAAAGACGCTTATCTGATTGGTCGTGACCATATCGGTATTATTCCGCTCTATATGGGCTATGACGAATTCGGCAACTTCTACGTAGCGTCAGAAATGAAAGCGCTGACCCCGGTCTGCCGCACCATTAAAGAGTTTCCGGCGGGCAGCTACCTGTGGAGCAAAGACGGCGAAATTCGTCAGTACTATCAGCGCGACTGGTTTGAGTTCGATGCGGTAAAAGACAACGTCACCGACAAAAACGCGCTGCGTCAGGCGCTGGAAGAATCCGTGAAAAGCCACCTGATGTCCGACGTCCCTTACGGCGTGCTGCTCTCCGGCGGTCTGGACTCGTCGATTATCTCGGCTATCACCAAAAAATTCGCCGCCCGTCGCGTCGAAGATCAGGAGCGCTCCGAAGCCTGGTGGCCACAGTTGCACTCTTTTGCGGTCGGTCTGGAAGGTTCGCCTGACCTGAAGGCGGCCCAGGAAGTGGCTAACCACCTCGGCACCGTGCACCATGAAATTCACTTCACCGTGCAGGAAGGCCTTGATGCCATTCGTGATGTTATCTATCACATTGAAACCTATGACGTGACCACTATCCGCGCCTCAACGCCAATGTATCTGATGTCGCGTAAGATCAAAGCGATGGGCATCAAAATGGTGCTCTCCGGCGAAGGTTCCGATGAGGTGTTTGGCGGCTACCTGTACTTCCATAAAGCGCCGAACGCCAAAGAGTTACATGAAGAGACGGTCCGTAAGCTACAGGCGCTGCATATGTATGACTGCGCCCGCGCCAACAAAGCGATGTCCGCTTGGGGCGTGGAAGCGCGCGTACCGTTCCTGGATAAAAAATTCCTCGACGTGGCGATGCGTATCAACCCACAGGATAAAATGTGCGGTAACGGCAAGATGGAAAAACACGTGCTGCGCGAGTGCTTCGAGTCTTATCTGCCAGCAAGCGTCGCGTGGCGTCAGAAAGAGCAATTCTCTGACGGCGTAGGTTACAGCTGGATTGATACGCTGAAAGAGGTGGCGGCGAAACAGATTTCCGATCAACAACTGGAAACCGCCCGCTTCCGCTTTCCATACAACACGCCATCGTCTAAAGAGGCGTACTTGTACCGGGAAATTTTTGAAGAATTGTTCCCGGTGCCGAGCGCGGCGGAATGCGTACCCGGCGGCCCGTCCGTGGCCTGTTCTTCCGCCAAAGCCATTGAGTGGGATGAAGCATTCAAAACGATGGATGACCCGTCAGGCCGCGCGGTCGGCGTGCATCAGTCGGCGTACCAGTAAATTAACGATGACGAAAGAGCCCCTAGGGGCTCTTTTTTTATAGCAAACCACTTTCGGAAAAACGATTAATAACCAATAATTGCCGAATATTGCGCCACGCTGTTCGCAACCTAACCAAACAGACACTTTCCGACGTTTTTCGATGAAAAAGAGGTTGACGCTTCAAGGCTCAATACGCATAATGCGCCCCGCAACGCCGATAAGGTAACGCGAAAAAAGATGGCTACGTAGCTCAGTTGGTTAGAGCACATCACTCATAATGATGGGGTCACAGGTTCGAATCCCGTCGTAGCCACCATCTTTTTTGCGGGAGTGGCGAAATTGGTAGACGCACCAGATTTAGGTTCTGGCGCCGCAAGGTGTGCGAGTTCAAGTCTCGCCTCCCGCACCATTCACCGATAAGCGTTGTACGGATGGGGTATCGCCAAGCGGTAAGGCACCGGTTTTTGATACCGGCATTCCCTGGTTCGAATCCAGGTACCCCAGCCATCGAAGAAATCATCTGGCTACGTAGCTCAGTTGGTTAGAGCACATCACTCATAATGATGGGGTCACAGGTTCGAATCCCGTCGTAGCCACCATATTCAGAACGCGTCGAGGTATTCGACCGGTTCGAAAATAATTTGTTGGGGTATCGCCAAGCGGTAAGGCACCGGATTCTGATTCCGGCATTCCGAGGTTCGAATCCTCGTACCCCAGCCACCTTTAAAAAGCTCGCTTCGGCGAGCTTTTTGCTTTTCTGCGTTTATAAATTCCGAAAGAGGTTTCCCCCTCAATGCCCTGCTATCAGTAAAACGCTATGATAAAGCCTTACAGGGATCGTTCGGTAACCTCACAATGAATTACCAGTTTTGTTGGTATCTCTTTTTGCGGCCATTAACATTTTTTATGGTCGTCTTGCTCTGCGCTTTCACCTTCATTGATATCACGGCCAGCGCCGCCTGGTTGATTATTTTGGGTCTGGTTTACCCCGTGGCAGTGTCAATGAGGCTACATATACTGCACCAGAAAAAGGCCGTCATGCTACGCCAGAATAGTGCGGAATGGATAGTGTATCTGCCAGGGATCCCTGTGCAAGAAAAACAAAGCGCGCTGATTAATGTCGCGTTTTCCTCGAAAACGGCGCTGCGTGGATTCTATATTCGCGCCCTGTCCAGCAAAGTCATTCTTCACATCATCACTTTTTATATTCTGTGGTTTGATGTCCAACATGCAACACTGACGTGGTATCGGATTCTCGCCGCATTAATCACCCTGGCGATTCTTGTAAAATCAATGAGTTCCACATTACTGATGCTACATAAAGTAGTACGTTGCCAATACAACGTATGCACAATTGAAATGGCATCACCTTGGTATGAGTTTGATTTAAAAGGGAAATTAGGTTTATGTGCTTTATTTGCAGTAAAGTAAGATGTCAATACGCTTACCCGACCTGCAATTGAGCGTTTTTACAAACCGGGTAAGGCATTCAGCGGGTTACAACCCCAACGCATACTTCAGCGCCTGACGTTTTAGCACGCCTGCGCGCTGCGCCGCCATCAGCCCCATATTGCGTAAAATACGCAGCGGCGGCAATTCATTGCTGAACCCGGCATAAAACAGATCCATTCCACTTTGCATCATAAAATTATCTGCCATGCGCCGCGTCTGATAGCGTTTCAACACCGAATGGCTGGCCCAGGACTCGCCATAGCTACGGGCACTCGCCAGCACATCAATCAACGCATCAACATCCCGATACCCCAGGTTGACGCCCTGCCCGGCCAGCGGATGAATGGTATGCGCCGCGTCGCCTACCAGCGCCAGCCCCGGTTGTACATACTGCAACGCGTGACGACGGGTTAGCGGAAACGCGCCCGCCGCGACAGGCATCACCGCCCCCAGACGCGCCGGAAAGTGCTGGTTAATTTCCACCTGCAATTGCGTCATCGATAAACCCTGCAGCTGGCGAATACGTGCCGGAGCGTCATACCACACCAGCGACGCCCAATCGTCGAACAGCGGCAAAAAAGCGCGCGGCCCCGTTGGCGTAAACTGCTGCCAGGTGCTGTCGCCTGGCGCATTTTCACACTTGACGGTGATAAGCATACACGACTGCGCATATTGCCAAGCATGAATGCCAATTCCCGCCATTTGCCGAACCTGCGAATTCGCGCCGTCGGCGCCAATCACTAACTTCGGCGTGATACATTCGCCGTCGGCCAGTTCCAGCGCATAACCATCGTGGCGGCGGTGCAATGCCGCCAGTGAAGCCGGAACGCGCAGCGTCACGCCGGGGTGCGTTTCCAGCGCCTGCCACAGCGCCTGTTGCAGGACGTTGTTCTCTACCATATAGCCTAACAGCGGCAGCTTGAGTTCAGCGGCGTCGAACACCACATGGGCGTTTTCCCACTCCCAGGTCTCCAGTCGCCGATAAGGATGGCTACGCATCCCCTGCACCGCCTCCCAAACACCCAGCCCCTTGAGCAGCGCCACGGATGCCGCGCTAATGGCCGAAATCCGCACGTCAGGCTGGCTGTCAGCCACAAACGGCGCAGGCGCGGCATGTTCTATTACCATCACCGTAAACCCTTGCTGCGCCAGACCCAGCGCCAGCGCGCCGCCGACCATTCCCCCGCCGACAATGGCAATTTCCGTTGGTTGATTTGTCATGGTCATTCATCCTGTTACGTTTTAGACAAGTTTACAGGATTTTTTACCCATTAGGGCTGACGTCAGTCATACTGGTCACAACCGCGCCAAAGCATTACACTATGCGCCCTGCTTTTCAGCCACTATTTCGCAAGAGCAAGTCGATGACTAAAAAACTCCATATTAAAACCTGGGGCTGTCAGATGAACGAGTACGATTCATCGAAGATGGCCGATCTGCTGGACGCCACCCACGGCTATCAACTGACCGACGTGGCGGAAGAGGCGGATGTGCTGCTGTTGAATACCTGCTCAATCCGCGAGAAGGCTCAGGAAAAAGTCTTCCATCAATTAGGTCGCTGGAGACTGTTAAAAGAGAAAAATCCCGATCTGATTATCGGCGTCGGCGGCTGCGTGGCTTCCCAGGAAGGCGAGCACATTCGTCAACGCGCCCATTACGTCGACATTATTTTTGGCCCGCAAACCTTACACCGCCTGCCGGAGATGATTAACTCCGTGCGTGGCGACCGTAGCCCGGTGGTCGATATCAGCTTCCCGGAAATCGAGAAGTTCGACCGTTTGCCGGAACCGCGCGCAGAAGGCCCGACCGCTTTCGTTTCTATCATGGAAGGCTGCAATAAATATTGTACTTACTGCGTGGTACCGTATACCCGCGGTGAAGAAGTCAGCCGTCCCTCAGACGATATCCTGTTCGAAATCGCCCAGTTAGCGGCGCAGGGCGTGCGTGAGGTCAACCTGCTGGGCCAGAACGTTAACGCCTGGCGCGGAGAAAACTACGACGGCACCACCGGTACCTTTGCCGATCTGCTGCGTCTGGTTGCCGCCATCGACGGCATTGACCGTATTCGCTTTACCACCAGCCATCCGATTGAGTTCACCGACGATATTATCGAGGTATACCGCGATACGCCGGAACTGGTCAGTTTCCTGCATCTGCCGGTACAGAGCGGTTCCGATCGCGTGTTGAATCTGATGGGGCGCACCCACACTGCGCTGGAATATAAAGCAATCATCCGTAAACTGCGCGCGGCGCGGCCGGACATTCAGATAAGCTCTGACTTTATCGTCGGTTTCCCTGGCGAAACTACCGATGATTTCGAAAAAACCATGAAGCTTATCGCCGACGTCAACTTTGATATGAGCTACAGCTTTATCTTCTCTGCGCGTCCGGGAACGCCGGCTGCCGATATGGTTGATGACGTACCGGAAGAAGAGAAGAAGCAGCGTCTGTATATTCTGCAAGAGCGTATCAATCAGCAGGCGATGGCATGGAGCCGCCGTATGCTCGGCACGACACAGCGCATTCTGGTGGAAGGCACGTCACGTAAAAACATTATGGAACTGTCTGGCCGTACCGAAAACAATCGGGTGGTGAACTTTGAAGGCACGCCGGAGATGATTGGTAAGTTTGTCGATGTGGAAATTACTGACGTCTATCCGAACTCCCTGCGCGGAAAAGTGGTGCGTACCGAAGATGAAATGGGTCTGCGCGTCGCCGAAACGCCGGAGTCCGTCATTGCCCGTACCCGTAAAGAAAATGAGCTGGGCGTAGGATTCTACCAGCCTTAATCCTGCAGGAAAGGCAATAATGCCCGATGGCGCTACGCCTGTCGGGCTTCCTGGTCATGGCCTGTCGCCCGACGGGCCTTGCAATTTTCTCTCTTCATCCCCATCTTCATTGCAATGCTTGCGCCTTTTCCCTATGGCGTGAATAATTTCCTTAGATGCCGGTAAATGTTCAGCGTCCGGCGATACAGACACAAGAGGAACAGTTTGAATATAGACACTCGCGAAATTACCCTTGAGCCCGCAGACAACGCCCGTCTGTTGAGCCTTTGCGGGCCGTTTGATGACAATATTAAACAGCTCGAACGTCGTCTCGGTATTGAAATCAACCGCCGTGACAATCACTTTAAACTGACCGGTCGTCCGATTTGCGTGACCGCGGCGACAGATATTTTGCGAAGTCTGTATGTCGATACCGCACCGATGCGCGGCCAGACTCAGGATATCGAACCGGAACAAATTCATCTGGCGATCAAAGAAGCGCGGGTGCTGGAACAGAGCGCGGAAAGCGTGCCTGACTATGGCAAAGCTATTAATATCAAAACTAAGCGCGGCGTGATTAAACCGCGTACCCCGAACCAGGCGCAGTACATCGCCAATATTCTCGATCACGATATTACCTTTGGCGTCGGCCCGGCGGGTACCGGTAAAACTTATCTTGCGGTCGCCGCTGCGGTAGACGCCCTGGAGCGCCAGGAGATTCGCCGTATTCTGCTGACCCGTCCGGCGGTGGAAGCGGGCGAAAAACTGGGCTTCCTGCCAGGCGATTTAAGTCAGAAAGTGGACCCGTACCTGCGTCCGCTGTATGACGCGCTGTTCGAAATGCTCGGCTTTGAAAAAGTCGAGAAGCTGATTGAGCGCAATGTGATTGAAGTCGCGCCGCTGGCCTATATGCGCGGACGCACATTAAACGACGCCTTTATCATTCTGGATGAAAGCCAGAACACCACTATCGAACAGATGAAGATGTTCCTGACGCGTATCGGCTTTAACTCGAAAGCGGTGATCACCGGTGACGTGACGCAGATTGACCTGCCACGCAACACCAAATCCGGCTTGCGTCATGCCATTGAAGTGCTGGCGGAAGTCGATGAAATCAGCTTTAACTTCTTCCACAGCGAAGACGTGGTGCGCCATCCGGTCGTTGCCCGCATTGTTAACGCCTATGAAGCCTGGGAAGAGGCCGAACAAAAACGCAAAGCGGCGTTGGCGGCGGAGCGTAAGCGTGAAGCCCAGGAGCAGGAACAGAAATGAGCCAGGTGATCCTCGATTTACAGTTGGCCTGTGAAAACCACGCGGGCCTGCCGGATGAAGCTCAGTTTCAACGCTGGCTGGACGGCGTTATTCCGCAGTTTCAGGAAGAGGCGGAAGTCACAATCCGTCTGGTGGATGAGGCCGAAAGCCACGACCTTAATTTAACGTACCGCGGGAAAGATAAACCCACTAATGTTCTCTCCTTCCCGTTTGAAGCGCCCCCCGGCATTGAAATGCCGCTACTGGGCGATCTGATTATTTGCCGTCAGGTCGTGGAGCAGGAAGCGCAGGAACAGAGCAAGCCGCTGGAGGCGCACTGGGCGCACATGGTCGTGCACGGTAGCCTGCATTTGCTGGGTTACGATCATATCGACGATGACGAAGCGGAAGAGATGGAGTCTCTCGAAACGGAGATTATGCTTGCTATGGGCTATGAGGATCCGTACATTGCCGAGAAGATTGCAGAATAGTAGCTTGCCGGATGGCGGCGCTTGCGCCTTATCCGGCCTACATTCATGCCTTTTGTAGGCCTGATAAGCGTAGCGCCATCAGGCAAAACATGCCGTCACAGCTGAGTATACGCATGACGAGCTTTGTATTAACTAACATGAGAACCCATACGACGCCATGAGCGACGACAATTCACACAGTAGTGACACAGTAAACAGTAAAAAGGGATTTTTTTCCCTGCTACTCAGCCAGCTTTTCCACGGTGAACCTAAAAACCGTGATGAGTTGCTGGCGCTGATCCGTGATTCCGGGCAGAACGAGCTTATCGATGAAGATACGCGCGATATGCTCGAAGGCGTAATGGACATCGCCGACCAGCGCGTTCGCGATATTATGATCCCGCGCTCCCAGATGATTACCCTAAAACGCAACCAGACGCTGGACGAATGTCTCGATGTTATCATCGAGTCCGCCCACTCGCGTTTTCCGGTGATCAGCGAAGATAAAGATCACATTGAAGGGATTCTGATGGCCAAAGATTTGCTGCCGTTTATGCGCAGCGATGCCGAAGCCTTCAGCATGGACAAAGTGTTACGCCCCGCGGTTGTCGTACCGGAAAGCAAACGGGTTGACCGTATGCTCAAGGAATTCCGCTCCCAGCGCTACCATATGGCCATCGTTATCGATGAGTTTGGCGGCGTTTCCGGCCTGGTGACTATCGAAGACATCCTCGAACTGATTGTCGGTGAAATTGAAGATGAGTATGACGAAGAAGACGATATCGACTTCCGTCAGCTTAGCCGCCATACCTGGACGATTCGCGCGCTGGCGTCGATTGAAGACTTCAACGACGCTTTCGGCACCCACTTCAGCGATGAAGAAGTCGATACCATCGGCGGACTGGTGATGCAGGCGTTCGGCCATTTACCGGCCCGCGGCGAAACCATCGACATTGATGGTTACCAGTTCAAAGTGGCGATGGCCGATAGTCGTCGTATTATTCAGGTGCATGTCAGGATCCCGGATGACTCGCCCCAGCCAAAACTGGACGAATAACAGCAATAGTGGACTAAAAATGGCATTTGCCTCGTTAATTGAACGCCAGCGTATTCGCCTGCTGCTGGCGTTATTATTCGGCGCCTGCGGAACACTGGCTTTCTCTCCGTATGACGTCTGGCCCGCAGCGATAGTGTCGCTTATCGGGCTGCAGGCCTTAACGTTTAATCGCCGCCCGCTCCAGTCTGCCGCCATCGGCTATTGCTGGGGACTCGGACTTTTCGGTAGCGGGATTAACTGGGTTTATGTCAGTATCGCGCAGTTTGGCGGCATGCCGGGCCCGGTTAACGTTTTTCTGGTGGTGCTGCTTGCAGCTTATCTCTCGCTGTATACCGGACTGTTTGCCGGGATTTTGTCGCGCCTGTGGCCAAAAACCAACTGGCTGCGCGTCGCTATCGCCGCGCCTGCAATATGGCAAATCACCGAATTTTTACGCGGCTGGGTGCTGACCGGCTTCCCCTGGCTGCAATTTGGCTATAGTCAGGTCGACGGTCCGCTAAAAGGCCTGGCGCCGGTAATGGGCGTCGAAGCGATCAACTTCCTGCTGATGATGGTCAGCGGCCTGTTAGCGCTGGCACTGGCGACGCGGAACTGGCGTCCGCTGGCTGTCGCCGTGATTCTGTTTGCTTTGCCCTTTCCGCTACGTTATATCCAGTGGTTTACGCTGGAACCGGCCAAAGCGACCCAGGTATCGCTGGTGCAGGGCGATATTCCGCAGTCGCTGAAGTGGGACGAAAACCAGCTACTGAATACGCTAAAAATTTATCTCAACGAAACTCGCCCAGAGTTAGGCAAATCACAGATTATTATCTGGCCTGAGTCGGCGATTCCGGATCTCGAAATCAATCAGCAGCCTTTCCTTCGTTCGCTGGACGAGACGTTACGCGAAAAAAATAGCACGCTGATCACCGGTATTGTCGATGCGCGTCTCAATAAACAGAATCGATACGACACCTACAATACGATTATTACGTTGGGCAAGGATAATCCATACAGTTATGACTCGCCCAATCGCTACAATAAAAATCACCTTGTGCCCTTTGGCGAGTTCGTTCCGCTGGAGTCTATCCTGCGTCCGCTGGCGCCGTTCTTCGATCTGCCCATGTCCTCCTTTAGCCGCGGCCCTTATATCCAGCCGCAGTTACATGCGCACGACTATAAGCTGACGGCGGCAATCTGTTATGAAATTATTCTTGGCGAACAGGTGCGGGATAACTTCCGCCCGGACACCGACTATCTGCTGACGATTTCTAACGACGCCTGGTTTGGTAAGTCCATTGGCCCGTGGCAACATTTCCAGATGGCGCGGATGCGTTCGCTGGAGCTGGCGCGTCCGTTACTGCGCAGTACTAATAACGGTATTACGGCGGTGATTGGCCCGCAGGGCGAAATCCAGGCGATGATCCCGCAGTTCACACGCCAGGTACTGACTACCAAAGTCACGCCGACCACGGGGTTAACTCCCTATGCCCGTACCGGCAACTGGCCGCTATGGGTACTGACCGCGCTGTTTGCTTTTGGCGCGGTAGTGATGAGTCTGCGACAACGACGGAAATAATCTCTCCCCAGGCCGGATAGCACTTCATTTATCCGGCCTGAAAATCCTCCTTTTTCCCTCATTCTGGCACGTCTATTGCTTTGTTAAACATGGCAAACCTGTTCTGGCTGCTTGTGCAACCTGGTCGCACCAAAATCGATCATCGGTAGCACCTGAACGGTGCAATGTAGGATTTTTGCCTCTGAACGGTGCGGCGCACTTCGCAAAAATAAACAATATCGCAGCAAAATATTTACAACAAGCCACACTAAATGTTAACAAACACACATAACACTGCACGCGCAAGTTGCAGGCAATAACAACATCACAATAGCTATCAATGCGTCGACGGCGCAGATGAGAAAGGAGTTGGATATGCAATTACGTAAGCTAACCACAGCAATGCTGGTCATGGGACTGTCTGCGGGCCTTGCGCACGCAGAAGATGGCGCGCCTGCCGCTGGTAGCACCCTGGACAAGATCGCTAAAAATGGCGTGATCGTCGTCGGGCATCGCGAATCTTCTGTGCCCTTTTCTTATTACGACAACCAGCAGAAAGTGGTCGGCTATTCTCAGGACTACTCCAACGCCATTGTGGAAGCGGTAAAAAAGAAACTTAACAAGCCCGATCTGCAGGTGAAGCTGATCCCGATCACCTCGCAAAACCGTATTCCGCTGTTGCAAAACGGAACCTTCGATTTTGAATGTGGTTCAACGACTAACAACCTTGAGCGTCAGAAACAGGCCGCCTTCTCCGATACGATTTTCGTCGTCGGGACGCGACTGCTGACTAAAAAAGGCGGCGATATTAAAGATTTCCCGGATCTGAAAGGCAAAGCGGTCGTCGTCACCTCCGGGACGACCTCTGAAATTCTGCTGCATAAGCTTAACGAAGAGCAAAAGATGGGAATGCGTATTATTAGCGCGAAAGACCACGGTGACTCGTTCCGCACCCTGGAAAGCGGTCGCGCCGTCGCCTTTATGATGGATGACGCGCTGCTGGCCGGCGAGCGCGCCAAAGCCAAGAAACCGGATAACTGGGAGATTGTCGGTAAACCGCAGTCCCAGGAAGCCTACGGCTGTATGCTGCGTAAAAACGACCCTGAGTTTAAAAAGCTGATGGACGATACCATAGCCCAGGCGCAAACCTCCGGCGAAGCGGAAAAGTGGTTTGATAAGTGGTTTAAAAATCCGATCCCACCGAAAAACCTGAACATGAATTTCGAGTTGTCTGACGAGATGAAAGCCCTGTTCAAAGCACCGAATGATAAAGCGCTTAACTAACTAAAACTAAATGGGACGGGACTCCTGTCCTCTCGATTGTCGCTCAGCACGGACAGACTATAAGCCTGATGGTCGTTCCCCATCGAGCCTGAAGCCGCAAATCGCCGGGCAACAATCTTCGAGGGTAGCGCTGCTACCCTTTTTTTTCGGAGTAGATGTATGTCAATAGACTGGAACTGGGGTATTTTTTTACAGGAAGCCCCCTTCGGCAATACCACCTATCTCGGCTGGCTATGGAGTGGTTTTCAGGTCACCGTAGCCCTTTCGATTACCGCCTGGATTATCGCTTTCCTGGTAGGATCTATTTTCGGCATTTTACGTACCGTTCCCAACCGTTTTCTCTCCGGACTGGGCACGTTGTACGTAGAACTGTTCCGTAACGTGCCGCTGATCGTGCAATTCTTCACCTGGTACCTGGTGGTGCCAGAACTGTTGCCGGAAGATCTTGGCATGTGGTTTAAGGCGGAACTCGATCCCAATATTCAGTTTTTCCTCTCCTCAATGATCTGTCTGGGACTGTTTACCGCCGCCCGCGTTTGCGAACAGGTGCGCGCCGCGATTCAGTCTCTGCCTCGCGGGCAGAAGAACGCGGCGCTGGCGATGGGGCTAACGCTGCCGCAGGCTTATCGCTATGTCCTGCTGCCGAATGCCTATCGCGTTATCGTACCGCCAATGACGTCAGAGATGATGAACCTGGTGAAAAACTCGGCCATCGCGTCAACCATTGGTCTGGTGGATATGGCAGCGCAGGCAGGCAAACTGTTGGATTACTCGGCGCACGCCTGGGAATCCTTCACGGCCATTACGCTGGCCTATGTGCTGATTAACGCCGTTATCATGCTGGTCATGAGCCTGGTTGAACGCAAAGTCCGCCTGCCGGGCAACGTGGGGAGCAAATAATGTACGAATTTGACTGGAGTTCGATTATCCCCTCACTGCCTTACCTGCTGGCCGGGTTGGTCATCACGCTGAAGATCACCGTCACCGCCGTTGTCGTGGGGATAGTCTGGGGAACCATTCTGGCCGTCATGCGCCTCTCAAGCTTTGCCCCTATCGCCTGGTTTGCTAAAGCGTATGTTAACGTTTTTCGTTCCATCCCGTTGGTGATGGTCTTGCTGTGGTTCTATCTGATTGTACCCGGCTTTCTGCAAAACGTGCTGGGACTATCGCCGAAAACCGATATCCGCCTGATCTCCGCGATGGTGGCATTCTCTATGTTTGAAGCGGCCTACTATTCCGAGATTATTCGCGCCGGTATTCAAAGTATTTCCCGCGGGCAGTCCAGCGCCGCGCTGGCGTTGGGGATGACCCACTGGCAATCGATGAAGCTCATTATTCTGCCGCAGGCGTTTCGGGCGATGGTGCCGCTGTTGCTTACGCAGGGCATCGTGCTATTTCAGGACACCTCTTTAGTTTATGTACTCAGCCTGGCGGACTTCTTCCGCACCGCGTCGACTATCGGCGAGCGTGACGGTACTCAGGTCGAAATGATTCTGTTCGCCGGCGCCGTTTATTTTGTTATCAGCCTGAGCGCGTCGTTGCTGGTCAGCTATTTGAAGAAAAGGACAGTTTAATGATTACCCTGAAAAATGTTTCAAAATGGTATGGTCACTTTCAGGTGCTGACCGATTGTTCAACAGAAGTGAAAAAAGGTGAGGTGGTGGTAGTCTGCGGGCCATCGGGTTCCGGTAAATCCACGCTAATTAAGACCGTCAACGGTCTGGAACCGGTGCAAAAAGGCGAAATTACCGTTAACGGCATTATTGTGAACGACAAAAAAACCGATCTGGCGAAACTGCGTTCCCGCGTGGGTATGGTATTCCAGCACTTCGAGCTGTTTCCCCACCTGTCGATCATCGAAAACCTGACGCTGGCGCAGGTGAAAGTGCTGAAACGCGATAAGGCCGCCGCCCGCGATAAAGGCCTGAAGCTGCTGGAGCGCGTTGGCCTGTCTGCACATGCCAACAAGTTCCCGGCGCAGCTTTCCGGCGGTCAGCAGCAGCGTGTCGCCATCGCCCGTGCGCTGTGCATGGACCCCATTGCCATGTTATTCGATGAACCGACTTCCGCGCTCGATCCGGAAATGATCAACGAGGTACTGGACGTGATGGTCGAGCTGGCGAACGAAGGGATGACCATGATGGTGGTGACGCACGAAATGGGCTTTGCCCGTAAAGTGGCTAACCGGGTGATCTTTATGGATGAAGGTAAAATCGTCGAAGATTCGCCAAAAGAGGAGTTCTTCGCTAACCCCAGTTCCGATCGCGCAAAAGACTTCCTTGCGAAAATCCTGCACTAATCTTCCCGGCGCGCACGTCAGAGTGCGCGCTATCTCACGCTTTACCGCTTCGCTTCTCGAAACGTATCCAGCCGGGCGTTAACCTTGTCACAAAGTACCGCTTACAAGGAGCCACAATGGCACTGCCCATTATTATTGATTGCGATCCGGGTCATGATGACGCGATCGCCCTCGTTCTCGCCCTCGCCTCCCCTGAACTGGAAGTGAAAGCGATCACCTCTTCCGCCGGCAACCAGACGCCGGAGAAGACCCTGCGCAACGTGCTGCGGATGCTGACACTGCTCAAACGCCCGGATATTCCGGTGGCGGGCGGCGCGGTGAAACCTCTCATGCGCGAACTGATTATCGCCGATAACGTTCACGGCGAAAGCGGCCTCGACGGCCCGGCGCTGCCCGAGCCGTCATTCGCCCCGCAAAGCGGCACTGCCGTTGAGCTGATGGCAAAAACGCTGCGCGAGAGCGCACAACCGGTCACCATCGTCTCCACTGGCCCACAGACCAACGTGGCGCTGCTGCTGAATAGCCATCCGGAACTGCATACGAAAATCGCCCGCATTGTGATCATGGGCGGCGCGATGGCGCTGGGTAACTGGACGCCCGCTGCGGAATTTAATATTTACGTCGACCCGGAAGCGGCAGAAATTGTCTTCCAGTCAGGCATTCCGGTGGTGATGGCCGGGCTGGACGTCACTCATAAGGCACAGATTCACGCCGCCGATATCGAACGCTTTCGCGCCATCGGTAACCCGATTTCCACCATCGTCGCCGAACTGCTGGACTTCTTTATGGAGTACCACAAAGACGAAAAATGGGGATTTGTCGGCGCACCGCTGCACGACCCGTGCACCATCGCCTGGCTGCTCAAGCCCGAGATTTTCACCACCGTTGAGCGTTGGGTCGGCGTGGAAACCCAGGGGAAATACACCCAGGGGATGACGGTGGTGGATTATTATTTCCTGACGGGGAATAAGCCGAATGCGACGGTGATGGTCGATGTAGACCGCCAGGGATTTGTCGATTTACTGGCGGAACGGCTGAAGTTTTACGCGTAATATTTGCCGGATGGCAGCTTCGCCATATCCGGCCTACGTGAACGATTTTTGGTAGGCCGGATAAGACGCACCAGCGCTCTTCCACTCACGGCTCAAACGGTCTTCTCTGAAACTGGTCATGACCACACTTCGGGCAGAGCGGCAGCACATCCGGCGTGTAAACCGCCAGATGATAGTGGCACTTCTCACACACCAGATTCCCCAATCCCACCACTTCGCCGCTGTGATACACGCCGTGGTGATTCAAATCCTGGAAGACTTCACGCCACTCCAGCTGGGTTTTATCGGTAATATCCGCCAGTTCCTGCCAGAGACTCTCTTTAATCACCCGCAAGAAGACGCTATCTTCCTGGCTCTCTTCGTAGCTCATGGCGAACTCTTCCAGATCGCGTCTGACAGCGCGCGTCAGTTCGTCCACCTCGGTTCGCGTTAACTCCCCTGTTTGCATCACGCGCTGGCGCGCCTGCTCCACCAGCGCATCAATGTCGCGCTCGCCATTGCGTAAACGCTCGCTTAATGAGGCCACCAGTTCACGGTAATATTGAGCAACCTTGTTCATCACTTCACCTCTTGGATCGTTAACTGCCTATAATAATAGACGTTATTTGCGTTACGCTTTGCAAGGCTGCCCACAGAGTCTGTAAATTCTTGTCAGGCCGACTCACGTATCCAGCGCGTCAGCGAGGTACGATCGACATTTAACCGTTTCGCCACTAACGATTTATTATCCCTTTCCGCCTCTAATAATTTTCTCAAAATACGCAGGCGAATCGTTTTATAATCGCCAGCCAACATCTGGCAGTCGTGGCAGGTACTTGGCTCGCGTCGGCTCCCCTCTTCCAGATCGTCCAACAAGAGGCGGCCCTCATCCAGCGTTGCCGGGGAGTGATCAATAGAGAGCACCAGCCGTTCGATAATATTGCTTAACTGCCTGACGTTTCCGGGCCAGGCGAAGCGCTGAAGCTCTTGCCACAGCGCCGGGGTTAACGTTAGTGCCGGGCGTTTATAATGCTGGCTGAAACTAGTAAGCAGCGACAGGCCGATGGCTTTGATATCCTCCGGACGTTTGCGTAGCGGGATGGTGGTCACTTTTAATACGTTAAGCCGATAGTAAAGATCTTCGCGAAATGTCCCGTCCGCAATGAGCTTCGTTAACGTCTGATTGGTCGCCGCAATCACGCGAATATCAACAGGTATCATCTGGTCTGAGCCCAGCCGCATAATCTGCCGCTCCTGCAATACCCGTAATAAGCGCGTCTGTAGCGGTTTATCCAGTTCGCTAATCTCATCCAGAAAAATGGTACCGTGGTGCGCTAATTCAAACAGGCCTATTTTGCCTTTCGGCGACGCGCCGGTAAATGCGCCGGCGACATAGCCAAAGAGTTCGCTCTCCAGAATCTGAGGGGCCATCGCGCCGCAGTTAATGGCGACAAACGGGCCGTTGACGCGTTGGCTGGCATTATGAATACTTTGCGCCAGCACCTCTTTTCCCGTCCCGCTTTCGCCATTAATTAAGATAGTCGCGTCCGTACCGGCATAATTTTTAATGATCGCCAGACGACGCAGCATTTCCGGGTTTTCGGTAAGCAGATCGTCGAAATGATAGCGGGCGCTCAAGCCGCGGCGAGACAGTTCCTGGCGGCGAACATGATGTTCCGCCCCCTGTAAACTGGAGACGGTTTGCATCGTCAACACCACCCGGCTTAACTGTCTGGCCGCAAATACCGGATACAGATTAACCACCATCGCGCCTTGCGGCGTATCGACGACTTTCGCGCTGACGGTTTTTCCCTCGCGTAATGTATGCCGCTCCTGGAGCAATACCTGTTTTAGAAAAGACGCGTCATAAATTTCACCGGAGGCGTTAATTTTAAAAAGTTGGCTCGCATATTTATTGTAATGCAGTAACGCGCCGGTATCATCAAGCGTGATAACGGCTTTATCAAACTGATCGAGAATCAGCTGCAGATGATGACGCTCCAGTAATTGGCTGCGAAAAGCCAGATATAATGAGCGGGCCTCTTCCAGAGCTTCGGTTATTGAGGCGGGGCTGGAATCAAGCAAACGGAATTGCGAGCCCAGCGGTGAAAAATAATCCTGACAAACGGTATCGCCAACAATGCAATCTAATGGCGTGGACGCTAATTGCCGCTTCAGGCAAGAAATCGTTTCTTTATCATTTCCCTGTAAGGTAAAAATTTTATAGTTAATATTTAACTGTTCCGCTACGCGCGCGCATCCTTTGATCACACTGGAAAAGCCGACAATACCGACAGTGCCTTTTTGTCCTTTAAAAGGGATAAGCGCATCAAGAATGTCGTAGCCGGACATTTTAATTTCGACTACCGGTAATTTACTGTGCTTTTTTAATATTTCCGCACAGCCGCCACGACTAATCAGTACCTGGTGCCCACGGGACTCTAATAAAGGTAGCTCATCCAGGATACGATTAAGCGTCGTTTGATGAATAGTGACGGCGTAATCCAACTGCGCGACCAGCGCCTCGGCAGCCTTTGCCAGTTGCGGATAAGGAGAGACAAAACAGAGAGGAGATGCGGCTATATCTTTCGTCTTATTCATCACTCACCATCCTGTTGGTTTATAAACGGGCGAGACCGCCCGTCGTGATTTATTTTCCGCCGAAACGCTAACCGCCTGCGGCGGCTGGGTTCAGTTTACGATCGTAGCGTTTTTTTATCCATACGGTCAGGAAGGGGGCGCACAGAGCGGTAATAATCGTCGAGGCCGCCACCTGCGCCGCCGCCGTCGACGCCAGGTCAGTAAAATGCGGATCGAGCAGCGCGATTGCCGCTGGCGTCGCGACGGCGTTGCCAGAGGTGGTGGATACCGCCGCGCCTGCCACGCCGCTGCCTCCCGTCACACGATCGGCGAAAATATTAAAAAATCCGCCAATCGCCACCGTCATGAGTCCCAGTAAAATGCCTGAAGAACCTGCCGTGATAAGTCTTGCGAAATCAATACCGTATCCTAACCCAAAGGCAAAAAAGGGAATCGTTACCACGCTGCCCTGTTTAAGAAACTTGCGCATGTCCTCATCCAGATTACCCAAAATCATGCCAATAATAATGGGAATAATAACCGCCACCAGATTCATAAAGGGTATCGACACCATGCCTGCCGACCCTAACGCCAGCATGGTGAAAAAGGGACCATCGTTCAACGATATTACCGCAATCGCGCCGCCGTCGGTTTCATCGCCGTACTCCCCCACCAACGCGGCATATAACCCACTGTTCGAGTTGGTCATCGCCGAAATAATCGCTAAAGCCGACAGACCTAATAACCCATCCGGGCCGCAAAATTTCCCGACCAGAATGCCAATAATCACGCCGCTGGCAAATTTCGCAAAGGTGATCGCAGCGCCTTTTTTCAGCGCTTTCGGCGCGGCTTTAAACTGGATATCCGCGCCCATACAGACTAAAAACATGCCTAAAATCGCCATTGCGCCATGCGAAATAGAGGTGACAAAACCGCCTATTTCCAGCGCCTCCGGCGCAAAAGTTTTAAACAATGCGCCGATGATTAACGGTACAACCATCATACCACCAGGAAAACGTTCCAGTGTTTTTTTAATTTTCATAGCTTATTCCCAGAAGATAACCGGACAGCTTGTGCTGCCCGATTTGGTATCAGAACGTCGGCGCGATCTTATAAATAGAGAATTCGTTATGACCTAAATCTTCTGATTTAGTCGTTTTCCCATTCGCGACGCGTAAAATTTCCTGATAAATTTCCTCGCCCATTTGCGTAATAGAAGCCTCGCCAGACATAATGGCGGACACATCAATATCAATATTGTCCTGCATCATTTCCCACGTTGCTTTATTACCCGTAATTTTTATTACCGGCGCTATTGGGTTACCGGCAGGCGTTCCGCGACCGGTAGTAAAAATAACGATCTGCGCTCCACCCGCCACCATGCCGGAAATAGATTCAATATCCTGCCCTGGGGTATCCATAATCCACAGGCCCGGATGCGTTGGACTATCGGCATATTCCAGTACGCCCTGTAGCGGCGCATGACCCGCTTTATGCATACAGCCTAACGATTTTTCTTCAATGGTAGTCAACCCGCCTTTAATATTGCCCGGCGTCGGCTGTCCCCCGCGAATATCCTCGCCCAGCGCTTTTGCTCGCGCCTCGCAGCCGACCACTAAATCAATGAGCTGTTGACCAACCTCCGGCGTCACCGCGCGTTTCGCCATCACATGCTCGGCGCCAATAAATTCCGTCGTTTCAGAAAGAATTGAGCTTCCGCCGCAGCGTATCAGCTTATCCGAGGCGACCCCGCAGGAAGGGTTAGACGCCAGCCCCGATGTCGTATCTGACCCGCCGCACTCCATCGCCAGCAGCAGCTCGCTAACCGGTGCTTGCTGCGGTTTTTGCATGGAGAGTTGTTGCGCATAGTCGCGGGCCAGCGAAATCCCCCTGGCCTGACATTTAAGCGTGCCGCCCTCTTCCTGAATGGTAATGCAGGAAGTCGGTTTGCCAAATGCGGTAATCTCTTCTGCGATGCGCAGCGGCTCCGCGCCTTCACAGCCTAAGCCCACAACCACAATAGCGCCGACGTTGGGATTATTCGCCACATTAATCAATGTCTTTTCCGTCAGACGCGCATCGCCTGCCACCTGGCAGCAGCCAAAATCGTTATTCACCCATGTCGCGCCTTTTACCTGCCGGGCAATATCCTGGGCAACTTTATTTGCACAAACGCTGGTAGGTAAAATCAGTACATAATTACGGATGCCAAAACGGCCGTCAGGGCGGCGGAAACCCAAAAAAGTCTCATTGCTCATAATCATTTTCCCTTGTTTTATATTATTTCCAGTCACCACGTCCGCGTTCGCTTTCCACATTGTGGACGTGCACATAGTCGCCACTTTTTATTTCCTGAGTGGCGCGGCCAATGGATTCGCCATATTTATAAACTTCGCCATGAAAAGGCACATCGCAGATGGCGAATTTGTGGCCAAATGGCACATCCTGATGTAACACAACGCTTATCTCGCGTTCGCCAACGAACATTGTGGCGGTTTCGCCGGCTTTGAGCGCCGTAATAGCCGTCGCGACGCAATCCTGAGGGTGAATCACCACTGCATTTTTTTTCACGATTAACTCCTTTGCTTTAGTCCTGTCTTCCCTAATCAAAAGGCGTGCCATTTTTTAACTGCATGGTTTATATGACTTTATTTTTACAGGCCGATCTGGCGGTGACAGGAACTGCGGTAATTTGCCTCAGTCGTGTCGCATTTTGCGTCACCTCCTCACGGACGCCTGGCGCGACAAATGTTCTACCCCCTGTTTTGACGTGCGTGTTTGGGCTATGCTATGCGGATCTAAACACCACCTCTAAAGCTACATTTGTAGCTGTATCGAAAACAGGACTACTGGCTGCCATGCAAGAGCAATACCGCCCGGAAGAGATAGAATCCAAAGTACAGCTTCACTGGGATGAGAAGCGCACATTTGAAGTGACCGAAGACGAGAGCAAAGAGAAGTATTACTGCCTGTCGATGCTTCCCTATCCTTCTGGCCGACTACACATGGGCCACGTACGTAACTACACCATCGGCGACGTGGTTGCCCGCTACCAGCGCATGCTGGGCAAAAACGTGCTGCAGCCAATCGGCTGGGACGCCTTCGGCCTGCCGGCGGAAGGCGCGGCGGTGAAGAACAACACCGCGCCGGCGCCGTGGACGTACGACAACATCGCGTACATGAAAAACCAGCTCAAAACGCTGGGTTTTGGCTATGACTGGAGCCGTGAAATCGCGACCTGCACCCCGGAATACTACCGTTGGGAACAGAAATTCTTCACCGAGCTGTATAAAAAAGGCCTGGTGTACAAGAAGACTTCTGCCGTTAACTGGTGCCCAAACGATCAGACCGTTCTCGCCAACGAACAGGTGATCGACGGCTGCTGCTGGCGCTGCGACACCAAAGTTGAGCGTAAAGAGATCCCACAGTGGTTTATCAAAATCACCGCTTACGCAGACGAGCTGTTGCGCGATCTGGATAAGCTGGACCACTGGCCTGATACCGTAAAAACGATGCAGCGCAACTGGATTGGCCGCTCTGAAGGCGTGGAAATCACCTTCGATGTGAAGGGTTACGATAACACCCTGACCGTCTATACCACCCGTCCGGATACCTTTATGGGCGCCACTTACCTGGCGGTGGCCGCCGGTCATCCGCTGGCGCAAAAAGCGGCGGCGAACAACGCCGAGCTGGCGGCGTTCATCGACGAATGCCGTAACACCAAAGTGGCCGAAGCCGAAATGGCGACCATGGAGAAAAAAGGCGTCGACACCGGCTATAAAGCGATTCATCCGTTAACTGGCGAAGAGATCCCGGTCTGGGCGGCAAACTTTGTCCTGATGGAGTACGGCACTGGCGCGGTGATGGCCGTTCCGGGTCACGATCAGCGCGACTACGAATTTGCCTCCAAATACGGTTTGACCATCAAGCCGGTGATTCTGGCCGCCGACGGTTCCGAGCCGGATCTTTCCGAACAGGCGCTGACCGAAAAAGGCGTGCTGTTTAACTCCGGCGAGTTCGACGGTCTGGCCTTTGAAGCGGCGTTTAATGCCATTGCCGATAAACTGGCGGAAAAAGGCGTCGGCGAACGTAAAGTGAACTATCGTCTGCGTGACTGGGGCGTTTCCCGTCAGCGTTACTGGGGCGCGCCGATCCCGATGGTCACCCTGGAAGATGGCACCGTGCTGCCGACGCCGGAAGATCAACTGCCGGTTATTTTGCCGGAAGATGTCGTCATGGACGGCATCACCAGCCCGATCAAGGCCGATCCTGAGTGGGCGAAAACTACCGTTAACGGTATGCCGGCGCTGCGTGAAACCGACACCTTCGACACCTTTATGGAATCGTCATGGTACTACGCGCGTTACACCTGCCCGCAGTATCAGGAAGGAATGCTGGATTCGAAAGCGGCAAACTACTGGCTGCCGGTCGACATCTACATCGGCGGTATTGAACATGCCATCATGCACCTGCTCTACTTCCGCTTCTTCCATAAGCTGATGCGCGATGCGGGCATGGTCACCTCTGACGAGCCGGCTAAGCAGTTGCTGTGTCAGGGCATGGTGCTGGCGGATGCGTTCTATTATGTCGGCGAGAACGGCGAACGTAACTGGGTTTCGCCAGTTGACGCTATCGTCGAGCGCGATGAAAAAGGCCGCATCGTCAAAGCAAAAGACGCAGCGGGTCATGAGCTGGTCTACACTGGCATGAGTAAAATGTCCAAGTCGAAAAATAACGGTATCGACCCGCAGGTAATGGTTGAACGTTATGGCGCGGACACGGTACGCCTGTTTATGATGTTCGCTTCTCCGGCGGATATGACTCTGGAATGGCAGGAGTCCGGCGTAGAAGGCGCAAACCGCTTTATTAAACGCGTCTGGAAGCTGGTTTACGAACACACCGCTAAAGGTCCTGTCGCGGCGCTGAACGTCGATGCGCTGAGCGAAGATCAAAAAGCGCTGCGTCGCGATGTGCATAAAACCATTGCCAAAGTGACCGATGATATCGGCCGCCGTCAGACGTTCAACACCGCCATTGCGGCGATCATGGAGTTGATGAACAAACTGGCGAAAGCCCCGCAGGAAGGCGAACAAGACCGCGCACTGCTTCAGGAAGCGCTGCAGGCCGTCGTGCGTATGCTTAACCCGTTCACCCCGCACGTCTGCTTTACCTTGTGGCAGGAACTGGGCGGCGAAGGCGATATCGACAACGCGCCGTGGCCGGTTGCCGACGAGCAGGCAATGGTGGAAAACACCACGCTGGTTGTCGTGCAGGTTAACGGTAAAGTTCGCGGTAAGATCACCGTTGCGGTGGATGCCACCGAAGAACAGGTGCGTGAACGTGCAGGCCAGGAACATCTGGTGGCAAAATATCTTGATGGCGTTACCGTGCGTAAAGTGATTTACGTTCCGGGTAAACTCCTCAATCTGGTTGTTGGCTAAGCGCGGGAGGAAGCGTGCGATATCTGGTAACACTGTTGTTATCTCTGGCGGTGCTGGTCACCGCCGGATGCGGCTGGCATCTGCGTAGCACTACGCAGGTTCCGGCTTCAATGAAAACGATGATCCTCGATTCCGGCGATCCGAACGGTCCGCTAAGTCGTGCGGTACGTAATCAGTTACGGCTGAATAACGTAAACCTGCTTGATAAAGACACAACGCGCAAAGACGTTCCGTCTCTGCGGCTTGGAACGGTGACTATTTCGCAGGATACGGCGTCAGTGTTCCAGGATGGCCAGACGGCGGAATATCAGATGGTGATGACCGTCAATGCCTCGGTATTGATTCCGGGCCATGACATCTATCCTATCAGCACGAAAGTGTACCGTTCGTTCTTCGATAACCCGCAGATGGCGTTAGCGAAGGATAACGAGCAGGCCATGATCGTTCAGGAGATGTACGACAAAGCCGCTGAACAGCTGATTCGCAAGCTGACCAGCGTCCGCGCGGCGGATATTCAGGCGACGAAAGAGGAGGCTACCGCCGACAATGAGACGGCGGCGCCCGCCTCTACGCCAGCACGCGTCTCCACTACGCTGAGTAACTAATGATCAGGTTGTATCCTGAACAACTCCGCGCGCAGCTCAACGAAGGGCTGCGTGCGGCATATCTGCTATTGGGCAACGATCCGCTGCTGCTGCAGGAAAGTCAGGACGCTATTCGTCTGGCGGCTGCGTCGCAAGGCTTCGAAGAGCACCACGCTTTTACTCTCGATCCCAGTACCGACTGGGGATCGCTTTTCTCACTCTGCCAGGCGATGAGCCTGTTCGCCAGCCGTCAAACGCTGGTGCTGCAACTGCCGGAAAACGGGCCTAACGCGGCAATGAATGAGCAACTCGCCACGCTGAGCGAGCTGCTGCATGACGACCTGTTATTAATAGTACGCGGAAACAAACTCACCAAAGCGCAGGAAAACGCCGCCTGGTATACCGCGCTGGCAGACCGTAGCGTTCAGGTCAGTTGTCAGACGCCGGAGCAGGCGCAGCTTCCCCGCTGGGTGGCCGCCAGAGCGAAAGCACAGAATTTGCAACTGGATGACGCCGCGAACCAACTGCTGTGCTATTGCTATGAGGGCAATCTGTTGGCGCTGGCGCAGGCGCTGGAACGACTGTCGCTGCTTTGGCCTGACGGTAAGTTAACGCTTCCTCGCGTGGAGCAGGCCGTCAATGACGCCGCCCACTTTACCCCTTTCCACTGGGTGGATGCGTTACTGATGGGGAAAAGCAAACGCGCGCTGCATATTCTGCAACAGCTACGCCTTGAAGGCAGCGAGCCGGTCATTCTGCTGCGCACCCTCCAGCGAGAGTTGCTGCTACTGGTAAATCTCAAACGTCAGTCCGCGCATACGCCGTTACGCGCGCTGTTTGATAAACACCGGGTCTGGCAAAACCGTCGCCCCATGATCGGCGACGCGTTGCAGCGTCTCCATCCTGCACAGCTTCGCCAGGCCGTGCAGTTACTGACGCGTACAGAAATTACGCTCAAACAGGATTATGGTCAGTCGGTATGGGCAGATCTTGAAGGGCTGTCGCTCCTGCTCTGCCATAAGGCGCTGGCAGACGTATTTATTGATGGGTGATATGAAATCGTTACAGGCTTTATTCGGCGGCACCTTTGATCCGGTGCATTATGGACATCTTAAACCTGTTGAAACGCTGGCGAATCTGATCGGCTTATCGCGGGTGATTATTATGCCTAACAATGTGCCGCCGCATCGCCCCCAGCCGGAAGCCTCCAGCGCGCAGCGTAAATATATGCTGGAGCTGGCTATCGCCGATAAGCCGCTTTTTACGCTGGATGAACGCGAGCTACAGCGAAACGCGCCCTCTTACACTGCGCAAACGCTGAAAGCATGGCGCGAAGAACAGGGTCCCGAAGCGCCGCTGGCGTTTATTATCGGCCAGGACTCGCTGCTTAACTTCCCCACCTGGCATGATTACGACACCATCCTTGATAACACTCACCTGATCGTTTGTCGTCGTCCGGGCTATCCCCTTGAAATGACGCAGGCGCAACACCAGCAGTGGCTGGAACAGCATCTGACCCATACGCCGGACGATCTGCACCAGTTGCCAGCCGGTAAAATTTACCTGGCGGAAACGCCCTGGCTTAATATCTCCGCAACCCTCATCCGCGAACGGCTGGAAAAAGGCGAATCCTGCGACGATCTGTTGCCGGAAAACGTGCTGAACTACATCAATCAGCAGGGGTTATACCGGTAAGCACATTGCGCAGCGCCGACAGCAGACGCTCGTTTTGCGCAGCGCTGCGTATCGCCACACGATAATAGCGGCTGTCCAGCCCCGGGTAGTTAGCGCAGCTACGGATTAAAATCCGCTGCGTCAGCAACCGCCGCTGCAGATCAATATCCTCTCGCTCACAGCGTAACAACAGATAGTTTGCCCGCCCGGGATAGACCGTCAGCAGGGGGAGCTGACAAAGCGCCTGATAAAACCGGGCGCCCTCCTCCCGTAACCAATGCCAGCTCGCCTGTTGCCAGGCGCTATCCTGTAACGCTACCTCACCGGCAAGCGCCGCCAGCGCGTTAACCGACCACGGCATTTGTTGGCGACGCATCCGCGCCACCGCCGCGTCATTGCTGTTGACGAGATATCCCAACCGCAGGCCGGGAATGGCATAAAATTTGGTCAGCGAACGCAGCACCCAGATATGCGGATTATCTTTAAGAGCAGGAATAAAGCCCGTCTCATGCGGAATAAAATCGATAAACGCTTCATCAAGGATCAGGTTAATGTTCAGCGATTTGCAGCGATCGGCAATGGCCTGTAATAACTGCCGCTCCGGCAGCAGGCCGGTAGGATTATTGGGCGTACACAGAAACAGGCAGTCCAGATCGGGCGTCAACGCCTCGAGAATGGCATCGGTAAGCTGCCAGCCATCCGCTTCGCGTAGAGACCAGCGACGAATTTCACAGCCAATTTGCGCCAGCGCCCGGCCATACTCCGCGAAACCTGGCGTGACAATCATTGCACGACGCGGTTTAAGACCGCTCGCCACGGTAAAGATTGACTCCGTCTCGCCATTTCCCGCCAGTATCCACGATGCCGGCACCTGATGATGACGCGCCAGCGCCTGGTGCAAATGAAAATAATCGGCGTCCGGGTAGCGCTCAATGCAGTCCAGATTGTTGATAAGCGCGCGTTTCACGCTGACAGGCATACCCAGCGGATTAATGTTTGCGCTAAAATCCAGTAACTGGTCAGGCGAGATGCCCAACACCGTCGCGGCTTCCCGAATATTACCGCCATGCGCGCTGTTGAATAACGCCATTATGCCTCCGGCCAAAAAACGCTATTTTAGTGAAAAAAACGTTGCGCAATCAGGGGCATTATCATGTTTTGCGCATTTAACCTCATGAGGAATACCATGCGATTGTGGCTGGTGCGTCATGGCGAAACCGAGGCCAATGTCGCCGGGTTGTATAGCGGACATGCTCCCACGCCGTTAACGGAAAAAGGGATTGGCCAGGCGAAAACGCTACATACTTTATTGCGCCACGCGCCATTTGACAGGGTGTTATGCAGCGAGCTGGAGCGCGCGCGCCATACCGCCCGGCTCGTACTGGAGGGCCGGGATGTGCCGCAACACATCTTACCTGAGCTTAATGAGATGTACTTTGGCGACTGGGAAATGCGCCATCACCGCGACCTCACCCATGAAGATGCCGAAAGCTATGCCGCCTGGTGTACGGACTGGCAGAATGCGGTTCCGACCAATGGCGAGGGTTTTCAGGCTTTTATCCGGCGCGTAGAGCGCTTTATCTCGCGACTCGACGCGTTTAGCGATTGCCAGAACCTGCTGATCGTCAGCCATCAGGGCGTACTCAGCCTGTTGATTGCCCGTCTGCTCGCAATGCCCGCCGCCTCGCTATGGCATTTCCGGGTAGAACAGGGATGCTGGAGCGCAATCGACATATGCGAAGGGTTCGCCACCCTGAAAGTATTAAATAGTCGTGCCGTCTGGCGGCCTGAGTGATGAATTTTCCGTTTTTTCTCGCCGCAGCGGTTTCGCCCATTGACAGCCCCCGACAGGCTGTTATTCTCCGCAGCCAGGCTTTTTTCACCTTGCAGAGCTTTGCAGAAATTGTTTTACAAAAATGGCGATGCTTTCTGTGACGTGGGATGGGATGATAATCTGGTTTTAAACGCCGATCCGGCGACATAAGTCCCGGTATCGCTGCTAATTCAGGTATACTACACGGCGTCCCGCCGGAAGGTTAGCGTTAACTCGCAACGCCTTACCGGTCCAGCCTGTTGGCCTTTTTTCTATCGTTATAACGCAATTATTCACCCAGGGGGAAAACTTGCAGGGTAAAGCACTCCAGGATTTTGTTATCGACAAAATTGATGACCTGAAAGGTCAGGACATCATCGCCTTAGATGTTCAGGGTAAATCCAGTATCACCGACTGTATGATTATTTGTACCGGCACCTCCAGCCGTCACGTTATGTCTATTGCCGACCACGTGGTGCAGTCGTCGCGCGCGGCCGGTATGCTGCCATTGGGCGTCGAAGGCGAAAATGCGGCTGACTGGATTGTCGTCGATCTGGGCGATGTGATTGTGCATGTCATGCAGGAAGAAAGTCGCCGCCTGTATGAACTGGAAAAACTCTGGAGTTAATGCGTGAAGCTGCAACTTGTCGCTGTCGGCACGAAGATGCCCGACTGGGTTCAAACGGGATTTACGGAATATCTGCGTCGTTTTCCGAAAGATATGCCCTTTGAGCTGATTGAAATCCCTGCGGGCAAACGCGGCAAGAACGCGGATATCAAACGCATTCTCGACAAAGAGGGCGAGCAGATGCTGGCCGCCGCCGGTAAGAATCGCATTGTTACCCTGGATATTCCAGGCAAGCCGTGGGATACGCCGCAGTTAGCCAATGAGCTGGAGCGCTGGAAACAGGACGGGCGCGACGTCAGTTTGCTGATTGGCGGCCCGGAAGGATTATCTCCCGCCTGCAAAGCGGCAGCGGAACAGAGCTGGTCGCTCTCGGCGTTAACGCTCCCTCACCCGCTGGTTCGGGTTCTGGTCGCGGAGAGTTTGTACCGGGCGTGGAGCATCACAACCAACCACCCTTATCACCGTGAGTGATCGTGAAGTCTTGAGAAGATTAAGCAGCGGATGAAACGACAAAATTCTTTTCGTGACTATACGGCTGAGTCCGCACTGTTTGTGCGTCGGGCGCTGGTCGCCTTTTCGGGTATTTTGCTGCTGACCGGCGTACTGATCGCCAATTTGTATAATCTGCAAATTCTCCGTTTTACCGATTACCAGACCCGCTCGAACGAAAACCGTATCAAGCTGGTGCCAATTGCGCCAAGCCGCGGGATAATCTACGACCGTAACGGCATTCCCCTTGCGCTGAACCGCACTATCTATCAGATTGAAATGATGCCGGAAAAGGTGGAAAACGTTCAGCAAACGCTGGATGCGCTACGCAGTGTGGTCGATTTAAACGACGACGATATCGCCGCCTTTAAAAAAGAGCGCGCCCGATCCCATCGCTTTACTTCTATTCCGGTGAAAACAAACCTGACGGAAGTTCAGGTCGCGCGCTTTGCCGTCAACCAGTACCGTTTTCCGGGCGTCGAAGTCAAAGGCTATAAACGCCGCTATTATCCATACGGATCGGCGCTGACCCACGTTATCGGCTACGTATCGAAAATCAATGATAAAGACGTCGAGCGTCTCGACAGAGAAAACAAACTGGCGAACTACGCCGCCACCCATGACATCGGCAAGCTGGGCATTGAGCGCTACTATGAAGATATTCTGCATGGGCAAACCGGTTATGAAGAGGTTGAAGTCAACAACCGCGGCCGCGTTATTCGCCAGCTTAAAGAGGTGCCGCCGCAGGCCGGACACGATATCTACCTGACGCTGGATCTCAAGCTCCAGCAGTATATTGAAACGCTGCTGGCAGGCAGTCGCGCGGCGGTGATTGTTACCGATCCGCGTACCGGCGGCGTGCTATCGCTGGTCTCCATGCCAAGTTACGACCCTAACCTTTTCGTGGATGGCATCTCCAGCAAAGATTACTCCGGGCTGCTTAACGACCCGAACACGCCATTAGTGAACCGCGCGACTCAGGGTGTCTACCCACCCGCTTCTACCGTTAAGCCTTACGTCGCCGTATCGGCGTTAAGCGCTGGCGTCATCACCCGTAACACCAGTCTTTTCGACCCTGGCTGGTGGCAGTTGCCGGGGTCTGAGAAACGCTACCGCGACTGGAAAAAATGGGGCCACGGGCATCTGAATATCACCAAATCCCTTGAAGAGTCGGCGGATACCTTCTTCTATCAGGTGGCCTATGACATGGGGATCGATCGCCTGTCAGAATGGATGGGTAAGTTCGGCTATGGTCACTATACCGGAATTGATCTCGCAGAAGAGCGCTCTGGTAATATGCCGACCCGCGAGTGGAAACAGAAACGCTTTAAAAAACCGTGGTATCAGGGCGATACGATTCCGGTGGGCATCGGCCAGGGCTACTGGACAGCGACGCCGATTCAGATGAGTAAGGCGCTGATGATCCTTATTAACGACGGTGTAGTTAAAGTCCCGCACCTGTTAATGAGCACCGCGGAAAACGGTAAACAGGTGCCGTGGGTACAGCCGCATGAGCCGCCGGTGGGCGATATTCACTCCGGCTACTGGGAAATTGCGAAAGATGGCATGTATGGCGTCGCCAACCGCCCTAACGGCACGGCGCATAAATATTTTGCCAGCGCGCCCTATAAAATCGCGGCGAAGTCGGGCACCGCGCAGGTCTTTGGCCTGAAGGCCAACGAAACGTACAATGCGCATAAAATCGCCGAGCGCCTGCGCGACCATAAATTGATGACCGCCTTTGCGCCGTATAACAATCCCCAGGTCGCCGTCGCGATCATCCTTGAAAACGGCGGCGCAGGCCCGGCAGTAGGCACGATCATGCGCCAAATCCTTGATCACATCATGCTGGGCGACAACAACACCCATTTGCCTGCGGAAAACCCGGTGGTTGCAGCGGCGGAGGACCAATAATCATGACGGATAATCCGAACAAAAAAACCTTCTGGGATAAAATTCATATCGATCCCACGATGCTACTCATTCTGCTGGCGTTACTGGTTTACAGCGCGTTGGTCATCTGGAGCGCCAGCGGCCAGGACATCGGCATGATGGAGCGTAAAATCGGTCAGATTGCGATGGGGCTGGTGGTTATGGTGGTGATGGCGCAGATCCCGCCGCGCGTGTATGAAGGCTGGGCGCCCTATCTCTATATCATTTGTATCATTTTGCTGGTCGCCGTTGATGCCTTCGGCGCAATATCCAAAGGCGCGCAGCGCTGGCTCGATCTGGGAATCGTTCGCTTTCAGCCTTCGGAAATAGCCAAAATCGCCGTGCCGCTGATGGTCGCCCGCTTTATTAACCGTGACGTCTGCCCGCCCTCGCTGAAAAATACCGCCATCGCCCTGGTATTAATCTTTATGCCTACCCTGCTGGTCGCCGCCCAGCCGGACCTGGGGACGTCTATTCTGGTCGCCCTTTCCGGTCTCTTTGTCCTATTTTTGTCTGGTCTGAGCTGGCGCTTAATTGGGGTCGCCATTGTATTGATCGCTGCATTTATTCCTATTTTGTGGTTTTTCCTGATGCACGATTACCAACGCCAGCGCGTTATGATGCTCCTTGATCCGGAGACCGATCCGCTGGGCGCGGGCTATCATATTATTCAGTCTAAAATCGCCATTGGCTCAGGCGGCCTGCGCGGTAAAGGCTGGCTCCACGGCACCCAGTCGCAGCTGGAGTTTTTACCCGAGCGCCATACCGACTTTATCTTCGCGGTACTGGCGGAAGAGCTCGGTCTGGTGGGCATCCTGATTCTGCTCGCGCTCTATATTTTGCTAATAATGCGCGGCTTGTGGATTGCCGCCAGAGCGCAAACTACATTTGGTCGCGTGATGGCTGGCGGATTAATGTTAATATTATTCGTTTATGTCTTCGTAAATATTGGTATGGTGAGCGGTATTCTGCCTGTGGTTGGAGTACCTTTACCCCTGGTCAGCTACGGGGGCTCCGCACTGATTGTGCTGATGGCCGGGTTCGGGATTGTGATGTCGATCCACACCCACAGAAAAATGTTGTCGAAAAGCGTATAAGGGGTGCGCAATGCGTAAGCAGTTGCCTGTAATCTGCGTCGCGGCAGGGATAGTACTACTCGCGGCATGTACTAATGACGGCGGTCAGCAGCAAACCACCGTCGCGCCGCAACCTGCGGTATGTAATGGTCCGACTGTGGAAATCAGCGGAGCGGAACCGCGTTATGAACCTCTGAATCCGACCGCAAACCAGGATTATCAGCGTGACGGTAAAAGTTATAAAATCGTTCAGGACCCGTCCCGCTTTAGCCAGGCTGGCCTGGCCGCTATTTATGATGCGGAACCCGGCAGTAATTTAACCGCCTCCGGGGAGATGTTCGATCCGATGCAGCTTACCGCCGCCCATCCGACACTGCCTATCCCCAGCTATGCGCGAATCACCAACCTGGCCAACGGTCGCATGATCGTCGTGCGTATTAACGATCGCGGCCCCTATGGCACCGATCGGGTCATCTCCCTGTCCCGCGCGGCGGCGGATCGTCTGAATACCTCGAATAATACTAAAGTACGGATTGACCCCATTATCGTAGCGCCGGATGGTTCGCTCTCCGGCCCGGGGATGGCCTGTACGACGGTGGCGAAACAGACCTACGCTCTGCCCCCGCGCCCTGATTTAAGCGGCGGAATGGGAAGCGCCTCTTCAGTGCCTGCGCAACCGCAAGGCGACGTTCTTCCAGTCAGCAATGCCACGTTGAAAAGTGACGATACCACCGGCGCGCCGGTGAGCAGCAGCGGCTTCCTCGGCGCGCCGACCACGCTGGCGCCTGGCGTGCTGGAGAGTAATGAACCGACGCCGGTGCCACAGCCAGCGCCGGTTTCCGCGCCAGTGACGGCTCCAGCGACTGCGACGCCGGTGAGCGCGCCTGCCGCCGCAGCCCCGGTATCTGCCCCGGTGAGCGCGCCTGCCGCCGCGGCGAGCGGTCGTTTCGTCGTCCAGGTCGGCGCCGTCAGCGATCAAACGCGTGCGCAGCAATACCAACAGCGTTTAAGCCAGCAGTTCAGTGTACCAGGGCGCGTAATACAAAACGGCGCGGTCTGGCGTATTCAACTGGGGCCTTTTGCCAGTAAAGCCGAAGCCAGCGCATTACAGCAACGTTTGCAAACAGAAGCACAATTACAGTCCTTTATCGCCAGCGCGCAGTAACCGATCGCAGGTATCTGTACTGTCAATTTCTGTAAATGACATTAACAAAGTCACGCGGAAAGTCAGATGCCTGCCAGTTATGCTTTTGCTATAGTAGGGCTCTTTTTTTAATTTCATCACGGACGTCGTAGTTCAGACCATGAAGACCACTTTTTCCGCTCGTTTTATGCAGCGCATGGCGCTCACCACGGCGCTTTGTGCCGCGTTTATCTCAACCGCACATGCCGATGACCTGAATATCAAAACTATGATCCCGGGCGTTCCGCAGATCGATGCGGAATCCTACATCCTGATCGACTACAACTCCGGCAAAGTTCTGGCGGAACAAAACGCCGACGAACGTCGCGACCCGGCTAGTCTGACGAAGATGATGACCAGTTACGTCATCGGACAGGCAATGAAAGCGGGTAAATTTAAAGAAACCGACCTGGTTACCGTCGGTAATGACGCCTGGGCCACCGGCAATCCGGTATTTAAAGGTTCCTCGCTGATGTTCCTCAAACCGGGAATGCAGGTACCGGTCTCTCAGTTGATACGCGGCATCAATCTGCAATCCGGTAATGACGCCTGTGTGGCGATGGCTGATTTCGCCGCCGGTAGCCAGGATGCTTTCGTCGGGCTGATGAACAGCTATGTGAACGCGTTAGGGCTGAAAAATACCCACTTCCAGACCGTACACGGCCTGGACGCCGACGGACAATACAGTTCAGCTCGCGATATGGCGCTGATTGGTCAGGCGTTAATTCGCGATGTGCCTAACGAATATGCCGTTTATAAAGAAAAAGAGTTCACCTTTAACGGCATTCGCCAGTTAAACCGTAACGGTCTGCTGTGGGATAACAGCCTGAATGTGGACGGCATCAAAACCGGCCATACCAGCAAAGCGGGCTATAATCTGGTCGCTTCCGCAACCGAAGGCCAGATGCGGTTGATTTCCGCCGTAATGGGCGGACGAACCTATAAAGGCCGTGAAACAGAAAGCAAAAAACTGCTGACGTGGGGCTTCCGTTTCTTTGAAACCGTTAATCCGCTGAAGGCTGGTAAAGAGTTCGCCTCTGAACCCGCCTGGTTTGGTAATACCGATCGCGCCTCGCTGGGCGTCGATAAAGACGTTTACCTGACGATCCCTCGTGGTCGCATGAAAGATTTGAAAGCGAGCTATGTACTGAATACCGCAGAACTGCACGCGCCGCTGCAGAAAAACCAGGTGGTCGGCACCATCAACTTCCAGCTGGACGGTAAAACCATCGAGCAGCGTCCGCTGGTCGTACTGCAAGAGATCCCGGAAGGGAACTTCTTCGGTAAAATCATTGATTACATTAAATTAATGTTCCATCACTGGTTTGGATAAAAATTGAACGCTTGAAAGTGTGATTTTCGTCCCCATATACTATGCATCAGTAAAACTCCCGCCCTGTGGCGGGAGTTGTTATTTTTTTTACGTAATGCCGGAGCTGACATGAAAACCAAACTTAACGAACTGCTTGAATTCCCTACGCCATTTACTTACAAAGTAATGGGGCAGGCGTTACCTGAGCTGGTTGATCAGGTGGTTGAAGTGGTACAGCGCCATGCGCCTGGTGATTACTCTCCGACGGTAAAACCGAGCAGCAAAGGCAACTACCACTCGGTCTCTATCACCATTAATGCCACCCATATTGAACAGGTTGAAACGCTGTACGAAGAACTGGGCAATATTGATATCGTGCGAATGGTATTGTAATACATCCAGACGGTTACCCGGTCTTATCCGGGTAACTCCCCGCCTCCCCCGCTGTGATATACTTTCCTCTCTTTTTTCATTCTCTACGGAGATGCCGTTTTGTATCAGGATAAAATCCTTGTCCGCCAGCTCGGCCTTCAGCCCTATGAAGCTATCTCTCAGGCCATGCATAACTTTACCGATATGCGCGATGAAAACAGCCATGATGAAATCTGGTTGGTTGAGCATTACCCGGTGTTTACCCAGGGCCAGGCCGGTAAAGCGGAACATATATTGATGCCTGGCGATATTCCCGTTGTGCAGAGCGATCGTGGAGGACAGGTGACCTATCATGGTCCGGGCCAACAGGTAATGTACGTTTTACTTAACCTGAAACGACGTAAACTGGGCGTGCGTGATTTAGTCACCCTACTTGAACAGACCGTGGTGAATACGCTGGCTGAAATTGGTATTGAGGCGCATCCGCGCGCCGATGCGCCGGGCGTCTATGTGGGTGAAAAGAAAATCTGCTCGCTGGGTTTACGTATCCGTCGCGGCTGCTCATTCCACGGTTTAGCGCTAAACGTTAACATGGATCTTTCTCCTTTCCTGCGCATCAACCCGTGTGGTTATGCCGGCATGGAAATGGCCAAAATAACACAGTGGAAAGAAGACGCTACCACGGATAATATTGCGCCCCGCTTGCTGGCGAATATTTTAGCTCTGCTAAATAATCCATCGTATGAATATATTGCTGCTTAATGCGTAAAATATAATGGCCCAAGAAATTTATGGGTCATTAATCATATATGATTTGAATGCTTTACTTCTCCCCCCGCTTTCTATATTTTCGTTATATCCCTGCTGTAGCCGCCAGGCGGCATGGCCTCTTCAGTCCTCATGATGAGGAATTTTCCGTGAACAAAATCCCGGCCTTGCTGTTACTTATCTTATTGAAATGACTTAAAATACATTCATAAGAGTAATTTTAAAACCAACTCATAAATGCAAAATATACTATTTCATCTATTATTCATAATACGAATGAATTCGGAGCCAGAGCGTGAGTGATAATAATCAGGCAGAAAGACAACCGGCCGATCAACATCTACAAGACAAACCGCAAATTTTCAGAACACTGAGAAATATTGACCTCAATCTGTTGACGATTTTCGAGGCCGTATATGTCCATAAAGGGATCGTCAATGCCGCGAAAATTCTTAACCTGACGCCGTCAGCCATCAGCCAGTCCATTCAAAAATTACGGACTATATTTCCCGATCCGCTGTTTATTCGCAAAGGCCAGGGCGTAACGCCCACGACGTATGCTACGCATCTGCACGAATACATCAGCCAGGGGCTGGAATCTATTCTTGGCGCCCTGGATCTTACGGGCAGCTACGATAAGCAGCGTACCATTACAATTGGCACGACGCCTTCGGTCGGCGCGCTAGTGATGCCGATTATTTACCAGGCCATCAGGCCGCGTTATCCTCAGCTTTTGCTGCGCAACATTCCGGTAGACGATGCCGAAAGCCAGCTTAGTCAGTTTCAGACCGATCTCATTATCAATACCCATAGCTATAACAACCGGAGCATCCAGCATCACGTCCTGTTTAGCGATACGCTTGAGATTGTCTGCCGCCAGCATCACCCATGTCTGGCGAACGCCATTACTGAAGAGAGACTGAACAGCGCGGATCACACCTTTCTGATGCTGGAGGGACAACATCTTTCCCTACTGCGCCAGCGACTGCAGGAGACATTTCCCGATCAGCAAATCAGTTTTAGCAGCTACAATATTTTTACCATTGCCTCGCTGATCGCCAGCAGCGATCTGCTGGGACTGATGCCCACCCGCTTCTACGACTTATTTAGCCGCTGCTGGCCGCTTGAACGCCTTCCCTACGCGCCGGTGAATAGTGAACAGGTCGAGTTCTCGCTGCATTACAATAAACTGAGTCTGCGCGATCCGGTGCTGGAGAACGTCATTGATATCATTCGTGAGGCGTTCTGACAAAAATGTTGCATTCAGGTCACGGAAGATATGGGCAAACAGCACAAAACAACAACTATTTTACATTTTGCCGGGCTGTCAGGCTGCTTTATGGCCCTTATCAATGATATACTGCGTGTCACAAATTCAAAAATAGTTGATAAATACAACTTTCCCTTGAATTGAAACGCTTTCCTTCGTTATTCGCAACTGGAACACGCACGCTATGAGTAAACCCATTGTGATGGAACGCGGTGTAAAATACCGCGATGCCGATAAGATGGCTCTTATCCCGGTTAAAAATGTGGTCACAGAGCGCGACGCTCTACTACGTAAACCGGAATGGATGAAAATAAAACTTCCGGCGGATTCTACCCGTATCCAGGGCATCAAAGCCGCAATGCGCAAAAATGGCCTGCATTCTGTCTGCGAGGAAGCGTCTTGCCCAAACCTGGCTGAATGTTTCAACCACGGCACCGCTACGTTTATGATCCTTGGCGCCATTTGCACTCGCCGCTGTCCGTTCTGTGATGTCGCCCATGGCCGCCCCGTTGCGCCGGATGCGGAAGAGCCGCAGAAACTGGCGCAAACGATCGCCGACATGGCGCTACGCTATGTGGTCATCACCTCTGTCGACCGTGACGATCTGCGTGACGGCGGCGCCCAGCATTTTGCTGACTGCATCACTGCCATCCGTGCCAAAAGCCCGGAGATAAAAATAGAGACGCTGGTGCCAGACTTCCGTGGACGTATGGATCGCGCGCTGGATATCCTTAACGCGACGCCGCCGGATGTGTTTAACCACAACCTGGAAAACGTGCCGCGTATTTACCGCCAGGTTCGTCCGGGCGCCGATTACAACTGGTCGCTGAAATTACTGGAACGCTTCAAAGAAGCGCACCCGGAAATTCCGACAAAATCGGGTCTGATGGTGGGCTTAGGCGAAACCAATGCGGAAATCATTGAGGTTATGCGCGACTTACGCCGTCACGGCGTTACCATGCTGACGCTTGGTCAGTATCTACAGCCAAGCCGCCATCACCTGCCGGTACAGCGTTATGTCAGCCCGGAAGAGTTTGACGAGATGAAAGCGGAAGCCCTGGCGATGGGCTTTACCCATGCCGCCTGTGGCCCCTTTGTACGTTCTTCGTACCATGCTGATCTCCAGGCCAAAGGCATGGAAGTGAAATGATCGTGTAATAGACGCTTACATTTCAGGCAAAAAAAACCGGCAACTCGCCGGTTTTTTTACTCTGCGGAGCAAGCGCATCGCGCTGTTACTCTTTATGCGAGAGTTTTTCAGCCTGAACGCTACCGTCGACGTCTTTCTTAACGCCCGCGTCTTCATCGTTCATTGCTTTCTTGAATCCTTTAATCGCCGTGCCCAGGTCTCCGCCCAGCGTACGTAACTTCTTGGTACCAAACAGCAGAACAACCAGTGCGGCAACCACCAGCAGTTTGGTAATACTAATCTCACCCATAGATACCTTCTTCACTAAAAACAGGCTGCGTAACGCGCCGGATTAACCTGAGAATATTAACGGTCTTTCGACGCGCGCACACAATAGCAATCTGTAACAAGGTGAATCAAGCTTTGCGTAAAAAAACATCATAATAATTGCGGTGGCGCAAATCGTCGTTGCTGCAAAAGAGGAAGTTGCTCCCGCACCTGGTCTATTCGTTCTCTGAATATTTCCGCGACGATCAGCGCCGGACGATCGGCTGCCGCGGCTATCGTTACCCCCAACGGATCGATAATACGACTTTGACCAATATTACGATTACCACACTCCCCGGCCGCAATCATATAGCAGGTGGTATCCAGCGCTCTCGCCGCCAGCAGCGTCGACCACTGCTGCTCTTTCAACGGGCCGCGAACCCAGCCCGTCGGCAGCGCCAATACGTCAGCCCCCTGTAAAGCCAGCGCTAACGCCATATCCGGAAAGCGCAGGTCATAACAGGTCATAAGCCCCACCTTAACCCCCTCCACGTCCAGCATAGGCGCGATAACGGTTCCGGCATCAATACTTTGGGATTCTTGCATCGAAAACGCATCATAGAGATGCAGCTTCGCGTAACGCGCGACAATGTGACCCGCCCGTAGCGCCACCAGCATATTAACCGCCCGTCCAGGCGTTGACGGGACAAGGATAGTGAATATCGTCGTCATATTATTATGAGCGCTTTCTTCCTGAAGCCGCGTCATAAACGCGCCATCCAGCGGCTGCGCGGCGCGAATCGGCAGGTCAAGGTCGATGTCATCTCGCGCTAATATCCCCTCAGGCAACACCAGAAGCGATACGCCGCGGCCCGCCGCCTGAGCCATTAACGAAACGCAAACTTGCGCATTCTTTTCCCATACAGAACTCACCACAAACTGCCCGGCTGCAACGAACATATCCCCTCCCACACCTCTGTCAGGACTCGCCAATTATGCGTGTTCGGCGTTACACTCCTCTTGTATAGCAATTAAATAAAGGATTCGGCAGTGTTACAGCTTCTTTTAGCAGTTTTTATCGGCGGTGGAACGGGGAGCGTAGCCCGGTGGATGCTAAGTATGCGTTTTAATCCGCTTCATCAGGCGATTCCCATCGGTACGCTAACAGCAAATTTGCTTGGCGCGTTTATTATCGGCATGGGGTTCGCCTGGTTTAACCGCATGACACATATCGATCCGATGTGGAAAGTGCTCATTACGACCGGCTTTTGCGGCGGCCTGACGACCTTTTCTACTTTTTCTGCTGAAGTGGTATTCTTGCTGCAAGAGGGGCGCTTTGGCTGGGCGCTGCTGAATGTGCTGATTAACCTGTTGGGTTCGTTTGCCATGACGGCGCTGGCATTCTGGCTATTTTCCGCCGCAGCGGCGCGTTAAGCGCAAAAAAAACCCGCCGAAAGGGCGGGTTTTGAAATCTTGCTGTCGGACGTATGCTTACAGCGCAGTTACGTTTGCAGCGGAAGGGCCTTTGGCACCGTTAGTGATTTCGAACTCTACGCGCTGACCTTCAGCCAGAGTTTTAAAACCATTGGTCTGGATTGCAGAGAAGTGTACGAACACGTCTTTGCTGCCATCTTCCGGAGTAATGAAACCGAATCCTTTGGATTCATTAAACCACTTAACGTTACCTTTAATCTTAGACATCAAAATTACCTTTACATGAAAAATAGACACAAATGCTGTGTCGGATACCAGTACAACAATTGTGATGCATTTTGTCCAGTCGAACTTTGCGAAAAAGTGATAAATATCGCGTTAATTTTTAGCTAACCCTGTCTACTTATTGTTTTTTAAGGCTTTTTTATTCACAACTGAAGCATGCCCTTCCCCGTCAAAACTGGAAACGCATCCAGGCGAAATAGACGTTTCCGTTGTTATACGAACCCGGAATGTAGGTCATCTGAAAGGTAGCGGGACCATAGCCTATCGACGCTAAAGGCAACAGTACAGGGATGGGAATATAATTCCAGTTGTCGCGCGCGGTAACGCCTGCGGTAAAGCCCAGTCCCAGACGAAAATTATCGTCTTCCAGCGGTCGCCAGGTTTTTTCCCAGCCATAACCGCCTATGGGTTCCCATTTGTTAAATGAATCTTTAAAGGCCATCATATAGAGGCCATGCCAGTTGCCTTTGTCGTCCCAGCGCGACTGACCAAAACCAACGCCCCACGGCCGCTCGTTATAGCGATCCGTTTTCTCTTTATCGTAGGCAAAGCGCGCATGCCAGGTAATGGCGGGGACATACAAATCATAATGCTCAGGCTGTCGCCACGTTTCTGCGACGTTATCGGTAAACGTGTTAAACCACCCTTTATCCGCCGCAGAGACTGAAGGAATAGCCAGCCATGGCATAACAAGGAGAGCAATAATAAGAAAATACTTTCTGATGATCATCGCAACATACATACCGTTCAAAAATTCGACTGTGATAATAACAACATTAACCTGAATAAAATCTTAACAAACTATAAACAGAGAATAATCTGAGAGAGTATCGGGTTAACGGCGTTTGATTTAGCACTCAGAACCGTCACGCGCTCCTTAATAAGCTTTCACAAAAAACACAAAACAAAGCACAACAAATAAAACAATAAAATAACAATAAATTAATACTTATAGCGCTACAGAAAATTCGTATAAACATATTTCATCTTTAGCGATGACATGAAAAAATAACCGCGCCGTGATTTTAATCAGTAAGGCGCCATCCTTTATTCGGTACATTTTTATACCACTTTTGTGGTTCTTATTTTTACTCTGGGTGTCGATAAGACAGGGGAAACAATGCTAACAGTTATAGAACTCCTTATCGGAGTCGTCGTTATTGTGGGTGTAGCACGCTACATCATTAAGGGATATTCCGCCACTGGCGTTTTATTTGTCGGCGGTCTGGTTCTGCTTATTATCAGCGCGCTGATGGGGCATAAGGTATTACCTGCCAGCGAAACCAGTACCGGCTATACCGCAACAGATATTGTTGAATACATCAAAATTTTGCTCATGAGTCGCGGCGGCGATCTTGGCATGATGATCATGATGCTGTGCGGCTTTGCCGCTTATATGACGCATATCGGCGCGAATGATATGGTCGTGAAGCTGGCGTCGAAACCTTTACAGTATATAAACTCACCCTACCTGTTGATGATTGCCGCCTATTTTGTCGCCTGCCTGATGTCGCTGGCCGTCTCTTCCGCGACGGGGCTTGGCGTACTGCTCATGGCTACTCTCTTCCCTGTGATGGTCAACGTCGGCATTAGCCGCGGCGCGGCGGCGGCTATTTGCGCCTCTCCGGCCGCCATCATCCTCTCGCCAACGTCTGGCGATGTGGTTTTAGCCGCAAAAGCGGCGGAGATGCCGTTAATCGATTTCGCGTTCAAAACCACGCTGCCGATTTCCATCGCCGCAATTATCGGTATGGCGATTGCGCACTTTTTCTGGCAACGCTATCTGGATAAAAAAGAGAACATTTCACATGAGATGCTGGACGTTGCGGAGATTACCACCACGGCCCCGGCGTTTTATGCCCTTTTGCCGTTCACGCCCATTATCGGCGTACTGATTTTTGACGGTAAATGGGGGCCGCAGTTGCACATTATTACCATCCTGGTGATCTGTATGCTGCTGGCCGCCGTGCTGGAATTCGTGCGCGGCTTCAACACGCAAAATGTGTTTTCCGGCCTGGAAGTGGCTTATCGCGGCATGGCGGATGCGTTTGCCGGCGTCGTGATGCTGCTGGTCGCGGCGGGCGTTTTCGCCCAGGGGCTGAGCACCATTGGCTTTATCCAAAGCCTGATCTCGATTGCCACTTCTTTTGGCTCCGCCAGCATTATTCTGATGCTGGTCTTAGTGATTTTAACCATGCTGGCTGCGATGACCACCGGTTCAGGCAATGCGCCTTTTTACGCCTTTGTTGAGATGATCCCTAAACTGGCGCACTCCTCCGGCATCAACCCAGCCTATTTATCCATCCCAATGCTGCAAGCCTCAAACCTGGGGCGCACGATTTCGCCGGTCTCCGGCGTCGTGGTCGCTGTCGCCGGGATGGCTAAAATATCACCGTTTGAAGTGGTGAAGCGCACGTCCGTTCCAGTCATCGTCGGTCTGTTGATCGTCATTATCGCCACGGAAATTATGGTGCCAGGCGCCTCTTCCGCCGTTACCGGCGGCTGATAGCCGGTAAGCCGGGGCGAGGGAAAACATCGCCCCGGCATCTTAAACCAGGCTTAGCCGCCGTGGTAAATACGCTGCGGCCTGCCCACTTTGCCATGAATAATCTCTGCGACAATCAGGTGCTGACTCGCGCAATATTCCAGGTAGCGTCGGGATGTGGTGCGGCTTATCGTTAAGGCCTGCGCGACCGTTTCAGCCGTGTGGCGTACGGTTGGATCGGCAAACAACTTCATCACCGCATTAAGGGTTAAGGCATCAATACCTGTCGGCAAATCCCCTTTCGGTTCGCCGCGCGCATAGGCGTTGAACATTTCATCTATCTGCTTCTGGCTTGCGCTATCCACGCTCGCCAGCATACGTCTGCGCTGTTGATAACGGGTCAGCGTCTGCCCTAAACGTTCATAAGCAATAGGTTTAACCAGATAATCAAACGCGCCGCTACGTACCGCTTCCGCTACCGTCTCCATGTCACTGGCGGCGGTCGTAAACACGACGCCGCCAGGATAGCGCGACTGCATTAATTCATGCAGCAGCGTAATCCCCTTCCCATCCGGCAGATAATTATCCAACAGAATTAATCCAGGTTTGAACCGGTCAATCATCATTCTCGCCTGCGCCAGATTGCCCGCCAGCCATATCTGCTTAAAGCCAGGAATATGGCGGATATATTCTGCGTGCATCTCCGCCAGCAGCGTTTCATCCTCAACGATCAATAGGGTTAATGGTTCTGTCATCGTTTTTTTTCACTTTCGGAAGGAATAAAGAAAATAAGGTGCCACAAGGATCATTGTCTTCCAGTGTAATGACCCCGCCACAGCGCCCCACATAACTTGCAATCAGATATAACCCGATACCATGCTCACCGGGTTCGTCGGTTCGGGTACTTACGCCCTGTTCAAAAATTTTTTCCCGCAGCGCTTCAGGAACGCCGCAGCCCTGGTCGGCGACCTCTATCACCACCTCGTCGCCCTCGTCGCTCAGGAAAAGTTCGATGGTATTGTCGCCTTCTTGTGTACGCAAACTCGCTTCAAACGCGTTATCCAGCAGATTACCGACGATGGCGGCGAACTCCGTACTATCCAGCCCCTCCGGCAGTTGATGTAGCTGGCTGCCGGGAACAATCACCATCTTGAGCCCCAGTTCACGCGCGCGCTGAACTTTGCCAAACAGCAAACCGGCCACCTGACGATCGGCGAAGGCGCCGCGTAAACTATCAATAAGTTGCTGCTGCGCCTGCGACTCACCCTGCACCATCTCTCTGACCCGATCATACTCTTTCATTTGCAGCAGGCCGTTCAGAGTCGACATCCAGTTCAGGTGCTCATGGCGTAGCGTGCGCAGGCTCTCAACATACTGTTTAATCTGGGTTAGCTGCGCGTTCAACGTCGCGATTTCATCTTTGCTGCGAAAACTAATAATAGCGCCCAGCAGCTCTTCGCCGGAACGGATAGCCTCACGATTGGCGATGACGCTCAGGCCATTGAAGTTGGTCACCACATCCTGGCGTCTTTCTGCGATCTGGCAGGTAAAAAAGTCTGCCGGATTGACGACTTCCGCTATCAGCTTGCCCAGCCACTGACGCCCCGGCGACGGCAGCCCCAACATTTTTCTCGCATTGCGGTTAATCGCGGTGATATGTCCCTCCGGATCAACGGCGATCAGACCTTCATAAACCGAGCTAAACAACGCCTCCTGCTGGCGTACCACGCGCGCAATCTGTTTCGGCTCCATGCCCAGCATTTGTCGGCGGATATGCGCGGCGAAAAACCAGGAAAGCAGCATTAATACCACCAGCAACAGGACAAAAACCCCCGCCATCGGTAATAAGAAGTCCAGCCGCCAGGAGTCGATTTTACTGACCAGATAGCCAATTGAAACAACGCCGATCACGTTGCCTTCGTTGTCAAAGATAGGCGTTTTGGCGCGCATCGCCATCCCTATTGAGCCCTTACCGGTAATGAAATAACTTTCTCCTCTTTCCAACGCGCCGGGTTTCGTAAACTGCATGGGATAGCCGATTTTTTCCGGATTCGGATGGTAAAGCCGGATCGAGTGGCGATCGCCTATCACCACATAGTCAAAATCCGTCCCGCGCTGCAGTTTATTCGCAATTATCGCCAGGCGTTTATAGTCCCGGTTTTTTACGGCGGCGATAATGCTGTCGTTAGAAGCAATAATTTTTGCCTGATTCATCGCCATATCACGAACATGGGACGCCAGATAATCTTCGAAACTGGCAGACAAATATTGTGCTAACGCTGCCACGATGAAAACAGAAACCACCAGAATGAGCAGAAAAATACGTAACGGAAACGCGAGTTGCCGAAAAAAAGGAAACAGCTTTTTATTTTTCTGATAGGACATTAAGGTTCCTTATGGGTATTTCTCTGCAGATTTATCGCAAATGTAATAAAAATGTTTTCAGCATCTTGAAGCCTATAAAAACCAATCGTTACAGATTCCCCACATTAAATCAATTAAACAACTAAAACCCATCGCCGGAATGGCGATTAAATTAATTAAAAAACTTAAAACCATAAAACACTTAAAAACCATCTAACGCTTTGTGAAATAAATCAAAATTTACCGCCAAAATACTCCTTACGATGTATACGTCAGAGAGAAAAATAAATAACTCGTTATAAAAATACTCCCACTCTGACTGAAAAGAAAAAGTTATCAAGTTGCAACACAGTGCAACATATACAGAAAAGCGGCAACAAGCATATCACCAGGATATTTCTTACTATGTTTGGCAATAATGTATTCACTCGGGTAAAACGCTCTGAAAATAAAAAAATGGCGGAGATCGCTCACTTTCTCAAAGAGAATGATTTAAGCGTCGATACCACTGTAGAAGTGTTTATTACCGTCAGCCGTGATGACCGTCTTATTGCCTGCGGCGGTATTGCCGGAAATATCATTAAATGCGTGGCCATTAGCGAATCAGTACGCGGCGAAGGCTTAGCGTTAACGCTGGCGACGGAATTGATTAATCTCGCCTGGGAACGGCACTGCACCCATCTTTTTATTTATACCAAAACGGAATACGAAGCGCTGTTTAAACAGTGCAGCTTTTCGACGATAGCCAGCGTCCCCGGCGTGATGGTCTTAATGGAAAATAGCGCGACCCGGTTGAAACGGTATGCGGAATCGCTGGCGACATTACGTCACGAGGGAAAGAAAATTGGCTGTATTGTGATGAACGCCAATCCTTTCACGAACGGCCATCGCTATCTGATCCAACAGGCGGCTGCGCAGTGCGACTGGCTGCATCTGTTCCTGGTCAAAGAAGATACGTCACGCTTTCCCTATGAGGACCGACTCGATCTGGTCCTTAAAGGGACTACCGATATCCCGCGCTTAACCGTTCACCGCGGCTCCGAATACATTATTTCTCGTGCGACGTTCCCCTGCTATTTCATTAAAGAGCAGAGCGTCATTAATCACTGTTATACCGAAATCGACCTGAAGATTTTCCGCCAGTATCTGGCGCCCGCGCTTGGCATCACACACCGCTTTGTCGGTACAGAGCCGTTTTGCACCGTTACCGCCCAGTACAACCTTGATATGCGTTTCTGGCTGGAGACGCCAACGCTTCCCGCCCCACCCATTACGCTGGTGGAAATAGAGCGGCTTTGCTTCCAGGAGACGCCGATATCCGCCTCCTGGGTACGCAAGCTGCTGGTTAAACACGATCTCACGGCTATCGCGCCGCTGGTTCCCGACGCCACCCTGCGCTATTTGCAGGGCATGGTCGAACGCCATCCGGGCAGCGCGGCAGCCCGTCAAAAGTCCCCCGTATTAGCAACAGGTGAAAAATGAAAATAAACCAGCTAGCCGTCGCAGGCACGCTTGAGTCCGGCGATGTGATGATACGCATTGCGCCGCTCGATACGCAGGATATTGACCTGCAAATCAACAGTAGCGTTGAAAAACAGTTTGGCGAGGCCATTCGCGCCACCATCCTGGAGGTGCTTTCTCGCTACGACGTGCGCGGCGTACAACTGAACGTCGATGATAAAGGCGCTCTGGACTGCATTTTGCGCGCCCGACTGGAAACGCTACTGGCGCGCGCCAGCGGTATTGCCGCTCTGCCCTGGGAGGATCGCCAATGATTTCCGCCTCTCTGCAACAACGTAAAACCCGCACCCGCCGCAGTATGTTATTCGTACCGGGCGCCAACGCGGCGATGGTGAGCAATTCGTTTATCTACCCGTCCGACGCGCTGATGTTCGACCTGGAAGACTCCGTTGCATTACGCGAAAAAGACGCGGCGCGCCGTCTGGTATATCACGCGCTGCAACACCCGCTTTACCGTGACGTCGAAACCATCGTCCGCGTGAATGCGCTGGACTCCGAATGGGGCGTCAACGATCTGGAAGCGGTCGTGCGCGGCGGCGCGGACGTGGTGCGTTTACCGAAAACCGACACCGCGCAGGACGTCATTGATATCGAAAACGAAATTCTGCGCATTGAAAACGCCTGCGGTCGCGAACCGGGCAGTACCGGCCTGTTAGCCGCCGTGGAATCGCCGCTGGGTATTACCCGCGCGGTAGAAATCGCCCACGCCTCTGAACGGTTGATCGGGATTGCGCTGGGCGCGGAAGACTATGTTCGCAACCTGCGCACCGAACGCTCTCCGGAAGGCACCGAACTGCTGTTCGCCCGCTGCGCCATTTTGCAGGCTGCGCGTTCCGCCGGCATTCAGGCCTTCGATACCGTCTATTCCGACGCCAACAACGAAGCCGGTTTCCTGCAAGAAGCCGCCCACATTAAACAGTTGGGCTTTGACGGTAAGTCACTGATCAACCCCCGCCAGATAGAGCTGCTGCACAACCTTTATGCGCCGACGCGTAAAGAGGTCGCCCATGCGCGTCTGGTCGTTGAAGCCGCAGAAGCCGCCGCCCGCGAAGGTCTTGGCGTCGTTTCCCTTAACGGCAAGATGGTCGACAGTCCGGTGATTGAACGCGCCCGTCTGGTGCTCTCCCGTGCAGAACTTTCCGGTATTCGCGAAGAATAAGGCAAAAAAATGACGCAGAAAAATGAATCTCAACGCCAGGATCGCGTAGCAGCCTGGAGCCGTCACGCTGAAAGCGAACTAAGCGCTTACCAAAGTGCGGCAAAATTGGATCTACAAGCGCAAAAACCGCGCGACCACAAACTGTGCGCCAGCCTGGAAGAGGCCATCCGCCGTTCCGGTTTACGCGACGGCATGACACTCTCTTTTCACCACGCGTTTCGCGGCGGCGATCTGACGATTAACCTGGTGATGGAAACCATCGCGAAGATGGGCTTCAAAAACCTGACCCTGGCCTCCAGTTCGCTAAGCGACTGCCATGCGCCGCTGGTTGAACACATTCGTAACGGGGTGGTCAGTCGCATCTATACGTCAGGCCTGCGCGGCCCGCTGGCGGAAGAAATTTCTCGCGGCCTGCTGGCTGAGCCGGTTCAGATTCACTCCCACGGCGGTCGTGTACATCTGGTACAAAGCGGCGAACTCAATATTGATGTTGCGTTTCTTGGCGTGCCCTCCTGCGATGAATTCGGTAATGCTAACGGTTATACCGGCAAGGCCTGTTGCGGTTCACTGGGCTACGCGATGGTGGATGCCGACAGCGCGAAGCAGGTCGTGATGCTGACGGAGCAACTGCTGCCGTATCCGCATAACCCGGCAAGCATCGCTCAGGATCAGGTTGATCTGATCGTGCAAATCGAAGAAGTCGGTGATGCAAACAAAATCGGCGCTGGCGCGACCCGCATGACCACTAATCCGCGTGAACTGCTGATCGCCCGCAGCGCGGCGGAAGTCATTGCTCACTCCGGCTACTTCAACGAAGGTTTCTCCCTGCAAACCGGCACTGGCGGCGCATCGCTGGCGGTCACCCGCTTCCTGGAAGACAAAATGCGTAGCCGCAACATTGTGGCTAATTTCGCGCTGGGCGGTATCACCGCCACCATGGTCGACCTGCATGAAAAGGGCTTAATCCGCAAACTGCTTGACGTTCAGAGCTTCGATCGTAACGCTGCGCAATCTTTGGCCCGCAACCCGAACCATATCGAAATCAGCGCTAACCAGTACGCCAACTGGGGCTCTAAAGGCGCTTCCGTCGACCGTCTGGACGTGGTGGTACTGAGCGCGCTGGAAGTCGACACCCACTTCAATGTTAACGTGCTGACCGGCTCCGACGGCGTTCTACGCGGCGCGTCTGGCGGTCACTGCGATACCGCCGTCGCGGCGGCGCTGTCCATCATCGTCGCGCCGCTGGTGCGCGGTCGCATCCCAACGCTGGTTGATAACGTCACCACCTGCGTCACACCAGGCTCCAGCGTTGACATTCTGGTCACCGATCACGGTATCGCCGTCAATCCGGCGCGTCCGGAGCTGGCTGAACGCCTGAAAGCAGCGGGAATGAAAGTGGTATCGATTGAGTGGCTGCGCGAACGCGCGCAACTGCTTACCGGTCAGCCCCGCCCTATCGAATTCACCGACCGCGTGATTGCTGTCGTGCGTTATCGCGACGGTTCAGTGATCGATGTGGTGCATCAGGTGAAGGAATAAGCCATGCGCCTGTTTCCTGAACTCGCCACCTGTCACGACGTTTCTATTCCTGAGCTGCTCGCCAGCCGGGATGAGAGACAAGCAAGACAGCGCGCCTGGCTAACGCGCCACGCCACTCCACTGGTCTCCTTTACCGTGGTGGCGCCAGGCCCGATAAAAGACAGCGCGTTAACCCGCCGGATCTTTAATCACGGCGTGACTGCCCTGCACACGCTGGCAGAAGAGTATGGCTGGACCATCCGGGAGCAGGCTGCACTGGCTTCCGCCAGCGGGCCGGAAGGGCTGCTGGCGATTGACGCGCCCGCTCAGGCGCTCAAACAGGCGACCATCGCGCTTGAACAGCGTTATCCACTGGGGCGCCTGTGGGATATCGATGTCCTGACGGCGGAAGGCGAAATACTCTCCCGCCGCCATTTCGCGCTTCCCGCCCGCCGCTGTCTGCTGTGCGGGCAAAGCGCGGCTGAATGCGCGCGGGGTAAAACCCACGCGCTGACTGATTTACTGACTCATATGGAGGCGCTGCTGCATGATGCCGATTCCCGCCAACCCGACTAACGCCTCCATTCAGCCTCAGTCGCTGTATGACGCCTGGGCCGATTTGGCCTGGCGCGCCATGCTGACCGAGGTAAATTTATCGCCAAAACCCGGTCTGGTAGACCGACTAAACTGCGGCGCACACAAAGATATGGCGCTGGTGGATTTTCACCGCAGCGCGGAGGCGATTCGACACTGGCTGCCGCGCTTTATGGAATATGGCGCCAGCTGCACGCGCCTGCCGCCAGAGTCAGTTCTGGCGGGCCTGCGTCCATTGGGGATGGCCTGTGAAGCAGCGATGTTTCGCGCAACGGCGGGCGTCAATACCCATAAAGGCAGCATTTTCTCGCTGGGGTTACTGTGTGCCGCCATTGGCCGCCTGTATCAGCTACGCCAGCCGATCGCCGCAGAAACACTCTGCGCTACCGCCGCCGATTTTTGCCGCGGCCTGACCACGCGCGAACTGCGCCAGAACAACCTACAGCTCACCGCAGGTCAGCGGTTGTATCAGCAACTGGGATTAACCGGCGCGCGCGGCGAAGCGGAAGCAGGCTATCCGCTGGTCATCCGCCACGCGTTGCCGCACTACCGCGCATTGCTGGCGCAGGGGCGCGATCCGGAACTGGCGCTGCTTGATACCTTACTGCTGCTGATGTCGCTTAACGGCGATACCAACGTCGCGTCGCGCGGCGGGGCGGACGGTCTGCGCTGGTTACAGCAGCAGGCTGCGGTCTTATTACAGCAGGGCGGCATACGGACGCCTGACGATCTCGTTTATCTCCACCGGTTCGATCAGCAATGCATTGAACGCAATCTCAGCCCAGGCGGTAGCGCCGATCTGCTGATCGTGACCTGGTTTTTAGCGCAAATTTCGCAAGTTAATCATTAACACAATTATAGAAAATATCCTTTCCGGAGAGTCATTTATGTCTTTATCCAAAGATAATATATGGAAGTTGTTGGCCCCATTAGTGGTGATGGGCGTCATGTTGCTAATTCCTGTTCCAGATGGTATGCCGCCGCAGGCCTGGCACTATTTTGCGGTTTTCGTCGCGATGATTGTCGGTATGATCCTGGAGCCGATCCCGGCGACAGCGATCAGTTTTATCGCCGTAACCATTTGCGTTATCGGCAGCAATTACCTGCTATTTGACGCTTCAGAACTGGCCGATCCGGCGTTTAACGCCAGTAAACAGGCGCTGAAATGGGGGCTTGCCGGTTTCTCCAGCACCACGGTCTGGCTGGTTTTCGGCGCGTTTATTTTCGCGCTGGGCTACGAAGTGACCGGGCTGGGGCGCCGCATTGCGCTGTTTTTGGTAAAATTCATGGGTAAACGCACGCTGACGCTCGGCTATGCGATTGTCATTATCGATATTTTGCTGGCGCCGTTTACTCCCTCCAATACGGCTCGTACCGGCGGGACTGTCTTCCCGGTCATCAAGAACCTGCCGCCGCTGTTTAAATCGTTTCCAAACGATCCTTCCGCACGCCGCATCGGCGGTTATTTGATGTGGATGATGGTGATCAGTACCAGCCTGAGCTCTTCGATGTTTGTCACTGGCGCGGCGCCAAACGTGTTAGGTCTGGAGTTCGTCAGCAAGATCGCCGGCGTCCAGATTAGCTGGCTGCAGTGGTTTCTCAGCTTTCTGCCGGTGGGGATTATTTTACTGATCGTTGCGCCGTGGCTCTCCTATGTGCTTTATAAACCTGAAGTGACCCACAGTGCGGAAGTCGCAGCCTGGGCTGGCGGCGAGTTAAAAAACATGGGGCGTCTGTCCCGCAAAGAGTGGACGCTGATTGGCCTGGTGCTGCTTAGCTTAGGATTGTGGGTTTTTGGTGGAAAAATCATCAACGCCACTGCCGTGGGTCTGCTGGCCGTCTCGCTGATGCTGGCGCTGCATGTTGTGCCGTGGAAAGACATTACGCGCTACAACAGCGCCTGGAACACCCTGGTGAACCTCGCTACGCTGGTGGTCATGGCTAATGGCTTAACCCGCTCCGGCTTTATTGACTGGTTCGCCAATACCATGAGTACACATCTGGAAGGTTTCTCGCCGGATGCAACCGTCATTGTACTGGTACTGGTGTTCTATTTCGCACACTATCTGTTCGCCAGTCTTTCCGCTCACACCGCGACCATGCTGCCGGTTATTCTGGCGGTGGGTAAAGGCATTCCGGGCGTTCCGATGGAACAACTGTGTATTCTGCTGGTGCTGTCTATCGGTATCATGGGCTGTCTGACGCCGTATGCCACCGGCCCTGGTGTGATTATCTACGGCTGCGGTTACGTGAAATCCAAAGACTACTGGCGGCTTGGCGCAATCTTTGGCGTTATCTATATCGCGATGCTGTTGCTGGTGGGCTGGCCGATTCTGGCAATGTGGAATTAAACATTACGCCAACGTAGGTTAAAAATGATGCCGTTCAGGTTCACCTGAGCGGCATTTTTTATGATTAAATGGGTAACATTCATAATGTGTATAAATTATCGAATTCATCATGAACACAATATGGCATTACAGCCCGCTGCTGGCTGCCCTCTTAACCCCGATTTTTGCCGCCAACGCCGACGAACTTCAGGCGCAACAGTACGGTGATTTCACTGACTATGTGCTGGCGCTTTCCTGGCAAACCGGTTTTTGTCAAAGCCAGCATGAACGCCGCCATCGGGAACCCGATGAGTGCCGTCTGCAAAAAGAGCCAGCCAACAAAGCAGACTTTCTGACCGTCCACGGCTTGTGGCCTGGATTACCCAAATCTATCGCCGCACGCGGTGTTGACCAGCGACGCTGGCAGCGCTTTGGTTGTGCGACGCGGCCAATCCCGAATCTGCCTGAAGTCAAGGCCAGCCGGAAATGCTCCGCCCCCGCCCCCGGACTTTCGCCTGACATCGCGGCAGCGCTTAAGGAAGTGATGCCCGGCGCGGGGGGGAATTCCTGTCTGGAGCGCTACGAATATGCCAAACATGGCGCCTGTTTCGGGTTTGATCCCAATGCCTATTTCGGCACCATGATACGGCTGGATAAGGCGATAAAAGACAGCGCGCTGGGGCAGTTTCTGGCGGATAATTACGGCAAAACCGTTAGCCGCGCTGAGTTTGATAGCGTCGTCGCACAAATGTGGGGCCAGGATAATGTCAAAGCCGTTAAAGTAAACTGCCATGGCAATCCCGCCTATTTAACAGAGATTCAGTTTTCACTAAAGGCGTCGATGATTAACGCGCCGCTCTCCTCTGCCTCATTTCAGCCGCAGCCGCATCCCGGCAACTGCGGGAAACAGTTTATTATCGATAAAGCCGGTTATTGACGAAGCAGAGGTTTAAAACCGTAGCCACATTTGAGAACACGCCCGAATGTAGACTAAAATTCACTCAAGGCTATGACGTTTGAGGATTTACCCGAATGTGAACTAAATCACTTCAAAGACGGGGGAAGTCTCAGTATCATCATGAGAGTTAAACCCTCGCCGCCAGACGGTGAGGGTTTTCTTTTGGGACCATTTACCTGCACTACTCGCAGTATCGATGACATGGAGTAAGAAATGTCCAGACCCACTATTATCATTAACGACCTTGACGCCGAACGTATTGATCGTCTTCTGGAACAGCCTGCGTATGCGGATCTGCCGATTGCCGACGCGCTCAACGCCGAACTGGATCGCGCGCAAATGTGTTCGCCACAAGAGATGCCGAACGATGTCGTCACCATGAACAGCCGCGTTAAATTCCGCAATTTGAGCGATGGTGAAACACGCGTGCGGACGCTGGTGTACCCCGCCAATATGACGGACAGCAGTACCCAGCTTTCGGTAATGGCGCCCGTCGGCGCAGCGTTGCTGGGACTGCGCGTCGGCGACACCATTCACTGGGAACTGCCGGGCGGCGCCTCCACCCATCTCGAAGTGCTGGAACTCGAATATCAGCCTGAAGCCGCGGGCGACTTCCTGCGTTAAACCCCATCTGCATAAGCGTTAATGCGTTTACACAGAGGATGCCTGCGCATCCTCTTTCCGTTAGCCCTTTCATTTCTGCCTGCTTCAGACAACGCCGCCTGGCATCGGGTTGATTACTCCCGTCGCCTGTTTCTGCGCCGCTTGTGCCGACATCGCTCCCGGCACCAGGATAACCTTCCGGCACTCTTCTTTGCGTTTTTCGAAAATTTCGTAGCCGCGCGCCGCCTCTTCAAACGGCATATAGTGCGTGACAATCTCCTCCGGCTTCAGCAACCCTTTTTCAATAAGCGGTAATAATTCCCCCAGCCACGCGTGAACATGGGTTTGACCCATTTTAAAAGTTAGCCCCTTATCAAAGGCGTCGCCGAATAAAAAGCCGTGAATAAAACCGGCATACACGCCGGGCACGCTGACCACGCCGCCGCGTCTGACCGCCGCGATACATTGTCGCAGCGCTTTGCCGCTGCTGCCTTCCAGTTTAAGGTTCGTCAGCACCGTCTCCGTCATGCTGCCTTTCGCTTCAAAGCCTACGGCATCAATTACCGCGTCCACGCCGCGGTGTCCTGCCGTCTGCCCGATGATTTTTTCCGCCGGATCGTTCTCATCATCAAAGTTGATCGGTATCGCGCCGTAACGTTCTTCGGCGAAACGCAAGCGCCAGGCGTGGTGATCAACGACGAAGATCTGCTCCGCGCCCAGCAGTCGCGCACAGGCGATAGTCAATAATCCTACCGGCCCTGCGCCAAAAACCGCCACGCTGGAACCTTGCTGAATCTGAGCATTTTTTGCCGCCTGCCAGGCGGTAGGCAAAATATCAGAAAGAAACAGCGCTTTATCGTCAGATAACAGCGGCGGCACCTTAAATGGACCGACATTACCTTTTGGCACGCGAACATATTCGGCCTGTCCGCCGGGAACGCCGCCATACAGATGGCTATACCCAAACAGCGCCGCCGGTGGCGGGATCTGTTTTTTATTCATCGCCGCGCCGTGTCCGTCGTTAGTGTTTTCACACGCTGAATATTGCTGTAGCCGACAGAAAAAGCAGTCACCACAGGCAATGACAAACGGGATAACGACCCGATCCCCTTTCCGAATATTCTTTACATCATGTCCGGTTTCCACCACCTCGCCCATAAACTCATGGCCGAAAATATCGCCATGTTTTACCTGGGGGATCTTGCCGCGATAGAGATGCAAATCAGATCCGCAAATCGCGGTGGCGGTAACACGCAAAATGATATCGTCAGGCTGCTCAATGCCGGGATCGGGTACGTTTTCAACCTTTACGTGATGTGGACCGTGATACGTCAATGCTTTCATGCCGCCTCCGGGGTAACGGTGAATGTTGCGTTCGACTATAAAAGGGTAGCTATCCCGGAGAGACTGCCGGCAAAACAGGCGGCTTTAGGATTTTTCCTGGAAAATACACGACTTTTTTAGCGCCAGGTTGCCGCAATATTTAAAATTGCCAGACAAATAGCAGAAAGAAATATTATTATATGCTTGAATAAATTCAGCATTGATTAACAGGGAGTAACGGGTATGTATAAGACAATCATTATGCCGGTTGATGTTTTTGAAATGGAACTTAGCGATAAAGCCATTCGCCACGCTGAGTTTCTGGCGCAACAGGATGGCGTCATTCATCTGTTGCATGTACTGCCTGGGTCCGCGAGCATGAGTCTGCACCGCTTTGCCGCCGACGTGCGCCGCTTTGAAGAACATTTACAGCATGAGGCGGAAACGCGTCTGCAAACGATGGTGGGACACTTCAGTATCGATCCTTCACGAATTAAAACACATGTTCGCTTTGGTAGCGTGCGCGATGTCGTCAATGAGATGGGCGAAGAACTGGATGCGGATGTCGTGGTAATCGGTTCGCGTAATCCGTCCATCACGACACACCTGTTGGGGTCTAACGCCTCAAGCGTGGTGCGCCATGCGACGCTGCCAGTATTGGTTGTGCGTTAACCCTGGTGGCTAAAAACTGACACGCCCTGCCAGGTCACGCCTGGCAGGGCTTTTTACTGCATCATCGTTAGTACAAATGCCCGATATTCACAATAGTACTCACCGTGTCGCCAAAAAAGACCAGCCGACTCAGAAATACGCCAACGAATAACAAGACGAACAGGAGTTTCGGGCGCGAATCACCGTGACGGCTGGCGACAAAAGCGAGCGCAAGGCAAACCAAGCTTGCCAGATAAAACGGGGAAGCCAGCCATGAACGCGCCGTCATCTGCATGACCGTTCCCCCGCTTAACCACACCAGCGGCGCCGCGATAAGTACCGCGATACACACCACAATTCCCTGGCGTAACGCAGGAACGGCAGGCCTGAGTTTTAACAGCGGAATCGCCGCGCAACCCATGACCCATACCGTAATAAAAAATAACAGCATGGTAAACCCATTAGCGATAGCTACCATCGCTGGCGCGGCGTAGGTCATCCCCTGCACCGCCACCAGTAACACGCCGAACACGGAGGCGATAAGAGCCATCGCTTTATGTCCCTTTGCCAGGAACGTTACGCCGACCGCTGCGCCAAACAACGTGGCGCCAAGGATTTCCCGACTTAACCAGGCATGTCGCAGGTTAATCAGCGCATTATAAGCGCGATCGGGATGCGCCAGATGCAGAATCGCGGCAATAGACGCCAGTGCCAGCACCAGCCCGGTGGCCAACCAATAGAAACGCTGGCCTTCCACTTCACCACGCAGCGTACGCCATGTCAGTACCAAAGCCATCCCGACAGACATCTGGCTTAATACCGTAAAAAACACCAGCGGCAGTTCATATTTTTCCATTACTTGTCCTCCGGCTGCTTAGGCTGGCGCGCCAGAATAAAGCGCGTTCCTGGATTGAGCTGTGGCATATGCGGGAACCCTGGCGGATACTGCACCGCATTATCGGGCACAGGATCGGCATCCAAATCGATAATCGACAAGGCGCCCACCGGACAGGCGTTTACGCACGCCGGATTCATACCGATATCAAGACGCTCGTAGCACATACTGCATTTTTCCGCTTTACGCGTCTCTTCATTAAAACGCGGCGCGCCATAAGGACAGTTACGAATACAGTTTTTACAGCCGATGCAGCGCTCAGGGTTATGCACCACCACGCCATCTTCACGTTTGGTATAGGCTTCGACCGGACAGGCGGCGACGCAGGCCGGATGTTCGCAGTGGTTACAGGCCAGCGAGTAAAACGCCCGCTCTTCATGTGGATAGATGTCTTTATCCAACGGATAAACGTAGCGCCAGAAGCGATCCGGCTCCAGTTGGTTAAAGCTTTTACACGCCATAGCACAGCCGCGGCAGCCGATGCACTTATCGCTATTCACTAAAAACGCACGTCTCATGCTACGGATTCCCCTTTACCGATCAATACAACGTCAGCAAACTGACTGTGGATAGCGGCGCCCGGCGCGCCAGTTTTCATCAGCCCCATATCAGCAGGCGTATCGGCCACGACGTTTTGCACGTTGTACTGCCGTTTCGGGAACCACGCTTCATACATCACCAGAAAATCTTCCGGCACGTTGGTGGTGACTTTTGCCCGCAGCTCAACTTCACCGGTGCCATTGAAAACTTTGACCAGATCGTTCTCGCTGATGCCTTTTTTCTGTGCGGAAGAAGGGTGGATATAAACGAACGGTTCCGGGTAGAACACCTGCATCCAGTCCAGGTTGATAAACTGCGAGTGCAGGCCAAACTGCACGTGCGGCGTAAACAGATGGAACGGCAGTTTGCTCTCGGCTTCCGGTTTGTATTCCGGCAGCGCGGTGTGGCCGTTTTTCTCCGCCAGTTCAGATTTAAATTCATACTTGCCTGACGGCGTTTTGAACTTGCGATCGTACCAGGCGGCAGAACTTGGCAGGATCGCTTTTTTCGGCCCGTCCAGCAGATCGTCCCAGGAAGAGATGCCGAACATTTTCGCCATACCGTCGTTGAACTCCTGATCCAGCCAGCGCTTGTGATCGAACTCTTGCGGGAAGGTACAGGAACCCGGCGCCATCTTATTAATGGTGCGCGACAGCATGGTAGCGATTTCAAGGTCGCATTTTGCTTCATACATCGGCTTAATCGCCGGCTGATTAATGGAAAGCCAGTAGTGCCAGTAAGAAGCATCCACGTTCCACTCTTCAAACGCGGTGGTAACGGGCAGCACGATATCAGCGTGTTGCACCGTTTCGTTGAAGAACTGTTCGGCGCAGACCACCATTTCCAGTTTTTCAAACGCTTTTTTCATCTTGCTGCGATCGAAATCCTGGGCAAACGGGTTTTTACAGGCGACCCACAGCATACGAACCGGCGGATCGTTGGCCTCCAGAATCCCCTGCGCCGTCTGGTTGATATTCAGAGAGCGATCGGAGTACTGCACGGCGTCGCTGCCAGCGGCAGCCCCGAATTCACTGGTGGTGCCCGCCGCTCCCGATATGCCAATGGCGCCCTCCGGCGGCTTCTGCAGCATGGCGTTATAGTTAAAGCCCCAGGTATGCAGATGGCCATAACGCGCGCCGCCGCCTTCGACACCAATGTTGCCGGACATAGCGACAAAGGCATCGATAGCGCGGACGTTGGCGCCGCCGTTGACATGACGCTGCATCCCGTAACCAATCCAGACCGTGGCCGGCTTAACCGCCGTAAACTCTTCCGCCAGCTGGCGAATGACATCCGCAGACAGGCCGCAGATTTCTGCCGCCCATTCCACGGTGACGTTATTGCGCAGATAGGCTTCAAATTCCGGATAGCCGTGAGCATCATTGTTGACAAAATTCTGATCCACCAGGCCTTTATCCACCAGGTGGCGCGCCATCCCCAGCGCCAGCGCGCCGTCTGAGCCTGGCCGTACGCGCAGGTAGAGATCGGCTTTGGCGGCAGTCTGCGACAGCAGCGGGTCGATAACCACGACCTTCGCCCCTTTCTCGCGCGCCTGATAGATGTACTTCATACTGTGCATTGAGCACCAGGCCGGGTTGGCGCCCCAGATAATGATGTATTTCGCTTTCACCATATCTTCCGGGTCGTTACACCACATGTCGCCCATGTCGTAGTTTTGCGCGTCGATGCCGGCAGGCCAGCACGGCGTACCGGCAAAACGGGTGGTGTAGCCAAGCGAGGACATCATCCCTTCAACGGCATAGTTCAGCACGCCAAACTTACCGGAATATTTGGTCAGCGCCAGACCGAGCATAGAACCGTCTTTTTTCTTAATCTCCAGCATCTTGGCGGCAATGCGCTGCATCGCCTCTTCCCATGAGATGCGACGCCAGTTGCCGCTACCGCGAACGTCCTGCGCCATGGGATATTTAATACGATCGGGGCTATAAACCCGGCGCGGATAGCTTAGCCCTTTGACGCAAGGGGTACCGTGAGTAAATGTTGATTCCGGCGCACCTTCCACGAAAGTAATGACCCCGTCCTTTACCCACGTCTTGAGGCTACAGGTGTCATAGCAGTTACGCGGACACGCGTTACGATAAATTTTGTACGTTTTAGGGTTAAAGGGAACAGGCGGCTGCGCAAACGCGCATCGGGAGGTCAGTAATCCTCCGGGTAAAGCCGCAACGGCGCCCAGCGCCACTATCCCCTTTAAAAAAGAACGTCTGTTCAGATGTCCCGTCTCATTACTCATATTGATACTCTCGTTTTAATTCATCAAGCCAATAAAATAAGATGTCCGCCACCGTATATAACGTGGTCGTTTGTGCATGAGTTTTTATTTTTTCGATATATAATGGCACCCACTTTGTTAAATAGTTATTGATATATTGAGTGAGGGTAGAGCGGTATTGTGACGTTTGCCGGGTATTAGCCAGTAATAGTGTGGTCAATTCCAGCACGCAGGAAATATGATCGTCAGGAATATTGCTTTCCTGATTAACCGATAATCCCAACGCTGCCATAAACTCCCGTATCTCCAGCGTCGCCTTTCCCATCACCAGCGCATCCTCTTCCAGATACACTGAAGCGAAAGGCGCAGCCAGCAGCTTGCCAGGACCGACGAATAGCGCATTAAAGTCATACTCCGCCTCCAGCCACGCTCGGTCGGTAAGGTTTACCGCAGCAGTGGGATTTAATCTCACGTAGGCAGATTTCAGTGAACGACTATCATGAGAATTAAAAAAATCACGCAATGTAAGCCCTGTTTTTTCTAATTCCGTCAGTGATTCATAGATTGAATCCATGAATAAATAACCTCACATACAAATGCAATATAAATCAAGAAAAAAGAATGGGCATGTTAACGGAAGCGCTTAATCTTTCTTTGATAAAAAAACAGAAAAATTCCAGTTAAATCCGTAGAAGGCTTTTTTATTGTTTCAAAGTTTAAAAACAGAAGACCGTTGAAATAAAAAACCGTCTGTTATTAACAGACGGTTTCAGAGTATTGATAATGAAGAAGGTGTTTTAGCCGGCGGCGTTCCCCGGGCATAAACACCGCAGGCCCGAATAGCTTACACTATCGGGCCATTTACGATGGCCAGTTAACTGACCTTGCAGGTGTGCTTACTTCTTTTTATGCGATTTTGGTACGAATCAGATAATCAAAGGCGCTCAACGAGGCTTTCGCCCCTTCGCCTGTGGCGATGATAATCTGTTTGTAAGGAACGGTGGTACAATCGCCTGCGGCGAAGACGCCCTTAACGCTGGTTTCACATTTGGCGTCAATAATGATCTCGCCCATGCGGTTACGCTCAAGCGCGCCTTCCAGCCAGTGGGTATTCGGCAACAGACCAATCTGCACAAAAATCCCTGCCAGCGCGACGCTATGAATATCGCCGCTGACACGGTCACGATACTCCAGCCCCACCACTTTCGAACCGTCGCCCTTCACTTCTGTCGTTTGCGCATTCAAAATGATATCGACATTTTTCAGGCTACGCACTTTGTCCTGTAGCACCTGATCCGCCTTCATCTCCGGCGCGAACTCCAGCAACGTAACATGTTCTACAATACCTGCCAGATCGATAGCCGCTTCAACGCCAGAGTTGCCGCCGCCGATGACCGCCACACGCTTCCCTTTAAATAACGGACCGTCGCAGTGCGGGCAATAGGTGACGCCTTTGGTGCGATACTGATCCTCGCCCGGCACATTCATATTGCGCCATTTCGCGCCGGTGGCGATGATGATACTGCGCGCTTTCAATACTGCGCCGGACGCCGTTTCAATCTGATGCAGGCCGCCTTCTGTCGCGGCCGGAACCAGTTTACTTGCGCTCTGGCTGTCGATAACGTCAACGTCATAATCGCTGACATGCGCTTTCAGCGCGCCCGCCAGTTTCTGGCCTTCGGTTTTCGGCACTGAGATATAGTTTTCGATATCCACGGTATCCAGCACCTGACCGCCGAAGCGCTCGCCCATCAGACCGGTACGGATGCCTTTGCGCGCCGAGTAGACCGCTGCCGCCGCGCCCGCCGGGCCGGAGCCGACAATCAGTACGTCATACGCATCGCGTTTGTTCAGCGCTTCCGCCGCGCGTTTTTCTGCGCCAGTATCCACTTTAGCGACAATCTCGGTCAGAGTCATACGTCCCTGGCCGAACTCTTTACCGTTAACAAATACCGCCGGAACACCCATCACGCTACGTTCGGTGATTTCGTTCTGGAAGGTGCCGCCATCAATTGCCGTATGTTTAATACGCGGGTTCAGCACCGCCATCAGGTTCAGCGCCTGCACTACGTCCGGGCAGTTATGGCAGGAGAGTGAATAATAAGTTTCGAATTCAAAATCGCCGTCAATATCGCGAATCTGCTCCAGCAGCGACTGCGCTTCTTTTGACGGATGACCGCCGGTCCACAGCAGCGCCAAAACCAGCGAGGTAAATTCGTGGCCCAGCGGAGAACCGGCAAAGCGCGGCCCCTGCTGAGAACCTGGATTCGTAATCAGGAAAGACGGCTTGCGCACCGGCAGAGTATTGTCTTCTTTAAACGTGACTTTGTCGGACAGCTCGGCGATTTCAGCCAGCAGTTCCTTGATTTCCGCCGATTTAGCGCTGTCATCCAGCGTGGCAATCAGCTCAACAGGTTTGGTCAGTTTCTCAAGGTAAGCCCTGAGCTGGGTTTTCATATTTGTGTCGAGCATTCTTCTTCCCTCTCTGAAAACATCATCATGCAAGCCGACTTCGCGGGACTGCATTAATGCAACTTGCGTCATGGTGCTGAAATGAAATGGGCGCGGGTGCGCCCATGACTGAAACAATTTCCAAAGTATTTCACGTCAGAGTAAGGCGGCCAGCCTGAGAATCCCCGTGAGCTTACTGAAGTAAGTGACCGGGGTGAGCAGGCGACGCCAACGCAGCTATGGCGTGAAAGGCGACGGAAATTTAGATTTTACCGACCAGGTCTAAAGATGGAGCCAGAGTCGCTTCACCTTCTTTCCATTTCGCCGGGCATACTTCGCCTGGGTGAGCGGCAACATACTGTGCTGCTTTAATTTTACGCAGCAGGTCAGACGCGTCACGGCCGATACCTTCAGCGGTAACTTCGATCGCCTGGATGATACCCTGCGGGTCAACAACAAAGGTCGCACGGTCTGCCAGACCTTCATCTTCACGCATGTTGTCGAAGTTACGGGTCAGGGCGCCAGTCGGGTCGCCGATCATCGCATATTTGATTTTTGCGATAGTTTCAGAGCTGCTGTGCCATGCTTTGTGCGTGAAGTGAGTATCGGTTGAGACGGAATAAACGTCTACGCCCAGCTTCTGCAGTTCTTCGTAATGGTCGGCAACGTCACCCAGTTCAGTCGGGCAAACAAAGGTAAAATCGGCCGGGTAGAAGAAGAAGACGCTCCAGCGGCCTTCGGTATCTTTCTCGGTGACTTCAATGAACTCACCGTTTTTGAACGCCTGGTTTTTGAAAGGTTTGATTTTGGTGTTAATTAAGGACATCTATACTTCCTCCGTGTTTTCGTTGAGGAGTAAGTTAACGAAATTTTGCTGATTCGGCTAATGCGTTTCCATTATCAAATCAATAAGCGTTAACTAACAACCCGATTCGGGCGACATTGTGAACACTGCGCCCTGTCAGCCATCTAAAGTAAAAAGGCCGCCTGACAGGCGGCCCCATTACCTGAACTACCCGCAGGTAACTTCAGAGCCAGTACGACTCGTCTTGCAAATTACAGACGTATTGTCTGCAACTCGAAATCCATAGCGTATATGCTGGCTAAGTGTTGCGCTCTACATTACCTTAACAAAGGCTGTAACAGCGAAAAGGATTACATCACCCCAGCATAGAAAGGGCAATCCTGGCACGCCAGCTCTTACCTATGTCTGTGATAGGCATCATCATTAATACTCTTTTCGCTTTGATCTTAAAAGGAAAAAATATGATTAAACGTACATTGCTGCTTGCTATGCTGCCCATTCTCGCCCACGCGGAAGAACTGCCTGCGCCGGTTAAAGCCATTGAAAAACAGGGCATCACTATCCTGAAATCCTTCGAGGCGCCGGGGGGCATGAAGGGCTATCTCGGAAAGTATCAGGATATGGGCGTCACGATTTACCTGACGCCGGACGGTAAACACGCGATTTCCGGCTATATGTATAATGAAAAAGGTGAAAATCTTAGCAACGCCCTGATAGAAAAAGAGATCTATGCGCCCGCCGGACGTGAAATGTGGCAGAAAATGGAAAAAGCGTCATGGATACTCGACGGTAAAAAAGACGCGCCGGTGGTGCTGTATGTCTTCGCCGACCCTTTCTGCCCCTATTGTAAGCAGTTTTGGCAGCAAGCTCGCCCGTGGGTCGAATCCGGCAAGGTACAATTACGTACGTTACTGGTGGGCGTGATTAAACCGGAAAGCCCGGCCACAGCCGCAGCGATTTTAGCCGCGAAAGACCCGGCGAAAACCTGGCATGACTATGAAGCCTCCGCAGGAAAGATGAAGCTGGAGGTTCCGGCGTCCATCCCCCCGGCGCAGATGAAAGTCATTAATCAGAATGAGCAGTTAATGGACGATCTTGGTGCTAACGCGACGCCAGCAATTTATTACATGAATAAAGATAAGACGTTGCAACAGGTTGTGGGTTTACCGGAAAAAGCGCAACTGGACGCCATGATGGGGCAGCCTTAACGCATAAATTAGCAAGGCAGGAGCTTAACCGTACCACGCCCGATAGCGCTGTGTTTGTCGGGCCAACCTCCTCCTGGCATTAACGCGACGCCAGACCAGCATGTCATCCGGCACAGCCTTTTAGACTAACGGCGTGATTATATAAGTGTCAGTTATGACAGCCTTTACTGTAATTATTTACTCGCTAAAATATTCATAACTGTGGTATTTTAGTTTAAATAAACTCTACATTAAGTTTAATAAACATAATTCTGGTAAATTATTGAGATTAAGTCATAATCATGGAAGATACCATGATTATGCCAGGAAGATACTATGGCTAACCTTTACGACCTTAAAAAATTTGATCTTAACTTGTTGGTTATATTTGAATGTATTTATCAACATTTAAGCATTAGCAAAGCGGCAGAAACTCTCTATATTACACCTTCTGCCGTAAGCCAGTCATTGCAACGCCTGCGCACGCAATTCAATGACCCTTTATTTATTCGTTCAGGCAAAGGAATTACGCCTACCGTAACAGGCATTAATTTACATTATCATTTAGAAAATAACCTTAACAGCCTGGAACAAACTATTAATATAATGAATCAGTCCAGCCTGAAGAAAAAGTTTATTATTTACAGTCCACAGCTGTTGATCACCCAATATGTGATGAAATTAGTTGAATATATCCGCAAAGATTCACAGGTTGAAATTGAACATCACGATATTTTGACCACTGACGAACAGCCTGAAGATCTTCTTGCCTACCGCAAAGCAGATATTGTGGTTTCAATGGCCCCACTCAATAATCGTTCTATTGTTTGTACTCACTTTAATAAGGTGGAATGTATCCTGGCTTGCAGTGAAAACCATCCCCGGCTAGGTGAAACCGCAACTATCGACGAAATTCTACAAGAGTCATTTACGCAATTCGTCGCCCGGGAAAACGATATAAAAGAGCATCATTCACTTATCCATAATATGCTGGGGGAAAGAATAATTGGTTTCAGAAGCAAATCGCTGATAACCATCGCCAACGCCATCAGCGCCACGGAGCTTATTGGTTTTTTACCACAATCACTTGTTGACTATTACTCATCCACTATCAAACTTAAAAAAATCACCATACCTTTTACCATTGCTCCCATACAACTCTATCTTATGTATAATAGAGCTTCGCTGAATAATAGCGGATTTACTGAGCTCATTGAGCAAATAACAAAAAAGCATTAATAAGAAGGTCAGATAACGAATATTAATATAAATTCAATGTATATATTTATATAATGCATTTATTTAATAAATATAATAAAGCATTGCAAGTTCATCTAATCAGCTTATCCTTTATGTTAATTATTTCGAATATACTGTAGTTAACACATCGGAGACTATCCAGAGATGTCGGTTTATAAAGTTCCGCTTGAGCAAAATGTTCTGGAAGCGGCTCAAGAGCGTATAATGTGGACCCTGGAAACCTTACCCCGGGTCTGCGTCTCATTTTCTGGTGGTAAAGATTCAGGACTTATGCTGCACCTGACGGCAACGTTGGCGCGCAAAATGAATAAAAAGATCCACGTTCTCTTCATTGACTGGGAAGCGCAATTCTCCTGTACCATCGCCTATATTGAATCATTACGTGAATACTACGCGGACGTTATTGAGCGTTTTTATTGGGTCGCATTACCCTTAACCACACAAAATTCCCTTTCACAATACCAGCCGGAGTGGCAGTGTTGGCAGCCGGGTGCCGACTGGGTACGACAACCGCCAGAAGATGCGATTACCGATCCGGCCTTTTTTTCCTTTTATCAACACGGCATGACCTTTGAACAGTTCGTTCGCGATTTTGCCGACTGGTTTTCAGAAAAGCGTCCTGCCGCTATGCTGGTCGGTATTCGTTCCGACGAATCCTATAACCGGTTTGTCGCTATTGCTAACTCGCATAAGCTGCGCTTTGCCGACGATAAGCCCTGGACCACGTTAGCCCCCAGGGGGCACACCTGGTATATCTACCCCATCTATGACTGGAAAACCGCAGATATCTGGACCTGGTTTGCCAAAACAGGTAAACCATGTAACCCTTTGTATAATTTGATGTATCAGGCTGGCGTACCGGCCCGTTACATGCGTATTTGTGAACCGTTCGGCCCGGAACAACGGCAGGGGCTATGGCTGTATCATGTTATCGAACCTGAGCGCTGGGCGGCCATGTGCGCCAGAGTCAGCGGCGTACTCAGCGGAGGAATATACGCCGGGCAGGACAGCCATTTTTACGGCCACCGGAAAATTTTAAAACCCGATCACCTTAACTGGGAGGAGTATGCGCTGCTCCTGCTACACAGTATGCCTGAAGTCACTGCCGAACATTACCGTAATAAAATCGCCGTTTATTTGCAGTGGTATAAGAAAAAAGGCATGAACACCATCCCACAGACGCAGCAGGGCGATATCGGATCGCGGGATATTCCGTCGTGGCGGCGGATCTGCAAAGTATTACTGAACAATGATTACTGGTGCCGGGCGCTGTCATTCAGTCCGACAAAACCTAAGAATTACCAGCGTTATAACGAACGTATGAAAACTAAACGCCAGGAATGGGGGATCTTATGCAACACCGACTCACAACCGAAATAACTCACTTTCTCTCTGAACTGCCTGAAGAAGAGAGAATCGCCGCCATTAATGAATTTAGAATGGCGATACATAGCGTTAGTCCTTTTCGCGATGAGCCTGTCGATTGTGTCCTGTGGGTGAAAAACGATCATATTTCGCCTAATGACTACAACCCGAATAACGTTGCGCCGCCGGAGAAAAAACTGCTGCTGAAATCGATTGAACAAGATGGATTTACTCAGCCGATAGTGGTGGTAAAGGCCGATGCCGAGGAATACGAGATTGTGGACGGTTTTCACCGTCATGAGCTGGGCAAAGGAAAAGCGGCCCTGAAAAGGCGTCTGAAAGGCTACCTGCCGATAACATGTCTGGACAGAGAACGTCACGAACGCATGGCGGCAACCATTCGGCATAACCGCGCGCGCGGGCGCCACCAGATCCACGCCATGTCAGAAATCGTGCGCGAACTTTCTCTGCTAGGCTGGGACGAGAGCAAAATCGGCCAGGAGTTAGGTATGGACGCCGATGAAGTCCTGCGCCTAAAACAGATCAATGGCCTGCAGGAGCTTTTTGCAGACCGTCGATTCTCCAGAGCGTGGACGGTTAAATAACTACAGTTTACACAGGCGATCTGCGGCGGCCAGCAGCGTTGATTCCTGTTTAGCGAAACATAAACGTATAAGCTGATGCGGGAAAGGGGCGGCGCAAAAGACAGAGAGCGGAATAGCGGCGACACCGACTTCTTCGGTTAGCCACTGACAAAACTCAACGTCATTTAGCGTCGACACTGCGCTGTAATCGATTAACAGAAAATAGGTACCTTCACAGGGCAGCACTTTTAATCGGCTTTGCGCCAACGCGTTAACCAGCACATCGCGTTTTTTCCGGTAAAAATCGGGTAATGCGCGATAGTGTTCCGGCGCGGCGCGCAGCATATCCGCCAACGCCAGTTGCGCCGGCGTATTGACGCAAAACGTCAGGTACTGGTGAACTTTGCGTATTTCGGCGCTAATGGCCGCAGGCGCAACGCAGTAACCAATCTTCCATCCTGTCATATGAAAGGTTTTACCAAACGATGAAACGGCAACCGCCCGCTCTCGTAACTGAGGGTGCGCCAATACGCTGGCATGACCTTCGATGGCAAAACAAATATGTTCGTACACTTCATCGCTTAATACATAAATTTCCCGCTCGCCGATAGCCTGCCACAGCGCCTCGATATCCGCCTGACGCCAGACGGTAGCGGTGGGATTATGCGGCGTATTGAGGATCACCAGCCGCGTACGCTCGCTAAGCAACGCCGAAAACGCCTGCCAGTCGACGCGAAAATGCGGCGGCGTAAGCGCTATGCGTTTTAACACGCCGCCGGAAAGCGCCACGGCCGGGGCATAGCTGTCGTAACTGGGATCGAAACAGATAACCTCATCCCCTGCCCGCACCAGCGCGGTAATCGCCGCATACAGCGCTTCTGTCGCGCCCGCCGTGACGGTGATATCACTGACGTCATCGGGTCGATAACCATATATTTCCGCCGTTTTATCGGCAATGGCCTCCCTCAACGCCTGCGCGCCCGTCATCGGCGCATATTGATTCGCGCCCTGCGCGACATGATAAGCCAACCGCTCGTGCAAATAACGAGGACCATCAAAATCAGGGAAGCCTTGCGATAAATTTATTGCCTGATGTTTCTGCGCCAGCGCGCTCATTTGCGTAAAAATCGTGGTGCCAAGATTGGGTAATTTACTTTTTGGAATCAGTGGGTTATTTCTCATTATCTTCATACCCGCCAGTGATGTGGTTGTTGACACACTATCACAGGGTGTTAGTATTTGGCAATCAAGACGTTTAGATGTCTAAATATAATAACAACGGTGAGAAGACCCTAAGGACAACACAACATGAACCACACTGAAATCCGCGTCGTTACCGGCCCGGCGAATTATTTTTCCCATGCCGGAAGCCTCGGAAGACTGACAGACTTTTTCACGCCGGAACAGCTTTCCCACGCCGTTTGGGTGTACGGCGAACGCGCGATTGCCGCCGCCCGTCCTTACCTGCCGGAAGCGTTTGAACGTGCTGGCGCAAAACATCTGCAGTTTACCGGCCATTGTAGCGAACGCCATGTTGCCCAACTGGCGCACGCCTGCAACAACGATCGTCAGGTGGTGATAGGCGTCGGCGGCGGCGCGCTGCTCGATACCGCCAAAGCGCTCGCCCGCCGTCTGGCGCTGCCGTTTGTCGCTATCCCGACCATCGCGGCAACCTGCGCCGCCTGGACACCGCTTTCCGTCTGGTATAACGACGCGGGACAGGCGTTACAGTTCGAAATTTTTGATGATGCCAATTTTCTGGTGCTGGTCGAACCGCGCATTATTCTGCAGGCGCCCGATGACTATCTGTTAGCTGGCATTGGCGATACGCTGGCGAAATGGTATGAAGCCGTTGTGCTTGCGCCGCAGCCTGAAACGTTACCTTTGACCGTAAGACTGGGCATTAACAGCGCGTGCGCTATTCGCGATCTCCTGCTGACCAGCAGCGAACAAGCATTAGCGGATAAACAGCAGCGTCGGCTGACCCAGGCATTTTGCGACGTGGTGGATGCGATTATCGCTGGCGGCGGTATGGTCGGCGGCCTCGGGGAACGCTATACCCGTGTCGCCGCCGCCCACGCGGTACACAACGGTCTGACCGTCCTGCCGCAAACGGAAAAATTCCTGCACGGAACGAAAGTGGCTTATGGCATTCTGGTGCAAAGCGCGCTACTGGGACAAGATGACGTGCTGGCGCAATTGATTGCAGCGTACCGGCGATTTCATCTGCCGGCCCGACTTAGCGAACTGGACGTGGATATTCATAACACCGCCGAGATCGATAGGGTAATCGCGCATACCCTGCGCCCGGTCGAATCCATCCACTATTTACCGGTGACGTTAACGCCAGACACCCTGCGTGCGGCGTTTGAAAAAGTTGAATTTTTCAGAATATAGCCTGGTGACGTTGCGTTTATCAGGCCTGGCAACCATCAGCAGCAACGCGCGCCGCCTTTTCCACCATAGCGCGCATCTTGCCGCTCGCGGAAAAATTCTTCATAGGTCATCGGCGTCTGATCCGGATGCGTTATGCGCATATGTTCCACATAGTTGTCGTAGTCTGGCACGCCAATCATCATTTTTGCGGCCTGTCCCAGATATTTTCCGGCTTTTGAAAGCGTATCGAACATCGTTGTCACCTGTCATTCAAATGCCCTCTCCTTATTCTGGAGAGGGCTATTGATGTAAAAAGATTAGTGCGCGCCTTTCGCCTGCGTCACGATCTCATCCACATTTTCCGGCATCGGCTCATACGGCGTTTCATTCGCCGTCGGTTTATCAATCTTCAGAGCGGCCAGCGCCGTCTTAATAGAGAAGACCGCCAGCACCACGACCACCACCATAAAGAAGATGGTTAGCCCGGCATCCAGACGGTTATTGAATACCAACTGCGCGAGCTGCGATTCGGTGTACTGCGGCGGAATATTGCCGCTGTCGATCATCGCCTGGAACTTATTGGCAATGGCCAGGAAGCCGATTTTCGCATCCGGACTAAACGCTTTCTGCCAGCCCGCCGTCAGCGTACAAATCAGCAGCCAGGCCGTCGGCACCAGCGCGACCCACGCATAACGCTGACGCTTCATTTTGAACAGTACCACGGCGCAAAGCATCAGCGCCATCCCCGCCAGCATCTGGTTAGCGATGCCAAACAGCGGCCACAAGGTGTTAATACCGCCCAACGGATCGACCACGCCCTGATGGAGGAAATACCCCCACGCCAGCACGCACAATGCCGTAGCAAGCAGGTTCGCTGGCAGCGAATCGGTACGTTTCAGCCCTGGCGACACTACGCCCAACAGATCCTGCAACATAAAACGCGCCGCACGGGTACCCGCATCCACCGCCGTCAGAATAAACAGCGCTTCAAACAGAATGGCAAAGTGATACCAGAACGCCACATCCATCATGCCGCCCAACGCGCCATGTAAAATATAGGCCATCCCTACCGCCAGCGTTGGCGCACCGCCTGCGCGGGAGATAATAGATTGTTCGCCGACTTCATTGGCAATCTGGTGTAACGTATCCGGCGTGATAGCGAAACCCCAACTGCTGACCACCTGCGCAGCAGAAGCAACGACATCCGCTGTCCCCGCTGGCGCCAGTACCGCCATCGGGCTATTCATCGCAAAGTAAACGCCCGGATCGATAATACAGGCGGAGACCAGCGCCATAATGGCGACGAAAGATTCCATTAACATCCCGCCGTAGCCGATAAAGCAGGCCTGGCCTTCGTTGGCCAACATCTTCGGCGTCGTGCCGGAGGAGATGAGCGCATGGAAACCGGAGACCGCGCCGCAGGCGATGGTAATAAACAGGAACGGGAACAGGTTGCCCGTCCAGACCGGTCCGGTACCATCAACAAATTTGGTCAGCGCCGGCATAGTCAGCGTCGGACGCATGATCAGAATCCCAACCGCCAGACCGACAATCGTACCAATTTTCAGGAAGGTAGAGAGGTAATCACGCGGCGCGAGCAGCAGCCAGACCGGCAGTACCGCCGCGACAAAACCATAACCCACCAGCATCCAGGTAAGCTGCACGCCAGTAAAATCAAAGTACGGCGCCCAGGTTGGGCTTGCCGCCACCCATCCGCCGGAAATAATAGCGAAAATAAGAAATACCAGCCCAATGACCGACACCTCGCCGATGCGCCCCGGACGCAGATAACGCAGGTAGATGCCCATAAAAATCGCCAGTGGAATGGTGAACGCAACAGTGTACGTTCCCCACGGGCTATGGGTCAGCGCTTTCACCACGATCATCGCCAGGACGGCCAGAATGATCACCATGATCATAAAGCAGGCCACCAGCGCGATCACCCCTGCCGTCGCGCCCATCTCCTCTTTAACCAGCTCGCCAAGCGAACGCCCATCGCGCCGGGTCGAGACGAACAGCACCATAAAGTCCTGCACCGCTCCCGCCAGCACGACGCCCGCCAGCAGCCAGATCATCCCCGGCAGATAGCCCATCTGCGCCGCCAGTACCGGCCCGACCAGCGGACCTGCGCCAGCAATGGCCGCAAAATGGTGACCGAACAGCACTTTTTTATCGGTCGGGACATAATCCAGACCATCATTATGACGTACCGCGGGCGTCATACGCGTTGGGTCAACCGCCAGCACTTTTTTGGCGATATAGAGCCCATAAAAACGATACGCAATAAGATAGACACAGACCGACGCCACCACGATCCATAGCGCGTTGATCTGTTCCCCACGATTTAACGCAATATAGCCCAGGGCAAACGCACCCAATACTGAGAGCGCTGTCCAGACGAGGTATTTCCCTGATTTATTCATAGTTGTTGTCCGTTTGGGTGTTCCAGAGAGATGTTACATTTTGTTTCTATAACACCTTTACCGTAATTAACAACACAACAACATGATAAAACCGGATCGTTACCCATTTTTTACATTACAGTGTTAACCAGATCACTTCCTTTCTTCATTAACGCTGCAATTGCATTTTACTTTGCCAGAACTATCCCATTACCGCCGTTCCCAGGCGACAGGTACAGCAGCGCCTCCCCTGCTCGTCAAAGAGCGTAATTTCCCAGCTTTGATTCTGCCGCCCCAGATGCAGCGGCAGGCAAACGCCGCGTACTTTCCCCTGCGAGACGGCGCGGTGGTGAGTGGCGTTTAACTCGGTCCCGACCACGCACTGCCCGTCGCGGGTCATCAGATAACCCGCCATTGATCCTAACGTCTCCGCCAGCGCTGCCGATGCGCCGCCGTGTAGCAGACCAAACGGTTGATGAGTGCGGGCATCGACGGGCATTTCCGCCTCCAGCACTTCATCGCCCAGACGGGTGTAAACAATGCCCAGATGCGCCACCAGCGTGTTCTGACTGGTAGCGTTCAATTCATCCAGCGTTAAATGCCGTTTCCAGATCATCGTCAGGCTCCCAATGTTGAACCACCGTCCACCACGATATCCTGCAAGGTAATGTGGCTGGCCAGATCGGAGGCAAGAAACAAAATGGTATTGGCTATCTCCTGCGGACGGGCGATTTTACCGAGCGGTATGCCGAGCTTAAACTGTTCGCCAAAACCGCGAATGCGCTGCTGTTCGGCATCTTCACTCACCCATAAAGTGCGCTGCATATCGGTGTCAGTCGAACCAGGCGACACCACATTACAGCGCACCCCACAGCCCGCCAGCTCCAGCCCTACGGTTAGCGCCAGGCTTTTCAGCGCCGCTTTAGAAGCGCCGTAGGCGCTCATACCAATGCGCGGCGTATGCGCCGCATCTGAGGCTACGGTGACAATCGCCCCTCCCTGCTGACGGCGAAACTGCGCCATCGTCTGCGAAAACAGGTTAAATGCCCCGCCCACATTGACCGCAAACGTCTGCTGCCAGTCATCGACGCTAAGCGCATCGGTCGCTCCCATACGCAAAATACCGGCGGCGTTGACCAGCACATCCAGCCGCGGCGTTTTTTGCAACACACGCTGGCACACCTGAGCAACCTGTGCGGCATCCGCCACATCCATGACTTCGGTAGCAAAGGGATAATTCTCTTGCGTAAATTCGCGATCGAAGCCGATTACCCGCGCCCCGGCGTCAACAAACGCCAGCGCCGTCGCGTAACCGATCCCTTTCCCCGCCCCGGTCACCCATACCGTTTTGTCTGAAAAATCAATACAGGGCATTACTCTACCCCGCGAGAAAGCAACGCCCACCAGGCGTCAATGGTCGGATTTTTCGCCAACATCACGAAGTCGATATCGCCGTGTACTTTACGCCAGCGCGCCGCCAGCCCCATCATGCGTACTGAATCCAGGCCATAGTCAATCAGGTTTTCATCATCCAGCGGCTCGTCGGTCTCATCCAGCAACGGCAGAATCAACGCCCGCAGCGCCGCTTTACTGGCAGGAACCGGCGTCGGCAGCAGCGATTCAGTCATGACGACGCGACCTGAACGCCCCGCCACATAGTTCAGCGCCATCAGATGCTCTTCCCGGCTGAAATCCGCCAGCGCATCCGCCACCATAAACGGCTTAATGTCGCGCATAAACGCATCGGTAGCGGTGGTCATACAGCCAATATGCGCATACACGCCGGTAATGATGAGCTGATTGCGTCCGGTATCTTTTAACATCTGTTCCAGCGGCGAGCGGTGAAACGCGCTATAACGCCACTTCACCAGCACCGTATCCGCCTCATCCGGCGTTAAGGCTTCTACCACCTTCTGCTGTTCCGGAGAGCGCGTCAGTCCCGGTCCCCACATATCATTGAGTAACGCGCGATCTTCATCGCTTTGCTCTTTCGGCTGAGCGGTGTAATAAACCGGGATATGATGTTCCTTACAGTACTGGCGCAGAGCGGCGATATTGGCAATTACCTGGTCCATCATTGGGCAGTTGCGGCCCCAAAAGCTGACAAAGTAATCCTGCATATCGTGGATGAGCAGAGCCGCGCGCTCCGGCTCAAATGCCCAGTTCACTTTGTTGGTCGGGATATCCAGTGCGGTGGGCAGCGCGTAAGACTGTAGTTTTGGAATGGCCATCTCTCTTTCTCCTTCAGAGCGGTGAACGTGACGCCAACCGCTGGCGTAATTGTTTTTTATCGACTTTACCAACCGGCGTCAGCGGCAGTGACGCAACGCACTCCACGCGATCCGGTAATTTAAATTCCGCCACGCCCTGCTCTCGCAGGAAACGGCGTACCTGTACCGCTCGCAGCGGCTCTTTTACCACCAGATATGCGCAACTTTTTTCCCCCAGCAGTTCATCTTCCATGCTGACCAGCGCCGCATGGATCACCGCCGGGTGGCGCAGTAACAGATTTTCTATCTCTTCGGCGGCTATCTTCTCGCCGCCCCGATTGATCTGATCTTTTTCACGCCCGTGAACGGTGATGTAGCCGTCTTGATCAATAGAGATCAGATCGCCGGAGCAGTAAAAACCGTTGGCGTCAAAGGCGCTGGCATTGTGTTGCGGACTGTTGAAATAGCCGCGAAAAGTATAGGGGCCGCGCGTCATCAGACGACCAATCTCGCCCGGCGGCAGTGGATTCCCGCCAGCATCCGCCACCCACACTTCGTCGTCCGGACACATGGGTCTTCCCTGGGTATTGATAATCCGTTCCGGACTATCGTCCAGCCGGGTATAGTTCACTAACCCTTCCGCCATGCCGAAGACCTGCTGCAACTGACAGCCAATTTCAGCCGGAATACGGGCGGCCAGCGTCGCAGAAAGCCGCGCGCCGCCGACCTGCAATAACCTTAATGACGCCAGCGGCGCATTGCCGCCCCACTCCTGGATAGCCTGTAGCCATAGACTGACCGCGGGCGGCACCAGCGCCGTGGCATTAATCTGGTGTTTTTCGATCAGCGGGAAACAGAGCGTGGCGCTGGGATCGGTCGCCAGCACTACCGTTCCTTTGGCGAGAAAAACGCCCAGCGCGCCCGGCGAACTCATGGCGTAGTTATGCGCGGCGGGAATCGCGCACAGAAAACGCGTATCCTCGTTGAAACCGCAAATCTCATTGCTGCGGCGCACGCTGTAGTAATAGTCGTTATGGGTACGGGGAATAAGCTTTGGCGTGCCGGTAGTACCGCCGGAAAGCTGAAAGTAGGCCACTTCGTCAGCAGGTGATGGCGTGGCGGTGAAATCTTCCGCCGCCTGCCGCATCGCCGCGTCCAGGCTGTGATCGCCGTCGTCGTTGCGCAATAACACCACCCGCACAGAGCGGTGTTCAGCCACAAACGTGTTGAGAAAGTCCTCCCCGGCGAACAGCATATGTTGGCGATCGGCAATCACCAGCGTCGGCGCGATCTGCATCGCATAGGCGTTAAGTTCGGTACGTTGATGGCTAAACAGCGCCAGAACGGGCGCTACGCCAAGCTTCAACAGGGCGAAAAAGGTGATATACAGTTCCGGTACATTCCCCAGTTGCACCAGAGCGGTTTCGCCAGGTTTGATGCCCTGACGGCGTAAATAGCAGGCCAGATTATCCGCGGCCTGGTTGAGTTGGCGATAGCTGAATGCACGTTCGCCTTCAATGACCGCCGTCTTGTCGCTGCCAGCGTGGCGGGTCAGAATATCGGTCAACGGCACGTCTTGCCAGTAGCCTTTTTCACGATAACGGCGGGCAAATTCATCCGGCCAACGGGTGAAAGGTATACGCATCATCGTTCCTTAATGCAGTCCAAAAACGTTCAACATCGTAGAGAGCTTGACGCCGGTTTCCCGCCACTCGCCGACTGGCGAAGAGGCAGGGACAATCCCGGCGCCGGCGAACAGGCGCACCTGATTACCGTGCAATTTCGCGCAACGAATCGTTACTACCCACTCACCGTTTCCTTCGGCGTCGCACCAGCCGACAATGCCGCCAAACAGTTCACGATCGAACGGTTCCAGTTCAGCAATCAGCTTTTTCGCGACCTGATGGGGGAAACCGCTTAACGCAGGCGTTGGATGCAGCAGACAGGCCAGCGTCAGCGCGTTTTCTCCGGCGTTGGCCTTGCCCTCAAACGGCGTACCGAGATGCCATAGCGTCGGCGTGGTGATCAACTGCGGAGAGGAAGGTAATTGCAGTTCCGTGCTGCGATCGCGCAGGATCTGCTTCATCGCCTGCGTCACCAGCTCATGTTCATGGCGATCTTTTTGTGAAGCCAGCAGTCGGTTTCCCGCCTCGCGATCCAGAACGTCATCCGGCTGTCGGCGTGCCGAGCCTGCTAACGGCAGCGAACTAAACCGCTCGCCCTCCTTGCGTAGCAGCAATTCGGGGCTGGCGCCCAGCAGAACGCCGCCATCCGCCAGCGGCACATGGAAGTTGTAACTAACTGGATTCTGCGCAACCAGCCGCTCCAGCAATGCTCCGCTATCCACCGCCACATCAGTGGTGATATCTATTAACCGGGAAAGCACCACTTTATCGACGTCTGGCGTGGCGGTCAGCATAGCCGCGCGTGCGACCATCGCTTCAAAAGCATCCTGCTCCGGAATCGCCTTTCGCGCCGTCACCGTCAGCGGCTGATGGTCAGTAAAATAACGCGCCGTGCGCTGCTTTTGCTGGCGAGAAAAGGACTGCCACGCCATCGGGATAAATAGCGACGACGGCTGACGGGTATCAAAGGGGATCGCCCCCACCAGGATAGGGTTGGCGATGCCCTGCGATTTGGCCTCGGCAAACTGCTGGCGCAATTTCTGCTGGAAAGGGCTATCCGGCGAATCTCCGGCAACCGCAGGCTCGGTATAACGGGCGAAGCACCCGGAAGTGGTAAAACTGCGATACGGCGACATGAAGAAAAAGCGATCGGGAGCAAGCGTTGCCATTGTCTCCTGAGCGTCCTCGGCCAGTGACATATCCATATCATCCTCCAATGATAAAGGCTTATATACATTTCATCTTTCAAGCTGCCTCTTTGTTGGCTGCGCTCAGAAACCCCGGTCACACAGTTATCTATGCCCGCGGGGATTCTTCCCTTGCCGTCGCGATGCTTCTTGAATGATTTTGTGTATAATAATGATTATTATTTCTATTTTTAGTGCGCTAACCTAAGAGTAAAACGTCGCTCTGTCAACTCTGGTCATGACTTAAATGGCACTAAGGCTTGCATCTCGCTGCCGCTGAGATGAAAATGAGAAGCATTAACTTTATTAATAACAGGACGCTATTGTGAGACTCCCCGCCTTTTATCGTTGGCTGCTTTTAGTGGTTGGTTTATCAATTTCAGGAATATCCTTAGCCCAGGACGCCGGTTGGCCCCGGCAAATTCAGGACAGCCGCGGCGTTCATACTCTGGACCACAAACCCGCGCGTATCGTCTCTACCAGCGTGACGTTAACAGGCTCGCTGCTGGCGATTGATGCGCCCGTCGTCGCCAGCGGAGCCACTACGCCAAATAACCGCTTTGCTGACGATCAAGGGTTTATGCGCCAGTGGAGCGACGTAGCAAAGGCTCGCCATGTCGCCCGGCTGTACATCGGCGAACCGAATGCCGAAACGGTCGCCGCGCAAATGCCGGATCTCATTTTGATTAGCGCCACCGGCGGCGACTCCGCGCTGGCGCTTTACGATCAGCTCTCCGCTATCGCGCCGACGCTCGTCATCAATTATGACGATAAAAGCTGGCAGAGTTTGCTCACGCAGCTTGGCGAGATCACCGGCCAGGAGAAACAGGCCGCCGCGCGAATAGCGGAATTTGAGGCGCAACTGACGACGGTTAAACAGCGAATCGCCCTGCCGCCGCAGCCGGTTAGCGCGCTGGTGTATACCCCTGCCGCGCATAGCGCCAATCTGTGGACGCCAGAATCAGCACAAGGCAAGCTATTGACGCAGTTAGGCTTTACGCTGGCGACATTGCCCCGAGGGCTGCAAACCAGCAAAAGCCAGGGTAAGCGCCACGATATTATTCAGCTTGGCGGTGAAAATCTGGCCGCCGGGTTAAACGGCGAATCTCTTTTCCTGTTTGCCGGCGACAACAAAGATGTCGCGGCCCTTTACGCCAATCCGCTGCTGGCGCACCTGCCAGCGGTGCAAAATAAGCGCGTCTATGCCCTGGGTACGGAGACGTTCCGTCTGGATTATTACAGCGCAACATTGTTGCTTAACCGGCTGGCCGCCCTGTTTTAGCCTTATCGGAGTCTTATCCGACTGACCAGACCGATTTGGTCAGTCGGATAAACGCCTCTTCATCAGCCAGCATCGCTAACCGGCGGCGTCTGGCGAAAACGACGTAGCTCGCCCAGCACTAACAACAGCAGCAAACCGATAATCACCAGCCCGAATCCACTCACGCTCGCGGAAGCGACCGGCGTCATCATTGCGCCAAGACCGCCTAACAGCGCCGCGCCGATAGCGTCTCCCGTGACGTTTTGCGCGGTCCACAGGCCATTCATTCGCCCCAGCATATTTTCCGGCGTCTGGGTTTGTAGCAGGGTGTATTGTAATAACGAACTGATGGCGCTAAGCCAGCCAAACAGCGCCAGACAGATAACACCTGCGATCCAGACCGGCATGATGGCGAACAGCCCCACCGCCAGAAAAGAACCCACTGTCGAAACCAGCATAATGAGCCCCGGACGAACGCTATGCGCCAGTTGTCCGCTGGTCAGCGCGCCAATGGCCGCCCCCAGCGGAATTGCCGCATACAGCAAACCGATTTGCGCCGCCGACATCTGCCAGCTCATCGCCAGCGCCGGATAGAGGACGCGTACCGCGCTTGCCATCGTCACCAGACCGCCAAGCAGCGCAATACCGCCGATAAGCGGACTGGCGAGCAAAAAACGAAATGCCGCCAGTAACGCGATAAATGGGTTTTCCCGCGGCTGCGGAGGAACAGGCAGTCGCGGCAGCGTCAGTAGCGGCAATAGCGTAATAAACGTCCCGGCGGCCGCCAGCCCATAGTTCCAGGCTACACCGCCGCTGGCAAGCAATATGCCCCCCAACATCGGGGAAATAACCGATCCCAGACGTACCGTCAGCATGGTAATCGCGCCGGCCTGCATCAGATTTTCTCTTCCGACCAGCGCTGGCGTCGCCGCCAGTAACGCGGTCACGCCCAGAGACGCGAAAAAGCCGTCCCACAGGCCAAGGAGATATATCGCCAGCAATGATGGTTCCGGCAGCAGCGCGTTCACGCACAGGCCAATAAAGCCAATACCGCAAGTACCGCGCGCCAGCAGAATCACCTTTTTGCGTTCGTAGCGATCGGCCAGTACGCCGCCCACCATTAAGCCAATAAACATGGTGCCGCCGGTTAACGTTACCGACAGCCCTACCTGCCAGGTGGAGTGCGTCATCATTTGGATCTGTACCGGAACCGCCACGCCAAGCAGCCCCAGCGAGACAATAGAGATAAAACGGGCCAGAAATACTGCGCGAAATGCAGGGTGCGTCTTCAACAGGCTGAGATTGAGCAGCCAGGATTGTCGATTCATTACAACGCCTTAATGCGAGTTTTTTTAAATATCCATTCAATGGCTGCACATGCTAACATAACCAAATAAGATAGATAACGATAATTACTATCATTATCAGGGAAGTTACTATGTCATGCTCGTTTTCCGTGACGCGCGCGTTTGCCGTGCCCGGATTGTTGTTATTACTGAGTCTCGCCGCGGTTTTAAGCCTGGTCATTGGCGCGAAACCGCTGCCCGCCGCCGCCGTGCTGGAGGCGTTCACCGGCGTATGCCAAAGCGCCGATTGCACCATCGTCCTGGATGCGCGTTTGCCGCGTACGCTGGCCGGATTACTGGCAGGCGGCGCGTTGGGTCTCGCCGGGGCGCTCATGCAAACACTCACTCGCAACCCGCTCGCCGACCCGGGGATTCTGGGCGTTAACAACGGCGCCAGCTTCGCCATCGTACTGGGCGCGGCGCTGTTTGGTTTCTCCACGCCGCTGGAACAGCTTTTCATGGCATTTAGCGGCGCGCTTATCGCATCGCTGATTGTCGCCTTCACCGGTAGTCAGGGCGGCGGCCAGTTAAGCCCGGTCCGCCTGACACTGGCGGGCGTGGCGCTTGGCGCGGTACTGGAAGGACTGACCAGCGGCATCGCGCTGTTAAATCCAGAGGTCTATGACCAGCTTCGCTTCTGGCAGGCGGGATCGCTGGACATTCGCAGCCTGCAAACGTTGAAAGTCGCGCTCACGCCCGTGGTTATCGCTGGGATCGTGGCGCTATTTCTGAGCCGTGCGCTGAACAGCCTGAGCCTCGGCAGCGATACCGCGACGGCGCTGGGGAGTAAAGTGGCGCGCACCCAACTTATCGGTTTACTGGCGATTACCGTCTTGTGCGGCAGCGCAACGGCGCTGGTCGGCCCTATCGCCTTTATTGGTCTGATGATGCCGCATATGGCGCGTTGGCTGGTGGGCGCAGACCACCGCTGGTCGCTGCCAGTGACGCTACTGGCAACCCCTGCTCTGCTGCTTTTTGCCGATATTATTGGTCGTCTGTTGGTGCCGGGCGAACTTCGCGTATCGGTCGTCAGTGCGTTTATCGGCGCGCCGGTACTTATCTTTCTGGTACGCCGTAAATCGAGCGGAGGCGGCCTGTGATGTTTCTTTCTCGTCGGCTTATCGTAAGCTGCCTGATTCTGGCGGCTGGCTGCTTCGCCATTGGCTTATGGAGCCTGCAAAGCGGCGCCGTGCCTCTTGAGACCGGGCAGATTATTGCCGCGCTGCTGGGCGACGCGCCGCGTAACATCACCCTTGTCGTAACCGAATGGCGACTACCGCGCGTATTAATGGCGCTGCTGATTGGCGCTGCGCTTGGCGTCAGTGGCGCGATTTTTCAGTCGTTGATGCGTAACCCCCTAGGCAGCCCTGATGTGATGGGCTTTAATACCGGCGCCTGGAGCGGCGTACTGGTCGCAATGGTCCTGTTTGGCCAGCATCTTACCGCGATCGCGCTGGCGGCAATGGCGGGCGGTATCGTCACGTCATTGATTGTCTGGCTGCTCGCCTGGCGTAACGGGATTGAAACTTTCCGGCTGATTATCATCGGTATCGGCATCCGCGCGATGTTAGTCGCCTTTAATACCTGGCTTCTGTTGCAGGCGTCGCTGGAAACGGCGCTCACCGCCGGCTTATGGAACGCCGGGTCGCTCAACGGTCTGACATGGGCAAAAACCTGGCCTTCGGCGCCGCTGATTATTGTGATGCTGACAGGCGCCGCGCTACTGGTGCGTCGTATGCGGCTGCTGGAGATGGGCGATGACAGCGCCTGCGCGCTGGGTGTTAGCGTGGAGCGGTCACGCCTGATGCTGATGCTGGTGGCGGTGTCGCTCACCGCTGCGGCAACGGCACTGGCTGGCCCCATCTCGTTTATTGCCCTTGTCGCGCCGCACATCGCCCGCCGTCTTAGCGGCACAGCGCGCTGGGGATTAACTCAGTCGGCGCTGTGCGGCGCGTTGTTACTACTGGCCGCCGATGCGTGCGCGCAGCAACTGTTTATGCCTTATCAGCTTCCAGTGGGCGTGGTCACCGTCAGCCTCGGCGGTATTTACCTTATCGTCTTGTTAATTCAGGAGTCCCGCAAAAAATGACCGAATCCGTAGCCCGTTTGCGCGGCGACCAGTTAACGCTGGGTTATGGCAGCTATACCGTCGCAAAAAACCTTAATGTTTCGATTCCGGACGGCCATTTTACCGCCATCATCGGCCCTAACGGCTGCGGCAAGTCAACGTTGCTACGCACGCTAAGCCGTCTGATGACGCCTGTTGACGGCCATGTCTGGCTGGATGGCGAACAGATACAGCGTTACGCCAGTAAAGAGGTGGCGCGGCGCATCGGATTGCTGGCGCAAAACGCCACTACGCCGGGCGATATCACCGTACAAGAGCTGGTCGCCAGAGGGCGTTATCCGCATCAGCCGTTATTTACCCGCTGGCGCAAGGAAGATGCCGACGCCGTCGCCAGTGCCATGCGTGCAACAGGTATCACCTCACTGGCGACGCAAAGCGTAGATACTCTGTCCGGCGGCCAACGCCAGCGGGCGTGGATAGCCATGGTGCTGGCGCAGGAAACGTCCATCATGCTGCTGGATGAGCCGACAACGTGGCTGGATATTAGCCATCAAATTGATTTGCTGGAGTTGTTAAGCGATCTCAACCGCGAAAAAGGTTATACGCTCGCCGCCGTCCTGCACGACCTGAATCAGGCCTGCCGATACGCCACGCATTTGATTGCATTACGCGAAGGTAACATTGTCGCGCAGGGCGCGCCGAAAGAGATTGTTACCGCAGATCTTATCGAAAAAATCTATGGGCTGCGCTGTATGATTATCGACGATCCGGTTGCCGGTACGCCGCTGGTGGTACCGCTGGGGCGGCGATAGTCGCCCACACAGATGACAAAGCCGGATAATCGCTATCCGGCTTTTCGTTTAAATCAGACTAACCGTTCATCTATCGCCAGCGCGTTTTCCATTTTACGCGAGACCATCGCGTGACGCAGTAATACGCCGCCGCAGGCCATCATACCGCCAATCAACGCCGCCAGAATAATAATGATCGCTTTACCCGGGCCATCTTTTTTCACTGGCAGAGACGGCGACAGTTGATATTTAAACGGGGTAAACTTCACGTCGCTCACATTCATTGCCGCCAGTTGTTCAACATGGTATTGACGGTTACGCAAATCACCGTCGATCTCGGCCACGTCCGTTACCCCTTTTTCAATTTCCAGTTTGCGGGAAATACCATCCGCGCCGAGAGAAATAGAAAAATCCGGATCATCTTTTACCGCCTGACCATTACTGTAAACCGGTCTCTTAATGCCGGCGGCGTTGGCGATTTCCAGCGAATAATGGAGACGTTGAATATTGGCATCAAGCTGGTTTTTGAGACGCACCCGATCCATCGCCAGCTTTTCCTGCTCATAGCGGGTTTTGATTTCCAGCTGGTTACGAATATTTTCCAGCGTCTCTTTCACGACGATATCGGAGATGTACTGAATATAGCCAGCCAACACTTTTTGCGCTTCTTCCCGCGTCGGCGCGGTAAAACTCAATGTCCACGACGTGAATAACGACGTTTCATTTTTCTTGCCGGCATTGCTGTCCACCGCTTTCATTTTTTCGCTCAGCAGGACAATCGCCCGGTGAAGATCCTGCTCGTCTATTTGCGCGCCTTTTAATTGATCCATGACATACGGAGAAGAACGAAGATATTCTTCCAGCAGCGAGGGCGAGCTAAACTTTTTAATAAACAGATTAAATACGCTGGCCCGATCAACGCTTACCTCCATATCCAACACGCGCAGCGCGGTCAACGTTCTCTCCAGCCCCTGCCACTGTACCGACTCCGCCGGTGTGACAATCGCCTGGCTGGTCCATTTTTGCGGCAGCAGAAAGGACAGAAGCAACCCCACGCACGCAAAGGCGAAAACGGTAGCAAGAATACGACGTTTCGCCTGCCATAACACCTCTATAAGGCTAAACAAATCGATTTCATGACTGTTGGCGGGCGGCAGTGAATAACCTGCAAATGACTGATTTTTTTCTTGTTTTACATTAAGAGATGGCATGCCGTATGACCTGAAAACTTTATCCAATGAAAGAACACATTCCTGTCAGAGATTCTAACAGCAAGTCAGAATTATCCGAAACAATCTTTACGCGCCAGTGCCCAAAAAGCTAAATATTCGGAATTAAACTTGCCTGTAGCATGTATCACTTATGTTAAAAGAATTAATAGTTGCAATAAAAAACCCATAATAATTAGTAATTATTATGGGTTTCAGGATTTAATTTGTTAAAGGCAGAAACAACGCCCGTTATTTATTAATAAGTTCGCTGATGATGGGCCCGATAGTTTCAAAAGCGGAGGGAGAAATAATATCTACATGCGCGCACGGCTGGCGATAAATAGCCAACGACGCTATCCACGGCGACCAGCTCTGTTCAGGCGATACGCCTTCCGGCACCGTTTTATCCGCCACAAAGAGCGTAGCATGTCCATCAAACGGTACGCTATGCGCCGTCGTCAGCAAACGGACGGCATCCGCATAATTGCCTTCAATGGCGGTAAATAAGGCTTCGGAGGCATTTCCCTGCTGCGCGGCGACAAACGCAGCGCGTTCACGTTCAATTTCCGCCAATACGTCCGGATTGAGGCCATTCGCCTCTTTTTCCCGCCAGTTTTGCGTTTCCGGCGGCCAGGTGTCCAGTAACCCCAAAAACGCCACCGTTTCGCCGCGCGCACGCAACCGGGCGGCGATCCCTTGCGCCAGCGTCCCGCCCAGCGAATAGCCTAATAAATAATAAGGGCCATGCGGCTGCCGGGCGAGCAATGTCGACAGATGATGTTCACATACCTCATCAAGGGTGGTTGCGGTTTGCATAGGGCCAGCGGGGCGCGGCGACTGAATCCCCATAATCGACCACGACGGGCTGAGATAGCGTGATAATACGCTAAATTGCCAGGCGAACCCCGACGCCGGATGGAAACAAAATAACGTTGGACCATCGCTTTCACGCAGCGGCAACAGCGGCCCGAACCCCAGATTGCGCGAGCGTTCGTCATCGTCAGTATCGAGCAGCTTACTCAACTGCGCCACGTCAGACGCCACCATCACCTGCCCCGGCGTCACCTGACGGTTAAACGTCTGGCTTAGTTGCGCGGCCAGTTTCATCGCCAGCAGCGAGTGTCCGCCCAGCGCAAAGAAATCACTTTCAACGTCGTTAATCTCACAGCCCAGCAGGCGGGAAAACGCCGCGGCGACAGCAATCTCCGTTGCGGACTGCGGCGCACGCCCTTTCACGCGCGGCGTCAGGTCCGGCAGCGGCAGGGCTTTGCGATCCAGCTTGCCATTAGCGCTAAGCGGCAAACCGGCAAGTTGCAACAACACAACTGGCACCATATGCGCGGGAAGTTTTTGGCGTAATTTTTCCTGCAGCGCCGGTAAATCCAGCGGCAAACCGGAGTGCGACACCAGATAACCGACCAGTTGCCGGGCATCCCCGCCCGTCGCCGCCGCCTGATTAAAGACGCAGGCATGTGCTACCGCCTGTTCAACATCCGGCAGCGTTTGCATGACGCGGTCAATCTCGCCCAGTTCAATACGTTGCCCCCGAATTTTGAGCTGATCGTCGCTGCGCCCCAGGTATTCTACCGCGCCGGAATCCAGCCAGCGCGCCACATCTCCGGTACGGTACATCCGTTCGCCTGGCGCAAAAGGATCGGCGATAAAACGGCTGGCGGTAAGATCCGGACGCCCCAGATAGCCCTGCGCCAGTTGGATACCGGTAAGATAGAGATCGCCAGCCACGCCCGGCGGCACCGGCTGCATATGCGCATCGAGAATACGTAAACCGGTATTCCAGACGGGATAACCAATCGGGATACTGTTGCCGTCAACAGCCGCCAGCTCATCGCCACAGGCCGGATACCAGCTCACATCCACCGCGGCCTCCGTTGGCCCGTATAGATTGTGTAGCGGCGCGTTGGTTAACGTCTCCCATTCGCGACACAGCGCCGTCGGCAGGGCCTCGCCGCTACAGAAAACGCGCTTTAAGGAAGCGCAGCTTTTCCCAGCCGACGCCGGCGTGAGCGAGGCAATAAAGGCCGCCAGCATCGACGGCACAAAATGAGTGGTCGTGACGCCGTATTGCGCAAAGAACCGTTGCATCGCGAGCGGGTCGCGGTGCGCTTCCGGTTCAGCCATCACCAGTTTCGCCCCGGCGATAAACGGCCAGAAAAACTCCCATACTGAGACGTCAAAACTGCACGGCGTTTTTTGCGCTACTACATCATCCGCCGTCAACGGATAGTGATCCTGCATCCACAGCAGCCGGTTGACTATCGCCGTTTGTCCCACCATCACCCCTTTCGGCCTGCCCGTCGAGCCAGAGGTGAAAATGATGTAAGCGGTATGATGCGGTAACGACAGCCCCAGCGGAGTGGCGTCACTGACCGGTAGCAGTTGGCTATAACACAAATATTCCATCCCCGGAATATCGTGAAAGCGCGCCAGCTGCGCCTGAGTCGTAATTAATAGTTTCGGCTGCGCATCTTCCAGCATCATTCGCAGCCGATCGTCAGGATAACCGGTATCCAGCGGCAGCCAGGCGGCGCCCGCCTCGACAATGCCATGCAGCGCTAAGGTCAGGAAAACCGACCGCGGCAACGCCACCGCCACGCTATCGCCAGGCTGAACGCCACGTTCCCGCAGCGCGTACGCCAGCGCCACAACCTGTTCACGCATTTCACGGTAGGTAAAATGATAGTGCGCATCTGCCAACGCGGAAGCCTCTGGCGTTTTTTGCGCCTGCTGCGCCACCAAATCGCTAAGCGTGGCGGCGGGAATCGTTACCGCCGTATTATTAAGGTGTGCTAATTGCGTTTGTTCTTCCGCCAGCAGCATTTGCGCATCGCCGCAGCGCAGCGCCGGGTTATCCGCAAACTGTGTGATAAGCGCCATCAACCGTAAGGCATGGCGGGAGAGCGTGGCATCATCGTAACGCTGTGCATTCGCCAGCAATTCAATATCCAGACCGCCGTTTTCATCCGGAAAAAGCGCCAGTTCAAGATCGTTAACCGGCCCCGTCGCCAGGGTATGGGTTTGCGCCTGTATGCCAGGAAGATCCAGATGATAATCAAATACTTTTATATTGAGCACCGGGCCAAATAGCGGCGTCTCCCCTGCGGCTCGCCCGCTATCGCGTACAATCTGTTCGGCGTCGTAACGCTGGTGGCGGCGCATCTTCTTTAACTGCGCCGCAAGACGCTTCGCCAGTGTTGGCAGATCTTCCGTCGCATGAAGGTTCACCGCCAGCGGCAACACGTTAAGGACAGGCCCGGTCGCCGTTAACGCCGCCGATCCCATCCGCCGCATAAAGATAAATCCAGCGGCATAATCCATTCGCCCGCATAATCGTCCCAGCCACAACGTCACCAGCGCCAGGGCAAGATCCGCTCGCGGTATCTCAGGCATGTGCGCCGCCAGTTGGCGAAACGCCCCCGCCGGCGCGCTCAATTTCATACGCAGAATACCCGCGCTCGCCGACCGCCCCGGCAGCGGCGCGGCAGAAATTGACGCCGGCGGCGGCAGCTCGCGGCGCTGCTGCGCCCAGAAGGCGCCGTCACGCTGCCAGGCCTCGCTCTGGCGATAGCGCTGATATTCCTCGACCACATCCGCAAAGGGGGTAAAAGGCGACTCCGGCGTAGGGGCGTCGCTCTGCCAGACGCGATAAATCGCCGCAATCTGGCGGGTTATCGCCGGGAAGCTAAAGCCATCCACCAGCAAATGGTGATAGCGCTGATACCAATACCAGCGGGTATCATCAATGCGGATTAACTGGTGAAACGCCAGCGGCTTACCGCTATCTGCGCGCAGGTTTTGCCGTAAATCCGCCTGCATTAACGCCAGCGCCGCGTAATGCGGATCGGGCTGGTCGCGTAAATCGGCAATCGGGGGCTCGCCGAAGGTGTGCTCAGGATCTATCCATTGCCAGACCTCGCCGTTCTCTTCGGTAAAACGCATCCGTAGCGTATCCGCCTGTTGCATCCCTACCGCTACCGCTTTTGCCAACAAGGGGGCATCCAGCTCGCCGTTCAGTTCCACATAGTGCGCCACGCTCCAGGCGGAGGGTAAATCAGAGAGTTTTTCCGCCATCCAGATCCCCGGCTGAGCGGCGACTAACGGTAAACGCTGCGTCATTTCGCCTCCTGCTTATCGGCATAATGGGCCGGATTCAGTGTTGTCCAGCGCGTATTAAGCCACTGCTGGCACGCGTCCTGCGATTGCGGTTCGCATACCACGTCCCATCCTGCGGGAAGCGCGCACGCCGCTGGCCAAAGGCTGAATTGACGCTGCGTATTTTGCAGCAGGTAAAACTGTCCCTGCGGATTATCGAAGGGATTACTGAATTCCATACTCAACTCCTGTCATGGACATGTGCCCGGTTAAAGCGTGTCGATAAGCGGCTGCCAAAGCAGCATCAGCCCTTGCGTTAGCCCGCCGCGCCAGCAAAGCGCATCGTGTCCGCCGTCAACCTGACGCCAGAAAATGGACTGCTGCGAGGTATTCAGTTGGGCATAAAGCGCCTGATTCGCCTGAAACACGATCGGCTCACGCACGCCGGCTTCCAGTACGATACGCAGTCCGCGCGCGCATAATGCGCCGGTTTTCAGCCGGGTAATGACTTCCCCCTCCGGCGGGGTGATGCGATGAGGCCACCAGAACGATCCTGACTGGCTTAGTACACAGCCAAAACGCGTCGGCCAGTTCAGGCCGGCATACAGCGCCGACAGGCCGCCAAAACTCTGTCCGGCGACCACCGTTCGCCCGGCATCATCGCTAAAAGGCGTCACGGCTCTGACTTGCGGCAACAGTTCCTGTTGCACCGCCAGCCAGAAGTCGGCATTGCAGGTCAACTCCTGGCTGCGGTAGTGAGTATCAATCGCGTCAATCAGCAGATAGACGGCACCGGGAAGCAGGCGTTGATGAGTCAGCGAGGCGAGCGCGGGCCAGACGGGCATATTTTCCGCCCAGAATTGACCGTCCAGCAGAATAGCCAACGGTCTTTCCTCCGGCGCCTCGTCTCCGGTCGTCAATATCCATACGCGGCGGGAGTTACCCAAACGTTCGCTATGCCACTGCATCATCAAAGGCGGCGAGTACGGCGTTTCAGGACGATCCCACCCCGGCTGGAGGGGCGCATCCGGCATTTCCAGCGCTGAAACCGCATGACCACGTCCTCCCCGCCAGCTTTGCGAATTAAGCGGGTCGGCAATCGCCTGCGGTAATAGCTGTCGCCAGCCTTCACGCAGTGCGTTCCGATCGGGCGTTTCGCCCGGCGCAAAAGCGGCAAAAACGTCATCTCGCTCGGTAGGAATAAAACAGTAGCTGCCGCGCCAGTTAGCGCTAAGCGCCGTGCTCCAGCGCCAGACATCCGTTCCGGCAATACGCGCCATCGTCTGAGGCTGCGCGTTTTGATGATGATCGGTTACGCCAGTGATGTAGACCCAGACACGCCGTATCGGGGAGTGTGTTTCGTTTCCCTGCGGGTCGCGCCACCAAAAAGTGACCCGATAATTTCCGTCTTTTTCCCGTATCCATTCCGGCCCGGTTTTCGTCCTCCACCAGGCCTCACTTCCCGTTGCCAGCGCCTCTTTCATTATAACCCTGTGTTTATTATGAATTTTGTATATAAAAGGTGAAATATATTGATAATATTATTGATAACTATTTGCATTTGCAATAGCGTATTGTCGCGCTATGGGACGCGCGAACACAATTTCACCACCCGGCCAATGCCTTTGACGGGCGCTTTGGCTTATGTGGCTAAAGAAAAGCAGGATATACAATGAACAAGAAGATTCATTCCCTGACCTTACTGGTCAATTTAGGGATTTACGGGGCCGCTCTGCCCGTGATGGCGGAAGAAAAAACCGATAGCGCTGCGCTCACCAATGAAGACACCATCGTGGTGACCGCTGCCCAGCAAAACCTACAGGCGCCAGGCGTATCCACCATCACCGCCGATGAGATCCGCAAAAATCCGCCCGCGCGCGACGTGTCAGAAATCATCCGCACCATGCCAGGCGTAAACCTGACCGGCAACTCCACCAGCGGTCAGCGCGGGAATAACCGCCAAATCGATATTCGCGGCATGGGGCCGGAAAACACCCTCATCCTGATAGACGGTAAACCCGTCACCAGCCGTAACTCGGTGCGCCTGGGCTGGCGCGGCGAACGCGATACCCGCGGCGATACCGCGTGGGTGCCGCCGGAGATGATCGAACGCATTGAAGTGCTGCGTGGCCCTGCCGCCGCACGCTACGGTAACGGCGCGGCGGGTGGCGTGGTCAATATCATTACCAAAAAAGGCGGTAGCGAGTGGCACGGTTCCTGGAATACCTATTTCAACGCGCCGGAACATAAAGACGAAGGCGCGACCAAACGCACTAACTTTAGCCTGAACGGCCCGCTGGGCGGGGATTTCAGCTTCCGTCTGTATGGCAACCTCGACAAAACGCAGGCTGATGCGCGTAATATTAACCAGGGGCATCAGTCTGAACGTACCGGGAGTTACGCCGACACGCTACCGGCAGGACGCGAGGGGGTCATTAACAAAGATATCAACGGCGTGGTTCGTTGGGATTTTGCTCCGCTTCAGTCTCTGGAACTGGAGGCCGGTTACAGTCGCCAGGGCAACCTCTATGCCGGCGATACTCAGAACACCAATACGAACCAGCTGGTGAAAGATAATTACGGAAAAGAGACGAACCGCCTCTATCGGCAGAACTACTCTCTGACCTGGAACGGCGGCTGGGATAATGGCGTAACCACCAGTAACTGGGTGCAATACGAACATACCCGTAACTCCCGGATGCCGGAAGGCCTGGCAGGCGGCACCGAAGGAATTTTCGATCCCAAAGCATCGCAAAAATATGCCGATGCCGATTTGAATGACGTCACCCTACACAGCGAAGTGAGCCTTCCTTTCGATCTGCTGGTAAATCAAAACCTGACGCTGGGTACCGAATGGGCCCAACAGCGTATGAAAGACGAGCTCTCCAACTCGCAAACCTTTATGGGGGGAAATATCCCGGGTTACAGCAGTACCAATCGTAGCCCCTATTCAAAAGCGGAAATTTTCTCTCTGTTTGCTGAAAACAACATGGAACTGACCGATAGCACCATGCTGACGCCGGGGCTACGTTTCGATCATCACAGTATTGTGGGGGATAACTGGAGCCCATCGCTGAACCTGTCGCAAGGTCTGGGGGATGACTTTACCCTGAAAATGGGAATCGCCCGCGCTTATAAAGCCCCGAGTCTGTACCAGACTAACCCAAACTATATTTTGTACAGTAAAGGTCAGGGTTGCTACGCGACTGGCGCGGGTACCGGCATCGGCTGCTATATGATGGGTAACGATGATCTGAAAGCCGAAACCAGCATCAATAAAGAGATCGGTCTGGAATTTAAACGCGATGGCTGGCTGGCCGGCATCACCTGGTTCCGCAATGATTACCGCAATAAGATTGAAGCGGGTACTGTGCCGTTGCAGCGTATCAACAACGGCAAAACGGATGTTTATCAGTGGGAGAACGTGCCGAAAGCGGTCGTTGAAGGTCTGGAAGGCACGTTAAACGTACCGGTTAGCGACACCGTCAACTGGACGAATAACGTTACGTATATGCTGCAGAGCAAAAACAAAGAGACCGGCGAACGCCTGTCGATTATTCCACAGTACACGCTTAACTCAACCCTGAGCTGGCAGGTACGTCAGGACGTTTCTCTGCAATCGACCTTCACCTGGTACGGCAAACAAGAGCCGAAGAAATATGATTATCAAGGTAACCCCGTTACCGGGACAGATAAGCAAGCGGTCAGCCCATACAGTATTGTTGGCCTGAGCGCGACCTGGGACGTGACCAAAAATGTCAGCCTGACCGGTGGCGTGGATAACCTCTTTGACAAACGTCTGTGGCGTGAAGGTAACGCGCAAACCGTCAGGGATACTCAAACTGGCGCTTATATGGCGGGTGCTGGCGCGTACACCTATAACGAACCGGGACGTACGTGGTATATGAGCATTAATACCCATTTCTGATGGCAACCTTCCCTCCCTCATTCGGGGAGGGAATTAGCAAAAAACGATGCGGACATCTCATTTTCCCCTTCCCTTTGCCGGACACAGGCTGCATATCGTCGACTTTGATGCGAGCAGCTTTCACGAACACGATCTGTTATGGCTGCCTCATCACGATCTGCTCCGGTCTGCCGGACGCAAGCGTAAAGCTGAACATCTGGCAGGCCGCATCGCCGCCGTTCATGCGCTACGCGAGGTGGGCGTCAGGACAGTGCCCGGTATTGGCGACAAGCGACAGCCGCTATGGCCGGACGGCCTATTTGGCAGCATCAGCCACTGTGCGACAACGGCGCTGGCCATCATATCCCGACAGCGTATCGGCGTTGATATAGAAAAAATCATGAGTCAGCACACGGCGACAGAGCTGGCGCTGTCCATTATTGATAGCGATGAGCGCCAAATTCTCCAGGCGAGCTCGCTCCCTTTTCCGCTTGCCCTGACGCTGGCTTTCTCCGCCAAAGAGAGCGTTTATAAAGCCTTTTCAGACCGCGTCACGCTCCCGGGATTCAATAGCGCAAAAGTTACCTCGCTTACCGCCACGCACATCTCGTTACATCTGCTGCCAGCCTTTGCCGCCACGATGGCTGAACGTACCGTCCGTACAGAATGGTTTCAACGTGGCAATAGCGTTATTACTCTTGTTTCTGCAATAACGCGCTTTCCCCACGACAGGAGCGCTCCCGCTTCTATACTTAGCGCAATCCCCCGATAAATGAGATCGCTATGGCGCTGAATGATTTTCACGTTTCTGAACCTTATACGCTTGGTATTGAGCTGGAGATGCAGGTGATCAATCCACCTGGCTACGATTTAAGCCAGGACTCTTCTACGCTGATCGACGCCGTTAAGCCCCAACTTACTGCGGGAGAAATTAAGCACGATATCACCGAAAGTATGCTGGAGATGGCCACGGGCGTCTGCCGCGATATTGACCAGGCGGCGGCCCAACTTTCTGCCATGCAGCACGTTATTTTACAGGCGGCGTCGGAACACCATCTCGGCATTTGCGGCGGCGGTACGCACCCTTTTCAAAAATGGCAGCGTCAGGAGGTCTGTGATAATGAGCGCTATCAACGCACGCTGGAAAATTTCGGCTACTTAATTCAACAGGCGACGGTTTTCGGTCAGCATGTCCACGTCGGCTGCGCGAACGGCGACGATGCGATTTATCTTTTACACGGGCTATCGCATTTTGTGCCGCACTTTATTGCGCTCTCCGCCGCGTCTCCCTATATGCAAGGATCTGACACCCGTTTTGCCTGCGCGCGCCTGAATATTTTTTCCGCTTTTCCCGATAACGGTCCCATGCCGTGGGTCAGTAACTGGCAAGAGTTTGCCGGACTATTTCGCCGTCTGTCTTACACCACGATGATCGACAGCATCAAAGATTTGCACTGGGATATCCGCCCCAGCCCGGCCTTTGGCACGGTAGAAGTTCGGGTGATGGATACGCCGCTCACCCTTGATCATGCCATCAATATGGCAGGGTTGATTCAGGCGACCGCGCACTGGCTGCTGACCGAGCGTCCCTTTAAACCGCAGGAACAAGACTATCTGTTATATAAATTCAACCGTTTTCAGGCTTGCCGCTATGGTCTGGAGGGCGTGCTAACCGATGTCTATACCGGCGACCGCCGTCGCCTGGCAGATGATACGCTGCGTCTGCTGGACAACGTTACCCCCTCAGCGCGCAAGCTGGGCGCCGACAGCGCCATTGACGCGCTACGTCTGCAGGTGAAAAAAGGCGGTAACGAAGCGCAATATATGCGGGAGTTTATTGCCGACGGCGGATCGCTGATAGGCCTGGTACAAAAACATTGTGAAATCTGGGCGGGACAATAGACAGCATATTTGCCTTACCAGGCGATATCCCGGACAATGGCGTTTTAACTTACGTTTAACAAAGCCATGAAACACCCGCTTGAATCATTGATGACCGCTGCCGGTATTTTGCTGATGGCGTTGCTCTCCAGCCTGCTGCTGCCCGCCCCTTCGCTCGGCCTTGCGCTGGCGCAAAAACTGGTCGGGATCTTTCATCTTATGGATCTCAACCAGCTTTATACTTTGTTGTTTTGTTTATGGTTTCTGTTGCTCGGCGCGCTGGAATATTATGTTATTCGCTTTATCTGGCGGCGCTGGTTTTCGCTGGCCGATTAAACATTTCAATGCGTACGGCCATGCTTTTCTTTACGATAAGCGCCTGGCGGCAGGTTGAACGTGCGGGTAAAAATGCGCGTAAAGGTTTGCTGCGAATCAAAACCATACTTGAGACAAATATCATACACCTTCTGGTCGGTGTCGCGCAGGTCGCGCGCCGCCAGTTTTAGCTTCCGTTCACGCACGTAGCGCCCCAGACTCTCCCCTTTGTACTGCATAAAAAGGCGCTGCAGGTGCCACTTGGAATACCCCGCATGACGGGCAATATCATCAATACGTAACGGCTGATTCAAATTATCATCAATCCACTCGACAATCGTGTCGATAACCTGAGCGGAAATGGTCATCGTGCTCTCCCCTCTATCAAACTCGTCAGCGGCTCCCGCACCGCACATTTACGGCAACAGCAATAAGCATAGTAATAACCACACAAATTGTGAGACGGCTTATCGCATGGCCTGCAATATGCTTTTCTACCACTTCATGCGGCAGCCCTTGATTATGAGTGAGTAAGCACTCATTATAGAAAGCAAAGATACGCCGTCAAGGTACTTTTCAAAGGTTGACATTCACCGTTGCGACGCGACAACGGGCATGATTCAATCATGTTTTTCCAGACATAAGGGTAACGTGTAGTGGCTCGTCCGAAGAGTGAAGACAAAAAACAAGCATTACTGGAAGCGGCAACCCAGGCGATAGCGCAATCCGGTATCGCCGCCTCAACGGCGGTGATTGCGCGTAACGCAGGTGTTGCAGAAGGAACATTGTTTCGCTATTTCGCGACCAAAGATGAGCTGATTAACACGTTGTATTTGCATTTAAAGCAGGATCTCTGCCAGTCAATGATAATGGAGCTGGATCGATCCATTACCGATGCCAAAATGATGACTCGTTTTATCTGGAACAGTTACATCAGTTGGGGTCTGAACCATCCCGCGCGCCATCGGGCGATCCGTCAACTGGCCGTCAGCGAAAAACTCACCAAAGAGACGGAACAACGGGCCGACGATATGTTCCCCGAATTGCGCGATTTATGTCATCGTTCCGTTTTGATGGTGTTTATGTCGGATGAGTACCGCGCCTTCGGCGACGGCCTTTTTCTGGCGCTGGCTGAAACAACAATGGATTTCGCCGCGCGCGATCCCGCTCGCGCTGGCGAATATATTGCGCTGGGATTCGAAGCCATGTGGCGCGCGCTGACTCGCGAGGAGCAATAATGGACGGTCAAACACTGCACGCCTGGGCAAAACGCTTTGCGCTGGAACTGCCTTTTACCGAACACTGCTGGCCTTTCGGCCCACAGTACGATGTGTTTAAAGTCGGCGGCAAAATATTCATGCTTTTCACTGAACATCACTGCCGTCCAGTGGTGAACCTGAAATCGGATCCCCAAAAATCCCTGGTAAATCAACAAATTTACCCCAGCATTGCGCCTGGCTATCACATGAATAAGAAACACTGGATTTCAGTCTATGCGGGCGAGGATATCACCGTCTCGCTACTCAACGATTTGATAAATGACTCATGGAATCTGGTTGTAGACGGGCTGCCTAAAAGAGAGCAACTGCGCCTGCGACCACGCTGATGCAATAACCGTTTCCGCATTTTCCTCCCTTATCTTTTTACCGATAACCCGGTACCCTGCTGATACAAAAGGGTACTAAACCAACCAGGAGCATTTATGGATATCGTTTCTGTCGCCTTACAGCGCTACTCCACTAAGGCGTTCGATCCCAGCAAAAAACTGACCGCCGAAGAAGCGGATAAAATAAAAACACTACTACAGTACAGCCCCTCCAGCACCAATTCCCAGCCGTGGCACTTTATTGTCGCCAGTACGGAAGAGGGCAAAGCGCGTGTCGCAAAATCCGCCGCCGCCAATTATGTGTTTAACGAACGTAAAATGTTAGACGCCTCCCATGTGGTGGTCTTCTGCGCAAAAACCGCAATGGATGACGCATGGCTTGAGCGCGTCGTCGATCAGGAAGAAGCCGATGGCCGTTTCGCTACGACGGAAGCTAAAGCGGCAAATGATAAAGGTCGCCGCTTTTTCGCCGATATGCACCGCGTCTCGCTGAAAGATGACCACCAGTGGATGGCGAAACAGGTCTATCTGAACGTCGGCAACTTTCTGCTGGGCGTCGCCGCGATGGGTCTCGACGCCGTCCCCATTGAAGGTTTCGACGCCGAGGTGCTCGACGCTGAATTTGGTCTGAAAGAAAAAGGCTATACCAGTCTGGTCGTGGTGCCGGTCGGCCATCATAGCGTCGAGGATTTCAACGCCGGGCTGCCGAAATCACGTCTGCCGCTTGAAACCACACTGACGGAAGTCTAATCCCCTGCCTAAGCCGGACGCCCGTCCGGCTTTTTTCACCTTTCTGCCAGGTTCCCCAATGATCAATAGCGCGAAGTGCCAGGTTTTACATCGCTAGTGTTAACTTTCTCTTTCAACCTATTGAAAATAAATAATATTTAAAACTGGTACGCCGTTTGCCATATCTGGATACCCCCTATCTGGATGAAGGAGAAAACGGCGTGACACCGGTTTGCGCCTACGATGGCGATATTGTCACCACGGGGTTGGCCCTCCCTGGCGTGTCATCAAAATCGGGCGCTAAACCCAACGTTATAACGGGTTTGATTGCCATCGCTTAACCCTGCCGTTTGCGACAGCCCGGCGAAAGCGGACACCGTTGCCGACAGCGGAAAATCTGCGCCAATCGCGATATCAACCCAGTTTTTATCCTGCGCTTTTCCGTCGCGGCTAAACGTCAGCGCGGTCGATTTAAGGCCGCCGTTCGCCACATACGTATCATCGCCAAACTGACGGCGATAATTAATCTGCGCCCAGGAGTGAATGATGCTGTGGCGGAGATCCAGACGCCAGCCAGCGCTACCCACCTGCGAATGGGCGTTTTGGTCGCCAAAACGCATTGATGTACTGGTATTGAGCTTCTCGCTATAGCCATTAACGTGGCTGTAATCCCATGCATATTGCAGCATCGGTCCGGTCGTTAACCACGGCATCATGACAAAATCATAACCGCTGGTTAACCTCGCGCCCCACAGCTGCCCGTTGGTTTCGCCCTCTTCCACCCGTCTTAGCGCACCGAGCGTGATACTGCGCTGAATGTTACTGAATTTAGCGGACAGGTAGTGTAAATCGCTATCCAGCCACGCCTGACCGGCGCGTAAATGGCTGAATACGGCGGCCTGAAAACCGCGGGCGTCATAACGATAATTATCGTCAGGATGTTGCTTATCCAGAGAACCGGCTATCAGCCCTCCCAGCAGAACCTGCTCGTTAAGCTGATAATCGACGCCAACCGTCAGATTATTATGATTACCGTTCCCGTCGGCCTCATTATTATCATAACGTTGATATCCCCCGCTGTATCCGCCGAACATGCCCAGTGAACCAACAGGATTTTCCCCCTGGCGAAGCTGCTGATAACGGCTGTCAAGCGTGGTACGACTGCCTTGCGCCATCGACTGAACGCTTTGGTTCAGGTATGTCGCCTGTACCGGCGCGGCAATGATCGACTGGATATATTGCGCAATAATGGTATGGACCTGCGGACCGGGATGTAAATGATCGGCAAACAGATAGTCCTGCGACGCATTAAATCCAGGCATTGCCGAGGAGCACGCCGAAGCGGATACGCCCGGCGGGCAGGCCATGCCTACGGTATTTGTCAGACCAAACGCCTGCGGGTTGGCAAGAATTTCCTTAAAGAGGCCGTTGATATCGGCACGGGCTATATTGCCGCCGTGTTGCTCCAGCCCCTTCTCTTCCATCTGATTATAATAATCGGTCAGATCTGACGCCTGCCCTGCCGCCGTTTCATAGCCCGCCAGCAGTTGCTCAACGAGCAGTTGCTGAACAAACGGATCGCTGCTTACCGTTGCAGCCGCCGCCAGCAACGCCTTGCGGATCGCCTGTTGCCGACTGGCGAAATCGGGCGTAGCTCCCTCCGCCAGCGCCTCTAACGCCGCTTTTAGCGCCGGGGGCGCCGCTGCGCCCAGCCCGGCGGTGATTACCGCCTCCAGAAGCATTGGCGTCGCACTAATATCCGGTACGTTTGGCACCACGACCAGCCCGGCGCCGGCATCCAGTAACAGCCCTACCTGCGCCGCCGCGCTAGTGGCGCTATTACCGGCTATTTGCTGTGCCATGGTTGGTTGCGCGATGGCCGCCGCCAGATCGTTTCCGCCGACCCAGTGAATATACAAACCGTTGTGGTCGGCTTTTCCCCCCGTTTTGGCAAGCCACTGCCGTACCTGATCGGCGGTATTATCCTGCGGGTTTAATTCCGGGGTCGCCGTCGCGCCGCCGGCGGCATAATTAGAGCCGCCATTGCTGGAAGGGCTTAATTCCAGCCCATATCGTTCGGCCAACTGTTCGTCGTAGAGCTTATTTTGACCACTATCCCAGGTCCAGCGACCGTTATTCCCGGTATCGCTAAGGCTATCGCCAATTACCGTAAGAGAATCAAACGCACAGGCAGATAATGGCGCGGCCAGCGCCAGCGAGAGTATGCCGTATTTTAGCAGGGTACGCTTTTGGGTCATCCGATGTTCCTTAATGTTATTGTTGATAGGTACGACGGTGCTAATCATTATCCGACAGAGATATTGCAATCGTTTTAAACATTCTGGTTAAAAAGTTTTCATTCATTGTTGACGTACTGGCGCCTGTTCAAAAAGAGGGAACCGCGTAAAATAACGACGTTTATAGGGCGCTGGATAAAATATAGCGTATGGATAACCCCAGTGGCGCTTTTACCCGTCTGTTGCTGATTATGCCTGAAGCGCAGGCGTCCTGATTTGCATAAATGCCATTCAGCAGTCATCATAGGCTGCTGTTTATAAAGGAGAGATTATGCAGGAATTGATATCCCAGGTAGAAGATTTAGCGGGAATTGAAATGAATCACACCACGTCGCTGGTGGTGATATTTGGTATTATTTTTCTGACAGCAGTTGTCGTGCATATTATTTTGCACTGGATAGTACTGCGCGCTTTCGAAAAACGTGCCAACGCCAGTTCCCGCCTGTGGCTGCAAATTATTACCCAGAATAAATTATTCCATCGTCTGGCTTTTACGCTGCAAGGCATCATTGTCAATATTCAGGCCGCGCTCTGGCTACAAAAAGGCAGTGAGGCTGCGGATATCCTGACGACCTGCGCGCAGTTATGGATTATGACCTACGCCCTGCTGTCGTTATTTTCTCTGCTGGACGTGATTTTCAATCTATCGCAAAAATGGCCCGCCGCCTCTCAGTTGCCGCTAAAAGGAATATTTCAGGGCATTAAGCTCATCGGCGCAATTATCGTCGGCATTCTGATGATCTCACTGCTGATTGGCCAGTCACCAGCAATTTTAATCAGCGGGCTGGGCGCGATGGCCGCGGTATTAATGCTGGTCTTTAAAGACCCGATTCTTGGCCTGGTTGCCGGTATCCAGCTTTCCGCCAACGATATGCTCAAACTGGGCGACTGGCTGGAGATGCCAAAATATGGCGCAGATGGCGCGGTCATTGATATTGGCTTAACCACGGTAAAAGTACGCAACTGGGATAATACCATCACCACCATTCCCACCTGGTCGCTGGTTTCCGACTCATTCAAAAACTGGAGCGGCATGTCTGCGTCCGGCGGACGCCGGATTAAACGCAGCATTAATATTGACGCGACCAGTATCCATTTTCTGGATGATGATGAAAAACAGCGGCTGTTAACCGCGCAACTGTTAAAGCCGTACCTTACCAGCCGTCATCAGGAAATCGATGAATGGAATAAACAGCTGGATGCGCCGGAATCAGCCTTAAATCACCGCCGAATGACCAATATCGGGACATTTCGCGCCTATCTGAACGAATATTTACGCCACCATCCGCGCATCCGTAAAGATATGACGCTGATGGTACGCCAACTGGCGCCTGACGATCATGGTTTGCCGATAGAGATCTACGCCTTTACCAATACCGTCGTGTGGCTGGAATATGAGAGCATTCAGGCCGATATTTTCGACCATATTTTTGCCGTGGTGGAAGAGTTCGGCTTGCGTATTCATCAAACGCCGACCGGCAGCGATATTCGCGCGCTGTCAGGGACATTGCGGCATTAATGGATTGCCCGATCGCATGAGCATGGGATCGGGCAAAAAAGTTAATGAGCCTTACGGCGCAAAACGGTAAACGCGATAAACAGAAATACAATCCATACCGGCAGCAAAATCGCCGACAATCGCATATCGTCCATCGTACACATTAACACCAGAATCAGCGCCAGAAACGCAATGCACAAATAGTTTCCGGCGGGATAGAACAGCGCCTTAAATTGCGTCTCGCGCCCTTTACGACGCATCGCCGCGCGAAAACGTAAATGCGCGAGACAGATCATTATCCAGTTTAGCAATAGCGTCGCGACAACCAGCGCCATCAACAAGCTAAACGCTTTTTGCGGCAACAGATAGTTGATCAGCACCACCAGCGAGGTAATCGCTCCGGAAAGTATCAGCGAGTTCACCGGCACGCCGCGATGGCTGACGCGGGTTAAAAATTTCGGCGCGTTGCCTTGTACGGACAGGCCGAACAGCATTCGGCTATTCGAATAAACGCCGCTGTTATATACCGAAAGCGACGCGACCAGAATAACGAAATTCAGCGCCGAAGCCACCACATTACTGTCCAGGTTATGGAAGATCATCACAAAAGGGCTGCTATTGGATTTCACCTCTACCCACGGATAGAGCGCCAGCAACACCACCAGCGAACCGATGTAGAACAGCAAAATACGGTATACCACCTGATTCACCGCTTTCGGGATGCTTTTTTGCGGATCGCGCGCTTCCGCCGCAGTAATGCCGATCAGCTCCAGTCCGCCAAAAGAAAACATAATCACCGCCAGCGACAGAAGCAAACCATGCCAACCGGTAGCGAAGAAACCGTTATAACGCCAGAGGTTATCAATACTGGCATGTTCGCCGCCGTGGCCGGAGAACAGCAGCCACAGACCAAAACCTATCATGCCGATAATCGCCAGCACTTTAATCAGCGCGAACCAGAATTCCGTTTCGCCATACAGACGAACGTTCACCAGATTTACGGCATTAATGATAATAAAAAACACCGCCGCCCATACCCATGTTGGTACGTCAGGCAGCCAGTACTGCATATAGATGCCCGCCGCGGTCAGCTCCGCCATCCCGACCAGCACAAACATGACCCAATAGTTCCAGCCCGACAAAAAGCCCGCAAACGGCCCCCAATATTTCCAGGCGAAGTGGGCAAACGATCCGGAAACCGGCTCTTCCACGACCATTTCACCCAACTGGCGCATAATGAGAAAAGCGATAATCCCGGCAACGCCATAGCCCAACAAAACAGCCGGCCCCGCCATTTGAATCGCCGGGCCGATGCCCAGAAACAGTCCGGTGCCAATGGCGCCGCCCAGGGCGATTAGCTGAATATGGCGGTTTTGCAACCCCCGTTGAAGCGTCGGTTCATTCTTCGACGCGGCATCCGACACGCTGGCGCCGGATGCAGTTGACGCGTTTTTCACGTCCTACCCCTGTATCGTTTTTATTGAGGGGCACCTTTTAACATTTCGCTCTCGCTGCCGCAAGGCGCAATCGTTTGTCAAGGCTCAACTCCGGACGTTAACGTTATCGTGTAAAAAAAGATGTCGCGGGGAGTAAAAAGAAAAGAGTGCGCGCCGATATAGAACGTTACGGGTGACAGACGCCGAGTATAAAATATGTGAATAACTCTGGACGAAAAGTACGACACCCTACAGAATACATTTAGTATTTTTTCAGTATTTTCAAAAAGGTGAATCAGACCTGGTATCTGTTATCCGTTTTTGAGCCACGCCAGGCATCAACGTCATGAATAAGATCATCAAACGTTTAGAGATCATCAAAAGCGCCATTGAACTTGAGGACGAAGAGATTATCCGTCAGCAGCTCATCTACCTGAAAAATGAGCCGCAGGATGCCATAATCAGCGCCATTGCCCAGGCGATTGAAGCTCGTCGATTCAGTGACGCCATGCAAGAGATCGCCGCCTGGCTACAGGCTCAACGGGCGCTCTCGACGTGGCAAGATCCCTCTATTGCCGCCAGTAAACTGGAGCTGAAAGCGCTTGAAGCCCAACTTCGCGATCTGATTGACAAACGAAATGCGCGGGTACAAATCCTCGACGATTTCAACGACCTCTATCATCTGCGCCTCGGGCCGTTGATGAGCCGTATTCTGGAGTTGCGTAAACAGCTCGCGGTGAGTATGCAGCGTAAGCAAGAAGCCGAAATAAAACGCCGGGAAAAGGATTATCAATCCTGCCTGCAATTTATTTCCCAGGCCGTGGATCAACTGGCAACGCTAAAACAGCAGTGGACAGGATTGAATGCCGCCTCGCGCGAAGCGGTGGGCATCCGTCAGCGAATCCAGCAGCAGACGGAATTAATTACCGCGTTGCTGGCGGAAATTCGCGAGCTGGAAGCGGATTTTTCCCATCAGGACGACAGCGCATTCCGCCAGGCGCAGGAAAATGCGGAACAGGACTATCACCAGTACCGGGAGCAGCAGCAGGAAGCGCAATTCCGCTACGCCCGCGATCAACGTTTGTCGGCAGACGAACGCAGTGAATTAAAACGTTTGTGGCGTCAGGCCAGCCGCCTGTGTCACCCGGATGTGGTCGCCGATGAATTGAAAGAAAAAGCGCACCAGATGATGGTACAGCTTAATCAGGCGCGGCAGAATGCCGATCTGGCGGCAATTCGCGCGTTATTGACGCAGCTGCAAAGCGGTCTGGAACCGATGATGGCAAGCGACAGGCTAAATAACCTGGAACATCTGCGCCATAAAATACGCCAGCTCCGCACGCAAATCGACGCGCTGTTGAAAGAGATAACGCAACTGGAAACGGAAAACGCCTGGCGGCTCGCCTCTTCCGTTGCGGATAAGGAAGCCTATTTCTCCGAGCAGGAACGGGCGCTAACCGAAATTCGCAATACGCTGGAGGCGCAGGTTCAACAGGTGGAACAGGAACTTCTGTCAGGGTAGTCCATCATTCATCAACACATTGTCGGATGGCGCAAGCGCCACCCGACGAATCGCGGCATAAAGAGGGTAAGAGGGTCGCTACTGTCGCTGTAAAAGTAACGAACGGGCGGAGTCCGCCATGATCATCACCGCACCTGCCAGCATTAACGTATCTTTTAATACCAGCCGCCCGGCGCCCGATAAATACGGAAAACCATAATGCGCATCGCCCAGCGGCATAACCCAGGCCTCCGGCGTGGTGATTAAAAACGACAGCGTGACAAATGGCGTCAGGAATGCCAGCACGCCGCCTGCCAGCCCTAACCAGCGGCTGACAGGGTTAGCCAGTACCAGCGCCGCGATAATCAATTCCACCACGCCCAGACCATCCGAAAACGCATACGTATTATTGGCCGTTTGCCAGGCGCGTTCCTCCGGTTTTAGTTCGCCCTCATGAGTCAGATGCTGACGATATTCTTCCGGATGTTCATAGAAAAAAGACATAAACGGGCTGTTCGCTACAAACGGGGTAATACTGTCTGCCTCATAGGGCACAAATTTTAGTAGTCCAATCCAGATAAAAACGATGGCGATACTCAGGCGAATTAATGTTAATCCCAGCCGATCCCCCTGACTTAACAGACGAAGATATTTATCCATCTCAGGCTCTCCTTATTTATATAATATCGCAGTGGCGTAACCCGTATTATCAATACGCATTGACGTAATTTTCCATGACGAGGCCTGTTTACTTTGCGCCAGTCTGGCAATAGCGTCTTCAAGCATTGACGGCGTTGCTGCCACCGCAGAAACGCTGATATATTCAACGTCAGTTAGCGGCTGGGCGGAGGCGGAAAACGCCAGCGGCGCAGCCAATAATGAAGCAATAAGCGTGGTAACTTTTAACATCGAGATTTCCAGTCGTGGGTTATTTCAATGGTGTTATAATACGTTATGCCTGACTAAAGCCTTTTCTTTCAGACGCCAGCATATTTGTCCTGGCGTATTTTTATAGCCTGACAGGCCAAAAAAAGCCCTGATTAACAGGGCTACGTTATTTATGTTTTATTTAATGAGAGAGAAGAGATCGTTTAAAGACTCACTCATTGTAGGATGGGTAAATATCTGGTCGCGTAACACCGTATAAGGTAAATCTGCATCCATAACGGTTTTAACGATATTAATCATTTCATGAGAATCGACGCATAACAATGACACCCCTACAATACGCTGCGTATTCACGTCCACTACCGCTTTTAGTACGCCACGAGTATCGTTCATAACACGGGCGCGAGGGATCGCCGCCACCGGTAATGTCACCACCTGCACCGTTGCGCCGCTTGCCCGCGCTTGTTCTTCTGTCAGCCCGACACGAGAGAGCGGCGGCGTCATAAAGACGGAATACGGGACGTTCTGGCGATCGCGGGTACTGCGTTTGCCATCTCCCAATAACCCGTCGCGTACAATACGAAAATCATCCAGTGAAATATAGGTAAACTGCAACCCACCGGTAACGTCGCCCATCGCCCAGATATTGTCCGCCGTGGTACGCAGGTAATCATCCACGATGATCCCGCCGCGTTCGTTCACCGCCACGCCGGCGTTCTGCAACTGTAAGCCAGCCGTCGCCGGTTTTCGCCCCGACGCCACCAGCAGGGCATCCACAAGATGCGCGCCTTCCGTCGTTTCAACTTGTACCGCGCCCTCCTTTGAGGATACAGCCTGTACGTTGGCGTTTAAAATCAGCTCGACGCCCTTTTCCTGTAAAATACGGGTAATTGCCTGCGCGATATCCCGATCTTCACGAGGCAGGAATTGCGGCGCTGCTTCAAAGATAGTGACCTTCGTACCGAAGTTGGCAAACATTGAGGCAAATTCAAGGCCAATATAACCGCCGCCTAAAATCCCCAGCCGCGCCGGACGCTGGCTCAGGCTGAGTAGCCCGGTGCTATCGAACACCCCTGCCGTCGTTGTTAAGCCCGTAATAGCCGGGATCACCGACTCTGCGCCAGTATTAATGAAGATCTTTTCTCCCCGTAACACCCGCTCGCCGTCCGCCTGAAATACCCGTAAGGTATGGTTATTAATAAACTCCGCCCTTCCCTCAATCACATCGACATTGTCCAGGTCGGCAAGATTATGAAAATTTTTGTCGCGTAAAAAATTTACGACCGCCGCTTTGCGTTGCATGGCGACAGAAAAATCGCCCTCACGTTCCGCGTCATGCACCAGCGTTTTCGTTGGAATACAGCCAATGTTGATGCAGGTTCCGCCGAACATACTGGCGGACTGTTCGATAATCGCCACGCGCCATCCCGTCTTCGCCAGAGTTGCCGCCAACGTTTTTCCTGCCTTGCCAAAACCAATAATGAGCGCCTGATACTGTGTCATCTTCTTTCTCCGCCAAATCACCATCTGTTTGTCAGGACAAGTATAAATAACGTCAAAAAAGACAGGGTTATCCGCAACGCGTCATTTTTTGTCTTATCGTCTAAATTGGCGGTTAGCAAAAACAAGGGTAGAAATGACATTGAGTCCGAAATATAGTGATCAGAGACAGAAATGGTTATCCCTATTTTTGAAAAAGAATCTGTTCTGGAGTCTATATGGATGCGCTTAGTCGGCTATTGACGCTTAACGCCCCTCAGGGCTCAATCGACAAGAATTGCCCGTTAGGCGGCGACTGGCAGTTGCCGCACGCCGCTGGCGAGCTATCGGTGATTCGCTGGCATACCGTTACGCAGGGCGAAGCGCAACTGGAAATGCCTACCGGCGACGCCATGACGCTTACGCCGGGAAAGGTGGTGATTCTGCCGCAAAACTCCGCCCACCGTTTGCGCCAGTCTGGCGAAGCACCGACACATATCGTGTGCGGTAGTCTACGTCTGCACACGACGTCACGTTATTTCCTTACCGCGTTGCCGGAAGTGTTATGTCTTGCCCCGCCGCCGCATAGCCCCGCCAGTATCTGGATTAACGCCGCCATTTTGCTGTTACAGCAGGAGTCAGAACGCCATTTGCCTGGCGCTGATGTCTTATACAGTCAGCAGTGCGCCACGCTGTTTACCCTCGCCGTTCGCGACTGGCTATCGCAGGCTGGCACGGCGAAAAGCGTGCTCAATTTATTGCTGCATCCCCGGCTGGGCCGCGTGATCCTTCACATGCTGGAAACACCGGCGCATCCCTGGACGGTCGAAACGCTGGCGCAACGGGTACACATGTCGCGGGCGAGCTTCGCCCAGCTATTTCGCGACGTGTCCGCAACGACGCCCTTAGCCGTGTTAACAACGCTGCGCCTGCAAATCGCCGCCCAGACCCTGTCGCGTGAAGCGCTGCCGGTGATGGTGATTGCCGAGTCGGTAGGTTATGCGAGCGAATCTTCTTTTCACAAAGCTTTTGTCCGTGAATTCGGTTGTACACCAGGCGAGTACCGCAAACGGGTCAGCGCGCTCGGACGATAAACGTACGCTGAACCCGCCTGCAGTTTGACGCCGCAGGCGGGCGACACACGTTATGCCGCAAGGCGACGATGCCTGCGCAGCCACATCAGCTTGTAGGCTACCGGAATGATAAACAGCGACAGCAGCGGCGCGGTAATACGGCTCATCACCTCAGAACCCGCGCCGGTCCCCCATAAAACAGGTAGCAGACCGGCGATAATCACCGCTACCGTCATGGCTTTTGGCCACACCCGGAGCACCGCCCCGTGGTAGAGCGCCTCATTGAGCTTTTCTGCCGAAAAGGTGTTGGGAGCTTGCACTTTGAAGGCCGCGCCTGCTGAATCACCGGCGATCCCATCATGCTACGCAGAGCGATCAGTAATTTACTCTCTAATACGATGCGCTATACGCCGCCGGGTAAAACCATTACTCTTAGGATAAAAGAAGCGGACGACCAGATACATATTATTGTTGAAAACCCCGGTACGCCAATCGCGCCGGAACATTTGCCGCGCCTTTTCGATCGTTTTTATCGCGTTGATCCCTCCCGCCAGCGTAAAGGGGAAGGCAGCGGTATAGGCCTGGCAATTGTAAAATCCATCGTCATTGCGCATCAGGGAAAAGTTTCTGTCACCTCCGATACGCGCGCTACTCGTTTTATTTTGACATTACCCAAACACCTCCGTTGAACTGTAGCGATAGTGAAAGGCGCTATCACTAGCCAGCAAAATAATCTGATATAATCGTCATTATCCTGTCACGCGCCAGACCCAACGACTGTTTTATTATTTCTCTTATTAACCCACACCGGAGAAATAAGATGAATAAGTTTACATCCCTTTTAGCTGTCGTTTTTTTATTTCAGCTGGCGTAAAAGCCGCAGAGAAAATGGAATCCCGCCAATTATCCGCCACGGCGCATGAGATGATGAATAACGGTGACGCCTTCGCGCATCAGCAAATGGCTCAGACACAGAAAGCCAGCGCCCCGACCGCTGTGGAACATGCGACACCCTTTTCTGAAATGGACGACTATGAAAAAGCAATGGTCATCCATCAATCGATGAATAATGCCCATTCTTTCGCCCACGAGATCCAGGCTGAGGAGCACCATAAACAGATTAAACGCAATTAGTTATTTGCATATTAGCGTCACGTACTGCGGATGGCGCAACGTCGCCGCCGCAGAAGCTTACGGATTAACGTAATTTTGAGAGGTTAAATGGCGCGCCCTGCAGGATTCGAACCTGCGACCCACGGCTTAGATGTTTCTGGAACTACCTGAGCTAACAACAAGTTATCCCATTACTACGGCGCTCACTCGCCCCATCTTCGAAAAACATGCAAAGCCTTGCAAGCCGATGCAAAGCTTTGTGTGTCCCGTTTTTGTCCCAAACTACTTAGCAATCAGTAGCCCCAATTGATCGGTAACAACGATCAATTAATAAGATAACAATAAGTTTAAACTATTAAATATCATATTATTGATCGTTTATATCGATCAAAGCAATTTGTAGTGCTACACTCCAGACCTTTCCGAATCCGCTGATTTTCATAATGTTGAAGTTATTCGCTAAGTACACATCGATCGGTGTTCTTAACACGCTTATTCATTGGGGCGTATTTGCTTTTTGTGTGTATGGGATGCATACGCATCAGGCGTTGGCGAACTTTTCCGGTTTTGTTATCGCTGTATCGTTCAGCTTCTATGCCAATGCGCGCTTCACCTTTAACGCCAGCACCACCACGCTTCGCTACATGATGTACGTGGGATTTATGGGAACACTGAGCGCTGTTGTTGGCTGGATGGCTGACAAATGCTCCTTGCCGCCACTCCTTACTCTTGTCACCTTTTCAGCTATCAGCCTGATATGCGGATTCATTTATTCAAAATTCATTGTCTTTAGGGATGCGAAATGAAAATCTCGTTAGTCGTTCCGGTCTTCAATGAAGAAGCCACGATACCTATTTTCTATAAAACGGTTCGCGAGTTTGAAGAGCTAAAACCGTATGAAGTTGAGATTGTTTTCATCAACGACGGAAGCAAAGATGCGACTGAATCAATAATTAACAAAATAGCTGCATCTGATCCGCTCGTTATTCCGCTTTCGTTTACGCGAAACTTCGGTAAAGAACCAGCTCTTTTCGCGGGGCTCGACCACGCAACCGGGGATGCGGTCATTCCTATTGATGTCGATTTACAGGATCCGATAGAAGTAATCCCCCATCTCATTGAGAAGTGGCAGGCTGGCGCAGATATGGTGCTGGCTAAGCGCTCAGACCGCTCAACTGACGGGCGCATGAAGCGTAAGACAGCTGAGTGGTTTTATAAGCTGCACAACAAAATCAGCAATCCGAAAATCGAAGAGAACGTTGGCGACTTTCGGTTAATGAGTCGTGAAGTTGTCGAAAATATTAAATTAATGCCTGAACGCAACTTGTTCATGAAGGGTGTGCTCAGTTGGGTTGGCGGAAAAACGGATGTTGTTAAATATGCCCGTGCCGAACGCGTGGCCGGCGATTCAAAATTCAATGGCTGGAAATTATGGAATCTGGCGCTGGAAGGAATAACTTCTTTCTCAACATTTCCGCTCCGCATATGGACTTACATTGGATTGTTTATTGCAGGTATGTCATTCCTTTACGGTGCATGGATGATTATTGATAAATTAATATTTGGAAATAATGTTCCTGGCTACCCGTCTCTTCTTGTTTCTGTACTTTTTCTGGGTGGCGTTCAATTGATAGGAATAGGTATTCTTGGGGAATATATTGGCAGGATTTACATAGAAACAAAAAAAAGGCCTAAGTACATAATTAAGAATGAGAAGAAAAATGGTTAACAATAGATTAAAAATGGTAATTGCTATCCTTATAGTTTTCTCGTTGGTGTATTCAATAGGATTTATCACACCAATGAACTCTGATGACTATACTTATGCCCTAAGAGAGCTTTCGCTTTCTAGCGTAAAAATGCACTATTTGGGATGGAGCGGAAGGGTTGTGTCAGATACGATCAGCACATCTCTATTAAAGTTTTTCTCCCCGCATATTTACAATGCAATAAACTCAGCAGCGCTAACATTAATGGTGTTGTGCTGGACAATGATCCCAGCTACATTAACAAAGTCGTCACCGTCCCCATATGTGATGATTTTCTTATTTTTCTTATACTTCATTGCAAATCCAGCCCTCGGTCAAACTAACTTCTGGCTTGTTGGGTCAGCAAATTACTTATGGACCAACATGTTCATTGCCATTTATATACTAATTTCTATATATTTAAGCAATGGTAAAAAATCCAATTTAATACTCTTTGTATATGCCATATCATCGATATTTGCAGGTTGCTCAAATGAAAACACATCTCTTGTAGTTGTATTAATTTCTGTAGCATATTTCTTTATAATGAATAGAAATAAATATTTACTGATTGGCGTATTCGGATCTGCAATAGGCGCGGGGGTTCTCCTGCTGGCTCCGGGAAACCTATCCCGTGCGTCTACAATACAAGACTGGTACAATCAACCACTTGCATGGAGGGTTCTTGAGCACTTTTCAGAAAGGCTGCCATCAGCAATGGGGGCATATTGGCAGGTCTATATTGCATTTATAATACTACTAATCTCTGTAGTGTTATCAAGGAATAGTAGCAGCAAACTTATGTTTGGAAGCTTTTTATTCATACTGGGTGCAATTGCTGCAAATGTTGCGTTCCTTGCATCTCCTGCAATGCCCAGCAGGGCTCTCAATGGAGCACTCTGCTTTATGATTCTTTCGATTTCCTTTGTTGCTCATTCTGCATTTACGAAATTTAACAAGGCTTCCATTTATTTATCTGTTACTACATATGCAATGGCTTTTTTATATTTCATTCCATCATACATCCTCTATTACTCATCAATTAAATCAATAAGCAAACAAACGGAGATTAGGGAAGAAATAATAGACAGGGCGAAACATAACAAACAAGATCAAGCGATAATTCCTGATTATTACTTTCCACCGGTACTGCATGCAGGCCCAAGTCTTGATACGTTTAACAGTGAAGCAATGTCTAGATACTACGGGATTGATTTGAAAATAACTGCTCCAGGATTTTTCGACTATTCACGAGCCTTTAATTTCAAGCCTCTTAATATTAACGCAAAAATATGTAACAACGTTTATATAAAATCATTATGGATATATAAACAGCAAATGGACATTAAAACCTTTGTAATATTTGAGTTTAATAAGAATCCTGCTGATTCTCTTGATGAGAATACAGCGATGTTCATTAGCTTTAAAACAAAGGATGGAAAAATTATAAATGCAGATGTCGACAAGAAGACATTCCAAATAGACGGAAGATGGCTTTCCGGGCGGGCGATTAACGGCATAGATTCAAATGAATTAGAATCAATTACATCTGGGACATGGGACGTTAGAACAGGGGCGAGGACAAATGAGAATATTACGGAAATAATTAAATAACATTCATGTATAATTAATGTTCCCCGCCACCAATGGGTAACGGGCGGCGGGGATTCCTACATATCGTATGTCACAAATGCCCCATCAGGTTTCTTAGCAAGAAGTCGCAATGCACCATCAGTCCCAAAAAAGAACCCAACGGAGCCATAGTGCATTAATCCAGACTCCGGCAACTGACCAATACACGCAAGGATACGCATGTGCCCAAAGCCCATCCGGTTCAACTCCACCACAGATGCAGGAACACCGTCTTTTAGTGCGGATAAACTGCCCCCTACTGGTTTCACTACCGGGTAAAGGAACCTGACAATCTGCGGTCAATGTGAATCGCCACGGATTTAACAGACACCTCAGAGCCATTTAAGATGACTTAAAGAGAGGTGCCTATGAGCGGTAAACGTTATCCCGAAGAGTTTAAAATTGAAGCGGTAAGACAGGTTGTTGAGCGTGGCCATTCTGTTTCCAGCGTCGCAACACATCTCGATATTACTACCCACAGTCTTTACGCCAGGATAAAGAAGTACGGGTCGAACTCCTCCACCAATAAAGAAATAAAGAGCAGTCAGATGATCAGACCGGAATCCGCCGACTCCCGAAAGAGTTGAAGCGGGTTACTGACGAACGGGACATATAAAAAAAAGCCGCAATAGATTCAATTGGTCACTGCAACCATGAATGACAAAAGATAGAGTCCTGAATGCGCTTCTGATGGCCGTGTGGCGACGTAATCACCCGCTATGAATGGCAGTCGATCCTGAAATCGCACGGACTGGAGAGCAGAATGAGCCGTCGTGGCAACTGTCATGACAATGCGGTTGCAGAAAGCTTTTTCCAGCTACTGAAGCGTGAACGGATAAAGGAAAAGATCTACGGAACGAGAGACGAAGCCAGAAGCGATATTTTTGATTACATAGAAATGTTTTATAACAGTAGACGTCGGCATGGTTCGAGCGAGCAGATGACACCGGCTGAATATGAAAACCTATATCATCAACGACTCAGAAGTGTCCAGGTTATCCGTGGTGATTCACAGATATGCTCACCTTGCGCCTAATCATTTAACGGAACACGCGAGGAAAATAGACGACATTTTTGGTGATGATGTCCCATATGAGAATTAAAGAGGCGTAACCAGTTGATATATAAGTGGCGCGCCCTGCAGGATTCGAACCTGCGACCCACGGCTTAGAAGGCCGTTGCTCTATCCAACTGAGCTAAGGGCGCCTTGTGAAGTGAAGACTTCGTGTAGACGAAACGCGAGAATTATACGGTCAGGCACTCCTGAGTCAATGGCTTTTGTTCTGGTTGCTGACTAAGTGTACGAATATCGTCTTTTCTGGCGCAATGCCAGGTTCCAGGAAATCGCCTGGACACATCTCAGCACGCATAAAGTGGGAATTAAGGCCGCCAGTATTTAGATAATCAATCAGTTTCTTTAATATTTCACCATGATTCACCTGCCGTGTAGGATATTTTTTATGCTGAGTATCGCTATTAAGGAACAAAACAGTCACTTTGAGCATGGGTTGAAAATCATCATGACGCGTCTGGCGAATCAATGGCAGCAGAAAATTGACTTTCTGCCGCCAGAAGAGATAGATAATGCCGATATCGCTTTCCTGGCCCTGGATGATGATTGGTTCAGCGCAGGCTGTTACCAGATACCTATGCATACCCAACATCAGCTACGGGTGATTATTTGTAATAAATGCGATAAAGAAAAGCTCATGTTCAGACCATGTCTGTATATGCTGCCGCATATTTATCGGGAAGATGATGTTGAAGAAATTACCCGGAAAATGATATTGATCTTACATAAACGAGCGCTTCGACATAGCGTCCCTTCTGGCATTTGCCACTACTGCACGACTCGTCATTTTTCAGTAACAGAACGTCACCTGTTAAAACTGATCGCCAGCGGTTATCATTTAAGCGAAACGGCCGCTTTACTTTCACTTTCTGAAGAACAGACAAAGTCACTCCGCCGGAGCATTATGCGAAAATTACATGTTAAAACGGAGCAGCAGTTTTTAAAGTATATTAGAGTTAACCTTCATTTCTTACTCAGTAAGTAAACTCACTTAACTTTTTACAAGGCTTACGAAATATCTCACCAATAATTAAGTAACGATACCTACAGGCATTTTTTTAACGCTGCCACAATGATGCCCATAATATCCTGATAGATTCAGGGGTCGAAAATATATGGCTGCATCATAAATGCCTGGAGGAGTGTTTGGTGGCACAGGGTACTTTATTAAAGGAAAGGATAAATCCCCCACACCTGGCGTCTTCGCCAACACGTCATTCATATCTCAACAGCAGATTGTTAAAATCTGAGCCAATCGTTAATCTCTCAACTGCGCAATTAATCGGCTATGAGATCCTGACGCAACTTCCGTCAAAACATGATAGCGAAGTTTTTTTTCAGCAGTTAATGCTGATGGAAGGCATTGAAACATCAGAGCAACGAAGCATTGCTTTTTACGCTGGTGCAACGATGGGACAAGGTTATTTATGGCCAGCCATATTACCAGATATATATTAGAGCAATGGAAAAAGCAGGATGCGCAGCGTACCACGCAGGGAAAGACACCGCCGTTTAAGAAATGCCAAAGACTGCGCCTGCCGTTATCACTCTCCAACGCCGCAGATATTTGATCGCCTTGAGTTACTGGATCAACAGCTTAATTATGCCTTGCCGGTTGGTATCATTTCCCAGGCAATAATTACAACTGATAACTACCTCGGCTATTCATTGAGTCACTACTTATTTTCCGGAAAACGTACCGCAGCATTCCGCTCATTAGATGACATTTCTTTGTGGATTGAAAAGGGGTCGCTCAGACAACTGATTGTAGATATGGAGACGCTACCTGTCTCCTGTATTGAGGCGCTTAACCAGCTACGCGCGCTCAGTTGGCAACAAAGCGATATCCAGATTTACCTGCTGGTATCAGATAAAACCCCCGCTATAACACAGTTTATCCGTATGGCCGGGCGTTTTTTTGTTCTGTCACGACGACAAAATCTGGCCTCAGTACGCGAAGCCTTGTTATCAGCCGCCAAACCTCGCTTATCGGAAAGCTTTAGCCGTACTGACTGGTTGATGATTGAAACTTTAGCGCAAGGCGCCTCTTTAAAAGAAATAGCACGTCAGCAAAGCGTACCTTATCATCGTGTAGTTTACCGGCTTAAACAACTTATCACCCTCCTTAACCTTCCCCACAGGCAAAGCTTTCTTCGGCTGATCCAGCAGCTAAACGTTACTTTCCACGATATTTTTTAACGGAGTAACGTTTTGGTGAATAAGATTTTTTAAGAAATTACTTATTTTCACTTCCATTAAATGTAAATATTTCACATAAAATTAATATTTACAACTCGTCCTGGTAAGCGATAAAAATTTTTTTCTTACATCGTCCCCTGTCCCTCCTCGTTTTTTGAGGTCTCCCGCGTAAACATCTTTCTGTTATTACATAACAAATACTAAACAATTAGTCTTTCATATTATTTTTATACTTAAAAACAACAGTTTAAACCACTCAATATCAACTCCAAAGAAAATAACTCTACCACGAACAAATTTTCTCTAACGTCACAGAACATCCTACCCGCTATCCATAATTCGCATTTCGCAAGACTTTTCCGAGAAATCAGACCAGGTATAATCCATATTGTTTTTACTTAATCAGAAATTTCTTTTTTGTTGGTGCGAAATGGATATTCCACATATTTATTACTCTTACGCAAAATAGCCAGTCAACAGGGAGGTCTCATTCTTTATTATTGCTCCACTGTGTGGTGTGTAGATCTGGCTATTTCACAATCTTTAAGGTGTCTGACGCTTATTCTAAAACGAAGGACGCATAACAGTCTGAGGCATACAACAATGAAACCTGCATCTGTTATCATTATGGACGAACACCCCATTGTAAGAATGTCGATCGAAGTTTTACTCGGTAAAAATAGCAAGATCCAGGTTGTCCTGAAAACGGATGATAGCCGAACAGCGATAGAGTATCTGCGCACTTATCCTGTTGACCTTGTCATTCTGGATATTGAATTACCGGGCACCGACGGCTTTACCTTACTTAAACGAATCAAATCTATCCAGGAACATACCCGGATACTTTTTTTATCGTCGAAATCAGAGGCTTTTTATGCCGGAAGAGCAATAAGAGCGGGCGCAAACGGATTTGTAAGTAAACGCAAAGACCTCAATGATATTTATAATGCGGTAAAAATGATTTTATCCGGCTATTCTTTTTTTCCATCTGAGACGCTTAACTTTATCAGTAATACCCGTCCCCCCAAAGGCGGGCACCATGATATGCCACTTTCTAACCGCGAAGTTACCGTGCTGCGCTATCTGGCCAATGGAATGTCTAACAAAGAAATTGCCGAGCAACTTTTATTGAGTAACAAGACTATCAGCGCGCATAAGGCCAATATATTTTCTAAACTTGGCCTTCACTCTATCGTTGAGCTTATCGATTACGCCAAATCACACGAATTATTGTAAATGTACTCCCGGCGAATTATCGTTCGGGAGCCACAATAACGGGCATTAATTGTAATTGATCAGGAAAGTCGCATCCGCGTTAGCAAGTCCGGGCTGCACGCCATCGGCTAAGGCGATATAGTTCGCATAGAATTTCAGGGTAGCATTGCCATTATTGTCAATATCGACGGCCTTGCTGGCCTGTTCAAGTGGCAATCGACGTTGATCGCCATCGCGAATTTCAATCGCCAGTTTTTGCGCCATTGCCGTATCAGCAAGCGCCAGTAATGCCGTGCCGGGCGCTGGCGTCCCGGAAAACGTTATAGACGCCGAACCCGGCGGGCAGCCTTCAAGTTTTAGGCTAAAGGCTACCGGTTGCGTAGCGTCACCGGCGGCGTGAAACTGTTTTGTCGGCCAGGTGCCGAGGTTAACCGACTTGTTACTGTCGCCCGCCACCACGGCGCAGGTAAAATCCACCACGTTACCGCGCAGCTCAATATTCACTTCGCCCAGAGATGAGTTGGCCTGACTCAGCGGGCTGAACAAAACACAACCGATAGCGATGAAAACGCGCCGAAAGATCATTATGCCTCCTTAATCATAATCGACTCGTAGATAGCCGCGCGCAGTAAACGGCCCTTCCGCCGGTTTATTCCCCGTTACGCTGATCGGCCAAGCGCGAATACCTACGCGAGCGGCGGCGTTATCATCAAGATGAAACGGAATTTTACTCGACAAATTATTGGGTGTGAGCGGCGTACCGTTGCTATTAGCAACTACAAAGCCTAAATCCGGATTATCGGACACCATCGCCTGCCCTGAGGCCTTTTCGGCTTCAAGCCGCATCGATAAATAGGCCTGCGCCGCGACGTTGGTACATTTAATAGCGATAGTTTTCGTTTGCGGCGTGACGCCTTGCGGACGATTACCCGCCCCCGCCTGACTAAATAACGACGCGCCGATATCGCCGAAATCAAACTCCACGACCTGTCCGGCATTCACTTCACAGTTTTGCGGTACTTCCACTTTGCCGCTGTAGCTAATGGTATACACCGGCGTGCTCAACGCGTCGCCGGTAGAGGTCGTCACATAGACGGTAAACATTGTCTGGCGAGGGATCGTCACCATATTAATAAAAGGCCGTATCACTTTTAATTTAAAAACCAGCTTTGAGTCCTGCACGCCAAACGGCTTTTGCTGCGACACGTTAGAGTCGACGCCCATGAGAATATAGTTACGGGGCGGATAAAATACGCCAGCGACACTATCGGTTATGCTCATCGCGCCCAGAAGGTAGTCATTCAGCTTGAGGTATTTAAAATTTCCTTCGGTGCTTTGTACCGGTAATTCTGATACATAGCTTCGGTAGGTATAATTCACCGTTGTCCCCGCCGGGCACGTCGCGTTTACGCCGACCCAACCTGATTTTTCCGGCAGCGTAACCACCTGTCCCGGCTGATTATTGCCGCTGGTGAAAACATCTGACAGGTCGTAAAAGATATCGGTCGCCGTCCCGTTTGAATTACGGCAAACCGTCGCCAGCGCGGGATGGGTGAAAAAGAGCGCGGTCCCCGCCAGCAATAGCGCTGAGTATATTTTCATCTCTATTTTTCCTTTTATGACGCCGGACGGATACAGGTTGCGCTGGCTATCGTAATCGCCTGCTTCAGGCTGTCCTCCGCCAGGGCGTAAGGGGCGATACAACGCGCGTTTTTCCCCTCTCCCCACTGGATGAACAGTTCACCTTTTAGCGGCAAGCCGCTCAGATAAATTTGTCCGTCATCGCCGACCATACTGGTAATGCCGCTGGCGGTTTCTCGTACTATCGCGCCAAACGGTAACGGACGTCCGCCAAGCCTCGCGGTAATGATTGCCCTTACGCCTATCCGCGTATCAAAAGCGGCCCGCACCAGCGCGCCCTCTGTCGGCACTACGCTGCTGACGTTATTTTCGACATCGGTATGGTTGTCCATCGTGTTGGTATCTAACGCGACGCGGTTATAGCGATATACCGTGGCGTAGGGCATTACCGCATAGCCCCGCCAGTCCGTTTTCACGCCGGTCTGGTTTTCGATGCGCACGCCTTTCGCTCCCGGCGCTTTAATCAAGACATTGGTATCGCCCAACGGTTGGCTAAACGTAATACCATCCGCATGACCGACCACGCCGCCGGAAAGTTGCCAGTTATAGTCATGCTGATCGCGATCGTAGTTATATCCCACGCCCAGCGTGCCATACGTCGCCTGCCAGCTAGCGCTGGCGCTGCCGCTATAACCATTGGTACTGCTACGCCCCTGCGTCACGCTGTAGCTCAGATTACGTCCTTCCAGAAGCGTGCCGCCCACGCCGGTCTGCCAGCTATTGTCGCCGTCGCGGTTGCGGTTGGCGTTAAACGTGGCATAAGTACGATCAAGAAGAGTGTCGCGCGCATAGCGCCGTCCGGTCAGAACGCTAAACGGAACGGACATATTGAATGCCAGAATGCGGTCGGCGCCTGAGATCCCCACCGACTCGCTCCACGACCATGACAGCGAATAACTTATGCCTTGCCATCCACTGGCGTATCCCAGTTGATACCAGGTATTGGTATCCGCCGTATTCCAGTAATTTTGTTGACTGCCGGAAAGATACAGTGACCCGTAATCCCCCAGGTTTTGCGAAATATTGACCTGAAAGCGGCCTTTTTTGCTGTAACGGAGATTGTGGTAGCTCTGCGCCACCGGCACTTTATGGCGGCGTCCGTCGCTATCGTATTCGTAGTCGTACCCTTCCATACTGCGATATGCCACATCATCCAGGGTGTAAAATCCGCGCGTGGAATAGCGGTAACCCAGCAATTGAAAATTCGTCCCGTAATTATTCAGCGATTTGGCGTACAGAAAACGCAACGATTGCCCCTGATGGGTGCTGTCATCTGCCAGTTGGCTACGCGCATGTGTGACATCGACCGACACGGCTCCCCAGTCGCCCAAATTTCGCCCCGCCCCGACCACCACGGCACGGTAACGATCGGCAAGTTGCGTACCGCCGTAAGCCGTCAGCCCCGCAGGCAGGCCGGCAATCACCGTTCCCTGGAAAAAGAATGGCGAAGACTGCTGACTATTGCCGCTGCGAAAATCCCCGGCCACCAGGTCATACTTCACCCTGCCCTCACGCTGCAATAGCGGAACGGTAGAGTAAGGCACCGTGTAACGTTGTTGGCTACCGTCTTTTTCATCTACCGTCACCTCAAGGTCGCCGCTGGAAGAGGTAGGATTAAGATCGGTAATCGCAAACGCACCCGGCGACACATAGCTTTGGTAGATAACATACCCGTTCTGTCGTATCGTCAGCTTTGCCGCCGTCCGGGCGATTCCTCTAACCGTGGGGGCGTAGCCCTGCAGGCTATCGGGATACATATTGTCAGAAGAGTACAGCCGCGCTCCGCGAAAGCCGACGCTGTCGAAAACATCGTTCCCGGTATTGCTGTCCCCCATGACCAGTTCGCTTTTTAGCGGAATGATGGCGCGCTGTACCCAGGTGCCAATGTTGTTCCAGCGTTGCGAATGATAGCCATCCCCTTTCGAATAGTTCCAGGCTCCGTTATTACGCAGCCGCCAGGGGCCATAGTTCAACCCGCTCGACAGACTCAAAAAATAGCTATCGCTGTCTGTTCCGCGGCTACCGGTAAAACTGTAATTAATGAGTGCGGCAGGTATCCCTTCATCCCACTCTTCCGGCGGGATATAGCCACGCGCGCTGTTGAGCAATGACGCCTGCGGCAAGCTAATATTTAAGCGCATCGACGCGAAATCAAACGCGACCTCCGCGCCCGGAATTTTCTCAGGAAGGCGAATACACGTGGTATCGACGCCTTTATCTGAGACAGGGAACGCCGCGGTATTCACGCCCAGCCGTTTAATCCACTCCGGTGTAAAACAAGGCATCAGGCCGCCGGATTTATCGCCGGCACCCACGGCGCCCGCCTCAAAACGAATATCCTGCGTCGCTACGAATTCGTCGTTACGCCAGATATCCACCCGGTAAATACCGGGCGGCTGATGATTACCTTTTTCAAAGCGAGATAAATCCGCCACGGACGCGGTATCCGCCGACAAAAACGCAGGGTTGAAATAACTTTCGCCGCGGCTCGTCAGCGGACACAGCGCCGCCAGCACCGACAGCGCCACGCCGTTTAACGGTGATACATAGCCGGGAAATCGCCCTGCAAACCAGGTTGTCTTCTTCATCGTGTTCTCGTGTGGCTTCACGCTCTCTGCTTAACCGAGACTGGCCGTTGTCGCCGACGTCAATGCGCCGTAATCATTGACGGTCTGAAATGTCACGCTGCCCTGCGCGCCAGTCGGTAAGGGAATTTGCATGTCGCTTTTTGGCGCGATCATCACGTTATCAATCTTTTTCGCACCCACGCTGATATTGACCAGCGTGAGGTAATAAGCAGATGGGTTGGTTATCTTGAGATGGTTGCCGACACGGGAAAATTTCAGCAAGGTCGGCGCGTCTTCCGGCGTCTGCGGCAAATTCGCCGGACGCACGAACAGTTTGATGCGCGACAGAATCGCCAGTTGCAGAACGTTTTTTCCTTCAATATGACTTTTATCGACCGACGGGATGGCTTTCACGTTCATCCAGAATAACGACTCCCGATCCCCGGGTAGCGGTTGCCCGGCGTAGATAATACGCAGCGTGTTTTCGCTTTTGGGTTCGCTGACGAATAAAGGCGGCGTAACGATAAACGTTTTTTCTTTCTGCCCGGCGCTATTTTCGATCCATGAATTGACGAGGTAACGTTCTTGAGTATCGCTATTACTGATTGCCAGAGAAGTCTGTTTCGCCGCCGAGGGATAAATAACGCGCGTGGCGCCTAATGCAATCCCCCCCGCCGCCTGTACGTTCAGCGAAGTAAATAACGTTAGAAGAACAATAAAGCCTAATTTTATACTATTCAGCATGGTAAAAAATACCTTTTGCATTGAGTCACGTCGGCAAGAAAATTCATGGGTAAACCAGCGTAAACCACACTTCTGAATGAATTCGTCCCGGCGTCATATTTTCTGAAATTGCCCGATAGCGGGCAGTAAAATGCAAAGTCATTTCTGACGTTAAAATGGACGTGTAATGAAGCGGTAACGTGTTAGGTATGATTTGCCGCTGCTGGTCATCAAATAATGCCAGGCCGATTCCGGCATTACCGATACCCTCGCCGCTGGCCAGAAAAACGTGGGGATCTTCCGCAGGCGTAACGCCGGCAAACGCAATGCCGACATGACGCCAGACCTCCGCGCTACAGGAGATTAACCGTAACGAAAATGGAACGCTGACGGGAGCGAAGCTGCCAGGACCGGTAAACGCATTCGTGCGGTACTGTCCCATCAGTACGCGCAAATCCTGGCTTTCAGTGGCGACAGCGCAGCCGCCATTGACCAGTTGTCCGCGCAGGTGAACACGCCCGCTCTCCACCATTACCGGCTGCGCAATAACGGGCGACATCAAAACAAGCCCCACTAGCGCCGCGCCTTTCCTTATCATCTGCTATGTTCTCTTTTATCCCCGATAGCCTCTTCCGTTGAGGCGCCTCCCTTCCCTGGCGTTCCCTGACGGGATTATTCGTATTTCATGATAAAGGTGGCGTCGGCATTAGCCTGGCCTGGCGTCGTGGCGGCGGCGGTTGCCTTATAGCGTGCGGTAAAACGCAGCGTATTGGTGCCTTCAACCAGCGCCTGCTTCGCCGAGAAGGTCGCGCCGTCCGGCTTCAACGGTGAAGAGGTATTATCAAGAATCTCAATTCCGACGCCGGTTGCGGTAGTGCTATTGTCCGCAGAGGAGACAGCCAGCAAATTAGGGTTGGTGTTATCTGCCTGACCAGAGAAAGCCACGGCAGCGGTAGCCGCCACTTTCGGATCGCAGTCATTCAGGACGATGGAGAAAGGCACCTGCGCGGTCGTATCATCAATCGCCGTAAAGCTGGCGGTACGGTATTGACCCAGCGTCACCGTTTGATCGGCGGATTTAGTGCTAACGGCACAGGCTGCATTAACCAGTTTACCTTCGAAATGAATAGTACCGCCACTCACGCTCACCGGAGTAGGATCAGCCGCAACCGCTGCGCCAGCGACAAACATCAGACTCGCAATAGTAGAGGTCATTAATTTATGTTTCATGGATTTCCCTTGAATTACACACACCCGGTTTCGGCATCCTGTCGGCTCCGTTTGAATTATTATCGACATAGCATGTCAGAAAAGTTATCTCTGCATCCTGTAAAGATAGATATCGCAGATTAATTAGTTTTCTGTTTCTCCCCTGAGTATCAGACGCAGTAATTAATCTTTGCGAATATGACATTTCGTCACGGTAATAAATTAAACATTTCGCTAAATAAAAAATAGCCGCAAACTCTTTTAATGACCTAAGCTAATTCTTATTGGGATATAAGAAGGGTCTAATCTTATTTTGTATAAAATGTCGCATTATGCCGCCCGATGCTATTAACGACGAGGGATTACGGTAACCATAGCCAGGGTGATGAATTGTTTCTTTTTGGTTAATCATGGCGCGCTTACGGGTCACGTCTCAGTATCGTCAACAGACGGGGGAGACGTCGCGTTTGCATCGTAAACACAAACGTTAACTGACAGCGAGGCCCGCTTCTGACAAAATAGCGTTATCCCCTTTGACTTGAAGTAACAGATGGAATCTTCTCTCTGATGGCAGCAAAGATTATTGACGGTAAAACGATTGCGCAGCAGGTGCGATCTGAGGTTGCTCAAAAAGTTCAGGCACGCGTCGCAGCAGGTCTTCGCGCTCCCGGCCTGGCTGTGGTGCTGGTCGGCAGCAATCCGGCCTCACAGATTTATGTCGCAAGCAAACGTAAAGCGTGCGACGAAGTGGGATTCGTCTCCCGCTCCTATGACCTGCCAGAAACCACCAGCGAAGCCGAACTGCTGGCGCTTATCGATACTCTGAATGCAGATAACACAATCGACGGTATTCTGGTGCAGTTGCCTTTACCGGCAGGTATCGACAACGTTAAAGTGCTGGAGCGTATCGCGCCAGATAAAGACGTAGACGGTTTTCATCCTTATAACGTCGGTCGTCTGTGCCAGCGTGCGCCGCGCCTGCGTCCCTGTACGCCCCGCGGTATTGTGACCCTGCTTGAGCGTTACAATATTGATACCTACGGCCTGAATGCGGTGGTCATTGGCGCGTCCAATATCGTTGGACGCCCGATGAGCATGGAGCTGCTGCTGGCTGGCTGTACGACTACCGTTACACACCGCTTTACCAAAGATCTGCGTCACCATGTCGAGCATGCTGATTTGCTCATTGTCGCCGTAGGTAAACCGGGCTTTATTCCCGGCGAATGGATTAAAGAAGGCGCAATTGTGATTGATGTCGGTATTAACCGTCTGGAAAATGGCAAGGTCGTTGGCGACGTCGTGTTTGACGAAGCCGCGGCGCGCGCGTCATACATCACGCCAGTTCCGGGCGGCGTCGGCCCGATGACGGTCGCTACGCTTATCGAAAACACGCTGCAGGCGTGCATTGAATATCACGATCCACAAGGAAAATAACATGGCGACATTCTCTTTAGGCAAGCACCCGCACGTCGAGCTGTGCGATCTGCTCAAGCTGGAAGGCTGGAGCGAAAGCGGCGCACAGGCGAAAATCGCCATTGCCGACGGGTTGGTGAAGGTTGATGGCGCGGTTGAAACGCGTAAACGCTGCAAAATTGTCGCCGGGCAAACCGTTAGCTTTGAAGGCCAAAGTGTGAACGTCGTGGCCTGATACAGAGTGCCGGATAGCGACGCAAAGCGTCTTATCCGGCCTGATTACGCTGTCTTTTCAGATAATCATCCACTTAATCCTCTGCGTTCCAACTGCTAGCATGGCTATTTCCCTGTGAACCATCGCTATGCCTACCGTTATCACCCACGCCGCCGTTCCCCTGTGTTTTGGCGCAGGCTTAGGCCTGAAAGTTATCCCTCCTCGCCTGCTGTTTGCCGGTGTTGTGCTGGCGATGCTCCCCGATGCCGAAGTGCTGGCCTTTAAATTTGGCATCGCCTACGGCAACGTTTTCGGCCATCGCGGATTTACCCACTCTTTACTTTTCGCATTCGTCCTCCCCCTGTTGTGCGTACTCGCGGGACGACGATGGTTTCGAGCTGGGCAGGTGCGCTGCTGGCTGTTTTTAACCGTTTCATTGTTGTCGCACAGCCTGCTGGATTCGATAACCACGGGCGGTAAAGGCGTCGGATGGCTGTGGCCGTGGTCAGATGAACGTTTTTTTGCGCCCTGGCAGGTGATTAAAGTCGCGCCGTTCGCGCTTTCAAGCTACATCACGCCGTATGGACATCAGGTGATTATTTCGGAGCTGCTATGGGTGTGGCTACCGGGAGGCGTGCTAATGGGGATATTGGGCTGGCACAGATGGCGTATAGGGGACGAAAAGCGGGCTCGCTAATGTCGGACGGCACTACGCTTACCCGACCTGTAGATTTCATCTCAGGTAGGCCGGATAAGACGCCCTGCGCCTTATCCGGCAATACGGCAATTACTTACGCCGCCAGGTGGTGCCCTGCGGGCCATCTTCCAGAATAATACCCATTTCAGCGAGACGATCGCGCGCCGCGTCCGCCGCCGCCCAGTCTTTCGCTTTACGGGCATCCAGACGCTGTTGAATCAAGGCTTCAATTTCCGCAACTTCACCGTCATCCGCCTGCGCGCCGCTTTGCAGGAAAACATCCGGCTCCTGCTCCAGCAGTCCCAGCACGCCGGAAATCTTCCGCAGATGAGACGCCATCGCATTCGCGGCGGTCATATCCTCGCCCTTCAGACGGTTGACTTCACGCGCCATATCAAACAGGACGGAGTAGGCTTCCGGCGTGTTGAAATCGTCATTCATCGCCTCCACGAAACGCGCTTCAAACGCCTCGCCGCCCGCCGGGGCCGCTGATTTATCCGTTCCACGCAATGCAGTGTATAGCCGCTCCAGCGAGGCGCGCGCCTGCTTGAGGTTCTCTTCGCTGTAGTTCAGTTGGCTACGGTAATGCCCGGACATCAGGAAGTAGCGCACGGTTTCCGCATCGTAGTATTTCAGCACGTCGCGCACGGTAAAGAAGTTGCCCAGCGATTTGGACATCTTCTCGCGATCCACCATCACCATACCGGAGTGCATCCAGTAGTTGACGTATTCGCCGTCATGCGCGCAGGTAGACTGGGCAATCTCGTTTTCATGGTGCGGGAACATCAGATCGGAACCGCCGCCGTGAATATCAAAATGGTTGCCCAACTGCTTGCAGTTCATCGCCGAACATTCAATGTGCCAGCCCGGACGCCCTTCGCCCCACGGCGACGGCCAGCTCGGCTCGCCCTCTTTCGACATTTTCCACAGCACGAAGTCCATCGGGTTACGCTTCACGTCAACGACATCTACGCGCGCGCCCGCCTGAAGCTGCTCAAGATCCTGACGGGAAAGCTGCCCATAAGTCGGATCGGTCGGTACATCGAACATCACATCGCCGTTATCCGCCACATAGGCGTGCCCTTTCTCGATTAAGGTGCGGGTGAGCTCGATAATTTCCTGAATATGGTGCGTCGCACGCGGCTCGCTGTCCGGACGCAGAATATTCAGCGCGTCGAAGTCCTGATGCATTTCCGCAATCATTCTGTCGACCAGCGCGACAAAACTTTCGCCGTTTTCATTGGCGCGTTTAATAATTTTATCGTCGATATCGGTAATGTTACGCACATACTTCAGCTTATAACCGAGAAAACGCAAATAGCGTGCGACAACGTCAAAAGCGACAAACGTGCGTCCGTGGCCAATGTGGCAGAGATCGTAAACGGTGATACCACACACGTACATGCCGACTTCCCCGGCATGAATGGGTTTGAATTCCTCTTTTTGGCGCGTCAGTGTATTAAAAATTTTTAACATCGAAGATTCCGTATAGACGTGTGTGGGTAATAATCTCTGTATGATACATATTATTCGTAATCGAAGCAGCACACTTTGCAAGGTGATCGCAGCTTACGGTTATGCTATAACAAGCCCCTATATGTGCCCCATTGCGGGCTAAAGCACCACTCTCTTGGAACAGGATGCAAAAATGGTTACTTTCCACACTAATCACGGCGATATCGTAATCAAAACCTTTGATGATAAAGCGCCTGAAACAGTTAAAAACTTCCTGGACTACTGCCGCGAAGGTTTTTACAACAACACCATTTTCCACCGTGTGATTAACGGTTTTATGATTCAGGGCGGCGGCTTTGAGCCGGGCATGAAACAGAAAGCCACCAAAGAGGCGATCAAAAACGAAGCCAACAATGGTCTGAAAAATACCCGTGGTACGCTGGCAATGGCGCGTACTCAGGCACCACACTCGGCTACCGCGCAATTCTTCATCAACGTGGCAGACAACGACTTCCTGAACTTCTCCGGCGAAAGTCTGCAAGGCTGGGGCTACTGCGTCTTTGCGGAAGTCGTAGAAGGTATGGACGTGGTAGATAAAATCAAAGGCGTCGCCACTGGCCGTAGCGGTATGCATCAGGACGTACCAAAAGAAGACGTCATCATTGAAAACGTGACCGTCAGCGAGTAATCGTGGCGACACTGTTTATTGCAGACTTGCATCTGCAAACGGAAGAACCGGCGATCGTCGCCGGTTTTCTGCGTTTTTTAGCCGTAGAAGCCCGTCAGGCCGACGCGCTGTATATTCTTGGCGATCTCTTCGAAGCCTGGATTGGCGACGACGACCCCAACCCGCTACATCGTGAAATGGCCGTTGCCATTAAATCGCTGGTTGATTCCGGCGTCCCCTGCTTCTTTATTCACGGTAACCGTGATTTCCTGATTGGCAAGCGATTTGCCCGCGAAAGCGGCATGATTCTACTGCCGCAGGAAAAAGTGCTCGACCTGTATGGCCGCAATGTGTTGATTATGCACGGCGATACGCTCTGTACCGATGATGCCGGTTATCAGGCGTTTCGCGCCAAAGTCCATAATCCGTGGGTTCAACGACTGTTCCTTACCCTGCCGCTGTTTATCCGCCGCCGTATCGCCGCCAGAATGCGCGCCGGCAGTAAAGCCGCCAACAGCAGCAAATCGCTGGATATTATGGACGTCAATGCGCAGACCGTCGTCGCCGAAATGGAAAAACACCGCGTACAGTGGCTGGTTCACGGTCACACCCACCGCCCGGCAGTGCATGAACTTTCCGTCAACGACCAGCCCGCATTCCGCGTGGTGTTAGGCGCATGGCATCATGAAGGTTCAATGGTAAAAGTCACGCCGGACAACGTTGAGTTAATCGCCTTCCCCCTGTAAATGTTCGTCGAATCGTCCGTTACGGCGCACACGCAACCGTTTTCCTTGCCTGATTATCATGCTATTCTCTGACACCTCAAAAGCAGCGTGTCCCGCACCACAGGAGTTTTAAGACGCATGTCTTCCCGCAATAATCCGGCGCGTGTCGCCATCGTGATGGGGTCCAAAAGCGACTGGGCTACCATGCAATTCGCCGCCGAAATTTTTGAAATTCTGGATGTCCCGCACCATGTAGAAGTGGTTTCCGCCCATCGCACCCCCGATAAACTGTTCAGCTTCGCCGAAACGGCGGAAGAGAACGGATATCAAGTGATTATTGCCGGCGCGGGCGGCGCGGCGCACCTGCCGGGAATGATTGCGGCAAAAACGCTGGTCCCGGTACTCGGAGTGCCGGTACAAAGCGCTGCGCTCAGCGGCGTGGATAGCCTCTACTCCATCGTGCAGATGCCGCGCGGCATTCCGGTGGGTACGCTGGCGATCGGTAAAGCCGGTGCCGCTAACGCCGCCCTGCTCGCCGCGCAGATTCTGGCGCAACACGACGCGGAACTGCATCAGCGCATCGCTGACTGGCGCAAAGCGCAAACCGATGAAGTTCTGGAAAATCCCGATCCGCGGGGGACGCTATGAAGCAAGTTTGCGTTCTCGGCAACGGACAACTGGGCCGAATGCTGCGCCAGGCGGGCGAACCGCTGGGTATCGCCGTCTGGCCGGTTGGCCTGGATGCAGAGCCTACCGCCGTGCCGGTACAGCAGAGCGTCATTACCGCAGAGATTGAGCGCTGGCCGGAAACCGCGCTTACCCGCGAGCTGGCGCGCCACCCGGCCTTCGTCAATCGTGATGTATTTCCGATCATCGCCGACCGTCTGACACAAAAACAGCTTTTCGATAAGCTGGGACTCGCGACCGCGCCGTGGCAACTGCTGACCAGCGCCGACGAGTGGTCCGGCATCTTTGACCGCCTGGGCGAACTGGCGATTATTAAGCGTCGCGTTGGCGGCTACGACGGTCGCGGGCAGTGGCGTCTACGCGCGGACGAAACCGGGCAACTGCCGGATGACTGCTATGGCGAATGTATTGTTGAGCGCGGTATCCATTTTTCCGGCGAAGTGTCGTTAGTCGGCGCGCGCGCTCATGACGGCAGTACCGTGTTTTACCCGCTAACGCACAATTTGCATCAGGACGGCATCTTGCGGACCAGCGTCGCGTTCCCACAGGCGAACGCCGAACAGCAGGAGCAGGCGGAATCGATGCTGTCAGCAATTATGCAGGCGCTGAACTACGTCGGCGTAATGGCGATGGAATGTTTTATCACGCCGGAAGGCCTGTTAATCAATGAACTGGCGCCGCGCGTGCATAACAGCGGACACTGGACGCAAAATGGCGCCAGCATCAGTCAGTTTGAATTGCATTTGCGCGCGATTACCGGCCTGCCGTTGCCCGCGCCGGTGATTAACGCCCCGTCGGTGATGATCAACCTGATCGGCAGCGAGCTGAATTACGACTGGCTGAAGCTGCCGCTGGTACATCTGCACTGGTATGATAAAGCGGTACGTCCGGGGCGAAAAGTCGGCCATCTGAATCTGACCGACAGCGATACGTCACGTCTTAGCGCCACCCTGGAAGCACTCTCTCCGCTCCTGCCGGGCGAATACGCCAGTGGCATTATCTGGGCGCAAAGTAAGCTTAAATAAACAGCGTGGGCGGCGCATTCTCTGTCGCCGCCCGTCGCGATCACAGACAGATGCAGGTTCCCGCTCTGCCCGCCAGGGTATCGTCAATACGCGACAGCGCGCCAATCCATGCCGGCTTTCCGCACCGCTTCACATACCCGCTTACCGCGGTCACCTTCGGCCCCATCGCGCCATCGGCTTTGGCAAACGGCGCCAGCTCATCGGGCGAAGCCTGACGAATAGCTCGCTGCTGCGGCGTTCCCCAATGTTCATACACCGCATCCGCATCCGTCAAAATGATCAGACCATCGGCCGCTATCTGCTCCGCCAGCAATGCCGCCGCCAGGTCTTTATCTATCACCGCCTCGACCCCTTCGCCCTCGCCGGCAACAGGTACCCCGCCACCGCCGCTGCAAATCACCACATGGCCCTCTTTTAGCAATAACTCAATAGCGGCGCTTTCGATAATCTGACGCGGCGCCGGGGAAGCGACGACACGGCGCAGATATTTTCCATCACGTTTCATATGCCAGCCATAAGTCGCTTCCAGCGACATTTGCTCTTCTGGCGAATAAACGGGACCGATAAACTTTTCCGGTTCAAGAAAAGCAGGATCGTCCGCCGATACCTTTATCCGCGTTAATACCGCAGTCACCGGCGGCATATCGGGTTCAAGAGCCAGACGCTGCGCCAGCATATAGCCGATCATGCCCTGACTTTCCGCTACCAGCACATCCAGCGGATAAGGCTCAACGGCTTTCCAGGCAAGGTTCTGTAAAGCCAACAGGCCGACCTGGGGGCCGTTGCCATGTACTATCGCCAGCCGATACGAGCGGGCAAGTCGCGCCAGCGCAGGCACCGCGTCGGCAATATTGCGATATTGATTCTCTGCCGTTAGCGCTTCTCCGCGCTGCAATAATGCGTTGCCGCCAAGAGCAACTACCAACGTTTTCATTCCCTATCCTTTTACTATTTGTTGTCCAAGCCAGAACCCCAGCAGCGTATCCGCGCCAGAGGTGTGCCCCAGCGCCAGCAGTCCGTCAATCGCCGTTTCTGTGCGAGCATCTCGTCGCAGCGCATGAATAAAGTGGAGTAAAGGCGACGCGAAATAACCCATAGCCGCATAGCGTAAATAGCTAACGCTCACGAGCGTCGTCGCCCGATCAAGGCTGCCGGATTGGGCAAAAAAATTACGCCCGGCGCGTTCATCTATGGCGCCAAAATACCAGGCCGCCAGCAACATTCCCGTCAGCGTGTCGTCATGACTGGGCGTTAAGCCCGGCCCTTTACCCAGCCACAGCCGCCAGTCAGTCGCAGCACCTGCAAGCGCCGACTGAAAGCAGTGACAAAACTGGCGAAGTTCCGGACATAGAGGCTGAGCTGCGGCGACGGTTAACGGCCCAAACAGTCCCGTCTCCTCACTACGCTGCATGTACGTTGCGTTAAGACGCGGCGACGCAAGATAGCGTGGAACCCGCAGCGAACAGCGCCTCTCCGGCTCGCATAAAAGAAACTCGCCAATCTGAATACCGGCAGCGGTTGACTGCGGTTTTTCGCCATCGGTGAGCACATCGCGCAATGCGTCAAAATCGCCGCCGCGCAGTATCCACCCTCCCGGACTGAAGCCGCTCCCCCGACGGTGAAGCGTTAATAACTCACCGCTTTTCGCCACAAAATTAATAGAGCGACGCCATACCCCTGACATCTGCCAGGGTTGCCGATAATCCGCCGATTGTCGGCTTGCCATAAGAGGATGGATACGTTTCATGAGACGCTCTCTTAACTTACGCCCATGCTTTCCGCCAGCGCTTCCAGCGCCTGCTCGAAACAGGCCAGCGGCGCACGGACGGTTCCCGCGCCAATCTGGCCAATCCCCGCCTCTTTATGCGCGATACCCGTGTTAATCAGCGGCGTAATTCCGGTCTCGACCACGCGGCGGATATCCAGTCCCAGACAGGCCCCCTGAAAATCCCAGCCGGGGATTTGTAGCTGCATGTTGCGTTCGAGATAAATTTCAGCCATCTCTTCAGAAACAGATTTCGCCGCTTCCATTCCCCCGGCACCGACAAAACGCGTTACGCCAGGCGCGGCAATCATCGCAGCGCCGCCAATACCAAATGTTTCAGTAATGGCGCTGTCGCCCATGTCCGGGTTGGCCTGATCCTGCGAAAAACCGGTAAAAAATAGCCCCTGTGGCGTATTAACAGGCGCGGTGAACCAACGGTCGCCCAGACCGCTAACCCGAATGCCAAACATATCGCCATTGCGGGTCATCGCCGTCACAATACTGCCGGCGCGAATCTGCGCGCCCGCGTCCATGGCGGCTTTACAGTAGGCCATCGCCAGATTAAGGAAGAACTGATCGGTGACGCTCAGAAAATCCATCACTTCCGCTATCTGCTGCTTATCGTGTTCCAGACGGGCGATATGCGGCGCCAACGTGCGCATCAGCAATGCGGAAGAGGCGATATTGCGCTGGTGGAATTCATCTCCCATCGTAATGCCCTGCGCCATCATTGCGGTCAGGTCGAGGCCCCGCTCCAGACGTCCCAGCGCCGCGCTTAATACCGGCATCAGCACATCACGCATCCAGCGCAAACGTTGCTGAACATCCTCGCCATAGGCGCCGAAACGCATCACTTTGCCGATCCCTTCGTTGAGATTGCAGTACGCACGATTGCCGTCGGTGATATTTTCCACGACCAGCATCGGCATACTGGCTGAGGTAATACCGCCCATCGGCCCCACGGCGTTAACGTGATGGCAGGGAATAAAGTTGACCTTTCCCTGCTCTAACAGCGCGAGCGCGCTCATTTCATCTTTGGCCCATCCTTCAAACAGGCATGCGCCGATACAGGCGCCTTTCATCGGGCCGGTCATCTCTTGCCAGCGCATCGGCGGGCCGGCATGAAGAAGCGTTTTCCCCTGATTGAGCACGCTAATTAATGAAGAAGCTGGCTTCACATCCAGCCAGTGCGGACGTGCGCGACGAATTTGTTCGATGACTGCAGCGTTGGCTTGCGCCACTGATGTAAACATGGGAACCCCTTATTGCAAACGTTCTAACAGACGAGCCAGTTTTTTATTACCGCCAGCGACAGGCGCCCACTGGTAGTGCACCACGGGCATACCGGCAACCTGTAAATCCAGCGCGAAGCTACGTAACCCGGCATTAATCACCGCTACCGCTTCCAGTAACCGGGGAGCTGATGGATGAGTGGAAGAGAGGGTTGGTCGAATCAGTTCCGCGGCCAACAGAGTGGCTTCGGGAAGAGAATCCACTACCGTGATGCCGGCATCTTCGAGCGCGGCGATTTGTTGCGAGCGGCACTGAGGATCGCGTTCCGTTCCAGTGACGGTTGCGATGGCGAACAGCGGCTGGTCGCCGGCGCGTGCGGCGCATGCCTTCTGCCAGGCCTGAATCAGCGATGCGGCGGGATCGGCGGTCGCGCCAAAACCAATAACGACGTCCACTAATAACACGCGTACCTGCGGCTGTGCGCCAAGCCCGGCGATAAGCTGATTACGTAACGCCGGGTCAATCATCGGATGTGGTCGCCCAACGGTATAAAAGTCATCGCCCAGATCGATAATCTGGTGGCCGTCAGCGTCAAGCATCATGCCATGGTGATGTTCCGTATCCGTCGCGACGCCCAGATAGCCGGCCAGCAGTCCCGCCGCTTCCGCCGCCAGCGTTCCGCCGGTATAGAGACCACGAATCACGCCGCCTGTTGAAACCATTTCTTTACGCTGCGACGTCACGCGAGACAATAAACATGCCAGGCGGGCGGCTTCATCCAGCGTCGAGGCAAACCAGACGTTTCCCTCACGCGCAACGGGAGAGGAAAACCCTAAGAACAGCGCTACAACGGGTTTCCCGGTGGCTTTCATCGCCGCGATAATATGCTGACGAACCGCATCGGCAGGCGGTTTGGAGACAAAGGCCAGCACCTGGCTCTTTTCATCCGCGCTGAGTATGTCCAGTGCCGTTAGCGCGCTGATCCCGCCGACCTCGGCGCTCAAATCGCGTCCGCCAAGCCCGATGGCATGGGTAATCCCTTCCCCCGCCAGCGCAATCTGTGAACAGAGCTCCTGAATACCGGTGCCGGAAGCGCCAATCACCCCGATGTTGCCCTCTGGCATGACGTTAGCGAAAGCCAGCGGCGTATTGGCGATCATAGCGGTGCCGCAATCCGGCCCCATGACCAGCAGTCCTTTATCACGCGCCCGGCGTTTTAGTCTGATTTCATCGTCCAGCGTGACATTATCGGAGAAGATCATCACGTTCAACGAACGATCCAGCGCCTGCTCCGCCAGTTCCGCCGCATATTCGCCGGCCACCGATACCAGCGCCAGATTCGCCTCTGGCAGTTTCTGACAGGCGCTTTCCCAGCGTCTGACCTGGATTAACGACTGGCTGCCGCTGCTTCCCTGCGCCAACTGCTGCAATGCTTCTTCGAGCTGTTGCACAATCACCTGCGTAATGCCGTCATCTACCGCTTCGGTACGAATCGCCACGCAAATGTCATTGGGCGTAGCGCCATGAAAATCGTCATGCCAGAAACCGGTAGTTTCCAGCAGCGACTTATTCGCAGGCGTTCCCATCATTACCGATACATCATCAACATTTTCGGACTCACTCAGCTTTCGAGAAATAATCATTAAGCTGACAGAGTCCTGAAAACACCCTTTTTTAATAAAGGCGTGGATCATAACAACTCCTTAATAATTGCACCCATTGCAATTGCACGAGCAGTGTTAATGTGCGCTTCACGGTATATATCCGGGAGGGTAAATAGAGTGATTAACGTCACATCAAATTTATTAACAAAAGAATTCAAACAACGGCTAAAGGATTAGTTATGATTTTCTAAAAAAGCTTTTTATTTAAGCAAAAAGATAAAACCCGCCTGATTATCAAATAAATTCTAATTATATTTTTTTTCCTGTCTGGATCACATAATCATTTTATTTTCCCGGTATGTTAATCGCAGTCATGCTTCACACCGTCGTTAAAAAGGAAGACAGATGAAAATCAGTCGGGAAACACTCCATCAGCTTATCGAAAATAAGCTTTATAAAGCCGGACTAAAACGTGAGCACGCCGCCATCGTCGCCGACGTACTGGTTTATGCAGATGCCAGAGGTATTCACTCACATGGCGCCGTACGCGTTGAATATTATGCCGAACGAATTTCAAAAGGCGGCACCAACCGAGAGCCGACGTTCCGCATTGAGAATACCGGTCCCTGTACGGCGATACTGCATGCCGATAATGCTGCCGGACAGGTCGCAGCCAAAATGGGAATGGAGCATGCTATTGAAATAGCCAAAAAAAATGGCGTCGCGGTTGTCGGCATTAGCAGAATGGGCCATAGCGGCGCCATCTCTTATTTCGTCCGCCAGGCTGCTCGCGAAGGCCTGATCGGTCTGTCTATCTGTCAGTCCGATCCTATGGTCGTGCCGTTTGGCGGGGCGGATATTTACTATGGCACTAATCCGCTGGCCTTTGCCGCGCCGGGCGAAGGCGACGACATCATTACCTTTGATATGGCCACCACCGTGCAGGCCTGGGGAAAAGTCCTCGATGCACGGTCCCGCAATGAGTCCATTCCGGAGAATTGGGCCGTTGATAAAAACGGCGCGCCGACACATGATCCTTTTGCCGTCAATGCGTTATTACCCGCCGCAGGCCCGAAAGGTTACGGCCTGATGATGATGATCGATATTCTGTCCGGTATTCTGCTGGGGCTGCCGTTTGGCCGCCAGGTCAGTTCGATGTATGAAGATTTACACGCCGGACGCAATTTAGGACAACTTCATCTGGTCATTAATCCGGCGTTCTTCTCTTCCTGTGAATTATTCCGCAAACATATTAGTCAGACCATGCAGGAACTCAATTCCGTGAAGCCCGCCCCCGGTTTTAAACAGGTTTATTATCCTGGACAGGATCAGGATATTAAACAGAAAAATGCCGATATGAATGGTATCGATATTGTTGATGATATTTATCAATATCTGATTTCCGATGCCCTCTATCTCAAGTCATACGAAACAAAAAATCCCTTTGCCCAATAATTATTGAAACAGGAATTTTCTATGATAAAGCATTTTCGCCACGCGATAGAAGAAACATTGCCCTGGCTCTCTTCCATTGGAGCCGATCCTACGGGTGGAATGACGCGTTTACTTTATTCGCCTGAGTGGCTGGAAACACAGCAGCAGTTTAAAAAGCGAATGGCAGAAAGCGGTCTGGAGACACGCTTTGATGACGTCGGAAATTTATATGGCCGCCTTTGCGGCACACAATTTCCGGAGCAGGTGATTTTAAGCGGTTCGCATATTGATACGGTCGTCAACGGCGGCAATCTGGACGGGCAATTCGGCGCGCTTGCCGCCTGGCTGGCGCTCGACTGGCTAAAAGCGACCTACGGCGCGCCGCTGCGCACCGTCGAGGTAGTGTCAATGGCTGAGGAAGAAGGCAGCCGTTTCCCTTACGTTTTTTGGGGCAGCAAGAACATTTTTGGCCTGGCGAATCCTGAAGAGGTACGCCATATCCAGGACGCCAAAGGCACAGGCTTTGTCGACGCTATGCAGGCGTGCGGATTTACCCTTCCCGCCGCGCCGCTCGCCGCGCGAACCGATATCCGCGCCTTTGTTGAATTGCATATTGAGCAAGGCTGCGTTCTGGAGAGCAACGGACAGTCGATTGGCGTCGTCAACGCCATCGTCGGGCAACGTCGCTACACGGTGACGCTCAACGGCGAGTCCAACCATGCAGGCACAACGCCAATGGGCTATCGTCGCGATACGGTGCATGCCTTCAGTCGTATTTGCAGTCAGTCCATTGAAAAAGCCAAACAGCATGGCGATCCCCTGGTATTAACGTTCGGCAAAGTTGAGCCGCAGCCGAATACGGTCAATGTTGTCCCTGGAAAAACCACATTTACAATCGATTGCCGGCATACGGACGCCGCGGTACTTCGCGAATTTACCGAACAGTTGGAAAACGATATGCGCGCCATCTGCGATGAAATGGATATCAGCATCGATATCGATTTGTGGATGGACGAAGCGCCGGTGCCGATGAACGCCGAACTGGTCGCGGCCCTCACCAGGCTGTGTGAAACCGAACAACTGAACTATCGCATAATGCATAGCGGCGCAGGTCATGACGCGCAAATTTTCGCGCCGCGCGTCCCTACCTGTATGATTTTCGTCCCCAGCATTAATGGTATCAGCCATAACCCGGCGGAACGTACCAACATTAATGACCTTGCTGAAGGGGTCAAAACTCTGGCATTAATGCTGCATCAACTTGCCTGGCAAAAATAAGGAGCCATCAATGGGATATCTGAATAACGTCACGGGTTACCGCGATGATTTACTGGCGAACCGCGCCATTGTGAAACACGGTAACTATGCGCTCTTAACGCCGGACGGTCTGGTGAAAAATATTATTCCCGGATTTGAAAACTGTGACGTCACCATCCTTTCGACGCCGAAGCTGGGTGCTTCTTTCGTCGATTATCTGGTCACCTTACATCAGAATGGCGGCAACCAGCAGGGCTTTGGCGGCGAGGGGATTGAAACTTTTCTCTATGTCATTACGGGAAATATTGAAGCTAAAGCAGAAGGAAAAACATTCTCTTTAACCCAGGGCGGATACCTCTATTGTCCACCGGGCGAGATGATGACCTTTAGCAACGCTCAAACGGAAGACAGCCAGCTATTTTTATATAAACGCCGCTATACTCCTGTCGAGGGGCATGCCCCGTGGTTGGTTTCCGGCAATGCCAACCAGCTGGAGCGTATTCATTATGAAGGCATGGAAGATGTTATTCTGCTGGATTTCCTGCCTAAAGAGCTGGGCTTCGATATGAATATGCATATTCTGTCTTTCGAACCGGGCGCCAGCCACGGCTATATTGAAACCCACGTCCAGGAACATGGCGCTTATATCCTTTCCGGCCAGGGAGTTTATAACCTCGACAACAACTGGGTGCCGGTGAAAAAAGGCGACTACATCTTCATGGGCGCTTATTCCCTGCAGGCCGGATACGGTGTAGGTCGTGGCGAAGCATTCAGCTACATCTACTCCAAAGACTGTAACCGCGACGTTATGATTTAACGGCAGGCAGCCCTCCTGATTATTTTTAATTTAGCTATGTTGGATTTTGCCACGGTGAGAACCGTGGCTTTTTTTATGCTTAACGAGTCCCGATATCCTGGCCAAGTTTGATGACGCGGGCAATATTACAGGCGCTGTGGTAGAGATTTTGTTCACCGTTCGCCAGAACCTCCGGCAAAGGCGCCAGCCGCGGCAAAATACTGAATACCGCATCAATACCGTGGCGATGGACCACTTCCACGCCGTCGCCCAGTACGCCGGCAATGCCGATAACCGGGACGTGATGTCGTTTCGCCACTGACGCGACGCCTATCGGCGCTTTTCCTCCCGCCGTTTGCGAGTCGATTCGTCCTTCTCCGGTAATCACCAGCGAGGCCTCTTTTACCGCCTCCTCCAGCTTCACCGCCTGCATAACAATCTCAATACCGGGCTTCATTTCCGCTTCCAGGAAGACGATAGCGGCAATCCCCATTCCTCCGGCCGCTCCACCGCCCGGTATTTGAGACATGTCGCGTCCGGTCAGGGCATGTAAGACACGGGCATAATTACGTAATCCATTTTCCAGCGTCTCGACCATTTCAGGCGTCGCCCCTTTCTGCGGACCGAATACCGCCGCCGCGCCGCGTGGCCCCACCAACGGGTTATCAACATCACAGGCGACCTCAATACGACACTCTGAAATTCGCGGATCGCACCCCTGCAGGTCAATGCTCGCCAGGCGCGATAAATTGCCCCCTCCGGCGCCAAGCGGCGTTCCCTGCGCGTCCAGAAAACGCACACCGAGCGCCTGCGCTACTCCCATTCCGCCATCCACCGTGGCGCTGCCGCCGATACCCAGAATAATATGGCGAATCCCCGCGTCCAGGGCGTGACGAATCAATTCGCCGGTGCCGAAACTGGATGCCAGCAGCGGATTACGCGCCTCGGGCGCCACCAGCATCAATCCGCTCGCCGCCGCCATTTCAATAATCGCCGTTTTGCCATCGCCGGTCAGGCCATAAAATCCGTTTACTTTTTCCCCCATCGGCCCGCTAACGTCCACAGAAACCCGTTTCCCGCCGGTCGCTGCCACCATCGCGTCCACGGTTCCTTCTCCACCATCGGCGATCGGTAAACAGACATAGCGCGCATCAGGAAATACGGTTGAAAATCCCGCTTTAATAGCCTGACAGCATTTATCAGCGCTTAAGCTCTCTTTAAATGAATCTGGCGCAATTACAATCTTCATCATGTCTCCTTGTTTTCTCATGTTATTTAATGCGTTCCCACGGAATAAGATTTTCCATAAGCACTGCCAGTAAGATTCCCACCAGTAATCCGTTGCTAAGCAGAGGACGAATCATCAGTGGAAGATCCTGTAAATAGACCGGAGGAAGCCCCATCAAAAAAATGCCGACAAAAAGCGGTAATGCCAGGCGATAAATATTCCGCGCGGTAAACGTAATTTGCTGGCTAAAAACCAAACCGGAATAAAGTAAAGGTAAATAAGAGACCAGCATAACGGCGCTGCTGATCGCCAGTGGAATAGCGCAAAATAAGCGGGTTAACGGCGTTATAATGGCAACCAGCAGACACAGCGCGCTACCGCAGATAAAGGATTTGCGAGAACTGTCGCCGGTTTGCGTTAATAAACCAATGGAAGATACAAAAGGCGAAAAAGGCACGACCGCGAAAGGCACCGTCACTAACGTCATCAGTCCGGAAATCATAAAGCTTCGGCGATAACGAGAACTGCCCGACCCTTGATGCAGATAAAAGATATCGGTACCGCGGATGGCGCCGTAAGTGTTGCTGATGTTGACTAACCCCGTCATCACCGCCGTCACAATAATACCCGGCATCAGCGTGCCGTGGCTGCCCAGCGGAAACCATCGCCAGCTTAATTCACCCGGCGGTAAGTGTGATGAAGGAAAGCATAACCGCCATAGCCCCCACCCGACCACGGTCCCTACCAGTAACGCGTAACGGGAGATACGCTGTTGCAGGAAAATAATCATTGCGAGGATAAAACACATCACCGCGACCGCCAACCCAAAGGGGGCCAATTTGATTCTGGCGCTGGTATCGGCAATGCCAAAAGGCAGCCCCAGCATGCCTTTAAAAAATATTGAGGTCAGCTGCGCGCCCAAAAGCAGCATGAAAAAAACCATTACCGCCGGCGTAAACAGGCGAGCCAGACGGTGTCCTAACCCGCTAATGCCGATAAATATCGTCACCATTGCGGAGATCGCGATCCCGACCGACAGGCTGGAGGCGATATCGTTCAGCGGCGTGCCGCGAGACGCCTCGCCAAGCGTAATCGTAAGAATAGCGCCCCACCACAACCCTGTCGGCCCTTCCATAATGGCGCGGCGATGGCCGCAAAATGCCTGAACCAGGCAGGCCAACGCGGTGGTCAAAAAAGCGTATTGTGTGAGCATTAACAGGTTATCAGCGGGAAGATGAAAAGCGGACAGCAAGGTAGGGGGAACCACAACCGTGTTACAGAAAATAAAGAAAAACCACTGAAAGCCGGACAATACACTTTCGCGGTTAATAACAGGGAACATATCCACACCTTAAAATAGAGAATGCCCGTCGTGACGACGGGCATTAAATCACACCGGATTACTGCTGATGTTTAAGGATAAACTGACCTTTTGGCGGCACAGGGAAGCCATGCTCGATGTCATAAATAACATCGCCGCGCAAAATCGTTTTGGTAATACGCGCACCAATAGTACGGCCAACATACGGACTGACTTTATGGCGATATTCCAGATCTTCATTTTTCAGAACATAGCTGCTGTCAGGCTGAATAAAGACCAGGTCAGCATCTTTGCCGGGGGCAATACGTCCTTTATGTTTCAGACCAAAAATATCGGCGGCGTTGGTCGCCATTAATTTGCCAAACATCGGCAACGACATACCGCGTTTTTGCACCGCTTCATCAAACATGACGTCCATGCAGTTTTGCAGTCCGGCAATTCCACCCCATGCTTGCATGATATTGCCTGCTTTCATTTCCGGAGGGCATGGAGAGTGGTCGGATACCAGGCAGTCGATTTCGCCGTTAAACAGTTTTTCCCACATTCCTTTCTGGTTTTCCTGGTCGCGAATTGGCGGAGAACATTTTGCCAGGGTGCCAATCTCTTCGAACTGATCGGTATCGAGGACAAAATAGTGCGGGCACGATTCACAGGTGACATCCTGACCTTCCTGACGCGCGCGCGTTACTTCCTCTACCCCCTCCGGGCTGCTGATATGGCAAACGTGCAGACGGCAACCTGCCGCTTTCGCCAGATACAGCACGCGACGAATGGCTTCCACTTCAGTAAATACCGGACGTGAGGCGACATAATCATGCGCCGTTACGCGTCCTTCGCGTTTAGCTTCCTCGCCCAGCTCATCGCAAATCAGAGCATTTTCGCAATGTACCAGTACCGTCTGGTCCATTTCCCCCAGTTTTTGCGCGCCTTTGTAAAACTGCCAGTCATTAACGTCGCGAAAATCATTATCGATGCCACGATCGCCGCAGGTGGCGACAAAGCACTTGAAGCCGACAACGCCCACTTCGTCCAGCTCATGCAGCCGATCCAGGTTATAAGAAACCAAACCGCCCAGCTGCGCGGCGTCGATGGTCAATTTACCTTTTGCCGCGTCAAACTTGAGCTCAATCGTCTCACGATCGACCGTCGCCGGCAGCTGATTGAGCGGCATCTCAATCATCGTGGTAATACCGCCTTTCGCCGCCGCGCGCGTACCGGTTTCATAGCCTTCCCAGTGGGTACGGCCCGGTTCAGAAATGTGGGTATGCGCGTCAACCATGCCCGGCGAAACGATCAATCCCGTCGCATCCAGCACATTTTTCGCTTCCCCCAGGTTCTCGCCAATCGCGGCGATTTTTCCGCCCTGGACGGCGATATCGATAACTCTCGCTTCGTTTTCTAAGATGACAGTACCGTTCTTAATAATTAAATCAAAAGACATAACAAACTCCTTGTATGGATACAGATAGTTTTTAAATAGCGCACACTTCATTAAATACGCTTAATGCTTTTTCAATATTTAACCTGCGAGTTTTTGCTCTCCTGTATTTTCAAAACCCGTGCGTTTCTTCAATAGCGCATAAGCAACGAACGCAACTATTACGCCTACAAACCAGGACACGCGGGATAAAGGCTCCAAAAATGGTATAAACTTGCCGCCTAATGACAGAATGACTGCGACCAGGGTGACTGAAAATGCAGTCAGGTTAAATCCATTATCATAATATTTGTAATCACCGCTGGCGGTGTACAGCTCATCAAGATTAATTTTTCCACGCATTACCACAAAATAATGAGCTAACATTACGCCGATTACCGGGCCAAGCATACCGCCGATAATATCGAGGAACAGATAAATACTGTCCTGATTCTCCATTAATTTCCATGGGCAAATCAGTAGACTGATAATACTGGCAATCATTACGCCATTTTTATAGTTAAGCTTTGTCGGGGCAAGCGCCGCAATTTGATACCCCGCAGGTATAATATTACCGGTAGCGTTGGTTGAAATTGTCGTCATCAGAATCACCAGCACCGCAAAGAATGAAGCAAACAGACTGTCCCAGCGCTGCACAATATCCAGCACGTTCCAGGTATCCATACCATAATGAATACTGGCTCCGGCAATAATGCACACGCTGGCTACGGCGAATAATATATACGCTACGATAAGCCCCAATGTTTGTCCCAATGCCTGAGCGCGAAATGAATGCGCGTTTTGCGTGAAATCGGACGCGCTTACCGCTGGCGCAGCCCAGACGGCGACTACGGCGTTAATCACCACCAGGAACAGAAAGCCGCTGTGCTCTGTTTTTTGCACGCCTGAAGGCAGATAGTCCAGAATCGGGCCAATGCCGACCAGCGATATTGCCCAAATAGCCATGCCGCCAAAGACAATGTAAATACATGGATTGAGGATAGCGGTAAATTTATTTAATACTTTACCACCGCCAAAACCGATGCCAACGTTAATAATCCAAAAAATTAGAAAAGTAATTAGTCCTGGCAGTGAAAGACCCAGCAGCTTGAAATCTCCGCCTAATGTCAGAAATCCTGGCCAGATCTTCCCAATCAAAATAAGAAATGCCAGCGATCCCGCGTAACACTGTAAGCCGAACCACATAATTGCCGCGATCCCCCCTCGTAATAATCCAGGGAATAGCGCGCCGCGGACGCCGTAAGAACCTCGCAATATCATAGCAAAAGGAACGCCATATTTACTGCCTGCCGCGCCATTCATTACCATCGCCGCCGCAATAAATAATGCGCTGATAATAATGGCCAACATGATATTAAATGTTGATAGCCCCAGTATAAAAAAACCGCCGACCATAACGTAATTTGGCACGTTATGTACAGATCCCATCCATAAGGTGAAATAGTTAAATGCTTTCCAGTTTCGTTGGGTTTCTGTTTTAGGTAATAAGTCTTCGCTATAACCGCGCTGCTGATATAGCTCTCTTTGATGTTCCATAAATCCCTCTTTTCACGCATCGGATAACGTTGTTATGGGTTTAGCTATGAGGAACAAATAAATATAAAATAAAGAAATAGTAGATATAATTATTTTTAAGCTGAAGCAATACGTTGTGTTGCTTTCTTTTTATATAACGTAACGGCAGCAAAAATCAGCGTTCCGGTAACCACTAAACATGCTGAAATCACAAAACTGATCTCCTTCGACCCCGTTACATCCGAAATAAATCCGGTCAACGTTGGGGCGACAACCGCCGAGCTCATGCCAAAGAAATTAAAAAGGCTGAAAGCTCTTCCCAGACTTTTTGCCGAAGCCTGTTCAGATACAAAGGAGATCAGGATCGGGTCTACCGCCATTTTCCCCAGCAAGCCGTATAGCGTCAGGCTGACCATCAGCATCGTGGTATTCGGGGACAAAACCGTAAACGCCAACATTGCTGCCGCCACAATTTCCAGACCGAGAATAACCTTAACTTTACTGTTACGGAATTTATCTGACAGATGGCTAAAAAATAACGCCCCCGGTACGCCAACCACCGCCACCAGCGCTGATGCCAGCCCGATAGCTCCGCCATCAAATCCTCTTTCAGTCTGGAGATAAGAGGGCAGCCAGGTCACTATCAAATAGTAACCGTAGCAGGTACAGAAATAGAGGAAGTAAACGCTACACAATAAACCAGAGAATAAAGGTGCGCGTTTCTCATCTTCCGTAACGGTTTGGGTTTGCTTTTCCGCTTGCGCAGAGTCGCTTTTGGCTTTACCGCGAATGATCAGCGTAAAGACGCACAGCATGATTACTAATATCGCGGCCACGATATACAGTACATTTTGCCAGGCCATGCTCATGTTTTTTACTAATACGCTGGAACCGATTAAGCCAATCCCCATCCCTATAGCCGACCCGCTGTTGATAATCGCGTTGGCTAATGCCCGACGGGCCTGCGGCACGTTTGCCGAAGAGAGTGAATAAGCCGAGCTAAAGAAAGAAGCGCATCCGCCACCTGCCATTAGCGACCCTGTATAGATCATGGCCAGGCCATTGGCTTTCGCGATACAGAGTGTACCAATAATAAATAGCGTAAATCCGGCCATCAGCATGATTTTTTGACCGAATTTATCGACCAATATTCCGCAAGGAATTTGCATACTGCAGTAAGCAAAAAAGTAAAAACTTGCAATAGCGCCTATTTCTGCATTACTTACATTGTCTAAAGATGCCTGAATTTCTGGATAAATTGGCGTAAGCACGGTGCGATAGATCCAAATCGCTACCCAGCCCAGACTCATTACGACAACAATTTGTTTCCAGTAATCAATCCCGGATTTTTTAGTTTCACTCATGTTCTTCACCTTTACAGAGTGTTCCTTGTGAACAGGTATCGCTGCAGCCGCAGCGATACACATAATTAGGACAATTTATGATTGGCCATTAATTCCAGCGCCTGTACCATTGCCGAATGATCAAGCTGGCTCCCGCCATTTGCCGCACAGGTATTGAATAATTCCTGGCAGGTCGCCGTATTCGGTAAATTCAGCGCCAGCGCTTTTGCGCTTTGCAATGCAAGATTAAGGTCTTTCTGATGAAGCGCGATTTTGAAACCAGGCTCGAACGTCCGGTTGATCATCCGCTCGCCGTGAACTTCCAGAATGCGTGAAGAGGCGAACCCGCCCATTAACGCCTGGCGCACGCGTACCGGATCGGCACCTGCTTTTGCAGCAAACACTAAGGCTTCAGAAACCGCTTCAATATTCAGCGCAACAATAATTTGGTTAGCCACCTTACAGGTTTGCCCATCCCCATTGCCGCCCACCAGGGTGATATTTTTTCCCAGGATGTCAAAGAGCGGCTTAACGCGGTCAAAGACTTTCTGCTCGCCGCCGACCATAATCGACAGAGTGCCTTCACGCGCCCCGATTTCGCCCCCGGAAACCGGGGCATCCAGGTAATCAGCGCCCATTTCATTAACGCGCTGGGCAAAACGTTTGGTTTCGATAGGAGAAATAGAACTCATATCGACGATGGTTTTTCCCTGAAGCGATGTTTTAGCGCAACCGTGTTCGCCAAATAACACGTCTTCAACCTGCGGCGTATCCGGCACCATTATGAAGATGATGTCTGCAAATTCAGTTACCTGACGTGCAGTCTCAACATTTACCGCCCCCAGCGAGAGCAGTTCGTCCGCGACCGGACCAATAGTCGTAACGTGTAATTGATGACCGGCGCGTGCCAGATTGATAGCCATTGGCGAGCCCATAATTCCCAGGCCAATAAATCCCAGTTTCATATACAACCTCTTTTATTGCTTTCGGTGTTTCCAGATTCAGGCAACACAATCCCCTTCCAACACAGTGGAAAAAAAGCGCTGCCCGAATTATTCTGCGTTTTAACGGTACTGATTAATCCACAATAATCCCGCTTCCGTGGTAGTCAGTGGTTTATATTCACAGCCAACCCAGCCATCATAACCAGACTGTTTAATGACATTAAAAATAAAGTCATAATTGATTTCCCCGGTCCCCGGCTCGCCGCGACGCGGGTTATCAGCAATTTGTAAATGGCCTATTTTATCGGCCCATGCCGTCATGGTTTGCGTTAATTCCCCTTCCATGCGTTGCATGTGATAAATATCATACTGAATTTTGATATTATCGCTGCCGATATCCTTAATTAATGCTAACGCCTGTTGAGTGCCGGTGAGATGGAATCCCGGCATATCAAAGTGATTAATAGGTTCGATAAGTAATAAAATGTCTTCTTTCGCCAGCATATTTGCCGCATAGCGCAGGTTTTCAACCAACGTGTCGTGGATCTCCGTTGCGGAGCATCCTGACGGCGTTTTACCTACCAGACAATTTATTTTCTTATTGCCTAACGCGCGTGCATAGCGGATTGCGGCCGCTACGCCATCGCGAAACTCTTCTTCGCGCCCAGGAATACAGGCAATTCCACGTTCGCCAGCCGCCCAGTCGCCAGCCGGTAAATTATGTAACGTATGTTCCAGATTATTATCCCTGAGCTTACGTTTTAACACTTCGATGTCGTTATCGTAGGGAAACATGAATTCCACGCCGCGAAATCCCGACAACGCTGCTTTATCAAAGCGTTCCAGGAAATCATATTCCGTAAACAGCATAGAAAGATTGGCAGAGAAACGTAACATCGATTACCTCCCTTACTCATATTTCATAAAACAGGTTTCTGTTGGCGCATCTTTCGCACTATCCGCAACCTCTTCAAACTCGGTTACGTTATCCAGTTCGCTGCCCATGGAAATATTGGTTACGCGTTCCAGAATGACTTCCACCACCACCGGAACGCGATATTGCGCCATTAGCGCTTTGGCTTGTTCAAATGCAGGCGCAATATCTTCCGGTTTAAAGACACGAATTGCTTTACAGCCTAATCCTTCCGCCACTTTTACATGGTCAACGCCATAGCCATTCACTTCGCTGGAGTTGATATTTTCAAAGGCGAGCTGTACGCAGTAGTCCATGTCAAATGCGCGTTGCGACTGGCGAATCAGGCCAAGATAAGCGTTGTTAACCAGCACATGGATATACGGAATGTTAAACTGCGCGCCGACGGCTAACTCTTCAATCAGGAACTGGAAGTCGAAATCGCCGGAAATCGCCACCACATTGCGTTGCGGATCGGCAGCACATACCCCTAATGCCGCCGGGATTGTCCAGCCAAGAGGCCCCGCCTGGCCGCAGTTGATCCAGTGTCTGTCTTTAAACACATGCAGCATCTGCGCTGCCGCGATTTGCGACAATCCAATGGTGGTGACATAGCACACATCGCGACCAAAGGCTTTGTTCATCTCTTCATAGACGCGCTGCGGCTTCACTGGCACGTTGTCAAAGTGGGTTTTACGCAGCAAAGTCCGTTTACGCTGCTGGCATTCGCCCACCCAGGTCTTCCGGCATGGCAAACGCCCCGCTTTTTGCATCTCCTGCGCGACATCGATCAGCAACGTTAGCGCCGCTTTGGCGTCAGAAACGATGCCCAGATCCGGGCACAACACGCGGCCAATTTGCGTTGGTTCAATATCGATATGGATGATTTTTCGCCCCTGAGTATATTTCTCAACGGACCCCGTATGACGGTTGGCGAAACGGTTACCGATGCCAAAAACCATATCAGATGCCAGCAGAGTGGCGTTGCCGTAGCGGTGCGCCGTTTGCAGGCCGACCATCCCCGCCATTAAGGGGTGATCGTCCGGGATACAGCCCCAGCCCATCAGAGTAGGGATCACCGGTACGCTGGTCAGTTCGGCAAACTGCTGCAGCAGTGGCGCGGCGTCGGCGTTAATAACCCCGCCGCCCGCGACAATTACCGGACGCTCGGACTGAATCAGCATCTCCAGCGCCTTTTCAATCTGTACGCGGCTGGCGGCTGGCTTATATACCGGCAGCGGCTCATACATATCCGGATCGAATTCGATCTCCGCAACCTGAACATCAAACGGTAAATCAACCAGCACAGGACCTGGGCGGCCTGAGCGCATCAGATGAAAAGCCTGTTGTAATACGCGCGGCACCAGCGCCGCCTCACGAACCGTCACTGCCATCTTGCTGACTGGTTTTGCAATCGCTTCAATATCGACTGCCTGGAAATCTTCCTTGTGCAGACGCGCTCGTGGCGCCTGACCAGTAATGCATAAAATCGGGATAGAGTCGGCAGAAGCGGAATAGAGCGCGGTGATCATGTCGGTTCCCGCCGGGCCGGAAGTGCCCAGGCAGACCCCAATATTACCTGCCGCCGCACGTGTGTAGCCCTCAGCCATATGCGAAGCGCCTTCCACATGACGCGCCAGTATATGGCGAATGCCTCCATGCTTACGCATTGCAGAATAGAAGGGGTTGATTGCAGCCCCAGGAACGCCGAATGCTGTGGTGATACCTTCTTTTTCCAGCACATACATTGCCGCATCCACGGCTCTCATTTTTGCCATTTTATTGCTACCTCTTTTTATTGGAAAAAGTTTCCAACTTTTAAAAATTTTAAAAAAGTCCCGCTCCAGCGAGCGGGATGCGGCTCAGGCTACAGGGGGTTTTAGCCCAAGCGCCGTACTGATGTCTTTCGCGGTATCCCGTACCAGTTCCCCCTGGCTGATAAAGCGATCTTCCGTCAGCCGGGAAGCCGGTCCCGATATTGAGATAGCGGCGACCACGCTGCCCGCATCGTCATAGATAGCGGAGGCGATACAATTCAGCCCGACAACATGTTCTTCCTGGTCAACGGTGTAGCCCTGTTCACGCGCCTGCTCCAGATTTTTAAGCAGGATAGGTAAATCCACCAGAGTGGTCGGCGTAAACCGCCGCAAACCGGTATTGACGACGATCCCCACCAGCTCTTCTTCGGTGAGCGGGTACAGCAGCGCTTTTCCGGCGCCGGAAGCATGTAACGGCAGACGACTCCCTAAGGGCGCGCACATTCTGACCATCGATTTGCACTCCTTTTGACCGATTAACACCGCTTCATTACCGTTGCGAATCGCTACGTTGACCGTCTCGCCAGAAAGCAGCATAAGTCGGTGCATAAAGGGTCCGGCCACCGAGAGGACATCGCGATTATGAATATACGCAGAGCCCACATTAAATACGCCTAAACCAATATGCCACCAGCCAAGCTGGCTATCCTGGTACACAAAATCAGCCGTTTGCAGTACCTTTAACAGGCGAAACGTCGTAGAAAGCGGTAAATCCAGGCTGCCGGAAATATCGCTAACTGATGAACTGCCGCCGCTTCTTTCGAGATATTGCAATATCGCTATGCCCCTCTCCAGCGCCTGAGCGCCTTTCTGCGCAGTCGGCTCTGCCTGTCCTGGCCTGCCGCGTCGTCTTACTTCCGTCATATTTACGTTAACTCCGGCCCAAAATATGAGCATAAACAATGAACAATATGTTCATCTTATGCAAGAAGGCCAATAGCGTCACGCAAAACAGAGTTCATGTGTCGGGATACTTTCAACATCACAGTTATCGCTGCCACCGCGATCCACCGTCAGAAAATCGGTAACCGTCTGCCACGCAAACAGCGGGTGATGCCATACATTACGGTGATAATTGACGCCCTGCCGTCCATTGCTAATAAACGCCCGCAGCGTGGAGAGATCGGGTTTATCATCGCCGAGCGCGACAATAACGACAAAAGCCTCGCCGTTCATCGGCACAAACGCCTGCGTACCTAAAGGATGACGTTCCAGTTCATGTACCACAATAGGCATCGCGGCCGGTTGCGCCCTGTTAATACTGATCAGCGTGCGATCCTGCTCCAGAACTTCAACCTTCGCCAGGTCGTGATATCGCTCAACTAACCCGTTGTTTATATGAAAAAAGTCACGTTCCTGCGTCTCAATAACATCGCCATAAGCGCTGAACGCCTTCTGATCTAACGGTAATACCTCAAGTTTCATTATTTTTCCCTTGTAGCTCGATTCCGTTTAACCGCGGTTTGGACTCTGTCCGGTTTCAATACCATGCAATCTAAAACCTTCGGGATTTAACATCAACATAAAAGTTGGAATATTTTTCCAAAAGTAGATTTAGACCACAAATCAAACATGGCTATTATGTAAAACTACTTAAAAATCATAGGAAAACAATTCTGGTTTTATCAGGATCGTAAGGAGGCGTCTGACGATGTTTGACCCGGAAACACTGCGTACCTTTATCAGCGTTGCCGAAACGGGGAGTTTCTCCAAAGCGGCGGAGCGCCTGTGTAAAACCACGGCAACCATTAGCTACCGCATCAAACTGCTGGAGGAAAATACCGGCGTAGGGCTGTTCTTTCGCACAACGCGAAGCGTCTCGTTGACGGCGGCGGGCTCTCACCTTCTCTCTCAGGCAAAAGACTGGCTTGCGTGGCTGGACAGCATGCCTGACGAGCTACGCCAGGTTAACGACGGCGTAGAGCGTCAGGTCAATATTGTGGTGAATAACCTGCTCTATAGCCCGCAAGCGGTCGCCAGTCTCTTATCGTGGCTTAATGCGCGTTACCCTTTCACTCAGTTTCACTTTTCCCGGCAAATTTATATGGGCGTCTGGGATTCGCTCCTGTATGAAGGTTTTTCGCTGGCGATTGGCGTAACTGGCACCGAGCCGTTGGCTAATACCTTTATGCTCGACCCTTTAGGTTCCGTACAATGGCGTTTTGTGATGTCCGCGGATCATCCTTTAGCTCACGTCAGCGGGCCTCTAACAGAAGCGCAGCTGCGCCGTTTCCCGGCAATTAATATCGAAGACAGCGCACGTACGCTGACCAAGCGGGTAGCCTGGCGCCTTCCGGGGCAGAAGGAAATTATCGTGCCTGATATGGAAACCAAAATCGCCGCTCATCTGGCAGGCGTCGGTATCGGTTTTGTCCCGCAGCCGCTTTGTCAAACGCTGATCGACAAAAACGAACTGGTAAGCTGTACCATTCCGACGATGCGTCCGCCCTCACCGTTAAGCCTCGCCTGGCATAAATTTGGCGGAGGCAAAGCGGTAGAAGACATTGTGAAATTATTTACCCAACGGCAACCCGAAATAGCCGGTTTTTTATCCATTTTCAACACGGTACGCTGTTAAAAATCAAGCCACTTTGCGAATTGGCGCGTAAAATAGCGCAAAGGATGATTTAAGGTTACGTTTTACGTTATGCAAGACAGACAAAAAGCACAGGACTATCGCGCGCTCCTCCTTGCCGATACGCCTTTAATTGATGTACGCGCGCCGATTGAGTTTGAACAGGGCGCCATGCCGGGCGCTATCAACCTGCCATTGATGATGGATGACGAGCGAGCCGCCGTCGGCACCTGCTACAAACGTCAGGGCGCGGATGCGGCGTTAGCGTTGGGGCATCGGCTGGTTTGCGGCGACATTCGCCAGCAGCGGCTTGAGGCCTGGAAAGCCGCGTATCAACGTTTCCCCAACGGGTATCTGTGCTGCGCGCGCGGCGGTCAGCGGTCACATATCGTACAACGTTGGCTGCAAGAAACAGGGATTGACTGCCCGCTTATTGAAGGCGGCTATAAAGCGCTGCGCCAGACAGCAATTCAGGCGACCTGGCAACTGGCGCAAAAACCGATACTTTTAATTGGCGGCTGTACGGGCAGCGGCAAAACGCAACTGGTGCGACAACAGCCCAACGGCGTGGATCTGGAAGGTCTCGCGCGTCATCGCGGCTCCTCTTTTGGCCGCACGCTGAACCCCCAGCTCAGCCAGGCCAGTTTTGAAAACAAACTTGCCGTTGAATTGCTGAAAATTAACGCGCGTCAGACGCTAAAAAGGTGGGTACTGGAAGATGAAGGGCGAACGATCGGCGCCAACCATCTGCCTGAGTGTTTACGCGAAAGAATGGCGCAGGCCCCCATTGCGGTAGTGGAAGATCCGTTTGCGCTTCGTCTGGAACGACTGCGTGAAGAGTATTTCATCCGTATGCATCACGACTTCACCCACGCCTACGGCGATGAAGCCGGTTGGCAGGCGTATAGTGAATATCTTCATCATGGACTGTTCGCTATTCGCCGCCGTCTGGGGTTGCAACGCTTTGCCGAACTGACGGACACGCTGGATAGGGCGCTGGCGGAGCAATTATCCAGCGGCAGCACCGACGGCCATATGGCATGGCTGGTTCCGCTACTTAACGAATATTACGACCCGATGTATCGCTATCAACTGGAGAAAAAAGCCGCGAATATCGTTTTTCGCGGCCCATGGCAAGACGTTGCCAACTGGCTAAAAGCGCAATAGCTTATTTTTATTGCCGGCTGACGCCGGCTTAGTGTCTGTCGCGCTTGTCGGCACGTTTTGCCAGCCAGTCGCCCAGCATCTGAACGACCTGAACCAGCACAATCAGCGCCACTACGGTAACAACCATCACTTCGGTTTCGTAACGGTAGTAGCCATAGCGAATCGCCAGGTCGCCTACCCCGCCGCCGCCGACAATCCCGGCCATCGCCGAGTAGCCGATTAAGCTTACCAATGTAATCGTCAGGCCGCGCAGCAGCCCTGCGCTGGCTTCCGGCAACAGTACGGTACAGATAATACGCATCGGACTAGCGCCGAATGCCAGCGCCGCCTCAATAATCCCTTTATCGACTTCACGGAGCGCGCTATCTACCAGGCGTGCATAAAACGCGATTGCGGCCACCGACAGCGGGACGGAGGCTGCAATCGGGCCAATGGTATTGCCCAGCAAAAGCTGCGTTAGCGGCAGTAACAGCACCAGTAAAATAACAAATGGCACCGAGCGGATAATATTCACCAGAACCGAGGCGACGAGATAAATAAAACGGTTCTGCCAGAACAGATGACGATCGGTGACAAAAATCAGAAAACCGAGCGGTAGACCGCCAAGAATCGCCAGCACCGTTGAAATACTCAACATCTGGAAAGTTTCATTGAACGCCAGCGTTAAATCCGGCAATAAATCATCCACGGATCACCTCCACCTGTGCGGTACGTTGACGGATATGCTCCACGGCGGCGGTCACCGCCGTTGGATTATGCGGCGCGGTTAATTGCACCACCAGAATGCCCAACGCGCGTTCGCCGATATATTCAATCTTGCCATGCAGGATATTGACCGCGACGCCAAACTTGATCGCCACCTCTGACAGTACCGGCTGCTCCGCCGAATCGCCGATAAACAAAATTTTCAGCAACTGCCCGGGCAGGTGTTCCCGTAAACGTTCCGGCAGGGTCAAATTAAGGGTATGAGACACCAGTTGCTGTGTGAAAGCGTGTTGCGGGTGGGCAAACACATCAAACACCTCGCCCGATTCCACAACCTTACCGCCCGACATCACCGCCACGCGATCGCAAATAGATTTGATCACGTTCATTTCATGGGTGATCAGCACAATAGTAATCCCGAGCTGTGCGTTGATCTGTCTGAGCAGAGCCAGAATCGTGGCGGAAGTTTCCAGATCCAAAGCGGAAGTCGGTTCGTCACACAGCAAAACATCCGGATGGTTAGCGATGGCGCGGGCTATCCCCACCCGCTGTTTTTGCCCGCCGCTGAGCTGTACCGGAAAACGGTTCGCTTTATCGGCAAGGCCCACCAGCGTTAAAATTTCCGCCACCCGTGGCGCGATTTTGCTGCGTTCCCAGCCAGCCGCTTTCAGGCTAAACGCCACGTTTTGCGCCACTGTCCGGGTATGCATTAAGTTAAAATGCTGGAAAATCATACCAATACGCTGCCGCGCCTGGCGTAACGCTTTTCCGTCCAGCGCAGAAATTTCCACGCCGTTGACGTTGACGCGCCCCTGGCTGGGACGCGTTAAGGCGTTCAGGGTACGCAGCAGAGTGCTTTTTCCTGCGCCGCTGGTACCGACAATGCCAAAAATCTCGCCCGCGGCGATATGCAGGCTCACATCATCCACCGCGCGCGTGGGGGTACCGCGACCGGCGGTAAAATCGACGCAGACTTTTTCTATTTCAATCATATTCACCTCAGAAATTGGGGATGGCCACCGCTGCGATCAGGGTGTCGCGGTCATCCATTCCGGTTTCTGGAAGGCGCTATAAATATTCTTTGGATCGTCGATGACCGCGCGATAAGCCGGCGATTTCACCGCCTCGACAATATCTTTGGCAAACGGCTTATCGGCATCTTCACTGCGTACCGCAATGATATTTTTCAGATTCTCATCCAGGTGTTCCTGCTTAATCGCGCTGGAAAGATCCAGTCCTGCCGCCACCGCAAAGTTCCCGTTAACCAGCGCGCCGGTCACGCCATCCAGCGTGCGCGGTAGCTGTGCGGCTTCCAGCGGTTTGAAAACCAGTCCTTTTGGATTGCTGGCGATATCTCGTTCAGAGGCTTTGGTCGGATCGATATTGTCCTTAATCGTGATAAGCCCCAACGATTGCAGGAAACGAAGGCCGCGCGCCAGGTTGGTCGGATCGTTGGAGAGGGTAATAATGTCCCCTTTTTTAAGCGCATCCAGACTGTTGATTTTACGTGAATAGAAGCCCATCCCGGCGGTCGGTACCACAATAAGTTTGCTGAGCTTCAACCCTTTGTCAGCGGTGAATTTGTCAAAATAGAGGGTATGTTGAAAGAGGTTGGCGTCAATGCTGCCGTTAGCTAACGCCATATTGGGCTGGACATAGTCGCTAAACTCGCGCACCACGACCTTATACCCTTTTTCTTTTAATGTCGGCGCAATCGCCTGCTTCACCATGTCGCCATACGGCCCTGGCGCGACGCCAAATACGATCGTTTGCGGGGAACTATCGGCATGGGCAAACTGTAATCCGCAGGCCAGTAATAGCGTGCTGGCCGCAATGCGTAAACTCTGACGCAATCCCATAATTTCTCCATTTTAAATAGTGTGATGCTGTGCCGGATGCCGTTCATGCGGCATCGTCTGTTTTGGCCCAAACGAAAGGCTATTTCTTAACATGACACAGATCACAGCCTGCTGTCCTTGAAATTATTTCATGATGTTTCCTGGTGTGTCGTTAAATGTACGAGGCAGGCGCTCAGGCGTGTGTCAGGCGGGAATGGCGTAAAGGGAAATGCCGGATAAGAGGTCTTAACGCCAACATCCGGCAGAGGAAAACGCTTTAGAAATCGTAACGCAGACGCACCAGGTTCATATCGCCCAGATTGTCAGTGCTGGAGGTGAAAACATGTTCATAATCAACGCGGAAACCATAATCCAGTTGGAAGGTGATCCCCACGCCGTTATCGGTACGCAGATAGTCGCGGCCATTCACATATTCAATGCGGTCGCCCATAAAGTACGGTTGAATAGCTTTCACGGCATACTGACCAATCGGGAAAGCGTAACCGACAAAATATTCCAGACCCCACGCATCGCCGGCAAAGTAATCATTCACAGATACTTTTTTGGTCGTCATAAAGTTCTGATACCAACCGCCGCCTGCGGCGATAGTCCAGTTTTCCGGCGTCCAGCTTAACGCGGTACCGACAATATTTTGATCGTAAGTTTTATTGCCGTTGCCGCGCATCTCCGCACGGGTATAGTTCCATGCCGTCCCCCAGGTCAGATCGTCGGTGAGATGGTAATCCGCGCCTAAAGAACCGCCGCCTTTACGCTTGTAATTCAGGCCGTTATTGGCATTATAATCGTCGCTGAACAGATAAGATGCGTAGAGATCGACATTGCCAATGCTTTTCTTATACTTCAATGACTTACGCGTGCGATAAGAACCATCGTAGTCGCCGTTAATCCCGTTGCCCGGCGCCTGACCTATCATGTCGTAATCCCAGATATCGGTTTTTACGCCCACCACATCGTAATAAATGCTGTTCTGTTGACCGAAGGTCAGCGTTCCCCACGTCGCGCTCTTGAAGCCGGTATACAGCATACGGCGAGTGGTATCAGTCGCGCCCTTCGCATAATGGTTATCCCAGTCAAATACCGCAGGGATATTGACGCCCAGCTCGTAATAGCTAATCCAACTGATATCATCAAACAGATAATAATCCGCGGCGAAGCGGAAACGCGTCCCGCCATCAAAACCATTACGTTTATAACCGTTCGCGCCGTCATTGCCGGTCATATTCTGGAACTGCGGACGAATACTCCCGCCGACGGTGAAATTGAGTCGGCTGAGTGGATTACCCGCCTGGGGATCTTGTTTTAAAACGGTGATTTCCGCCTGAGTGGCGAAAGGCATGAAAGCCACTGCCGCGCCGATCGATGCCGCCAACGCTGTTATTTTAATTGTCATTATATTTTCCTTGATAGATAGCCAATCCAAATCATTTAGCAGGCAAATAATAACTGTTATAAAACCTTACGTGTTGTGTATTTTTTAATGATTTGTGCTACTAAAAATCAAGGAGTTAGCAATTTGTGCGACTAAAAAAGTACGCGCCGTTTTAAAAACCGGCGCGAAATTATTCACATCATGAATCATCCGCTAAACTAGCGGAATAGCGCTTTGCCTTTCAGCAAACGAACGCCAAGCCAGCCGCCGCATACGGAAAGCAGCAGCGCGCCGCAAAACGGCAGTGCGCCCCATAAACGCCAGTCCGGCTCCCAGGGGAAATCAAAAACGTTAATTTGTAAGATCGCCAGCGCCGTCTCCGCGCCAATCGCGGCGACCAACCCGGCAACTAACCCCAGCATGGCGAATTCGCACCAGAGTGTGGTACGCAACAGTTTCTTTCCGGCTCCTAACGTGCGCCACACCACCAGCTCCTGATGGCGCTGACGCATCCCGACCTGTACCTGGGCCAGTAATAGCAACATGCCGCAGAGGGTGACTAGCACAACCATCACCTCCAGCGCCCGACTGACCTGCTCCAGCACCTGTCCCACCTGTTTCAGGATCGCCCCGATATCTAACAGGCTGACGGTAGGAAACTCGCGGTTAAGCTGCGTTAACATGCCGTTGCCATTCTCCCAGCGAAAACTGGTCAGCCAGCTTTGTGGTTGCCCGTCCAGCGCCCCGGAAGGAAAAATGAAGAAAAAGTTGGGCCGCAGGCTTTCCCAGTCCACTTGACGCAGGCTGGTGACTTTAGCGCTAAATGCCTGGGTATCGCCCATAAAGGTTACGCTATCGCCGAGTTTGACGTTCAGCCGCTTCGCCAGCCCCTCTTCCATGGAGACTTCGCCCGATTTTGGCGGCCAGTGACCGGCGACCAGCGGATTATGCGCCGGGCGCGTATCCTGCCAGGTCAAATTCAGTTCACGGTTGAGTGACTCATCCTGCTGACCTTCCGTCGGATTACCGTTTATCTTCGTTAACCGCGCCCGCACAATCGGATAAAACGTCTGCGGGATCACCTGATGTTCCGCCAAAAAGGCTTTCAGCGGCGCGACCTGTTCTGAAGCAATATTGATAAGGAAATAGTTCGGGCTTTCCGGCGGGAGCTGCTGTTGCCAGCGATCGAGGAGATCGCCGCGCAGCACCAGCAAGAGCGCCAGCAGCATAAACGAAAGCGAAAACGCCGAAAGCTGACTCAACGTTGACCACGGCTGACGCAGAAGTCGGCTGACGGCCAGACGCAGCGGTAGCGACGTCAACGTCATGCCGCGCAGCACGTTAAGCAGCATCCAGCCCACCAGACCGCACAGCAGCGCCAGTATCACGGCGCCCGCCAGAACCGCCCACAACAGCATGCTTCCGCCCATCAATCCGGCGAGCAGCGCCACCACGACGGCGCAGGCGACAGGCAAATAAATTTTTAACGGCCAGACGCGAGCGACAACGTCGCGGCGCAGCACCCGTAGCGGCTGGGTCGCCAGCAACAATCGATAAGGCCGTAAACCGACCAGCAGAGAGATGACCGTCATCGCGCCCAGCGCCCACAGCCAGGGCCACAGGCTGGCGGGCGGCAAATCGGCGGGCAGTACCGGTTTTAGCAGCACCAGCAATATGTTTTCAAACAGTAACCCAATCGCGCCTCCCGTGACGGCGGAAAGCCCCAGCACCATCAACCACTGTCCGATGATAAGTTTACGTAACTGGGCCCGGCCCGCGCCCAACGTTTTTAAAATCGCCACCAGATCGTAGCGGCTACGGCAGTAATGGCTCATCGCCACCGCGACGGCAGCTACCGCCAGCAGTAGCGTTAATAACGCCGAAAGCAGCAAAAACTGCTGCGAACGTTCGAGCGATTTCCCCAATGCCCCGTCATCCTGCTCCAGTCCGTACCAGCGATGTTCCGGTTTAAGCTGCGGTAACAGCCAGCTTTCATAGCCAGCAAGCTGTTGCGGCGTTCCGCCGAATTTATACCGCCACATCACGCGGCTCCCCGGCTGTATCGCACCGGTTTTTGCCACATCGGCCATATTCATCATCAGACGCGGCGCCATCTGAAAAGGGTTAAACCCGGAATCCGGCTCCTGCACCACTTCACCGGCAATACGCAAGGTCACGTCGCCGACATCAATGGTATCGCCCGTTTTCAAATTAAGCAGCGCCATCAGACGCGGCGCCAGCAGTACGCTACCCGGCTGCGCTTTTACTCCGCCTGGACGGGTTTGCAATTCGCCGTACATCGGATAAACGCTATCTACCGCCTTCACGCTGGCCAGTTGCGGCGTATCGCCGGCAAACGTCATGGTCGCAAAGGTTAACTGCTCGCCCACGTTAAGGCCGCGTTTACGCGCCTCTTCAAGCCAGGCTTTCGGTACCTCTCGCGAACTTTGCAGCGTCCGATCGCCTGCCATAAACTCGCGGCTTTGCTGACTTAACCCTTTTTCCATCCGGTCGCTAATACTGCCGAGCGCCAGTACGCAGGCCACCGCCAGACTCAACGCCAGCCAGACAATAATCAGCGACGGCGAGCGCCATTCGCGCCAGAACCAGCGAGCTATCATGCCTCCTCCTGTAACTGACCGTTGACCAACCGCAGCCGCCGGTTGCAGCGCGCCGCCAGCGCCGGGTCGTGCGTCACCAGAATCAGCGTGGTGCCGTGCTCGCGGTTAAGCGAAAATAGCAGGTCGGCGATTTTATCTCCGGTCTGACGGTCAAGGTTGCCCGTCGGCTCATCGGCAAACAGCACATCAGGACGCCCGTTAAACGCGCGCGCCAGCGCTACGCGCTGCTGTTCGCCGCCGGAAAGCTGTGCCGGAAGGTGGTCAAGCCGTTTTCCCAGTCCCAGTTGTTCGAGCAGCGCTTTCGCCCCCGCCTTACTCTGACCGCTGTTTTCACCGCGTAGCAGGGCCGGTAGCTCAACGTTTTCCAGCGCGTTAAGCGTAGGAATAAGCATGAAGGATTGAAAAACAAAACCGACATGCTGAGCGCGAAGCTGCGCCCGCGCCTCTTCGTCCATCTGGTGAAGCGGTTTCCCCACCAGACTGACCTCTCCGCTACTGCCGTCATCCAGTCCGGCGAGAATCGCCAGCAGCGTAGATTTTCCCGATCCTGATTCGCCAATCAGCGCAATGGTTTCGCCGCGTTTGACAACCAGTTCAACTCCGGTAAGGATGGAAAGCTCATGCTCACCCTGACCGACGGACTTCCTGAGACGATGAACTTCAACACTGTTTTCCGCTGGCATTTGCCCTTCCTGTTTTTGATCCTGTTAACTTTCCGTGCCGCCGCCGCAGACACCTTATTAATTCTGGGCGATAGCCTCAGCGCCGGTTACCGTATGGCCGCCAGCGCGGCATGGCCGTCGCTCCTTAATGATAAATGGCAAAACAAAACGTCGGTCGTTAATGCCAGTATAAGCGGTGATACCTCGCAGCAGGGACTGGCGCGTTTGCCGGCGCTGTTGCAACAGCATCACCCGCGCTGGGTAGTGGTGGAACTTGGCGGCAACGATGGCCTACGCGGTTTTGCGCCTGCGCAAACCGAACAGACGCTACGTAAAATCATTCAGACGGTGAAAGCCGCCGATGCCCAACCGTTACTGATGCAAATTCATCTGCCCGCTAACTACGGTCGCCGTTATAATGAATCCTTTAGCGCCATTTATCCTAAGCTCGCCAAAGAGTTCGATATTCCTCTGTTACCGTTTTTTATGGAAGAGGTATATCTGAAACCGCAGTGGATGCAGGATGACGGCATTCATCCCAACCGCGACGCCCAGCCGTTTATTGCCGACTGGATGGCGAAGCAGTTGACCCCTTTTCTCTCCTGAATAATTCGAGTTGCATGAAGGCGGCACGTAAGAGAATTTCCAGGAGCATAGATACCTATGTGACTGGAGTAAACGAACGCACAGGCAACTTGAAGTATGACGGATATAGTTAACCACGACTCTTAAATCAACGGAGATCCTGACAGGTAAAGTTATGCAAAAATCGGTCTTAATAACAGGATGTTCCAGCGGAATCGGTCTGGACAGCGCGCTTGAACTTAAACGCCAGGGCTTTCAAATCCTGGCGGGCTGCCGCAAACCTGATGATGTCGCCCGGATGAACAGTATGGGATTTACCGGCGTGTTGATCGATCTCGACTCCCCTGAAAGCGTGGATCGTGCCGCCGATGAAGTGATCGCCCTGACCGATAATCGTCTGTATGGGATCTTTAACAATGCCGGCTACGGCGTGTATGGCCCCCTTTCTACCATCAGCCGTGAGCAGATGGAGCAACAGTTTTCCAGTAATTTTTTCGGCGCGCATCAGCTTACCATGCGCTTACTTCCGGCCATGTTGCCGCATGGCGAAGGACGCATTGTGATGACCTCATCGGTGATGGGGCTGATTTCCACCCCAGGGCGCGGCGCTTACGCCGCCAGCAAATATGCGCTCGAAGCCTGGTCTGACGCGCTACGTATGGAGCTACGGCACACAGGCATTAAAGTGAGCCTGATAGAACCGGGGCCGATTCGTACCCGTTTTACGGATAACGTTAACCAGACGCAGCGTGATAAACCGGTAGAAAATCCCGGCATCGCCGCACGTTTCACCCGCGATCCTGACGCGGTAGTAGCGAAAGTCCGTCATGCTTTTGCAAGCGATAAACCCAGGCTGCGCTATCCCGTTACGCTGGTCACCTGGGCGGTGATGGCGCTGAAACGCCTATTGCCGGGCCGGGTGCTGGATAAAATTTTACAAAGCTGAGTTGAAGCGCGCCAGTCAGCCCCCATGTAAACGTGACACAGACAAAAGAGAGCGACGCCATGTCCGTACAGAACATTGTCAATATTAATGAATCCAACCTGCAGCAGACCTTAGAGCAGTCCATGACCACGCCGGTACTGTTCTATTTCTGGTCTGAACGCAGCCAACACTGTCTGCAATTAACGCCAGTGCTGGAAAGTCTGGCTGCCCAGTACCACGGTCAGTTTATTCTGGCAAAGCTGGACTGCGACGCCGAACAGATGATCGCCGCTCAGTTTGGTCTGCGCGCTATCCCGACTGTCTATCTGTTCCAGAATGGCCAACCGGTCGATGGTTTCCAGGGGCCGCAGCCGGAAGAGGCGATCCGCGCTCTGCTGGATAAAGTACTACCGCGCGAAGAAGAGCTAAAAGCGCAACAAGCGATGCAGTTAATGCAGGAGGGCAACTACATTGACGCACTGCCGTTGCTCAAAGACGCCTGGCAGCTCTCTTCGCAGAATAGTGAGATTGGCCTGTTACTGGCGGAAGCGCAAATTGCGCTGAACCGCTCTGAAGAGGCCGAAGCGGTATTAAAAACTATCCCGCTACAGGATCAGGATACTCGTTATCAGGGGCTGGTCGCGCAGATCGAACTGCTTAAACAGGCGGCGGATACGCCGGAAATTCAGCAACTTCAGCAGCAAGTCGCGGAGAATCCGCAGGATGCGGCTTTGGCAACGCAACTGGCGTTGCAGTTGCACCAGGTCGGACGTAATGAAGAAGCGCTGGAATTGCTGTTCAGCCATCTGAGAAAAGATCTTACCGCCGCCGAGGGACAGACGCGCAAAACCTTCCAGGAGATCCTTGCCGCGCTCGGCACCGGCGACGCGCTGGCGTCGAAATACCGCCGCCAGTTGTACGCGCTACTGTATTAATCCTCTCTTGCCTGATGGCGCGCTTATCTGGCCTATCTGTCGTCCTCAGGCCGGATAAGGCGCTTGCGCCATCATCCGGCAACTATCATGATTTCTTGAGCGGCATTACTACCAACTGATGACGCGAATTATAGAACTTCCGGTAGGTTAAATAGCAGGCAATGATGGTAGACAGGCTGGCTGTCGACAACAGCATAAACGTTACCATAATTTGATATTTAATCGCTTTTACCGGATCGATCCCGGCAAAAATCAGCCCGGACATCATCCCCGGCAGGCTCACCAGCCCAACGGTCTTTGCCGAGTCGATCGTCGGGATAAGCGATGCGCGGATGCTATCGCGGATAAGCCCGGCGGAGGCCATTTTCGGCGTTGCGCCCAAACTTAACTTTTCCTGTATTTGCTGCTGCTCGCTATGAAAACGTAGCCCCAGTTGGTTGTAGCACAGCCCTACCGCCACCATCGCATTACCGGCGACCATGCCAGCGATGGGAATCACCTGCATCGGCGCAAATTCAATCGAACCGGTAAGCACCAGTACCGTCAGCGTTAGTCCGGCGCCGACGGTGATGGCGATAAACGAGGAGAGAAATGCCTTGTCGATATATTTACTGCGCTTTTGCGCGTTCCAGGCGGCGTTAAAACAGATGAACAGCACCATCAGCAGCGTCAGGGCGGCATGATTAACGCCAAAGATGTATTTCAGTACATAGCCGACAATAATGAGCTGTATCACCGCCCGGCATACGCTCCACAGAATATCTTTTTCCAGCGCCAGCTTTTCCTTGTGACTGATGAGCATCGCGACCACCACCAGCAGCATCGATAACGCCAGCGAGGTATTGGTAATATTATGCTCGTTCATAACGCGCCTCCTGCATCTCTCCGGCAGATGGCGTTAACGTTATCACCTTATCCGCGTGTTGAATTTCATCTTTATCATGCGTTACCCACAAGACAGCGACCTGCTTATCGCGAACATAGCGATGAATAATATCATTCACATTCCGTTTGTTATGTTCATCCAGCGCGCTGGTTATTTCGTCGAGTAACAGTATTTTCGGCAGAAACTGTAGATTACGAATTAGAGCAATACGCTGTTTTTCCCCGCCGGAAAGCGCGGCAATCGGTTTTTGCAGAATCGTCTCCGGCAGTTCAAAACGCGCCAAATCGTCTGCGAAGGCTGCCGGCTGCGGGCGCTGATGGCGAATTTGCCAGGGAAAAATCAGGTTATCGTAAACCGTATCACCAAATAGCGCTGGCGTCTGAGCGCAATAAGAAACCTGCTGGCGATAGGCTTCCGGACTCAGAGTAGTAATATCCTGCCCCTCAAAAAGAATCATGCCGATATCAGGGCTTATTAGCGAGGCCACCATTTTCAACAACGTACTTTTTCCGCAGCCAGAAGGACCGGTAATTAACTTAAATTCGCCGCGTTGCAGCGTAAAACTGATGTTATTCACTATTTTTGTCGTCGCAGTCCGGTAACCGACCTGCTTTAACTCAAGCAACATGCTACGTTCTGTCATTTATTGCGCATCCATTGTTCATATTTTTATAGCGATAGTGTATCCCTGTAATTAATAAGGGGGGAACATGCTTTACTGAATCAGGTATAATTCGCTTAATTCGTCAGCAAAATCGGTTTATGGACAACGCAACAGGAGGTTTAGCTATGCTCATTCTTATCCCTATTCTCATTTTCGTCGCGCTGGTGATCGTCGGCGCGGGCGTCAAAATCGTTCCGCAGGGATACCAGTGGACGGTGGAGCGCTTTGGACGTTACACCAAAACCCTGCAGCCGGGATTAAGCCTTGTTGTACCGTTTATGGACAGAATTGGCCGCAAGATCAATATGATGGAACAAGTGCTGGATATTCCGTCGCAGGAGGTGATCTCAAAAGATAACGCCAACGTCACTATCGATGCGGTCTGTTTTATTCAGGTTATCGATGCGCCGCGCGCCGCCTATGAAGTCAGTAACCTGGAACTGGCGATCATTAACCTGACCATGACCAATATCCGTACGGTGCTCGGTTCGATGGAGCTGGATGAAATGCTCTCCCAGCGCGACAGCATCAACACGCGGCTGCTACATATTGTCGATGAAGCCACCAATCCGTGGGGAATTAAAGTTACCCGTATCGAAATTCGCGATGTCCGCCCGCCCGCGGAATTGATCTCCTCGATGAACGCCCAGATGAAAGCGGAACGTACCAAACGCGCCTATATCCTTGAGGCCGAAGGGGTACGTCAGGCGGAAATCCTGAAAGCCGAGGGGGAAAAACAGTCGCAGATTCTGAAAGCCGAAGGCGAACGTCAGTCCGCTTTCCTGCAGGCGGAAGCGCGCGAACGTTCCGCCGAAGCGGAAGCCCGCGCTACGCAGATGGTATCTGAAGCCATCGCCGCCGGGGATATTCAGGCGATAAACTACTTCGTGGCGCAGAAATACACCGAAGCGTTACAGCAAATCGGCTCGGCGAATAACAGCAAAGTGGTCATGATGCCGTTGGATGCCAGCAGTCTGATGGGCGCTATCGCCGGGATCAGCGAGCTGGTTAAGGACAGCGCCAGCGAACGGAAAAAAGCATGATAGCGATGATTCTGGTACATCCGCATATCTTCTGGCTTAGCCTCGGCGGCCTGTTGTTGGCTGCGGAAATGCTCGGCGGTAACGGCTATTTGCTGTGGAGCGGCGTGGCGGCAGTGATTACCGGCTTAACCGTCTGGCTCTTACCGCTCGGCTGGGAATGGCAGGGCGTGCTGTTTGCGGCCTTAACGTTGCTGGCGGCCTGGCTTTGGTGGCGCTGGCTGGCGCGTCGCGTGCGGGAGCAGAAGCCGACCGACAGCCGCCTTAACCAACGCGGACAACAACTGGTAGGCCGCCGGTTTATGCTTGATGCCGCGTTAGTTAACGGACGGGGTCATATGCGTGTCGGCGACAGCTCGTGGCCGGTATGCGCTGACGAAGACCTGCGCGCAGGTACGCATGTCGAAGTGATCGCCGTGGAAGGCATCACCTTACGCATTCGCGCCGTTTAATCAACGTGGCTTTTGCGCCTTGTGATGACAGCAGCCGGAAAGATTATCAATAATCGGGCAGTCGGCGCTGTCATCGCCGGGACAACTCTCCGCCAACGCCAGCAGTTGATCGCGCATTGATTGCAGCTCGCTGATATGGCGCTCGATCTCCGCGACCTTTTCCAGCGTCCGCTTTTTTACATCTGCGCTATGGCGTCGCGGATCGTTAAACAGATTGACCAGTTCGCCACACTCTTCCAGATTAAACCCCACCTGCCTCGCCTGTCGCAGCAACGTCAGCTCGTTTAAATGCTTCTGCGTGTAGGTGCGATAACCATTTTCGCTACGTAATGGCGGCGTCACCAGCCCTTTCTCTTCATAAAACCGAATGGCTTTGCTGGTTAAACCGGTTTTTTTCGCCACATCGCTAATATTCATATTTCCCCCTTGACCTTAACCTTGCTGGAAGGTTTAACCTTTATCACAGTGAGTCACTACGATTACTAAGGTCAATGAATTGATGACCAATCATAAAGGAGTTTTTACTATGTCTCAAACTATCGACCTGACCCTGGACGGTTTGTCCTGCGGTCATTGCGTTAAACGCGTGAAAGAAAGTCTTGAACAACGTCCGGATGTTGAGCTGGCGGACGTCACCGTAACCGAAGCGCACGTTACCGGTACCGCCAGTGCGGACGCGTTAATTGAAACCATCAAACAAGCCGGGTATGGCGCGACGTTAAGCCACCCAAAGGCTAAACCGCTGACAGAGTCATCAATCCCGTCGGAAGCACTGGCAGCGGTTCCTCATGAGCTTCCGGTAGCGACGGCCGATGAAGAAAGCCAACAGTTGCTGTTAAGCGGCATGAGCTGCGCCAGTTGTGTCACCCGCGTACAACATGCGCTACAAAGCGTACCGGGCGTCACACAGGCACGGGTAAACCTGGCGGAACGCACTGCGCTGGTGATGGGCAGCGCGTCCGCCGCTGATTTAGTGCAGGCGGTGGAAAAAGCCGGCTACGGCGCAGAAGCGATTGAAGATGACATCAAACGCCGCGAGCGCCAGCAGGAAACCGCCATCGCCACCATGAAACGTTTTCGCTGGCAGGCCATCGTCGCCCTGGCGGTCGGTATACCGGTCATGGTCTGGGGGATGATCGGCGATAACATGATGGTGACCGGCGACAACCGCAGCCTGTGGCTGGCTATTGGCCTGATCACGCTTGCGGTGATGGTCTTTGCGGGCGGTCATTTTTACCGTAACGCGTGGAAAAGCCTGCTGAACGGCACGGCGACGATGGATACGCTGGTGGCGCTCGGCACCGGGGTCGCCTGGCTCTACTCCATGAGCGTCAACCTGTGGCCGCAGTGGTTCCCGATGGAAGCGCGGCACCTCTATTACGAAGCCAGCGCGATGATTATCGGTCTGATTAATCTCGGACACATGCTGGAAGCGCGCGCCCGTCAGCGTTCCTCAAAAGCGCTGGAAAAATTACTCGATCTCACCCCGCCCACCGCACGCGTCGTGACAGAAGACGGCGAAAAAAGCGTCCCGCTGGCGGACGTTCAGCCTGGGATGCTGCTGCGGCTCACTACCGGCGATCGCGTGCCAGTGGATGGCGAAATTACCCAGGGCGAAGCGTGGCTTGATGAAGCCATGCTGACCGGCGAACCCATTCCGCAGCAAAAAGGCGAAGGCGACAGCGTTCATGCCGGCACCGTCGTCCAGGACGGCAGCGTCCTGTTCCGCGCCAGCGCGGTGGGCAGTCATACCACGCTGTCACGCATTATTCGCATGGTACGCCAGGCGCAAAGCAGTAAACCGGAAATTGGCCAACTGGCCGATAAAATCTCCGCGGTATTCGTTCCCGTCGTCGTGGCCATTGCGCTGTTCAGCGCCGCTATCTGGTATTTCTTCGGACCGGCGCCGCAAATTGTTTATACGCTGGTCATCGCCACCACCGTACTGATTATCGCCTGCCCTTGCGCATTAGGCCTGGCGACGCCAATGTCGATTATTTCCGGCGTAGGCCGCGCTGCCGAATTCGGCGTGCTGGTACGCGACGCCGATGCCCTGCAACGCGCCAGTACGTTGGATACCCTCGTTTTTGATAAAACCGGGACGCTGACGGAAGGCAAGCCGCAAGTGGTGGCGGTAAAAACCTTTAACGGCGTTGATGAAGCTCAGGCATTACGTCTGGCAGCCGCGCTCGAACAAGGCTCCAGCCACCCGCTGGCCCATGCGATTCTGGAAAAAGCCGGCGACGATAAACTGCCGCAGGTGAACGGTTTCAGAACGCTGCGCGGACTGGGCGTCAGCGGTGAAGCAGAAGGTCATCAACTGCTTCTGGGGAACCAGGCGTTGCTGAACGAACAGCACGTCGCCACGGATGATATGACGGCAGAAATCACCGCGCAGGCCTCGCAAGGCTCGACTCCGGTCCTGCTGGCGATTGACGGTAAAGCGGCGGCGTTACTGGCGGTACGCGATCCATTGCGCAGCGATAGTATTGCCGCGCTTGAACGCCTGCACAACGCCGGATACCGTCTGGTAATGCTCACCGGGGATAACCCAACGACGGCTAACGCGATTGCCAAAGAAGCGGGTATTGACGAAGTCATTGCGGGCGTTCTGCCGGATGGCAAAGCCGATGCGATTAAACGTCTGCAAAGCCAGGGTCGTCAGGTTGCGATGGTCGGCGATGGTATCAACGATGCGCCCGCGCTGGCGCAGGCGGACGTCGGTATCGCGATGGGCGGCGGCAGCGATGTGGCGATTGAAACCGCGGCGATTACGCTGATGCGCCATAGTCTGATGGGCGTGGCGGATGCGCTGGCCATTTCGCGCGCGACGTTGCGCAATATGAAGCAAAACCTGCTTGGCGCATTTATCTACAACAGCATTGGTATCCCGGTGGCCGCCGGTATTCTGTGGCCGTTTACCGGTACCTTGTTAAACCCGGTAGTAGCGGGCGCGGCAATGGCGCTGTCTTCCATTACCGTCGTCAGCAATGCCAACCGGCTATTGCGCTTTAAACCGAAAGCGTAAAAACGCTATATCAGGCAGCATCAGCTGCCTGATATATTATTAAGCCATCAGTAATTTACCGTATCAATATATATATAAAATTTAACCGCACATCCTGTAGAAAAATAAAAATCAACATTTTATAATGTTTTTTTGAATCATAAGGATGTGTTATTTATGTTTAGAAAAGCAGTTACGCTTCTTTTCCTGCTTTCTCCCGCCGTCAGTTATGCAGGGTTATTTGATTCCACTCCAGAGTTAAAATGTGGCAACGATAATGCAGTCACGGCGGCAAAAGAATGGATTTACAATGAAGCATTAGGTCGTTTACAGCAAGACTATATTAAAGAGCCCTCCACGCTTTTCTTCGATATCCCCCAGACTCAATACGAGCAACAACTCCGGGCTATTCCTGTTCAATTCAGTGATGTAATCACGCAGAACCCTCAACCAGAAAATGCCAACCTACGAACTTGCTCGGCTACCGTCGCCATGAGTATTCCTCAGCCATTGTTTAAATTAATGAAAGACTTACCAAATACTCTATTCTATATTTCACAAGGGGATGGACAGGTAATAAACAATACGGTGACCTGGAAACAGGTTAACTACAATATTCAGCTAGCAGACAACAACAAAGATATTGTTGTCACCTCTGTGCAAAAAACCGATAAATTGGCGCGATCTATTTATGTAATGGCAAGAATGACGGTATCTGGTGATAGTATTATAAAGAAAAAAAATAACTCACTGATTGAAATCGCAGCAAAGAAATTTGAGAGTAGAGATCGCGAGCTTAATCAGGTCTGGAATTCACTACCCGCCTCTGCCCGAACGGCATTAAAACAAGAGCAGCGAGTCTGGGTGACCCAAAAAGAGCAGCAGTGCGGCAAACTTAGCGATGCAAAATCCGAGGCCATACCTGCTGAGAAGCGCATCAGTATTTATAAATGCCAGCTTGAAATGACCATCGCCAGAACGGCCTATCTCGACGGCAACGAATAACCCGACCGATCGTTGACGTCCCGTCAGGGCGCATTGCGCCCTTTTCTCCAACGCGCTAGCATGAGCTTTTTCAAAGGGAGCGCGTATGGAGTTATTAAATCAACTTAAACGTTTATGGCGCGCGCTGCGTGGTACCCCAAATAGTTGGCCTGCTATCGATCTCTCCCTGCCCGGCGGTCGTCATCTGCATCTGGTTGGCAGTATTCATATGGGGACACGCGATATGGCTCCTCTTCCAGCAAAGCTGGTGAAAAAGCTACGCCAGGCCGACGCGCTGGTCGTTGAAGCGGATATTTCAGGTAACGAAACGCCATTCAGCAATCTCCCCAAATGCCCGCCGTTGGTCGAACGTCTCAGCGCCGGGCAGCTAAGCGCACTGGAAAAACGGGTCAGCGAGTTGGGTATGCCGCTGATCCATTTTGATAATCAACCTTTATGGCAGATAGCTATGGTGCTACAGGCCACGCAGGCGCAACGGCTGGGATTGCGCCCGGACTATGGCATTGATTATCAGCTATTACAGGCTGCCCGCGAAATGTCGCTGCCGGTGCAAGAGCTGGAAGGGGCGAAACACCAGCTCGAACTACTCTGCGATCTGCCCGATGGCGGGATGGCGCTGCTCGACGACACGCTGACGCACTGGCACACCAACGCACGGCTTTTGCAGGTGATGATCGGCTGGTGGCTTGAACAGCCGCCGACCAGCGTCGGCGCTTCGCTCCCCAGAACGTTTAGCCAACCGCTGTATGATGTACTGATGGTGAAACGCAATGAAGCCTGGCGCGACGCGCTGCTGGCACTGCCGCCGGGACGCTACGTGGTAGCCGTAGGGGCGCTACATCTGTACGGCGAAGGCAACCTACCGCAAATATTGAAATAAAAAAATGGCCAATATCGCTATTGGCCCGTCAAAGAGGAATTTCATCGTTATTATTATCCCGACGCTTTCGCTTCGGATCTTCAGATTGTCGCTCAAAGTTGCCGCAACTGCCAAGACCTAATGCACAAGATTATACTATTTTTTAGTCCGCTTTCGGGCGTATGCTGATGGCAAATCACGTCTGTAGTAAGAAGGAACGTTATGACACCCGCAGTTAAGTTACTCGAAAAGAATAAGATTCCGTTTAACATTCACACCTACGATCACGATCCGAATGAAACTAACTTTGGCGATGAAGTGGTGCGTAAGCTCGGGCTAAACGCCGATCAGGTGTATAAAACGCTTTTGGTCGCCGTGAATGGCGATATGAAGCAACTGGCCGTCGCCGTGACGCCTGTAGCCGGGCAGCTGGATTTGAAAAAAGTCGCCAAAGCTCTGGGCGCGAAAAAGGTCGATATGGCCGACCCGATGGTGGCGCAACGCACCACGGGATATCTGGTCGGCGGGATCAGTCCGCTGGGACAGAAGAAACGGCTGCCCACGCTGATTGATGCGCCAGCCCGCACGTTTGCCACTATTTATGTTTCCGGTGGTAAACGCGGGCTGGATATTGAACTGGCGGCTGACGATTTGGCCGCCATCCTGGGTGCTAAATTCGCTGATATCGCGCGTCGGGATTAAGCCTGCGTAAAATACATTGCCGGATAGCGGCGCAAACGCCTTATCCGGCCTACAGCAGACATAATCCGTAGGCCTTAAGGCTGCGCGCCATCAGGCAGTGATGGCTATCCGTACCGCTACAGCCAGCTCACCTCGCCTTTTGGCGTAAACGCCGCCGCATCCAGCGGTGAATTCTGCTGAATAAACTCTTTCAGCACTTCCGCGTCAATAAACCCGGTATTCACGTATCCCGGTTTGTTATCGATGCGCGGATAACCATCGCCGCCCGTGGCGTTGAAACTCAGCGTCGCCATGCGATAGGTTTTAGCCGGATCAACAGGCTCGCCTTTGATTTTCAGATCGGTGAGCTTGCCCTCTTTGGCGACAAAGCTCACATTGGCGAACTGTGGATAGGCGCCGGAGTCCGGTTTCATCTGTGCTACGGCGGTGAGATAATCAACCACCTCTTTGCCGCTCATATCGGCATACACCACAATGTTGCCGAACGGCTGTACCTTGAGCACGCTTTTATAGGTAATATCTCCCGCCTCAATCGAGTCGCGAATACCGCCGCCGCTCATCACGCCAAAATCGGCGCCGGTGCGCGCGATCTGCGCAGCCAGAATCACCCGTCCCATATTGGTCTGGACAAATCTGACCTTACTGCGATCGCCTTCAAGAAGGCCATTCACGCTACCAATTTTCACCTCCAGTTGCGCTTTACCTTTATTCTGGAACGGCGTTAATAACGAGAGCATTTGCGGATTTTCGGCGATTTCCGGCGTGTAAAGTACACGCTCGCTTTTCCCGTTATCCCAGGTCACTTTTTTCTTGAGATTTACCGGAATAAGCTGGTAGTTAACCATTTTCATCTCGCCGTTACGGAATTCGAAATCCGCGCGACCCACATATTTACCCCACTCATGCGCCTGCACGATCCAGATGCCATTTTGCTTATCCGGCGCGCAGGGCGTTCCCGGTACGTAATTCACCTGTTTTTTGTTTTCCGACGCCATGCATACCGGGTCTTGTGAGTGACCGCCCACAATCATCGCCAGCGAACCGGCAGGCAGGCTACGCGCCATCTCAACGTCGCCCGGCGCGTTCGAACCGTGATCGCCGTTGTCATAATGCCCCATATGTGTGGTCGCGATAATCACGTCCGGTTTTTCATTCATATTAAGTTCCTGAATCACCACCTTTGCTTCTTCAGCAGGTTTACGAAACTCAATATCGGTGAAATATTCCGGGTTGCCTATTTTCGCCGTGTCATCGGTGGTTAAGCCGATTACCGCGATTTTTATATCCTGGCGTGTAAAAATAGCCCACGGCTTAAACAGACGCTCGCCGGTACTTTTTTGATAAATATTGGCGGAAAGAAAGGGAAACTTCGCCCACTTTTCCTGCTGGCGCAATACGGTGAGCGGGTTATCAAATTCATGATTACCGACGGCCATAGCGTCGTAGCCAATCAGATTCATCCCGCGGAAATCGGGCTCCGCATCCTGGAGATCGGATTCCGGCACCCCGGTATTAATGTCGCCGCCGGATAACAACAGGACGCTTCCCCCCTCTTGCGCCACCTCTTTACGGATACTGTCCACCAGCGTTTTTTGCGCCGCCAGACCATATTCGCCATATTCGCTGCGCCAGAAGTGACCGTGGTGATCGTTGGTATGCAGGATAGTAATTTTATAGGTTTTATCTTTTTCGTAAGCCTGTGCAGGCTGAGTCGTCAGCGCGAACGCCGCCAGTAACGCTAGCGCCACACCCCGTTTCAAAAATTTCATCTTTCTCTCCCTGACTCAATATCAACCGCAGAAATTACCTTTCCTTGCAATAATAGACAAATATGTTTTCAGAATTGAGACTTCCTTCAAACACATTTCACAGGTATGTTAGGCAAGTAATAATTACACATCCTACTATCTCCAACATCGCATAAAATTTAAGTGACTTTCTATGGCCATGAGTGAACCAACCCAGCCGTTAGCCGGCGCGCCCGCAGCGGCCGCTAAAGCACGTACTTCGTTTGGTATTTTGGGCGCGATCAGTCTTTCCCATCTGCTGAACGATATGATCCAGTCGCTAATCTTAGCCATTTATCCCCTGTTGCAGGCGGAGTTCTCGCTGACCTTCGTCCAGATAGGTTTGATCACCCTGACGTTCCAGCTCGCCTCATCGCTACTGCAACCGGTCGTCGGCTACTGGACGGATAAGTATCCCATGCCGTGGTCGCTGCCTGTCGGCATGTGTTTTACCCTGAGCGGGCTGGTACTGCTGGCAATGGCGGGAAGTTTTGGCGGCGTATTGCTCGCTGCGGCGCTGGTGGGTACCGGCTCGTCCGTTTTTCACCCGGAATCATCCCGCGTGGCGCGCATGGCCTCCGGCGGACGTCATGGTCTGGCGCAGTCTATCTTCCAGGTCGGCGGAAACTTCGGCAGTTCATTGGGCCCGCTGCTGGCCGCCGTGATTATCGCGCCCTATGGCAAAGGGAATGTCGCCTGGTTTGTGCTGGCCGCGCTGCTGGCGATCGTGGTGCTGGCGCAGATCAGCCGCTGGTATGCCGCCCAGCACCGGATAGCGAAAGGCAAGCCAAAAGCGATAATCGCTAACCCGCTGCCGCGCAATAAAGTCGTGCTGGCGGTCAGCGTGTTATTGCTACTCATTTTCTCGAAATATTTTTATATGGCGAGCATCAGTAGCTATTACACCTTTTATCTGATGCAAAAATTCGGATTATCAATACAAAACGCGCAGCTCCATCTGTTTGCCTTCCTGTTTGCGGTGGCTGCCGGGACGGTAATCGGCGGGCCGGTGGGCGATAAAATCGGCAGGAAATATGTGATTTGGGGCTCTATTCTCGGCGTCGCGCCGTTTACCCTTGTTTTACCCTACGCCACACTGTACTGGACGGGGATTTTAACGGTGATTATCGGCTTTATTCTCGCGTCGGCGTTTTCCGCCATTCTGGTGTATGCCCAGGAGCTGCTGCCAGGACGCATCGGTATGGTTTCCGGCCTGTTTTTCGGGTTTGCCTTCGGGATGGGAGGCCTGGGCGCAGCGGTGCTGGGGCTGATTGCCGACCATACCAGTATCTACTTAGTTTATAAAATCTGTGCTTTCCTGCCGCTTCTGGGGATACTGACCATATTATTACCTGATAATCGACATAAAGCGTGATTTTATGGCGGTTAAAGGTACGCTTTAACCGCCTGTACATCCCGATGCCATCATGCTTTGCCCATCCCATACTTATCACTTTTCCGTTCCGTGCTCTTTTTACCGTCAGATTGTATTTTTTTATAAAACACAACCATTTTTTATAAACATCCTGATTGAAATTGTCATAAACTATTACCCGGAGTTTTGGAGTCCAGCAACCAAAGGAGACGGAATGCATCACGCTACCCCGCTTATCACCACCATTGTCGGCGGCCTTGTGCTCGCTTTTATTCTCGGCATGATTGCCAACAAATTGCGTATTTCTCCACTGGTGGGATATCTGTTAGCGGGCGTTCTGGCGGGACCTTTTACCCCAGGTTTTGTTGCGGATACCAAACTGGCGCCGGAGCTGGCGGAGCTCGGCGTGATTCTATTGATGTTCGGCGTCGGGCTGCATTTTTCGCTGAAGGATTTGATGGCGGTAAAGTCTATCGCCATTCCCGGCGCTGTCGCTCAGATAGCGGTGGCGACGCTGCTGGGTATGGCGCTTTCCGCCGTGCTGGGATGGTCATTAATGACCGGCATCGTTTTTGGGCTCTGTCTGTCTACCGCCAGTACCGTCGTCCTGCTGCGCGCGCTTGAGGAGCGGCAACTCCTTGATAGCCAGCGCGGACAAATCGCCATCGGCTGGCTGATTGTCGAAGATCTGGTGATGGTGCTGACGCTGGTCTTGCTGCCCGCCGTTTCCGGCATGGTGGAAAAAGGCGATGTCGGCATAGCCTCGCTGACGGTCGATATGGGGATAACCATTGGTAAAGTGGTGGCGTTTATCGCCATCATGATGCTGGTCGGACGCCGCCTGGTGCCGTGGATTATGGCCCGCAGCGCCGCCACCGGCTCGCGCGAATTATTTACCCTTTCCGTACTGGCGCTGGCGTTAGGCATTGCGTTTGGCGCGGTAGAACTGTTTGACGTCTCTTTTGCGCTGGGCGCGTTCTTCGCTGGAATGGTGCTTAATGAGTCGGAACTGAGTCACCGGGCGGCGCACGATACGTTGCCGCTGCGCGACGCCTTTGCCGTCCTGTTTTTTGTTTCCGTCGGCATGTTGTTCGATCCGTTAGTCTTGATCCAACAGCCGCTGGCGGTGCTGGCGACGCTTGCCATTATCGTCTTTGGCAAATCGATCGCTGCGTTTTTCCTGGTGCGTATGTTCGGCCACTCGCCGCGAACCGCGCTGACCATTGCCGCCAGCCTGGCGCAAATCGGCGAATTCGCCTTTATTCTCGCCGGACTCGGCATGGCGCTCAATCTGCTGCCGCAAGCGGGACAGAACCTGGTGCTGGCAGGCGCTATTTTGTCGATTATGCTTAATCCCGTACTGTTTACCCTGCTGGAGAAGTATCTGGCGAAAACCGAAACGCTGGAAGAGCAAACTCTGGAAGAGGCTATCGAAGAAGAGAAGCAAATTCCGGTGGATATCTGTAATCATGCCCTGCTGGTGGGTTTTGGCCGCGTAGGCAGTCTGCTGGGAGAAAAATTACTGGCGGCGGGGATTCCGCTGGTGGTTATCGAAACGTCCCGTACCCGCGTGGATGAACTGCGCGAACGCGGGATTCGCGCCGTACTGGGCAACGCCGCTAACGAAGAAATCATGAATCTGGCGCATCTGGACTGCGCCCGCTGGCTGTTATTGACCATCCCCAACGGTTACGAAGCCGGTGAGATTGTCGCCTCAGCGCGGGAAAAAAGTCCTGATATCGAGATAATCGCCCGCGCGCACTATGATGATGAAGTGAAATATATTACCGAGCGGGGAGCCAATCAGGTAGTGATGGGCGAGCGAGAAATTGCCCGGGCGATGCTGGAACTGCTTGAAACGCCGCCCGCGGGTGAAGTCGTCGCCAGTTAAGGGTTTGCCGGACGGCCCGATGCGCGCAGCGCCATCGGGCAAGCCAGATTAGCGATCCCAGTACGACTCTTCCAGGCTGTCCTCACGTTCCGGCAGCCCGCGTGTCAGACGCGGAGAATGCTGGTTCAGTACCTGATAACTGACACGGTTAGCATATTTACACACCTGCGCCAGCGACGAATAGGTCAGCCAGGTAAATTTGTGCTTACTGGAGTTCGGTACGTTGCTACGATGGTAACTGTTCGCCGTAATATCGTGCAGCAGCGCCGCCAGCGCGCCATCGCCCGCGCCGTTGGTGTTCATGATTTTTTCCGGCCCGCCCATATACGGCGCAATATGCGAATAAACGCGCAGCGGATTAATACAATCTTTATGGCGCATTGCCCGGCTAAATTCATACTGGTTAAATTCAGCAATAGCTCCCGGTAGCAGCGGATGCTGGGTTTTACGTTTTGCTTCCTCTTCGGTGAAGCCCGCCATATATAACCCTATCGGCCCGGCGGTGCATAACACCAGGTCGACCCAGTCCAGCGCCTTATCCGCCGCCAGCAGCGGGTCGTTTTCGCCGGTCAGCGCTTCCGCTTCTTCTTCGTTCATTGCCAGAATCGAGACATTCTCTTTGAGAAACGCCTGCCACCACTGCGGATTATCGGCGATCACAAATTTGGTGCCCAGCGTCATGACAACCGGCACGTTATGCTTTTTCGCGTATTCGATCGCTTTCATCGTCGCGTCAGGCATCGGTTCGCCAGGCTTACAGCGCACCAGATATGAGGTCAACACCAGCGCGGAAGCGCCAGCGATCACCGCTTCCGGAATACTTTCCGCCCGTAACTGATTCATATGGCCGGGGCTGATAGCGAAGGTACGCTCGCCGGATTCGCCAATCAGCGTGAAACAGCGGCCAATCGGGCCATCTACCGCTTGCAGATAATTCAGGTCGGTACGGCTGGAAGTATTACACAGGTAACGATAAGCGTAGCTGCCAATCTCAATATTGCTGCACATCACGCCCAGTAACACCGAACGGTCATCCGCCAGTACCGAGTAATTATGCATCGTATTGCCTATAGTGCCGCCAGCAAACTGATGGGTGATCAAATTTTCCCGCGTCAGTTCCTGATACAGCTTCTCCGCCACCTCGTCTTCTATCACCAGAGAATGCCCGGCGCTTAATCCATAGCGTGTAATAAAATCGTCATCCACTTTCGCCTCAATATCCACCAACGTCTGGTCGATACCGACGACCCAGGAGGCGTTGGTTTCCTGTTCTGGCTGAATTTGTTGCAACAACGGGTCACGCGCATTGACGGGAAAATAGTGTTTGGATTTACGTTTACCGGGAAATTTCATGATTGTGCTTACGGATGAATAACGGAGCGCTGCATGGTAGCACATTCCCCCTGCTGCGCGCGACGGACGATGGCGTTTCAATATCGGACGACGAGATCGCAGTTTCTCCAGCCGCGTTTTTTACAATGGTTCACTTTCACAAGGAGCGTTTTATGAAGCCGGAAAATAAAATTCCCGTACTCACCCGACTGTCAGACGAAATGACAGCCGTCGTAAACTTCCAGCAACCAGGCCTTCCCCCCTGGCCTGCCGATGGCGATATTGAGACCCAGCGTCAGTATTATCTTCTTGAGCGCCGTTTCTGGAATGCCGACGCGCCGTCTATGACCACCCGCACCTGCGTCGTCCCTACGCCTTATGGCGATGTAACAACCCGGCTCTACTCGCCGCAGCCGACCAGCCAGGCCACCTTATACTATCTGCACGGCGGCGGATTTATCCTCGGTAATCTGGATACGCATGACCGGATAATGCGTCTGCTGGCGCGTTATACCGGCTGCACCGTGATCGGTATTGATTATTCGCTGTCGCCGCAAGCGCGTTATCCACAGGCCATTGAAGAAACCGTCGCGGTATGCAGCTACTTCTCTCAACATGCCGATGAATACTCGCTCAACGTGGAGAAAATCGGTTTCGCCGGAGATTCCGCAGGCGCCATGCTGGCGCTTGCCAGCGCGCTCTGGCTACGTGATAAGCACATTCGCTGCGGTAACGTTATCGCGATTCTGTTGTGGTATGGGCTGTATGGGTTGCAGGATTCGGTAAGCCGCCGTCTGTTCGGCGGCGCGTGGGACGGCCTGACGCGTGAAGATCTGGACATGTACGAAAAGGCCTATCTGCGTAACGATGAAGATCGGGAATCGCCCTGGTATTGTCTGTTTAATAACGATCTCACGCGCGATGTGCCGCCCTGCTTTATTGCCAGCGCGGAGTTTGATCCGCTCATTGATGACAGCCGCTTGCTGCACCAGACATTACAGGCGCACCAGCAGCCCTGCGAATACAAAATGTATCCCGGCACGCTGCACGCCTTTCTGCACTATTCGCGAATGATGACAATCGCCGACGATGCCTTGCAGGACGGCGCACGCTTCTTTATGGCGAGGATGAAGACGCCGCGTTAACGGTACGGCGCCGTGAGTTTCAGCATCATATCAATATGTTCCGGCGTCGCGTTCAGCGCCGGAATGTACGCATATTTTTTACCGCCCGCTTCAAGGAAAATCTCGCGGTTCTGTTCCGCTATCTCTTCCAGCGTCTCCAGACAATCCGCGGCAAATCCCGGACACATGACCTGAATATGGCCAGTCCCCTTTTCACCCAACATTTTTAGCGTTTCATCGGTGTACGGCGTCAGCCACGGTTCACGGCCAAAGCGCGACTGGAACGTCATCATTACCTTTTCCGGCGGCAGCCCCAATGCGGAAACCAGTTCGCGCGTGGTATCGCGACAGCGCTGCGGGTAGTCATCGCCTTCATCCGCATAACGTTGTGGAATGCCGTGATAAGAGAGCAGAAGCACATCCGGCTCGCCGTGTCTGGCGAACGACTCACGCGCGCTTTTCGCCAGCGCATCGATATAAGCGCCGTCATCCGCGTAATCGCGAATAAATGAGATACCGGGAATACGACGTTTACGCGCCAGTATCCGCCCCAGTTCGTCCCAGACTGCGCCCACCGTTGAGCAAGAGTATTGCGGGTACAACGGCAGCACGACGATATGGTCGACGTCGCTTGCTAACAGCTCATCGATAGCGCTTTCCAGCGAGGGCGAACCGTAGCTCATCCCCAGCGCGACGGGCGTGTCTGGCAACCGCGCGGCCAGCGCCTGTTGCTGTTCGCGGCTATATACCATGAGCGGCGAACCGCCATCCATCCAGATAGATTGATAGAGTTTCGCGACGCGCGGCGAACGCAGCGGTAAAATAACGCCACGCAGCAGCGGCCACCACAGCAGACGAGGAGTATCCACCACGCGTCTGTCGCTTAAAAATTGTTTCAGGTAGCGCTTTACCGCTTCAGGAGTTGGGGCATCTGGCGTGCCAAGGTTAGCCAGCAGGATACCGGTTTTCGTCTGACGCATTGCCGCCTCTTATCTATTCAAATTGTTGATAATTGTAGCGGAAAAGCGATAAAGAAGAACTAATTGCTGCGAGAGGTAAGACGAGAATTTGCCGAATGGCGCTAACGATGCCAGTAGGCCGGATAAGGCGTTCAGGCCGCCATCCGGCACCGATTGCCTGATGGCGCTACGCTTATCAGGCCTGCGGGATAATGGCAGGCCTGATAAGCGGTTCACTACGCGAAAAAATTAACCGAGGATTTTTTCCAGCGCTGCGCGCACGTCGGCAACGGCCTGCGTACCGTCAACTTTAGCGTATTTGGTGTTGCCCGCTTCCGCTTCTTTCTGGTAGTAGCCAATCAGCGGCGCGGTCATCTGATGATATTCCACCAGACGTTTGCGAACGGTCTCTTCCTGATCGTCTTTACGGGTGGTCAGATCTTCGCCGGTGACGTCATCTTTGCCTTCCACTTTCGGCGGATTAAACTTTACGTGGTAAACGCGGCCAGAGGCGGCGTGTACGCGACGACCCACAATACGGTCAACGATCAGTTCGTCCGGTACGTCGAATTCCAGCACGTAATCCACGACAATACCCGCTTCTTTCATCGCGTCAGCCTGCGGGATCGTGCGCGGGAAACCGTCCAGCAGAAAACCGTTACGGCAGTCTTCCTGGGCGATACGCTCTTTAACCAGCGCAATCACCAGTTCATCGGTCACCAGTTTACCGGCGTCCATGATATCTTTCGCCTGTTTGCCCAACTCGGAGCCTGATTTCACTGCGGCGCGCAGCATATCGCCAGTGGAGATTTGCGGAATACCATATTTCTCCATGATGAACTGAGCCTGAGTTCCTTTACCCGCGCCCGGAGCGCCAAGCAGAATAATACGCATTACGAAAATCCCCTCAAAGGTTGTCGATATTTTTTAAAAAGCGCTAAACGATACCACCATCACGCATTTCGCTCAAGGAAGCCGCCTGATGCTGAAACGGTTAACGAAGAGAAATCCAGAAAAGAGAAGGTATTATAAAAAATGCCGGATGGCGCTGGCGCTTATCCGGCCTACAAACAGTACTCGTCCGTAGGCCGGATAAGACGTTTCACGTCGCCATCCGGCAGTCACAAAACAGTACTCGCCCGTAGGCCGGATAAGACGTTTCACGTCGCCATCCGGCAGTCACAAAACAGTACCCGTCCGTAGGCCGGATAAGACGCTTCGCGTCACCATCCGGCAGTCACAAAACAGTATCCGTCCGTAGGCCGGATAAGACGTTTCACGTCGCCATCCGGCAGTCACAAAACAGTACCCGTCCGTA
>NZ_JBKFSV010000004.1:0-225240 GCF_046569445.1 Salmonella sp. 741265050_HSA | reverse complement strand
ACGTCGCCATCCGGCAGTCACAAAACAGTACCCGTCCGTAGGCCGGATAAGACGCTTCGCGTCGCCATCCGGCAGTCACAAAACAGTACCCGTCCGTAGGCCGGATAAAACGTTTCACGTCGCCATCCGGCAGTCACAAAACAGTACCCGTCCGTAGGCCGGATAAGATGCTTCGCGTCGCTATCCGGCAATCAGATGAGCGTTATCAGGACACCAGCAACTGGTTCATACGGCGGATAAACTGGTTCGGATCTTCCAGCGTACCGCGTTCAGCGAACAGCGCCTGATCCAGCAGCAGCTCGACCCACTCTTTAAACTGCGCTTCATCCTCGGTATCGGCAGTGCGTTTGACCAGCACATGATCCGGGTTGAGCTCAAAGATGTATTTCACTTCCGGCACGGACTGACCGGCCGCGGCGAACAGTTTCGCCATCTGGGTGCTCATTTCATCCGCATCGGTGGTGACAATCGCCGGCGTGTCGGTTAAACGATGCGTCAGACGCACCTCTTTCACGCGATCGCCCAGCAGGGTTTTGACACGCTCCACGAACGGCTCAAGCGCCTTTTCCGCTTCTTTCGCGTTTTCGTCGACTTCATCCGCCAGTTTTTCGATGGACTCATCGGCTTTAGCGACCGACTGGAATGCTTTACCGTCAAACTCGGTCAGGTAGTTCATCATCCACTCGTCGATGCGATCGGAGAGCAGCAGCACTTCGATGCCTTTCTTACGCAGCAGCTCCAGGTGCGGGCTGTTTTTCGCCGCCGCATAGCTGTCTGCGGTGATGTAGTAGATTTTTTCCTGCCCTTCTTTCATCCGGGAGACGTAATCTTCCAGCGACACGGTCTGGGCGGAAGAGTCGGTATGGGTAGAGGCAAAGCGCAACAGTTTAGCGATCGCTTCCTGGTTGGCGTGATCTTCCGCCGGGCCTTCTTTCAGCACCAGACCGAACTGTTTCCAGAAGGTTTGGTATTTTTCCGCGTCGTCTTTCGCCAGTTTTTCCAGCATTTGCAGGACGCGTTTGGTCAGAGCGCTACGCAGATTACGCGTTACCGTGCTGTCCTGCAGGATTTCACGGGAGACGTTCAACGGCAGGTCATTAGAATCAATCAGGCCGCGCACGAAACGCAGATAGTTCGGCATGAACTGCTCGGCATCGTCCATAATGAACACGCGCTGTACGTACAGCTTCAGACCATGTTTGTGATCGCGGTTCCACAGATCCCACGGCGCCTGCGATGGGATATACAGCAGGCTGGTGTACTCCTGCTTACCTTCCACGCGGTTGTGGCTCCAGGTCAGCGGATCGGTGAAATCATGCGCGATGTGCTTGTAAAACTCGTTGTACTCGTCGTCTTTAATTTCCGACTTGTTGCGGGTCCACAACGCCTGAGCCTTGTTGATTTTCTCCCAGGAAATCACGGTTTCGCCGTCTTTTTCTTCCCGTTTTTCAATCTCTACCGGCAATGCGATGTGATCGGAATATTTACTGATAATTGAGCGTACGCGCCAGTCATCGAGGAATTCATCTTCGCCTTCACGCAGGTGTAAGGTGATTTCCGTACCACGGTCATTTTTGGTGATATCGGCAACGGTGTATTCGCCTTCGCCTGCCGATTCCCAGAACACGCCATTTTCCGGCTTGTCGCCTGCCGCACGGGTACGTACGGTCACTTTATCGGCCACAATAAACGCGGAGTAGAAGCCTACGCCAAACTGACCAATGAGCTGGCTATCTTTCGCCTGATCGGACCCCATTGATTCGAGGAAAGATTTGGTGCCGGACTTGGCAATGGTGCCTAAGTGGTCAATCACCTCATCACGATTCATCCCCACGCCGTTATCGGCAATGGTCAACGTACGCTTATCTTTATCGAAAGAGACGCGCACACGCAGCTCGCCATCTCCTTCATACAGATCCGGGTTTGACAGAGCGCGGAAACGCAGCTTGTCCGCCGCATCTGAGGCGTTAGAGATGAGTTCACGCAGGAAGATTTCTTTATTGGAATAAAGAGAATGGATCATCAGGTGCAGAAGCTGTTTAACTTCTGACTGAAAACCACGCGTTTCTTGTCCTTTCATGTGGATAGACCTCAACAATGCCATTTTTAATGGTAAAAATACGTTGAGGGTGAGATGGGGACAAGCGGGTGTGATTTCAAGCGGAGGCCGCGAATGCCGCCTCCGTTTGTTCAGAAAATAATCTTATGGCGTCCCGCCAGCGAGTGGGACAGCGTCGTACCGTCGACCATCTCCAGTTCGCCGCCAACCGGCACGCCGTGGGCGATACGACTGGCTTCGACGCCGGCCTCCGCGCACAGCTCGGCAATATAATTCGCGGTAGCCTCCCCTTCAACCGTCGGGTTGGTCGCGAGGATCAGCTCACTGATTTTTTCTGACGCCAGCCGCTGTTCCAGACGATCGAGACCGATATCATCCGGCCCGATGCCGTCCAGCGGCGACAGGTGGCCCATCAGCACGAAATACCGCCCGGAAAATTGCCCGGTCTGCTCAATGGCGTAGATATCCGCAGGACTCTCCACCACGCAAATCTGGCCGTTTTCCTGACGCCGCGGGTTCGAGCAGATATTACAGACATCCTGCTCGGTAAAGGTACGGCAGTCGGCGCAGTGGCCGATTTCCGACATCGCCCGGGTCAGCGCCTGCGCCAGGCGCATTCCGCCGCTGCGATCGCGCTGCAACAGGGTAAACGCCATCCGCTGCGCCGACTTAGGGCCGACGCCCGGAAGGCAGCGCAACGCTTCCATAAGCTGAGTTAACAGCGGACTGGTTTGCATCAGAATGGCATCTTAAAGCCTGGCGGCAGTTGCATACCGGAAGAGACGGAAGCCATCTTCTCTTTTTGCGTCTCTTCAATGCGGCGCGCCGCATCGTTGAAGGCCGCAGCGACCAGATCTTCCAGCATCTCTTTGTCATCTTCCAGCAGGCTTGGGTCAATTTCCACGCGGCGGCAGTTATGCGCGCCGTTGATGGTAACCTTCACCAGACCCGCGCCGGATTCGCCGGTCACTTCCAGCTGCGCAATCTCTTCCTGCATTTTCTGCATTTTTTCCTGCATCTGCTGGGCCTGTTTCATCAGATTGCCCAGACCGCCTTTTCCAAACATAAGCTCTCTCTCTTGATGGTTCACAATCGCAAGCCAGGCTTACGATCAAATGGGGCGGATACTCTCTTCATCCAGCTCGGCGTCGAAGAATCGACGCAGCGTCTGAATGTTATTATCCGCGATAATTGACTCACGCGCTTGCGCGAGTTTCTCTTCATAAATAGCCTGACGCCATTCCAGCGGCGTACGCACCGCGGGATTATCATCTTCAACGATGGTCAGTTCAACCGTCGTTCCCGTCAGATCGCTGAGCGCTTGCGCCAGCTTTTGCTGCGCGCCGCTGGAATTGAGGTGCCGCTGCGTCGAGCGCAGATGCAGACAAACCGCGTTGCCGTTCTGCTCCTTCCAGGCATTAAGCGCCACCTGCTCCACCAGCTTAGGCAAAGAAAGCTGGCTTACCTGCGCCGCCCACGGATCGCGCTCAATCGCTTCCGCCGCCAGTTTAGCCGCCAGCTCCGGCGTTTTTTCATGCTCCAGAGCTTTCTTAAGCGCTTTTGGCGTAGCCACCACTTCTTTGGTTTGTACTACCGGCGTGGTGGCCTTCCAGCGATAAGCCTCTTTCTTTACTGGTGCCGTTTCCAGCGCAGACGGCGCCGGGCGCGCCTGTACGCGCTCCGAAACCGAGGCCAGCCGCTCCAGCGCAGAGTTATTCACCGGCCGCGCGCGGGATGCGGCTGCCGGTTCACTCTTTTTTGTTTTGGTTACTCCCTGCGCGCGCTGTAGCTGATTGCGCGCCGCCAGCACCTGACTGGTAGACGCCGGCAGTGGCGCTGGCGATGTCTGCGGCGCGGGCGCCGACGGCTGCTGCACCTGCGGCGGCGTCATTACCGCCGTTGGGGCCACGGGCGCAAAAGACTGCCGCGGCGTTTCAGGCTCCGGCAATGGCATACGCGGGTGAAACGCCAGCGCACGCAGTAACGTCATTTCAACGCCCATCCGCCGGTCCGGCGCCCAGGGCAATTCTTTGCGACCAATCAACAACGTCTGATAATAGAGCTGAAGATCGCCGGGAGGCACCGTCCGGGCAAGTTCGCGCATCCGTTGCTCGATAGCCGCCATATCGCTGCCTAACGCGGCAGGCGAAAGTTGCACCATCGCAATACGGTGCAGCAGGCTAAGCATTTCGACCAGCAGCGCTTCCCATTCAATACCGCGCGCCGCCGCCTCGTTGATAAGCGACATGACGCGTTCGCCGTTAGCGTCAACCACCGCCTCGACTAATGACAAAGCCTGGTCGTCGTCCAGCGTACCGAGCATGGCGCTTACCGCCTGCGTCGAAACCTGCCCGTCGCCGCTGGCGATCGCCTGGTCAGTCAGACTTAATGCATCGCGCAGGCTGCCGTCAGCCGCCCGTGATAACAACTGCAACGCGCGGGGTTCGTGAGCGATATGTTCCTCATTGAGAATATGCTCAAGCTGATGGCGAATCTGTTCAACATCCAGCGCTTTGAGATGAAACTGTAGGCAGCGCGACAAAATGGTCACCGGCAGCTTCTGCGGATCGGTGGTCGCCAGTAAAAATTTCACATGCGCTGGCGGCTCTTCAAGCGTTTTAAGTAACGCATTAAAGCTGTGGCGCGACAGCATGTGGACTTCATCGATCAGATAGACTTTAAAGCGACCGCGCGCAGGCGCGTACTGGACGTTATCCAGCAGGTCGCGGGTGTCTTCGACTTTGGTACGCGATGCGGCGTCAATCTCAATGAGATCGACAAAACGCCCCTGCTCAATTTCCCGACAATTATCGCAAACGCCGCACGGCGTCGCGGTAATACCGGTTTCGCAGTTCAGCCCCTTCGCCAGCAGTCGGGCGATAGAGGTTTTACCGACGCCGCGCGTGCCGGAAAAAAGATATGCGTGATGAATGCGCCCTAACGACAAGCCGTTCGCCAGTGCGGTCAGCACATGTTCCTGGCCGACGACGTCAGCAAAGGTTTGTGGGCGCCATTTTCTGGCTAAGACCTGATAACTCATTGGCAGGCTCTGAAACGCTGGAAGGTGGATTCATAGAAGGGTAATGCTAACACAACCTCGCCGATACAGCGAGGTTGTCTCTCTGGCTAAAATAGCAGTGCGGATAGCCTGAATCAATGCCCTGGAAACGGCACCAGGCTATAACAGGTAATCCCCTGCTTTTCCAGACGCTGCTCGCCGCCCAGATCGAACAAATTGATGATGAACGCCGCATCGGTGACTTTCCCGCCCAGACGACGGATCAGCTTCACGGTCGCCTCAATGGTGCCGCCAGTCGCCAGCAGATCGTCCACGACCAGCACGTTGTCGCCAGGTTTAATCGCGTCGACATGGATTTCCAGCTGATCGGTGCCGTACTCTAATTCATAGGTCTCGGCAATAGTTTCACGCGGTAATTTGCGCGGTTTACGTACCGGAACAAAACCAACGCCCAGCCCAAGCGCAACCGGCGCGCCAAACAGGAAGCCACGCGCTTCGGTGCCGACCACTTTGGTGATACCCGCATTTTTATAACGCTCAACCAACAGTTCAATACTGAGCGCGTAGGCTTTCGGGTCTTCCAGTAAGCTGGTGACATCACGGAAAAGAATGCCCGGTTTCGGGTAATCCTGAATGCTTTTGATGCTGTTTTTGAGAAACTCAAGCTGCTGTGCAGTCGCGGTCATGGATATATGCCTGCTAAGTACGGTGTTACTCACGGCGCAATACTTTTCAGTCAGGGGTAACGCTCGGTTACTCTTTGACCGCCTGCGCCTGTGCTCGAAAACGGTCGAATTTACTGGCTGTGAACGACAATTGCAACAGCGATTCGTGTGCTTCAGCGCTTTTGTTGCTTTTCATCAATCACCGGTATCCGCCACATAAAAATCAGCAGGCAGGCCAAAATAACCAACAGCAGCACCCGCACCCACATCATATTCACCAGCCACAGCGAGATACCAAAGGTCAGCAATATCAACGCGATCGCTCGCGGTTTCGCTCCCGGCGGCATGGCCCGATAGCGCTGCCAGTGGCGCAGATAACCGCCAAACCATGAGCGGTATAACAACCAGGCATGGAAACGCGGCGACGAGCGGGCGAAACACCAGGCCGCCAGTAAAATGAACGGCGTAGTCGGCAACAGGGGCAAAACCACGCCCAGTGTCCCTAATACTACCGCCAGCCAGCCAATGATGATTAAAATAGTACGTTGCATAATGCGAATCGTTATCAAACAGAAGGCTACTGTAGCACAGCCTGTCTTATTTTCATCGGGGTGTTGAATTGAAAACCGCTATGCTGTTACAGACGCTGGAAGAGAGGCTGGCGACGCTACGCCAACGCTGCGCGCCGCTGGCGCAACATGCGACGTTAAGCGCGCGCTTTGACCGACACCTTTTCCGTACCCGCAGTACTCTGTTGCAGGGATATCTGGAAGAGGCTGACGCCAATCTCGCCGCGTTGCGTCAGGCGGTAAAACATGAGCAACTGCCGCAAGTCGCCTGGCTGGCGGAACATCTGGCTTCGCAACTGGAGGCGATATCGCGTGAAACCGCCGCCTGGTCGCTGCGCCAGTGGGACACCGCCGCGCCAGGGCTTGGCCGTTGGCAGCGCAGACGAATACAGCATCAGGAGTTTGAACGTCGACTACTGGCGATGACACAGGAGCGCAAAATTCGTCTGGCGCAGGCGACCGGCCTTGTCGAACAACAAACGCTGCAAAAGGAAGTCGAGATCTATGAAGGACGGCTGGCGCGCTGCCGACATGCGCTGGAGAAAATAGAAAACGTACTGGCGCGTTTAACCCGTTAACCCTGGAGAAAGTATGTCGCTTGAAAATGCCCCTGATGAAGTCAAACTGGCCGTGGATTTAATTGTGCTGCTTGAAGAGAATCGCTTACCGGCACGAACGGTGCTACGCGCGCTGGAAATAGTTATGCGTGATTATGAAAACAAGTTAAAAAGTACGGAAGACGACTCGCAAACAGAGTAATTGCCCGCTGGTTTGTCCTCGTTGTCGCTGACAGAGTGGTCGCTACCGTCAGGCAACAAGGGATGGGTCATGGAACGTCTACCCACCACGCCGCACGATGCGGTATTTCGACAAATGCTGATGCAAAAAGAGGTCGCCCGCGACTTTCTGGCTCTCCACATGCCAGAAGACTTTCTTGCAATCTGCGATCTGGATTCACTGAAGCTGGAGTCGGGGAGTTTTGTTGAAGACAATTTACGCAGCCGCTATTCAGATATTCTCTACTCTCTGCATACCCAACACGGCCCCGGGTATGTTTACGCGCTCATTGAACATCAGAGCAAATCAGACCGGCTGATGGCTTTTCGCCTGATGCGGTACGCCATTGCCGCCATGCAGCGTCATCTGGATGCCGGTCATGATACCTTGCCGCTGGTGGTACCAATCCTCTTTTATCACGGTCCGGAAAGCCCGTGGCCCTATAGCCTTAACTGGCATAATATGTTTGTGAAACCGGATATGGCGAAGGCCTTATACAGTCATGAATTTGCGCTGGTCGACCTGACGACAATGCCGGATAATCAGCTTTTGCAGCATCGGCGGATAGCGATGTTAGAGCTCCTGCAAAAACATATTCGTCAACGCGATTTAAGCGAACTGCTCGACCCCCTTATCACGCTTTTAACGCAGGATTATTTGACGGACGCGCAGCTCAGTGTGCTGATCAACTATATGTTGAAAGCAGGAAACGCCGCAGAACCCGGAGCGCTGATTCGTCAACTGGCGCAGGGCGCGCCGCAGTATAAGGAACAACTGATGACAATAGCGGAATGGCTGGAAGAAAAAGGCCGAACGGAAGGGTTGCAAAAGGGTCTGCAAAAAGGCCTTGAGCAAGGGTTAGCACAAGGCCGTGAGGCCGAAGCGCGCGCTATTGCCCGCAAAATGCTTGCCAACGGGCTGGAACCCGGGCTCATCGCCAGCGTCACCGGCATTACGCCGGAAGAGCTTTCTACGCTTTCACATTAGCGGCGCCGCGCGCACTCATAAAGCGCGCAGCCCACCGCCTTTTAGCTTGCCGTAGGCGCCAGATCGCCGCCGTTGAGATCGCGCTTCACTTCAGTGACTTCGTCGCCCTTCGCGTTATGCAGATGCACCTCAAGCTGGTTAAAGGCGATATTGATATCATTTTCACGGCACAGTCGATCGATCGCGCGGTTCAGTTCATCCACCGTATGGCTACGATCGCGCAATTCACGCACATACAGACGCAGTTCATGATCCAGAGTGCTGGCGCCAAAGGTGGTGAAGAATACGGCAGGTTCCGGATCGTGCATCACCTTCGGATGCTCCATCGCCGCCTGTAGCAGGACTCTTTTCACTTTCTCCAGATCCGAGCCATAAGCCACGCCAAGCCGGATCACCAGACGAGTCGTGGTATCGGAGAGGGACCAGTTAATCAGCCGCTCCGTTACGAACGCTTTGTTCGGAATGATCACTTCTTTACGATCAAAATCGGTAATAGTGGTGGCGCGAATACGAATCTTACTGACCGTGCCGGAGTAGGTGCCGATCGTTACCGTATCGCCAATGCGTACCGGACGTTCGAAGAGGATGATTAAACCCGAGACAAAGTTACCGAAGATCTCCTGTAGCCCAAAGCCGAGACCCACCGACAACGCCGCCGCCAGCCACTGGAGTTTATCCCACGAGACGCCGAGCGATCCGAATACTGTCATCGCGCCAACAGCGATAATGACGTAGTTAAGGATCGTGGTGATCGCATACGAAGCCCCCTGGCGCATATTCAGACGTGAAAGCACCAGCACTTCCAGCAGGCCGGGTAAGTTGCGGATGAGCGCCCAGGCCACCATCGCGGCAATAATGGCGAATAGCAAGCTGCCCATCGTCACGCTTTTCACCACCGCAGCGCCAGCTTCGGAGCCGTTGTAGTGCCACAGCGTGATGCTATCAAGATAGCTGAATACGGTGATCAAATCGGACCAAATCGCCCAGAACATAACGCCGAACAGGGCAAGCATTAGCAGCATCGTGATACGTAATGTTTGCTGGTTAATCTGCTCCAGCGCGATGGTGGGTTCTTCCTGTGGCTCCGCGCCTTCCGCTCCCTCTTTTACCAGGTTCTGACGACGAGCCAGCGCGCGTCGCCAGGCAATCCGGCGTGCCGCTACGCTTAACCCGCGCAGCACCGTTTGATAAAGCAGGTTCCAGATAATGACCAGATAGACGGTTTCAATCCAGCGTCCCGCCAGGCGCAGGGTGGTATAGAAATAGCCGGTCGCCGTTAATACCATTAACGCCACCGGAATGATGGAAAGAATCGTCACGGTCACCAGTCGAATGCCGTGAGATTCTTTATCGCGCCAGCTTTCCCGGCACAGTGGCCACACCAGCAATGTTATGACCAGCAGATTGAGGAAAATAACCGCCTGCCCCAGCACGTCATCCATCAGATTCAGCGGCGACAACTCCGCCACCACAGACCAAAAGTGCAGCGGCAGCAATGCGAGGCTAATGCGTACAATCTGGCGACGCCAGTGGCTGGTCAACTGCGCCGGCATACCAAAATGGCGTATCGCCACGCCCTCTTTTTCCAGCACCTTCCAGCACAGCCCAAAGACCAGCCAGAACATTGCGAGCTTTTTACTAAAGGCCCAGAGCAGATCGCTGATATTTAGCTGCATGGTCAGCAGGATCAGTCCAAGCGCGAGGATAATCAGACACACCGGCAGCGCGCGGATCAGATCGATCAGAATAGCTTTTGGCGTATTGAGTTGACTATCGTTACGCAACGATCCCACGGCGGCGGCCAGCTTCTGTTGATACGCTTTTAACCATTTCAGACGCCAGCGGATTAAACCGGCGATGAGCAAGAGCGGCAACCCGGCCAAAAAAGCAATAAATACCGCGGGCCAGGCTTTTTGCCAGTTCACCGTGATTTTCATGGCGCTGAATTGCTCTTTTAACGTTTGGGGGAACGCTTTAAGCCAGTCCCAGTCCATAGGGCGGTTACTGTTCACCCAAAAAATCTGCTGCGTCAGAATGGCTTTCAGATTTTTCGAGACGCTCATCAACTGCTGCTGGTTAACTTGCAGGTTAATCGCCATCATCAGCTGGTTACCCAACTGTTTATTTAGCTGATCCAATAGCTCACGGCGCATCTCCACCACCTGAAGCAACGCATCATGAACTTCATCATTTACCTCGCTGGTATGCCCCTCCTCCAGCTTGTCGACAAAGGCATCGCTTTGGAATAAGGCATCACGCTGCTGGTTGATTTCAAACTGCTCCAGACGCAAATCCGCAATGCGGTTGGTCATATCTTCGAGTTCGTCGGCGGAGGGCAAGGTTTGCTGCTGTTGATAAAGAATACGCGACAGCAACAGGCTGCCTTTTAAGACGGCAATCTGTTCTTTGATATTTCTTTCCGACTGCAGCGCGCGATCGAGCCAGTTTTTTACTTTAATGTTTTGCTGCATCAACATATTGCCGTTTTCGGTCGCGACAATCAGACGCTGGCTGAGTTGATGGTTAATATCCAGTTCCTGTTTTACCAGCGGGTTCGCCTGGATACGCGCCGTTTCGTCCGGCGAAATGGCCTCCTGGGCCGTTTTTTCCGTTAGCGTAAGTCGTTTACTGTTGACCGCCTCCTGTAAAAGTTGAAGCTGATGTTCAAGGCGATTACTGTTGGCCGTCACGTAATCCCGCTGTTTTTGCAGGGTGTCCTGCAAAACGGTATTTCCTTCAAGACTCTTACGTTGCTGGTCGATCTGCGCATTAAGCAGCGCCTGTTGTGCCTGTAATAACACCTGTTGGCTGGGGCGAAGCGCGGCTTCGCCGACGTTATTGCCGTCCAGACGGTTACGGATTTGCTGTATTTGCTGTGAGGCGGTATACATGGCGTTTTGCACGCGCTCAGGCTGGGTCTGTAGCGAAACAAGCTGGCTGTTATAAGCGGCAAGATCGTTTTGCGAATTTTGCAAATCATCCAGTACCTGCGCCACGCGCAGCTCAAGCTGACGTAGCGAAAGCGCACTCAGCGTTTTTCGCATTTCATCATCATTATCGACGTCGCTCAGCGCATTCAACGCAGCCGTCGCCTGACGCATTTTTTCAGGCGCCTGCGCCACCTTCTGCCGTAGCTGTACGGTCTCCTCTTTCACCCGCTCGATTTTATCCAGCGTAGCTAACGTATCAATAAGGTCCTGCTGGACAAGCTTATCCTGGGCGGAGAGATCTTTTTGCTTATTCAGCGTATCCAGCTGGTTTTGCACATCTGCTTTTGACGGCAGGTCGCCATTCGTTTGCCCCCGGGCAAATGCCAGAGACTGACAGGACAGCAGGATAATAAGGACGCTAATTGTAATAAAAACAAAATGCTGTGAACGTTTATAAAGCTGCAACATAGTCATGAGAATGAAGTGTCTGAACCGGCAAGCAGACCGGAAATAATTGAGTCGCAAGAATATCACGCCTGTAACAAACAGAATAGCGACACAGAAAATGTCCAGGAGTTTTCCTGGAATATTATCAGGGGGAGCCGTTGAACGTCGACGCGCGCAGCGTCGGACACAATTGATACATCTCCAGCAGGATCGTGACGTAGGCGCGAGCTTCTTTTTTTAAATCAAACGTTTGCGGTGCAAATAACCAGTTTTCCATGAGCCCTGAAATAAAGCTGCGCATCAGTATCGCCGCACGACGGGTCAGCAGATTTTCAGGCAGCATTTTAGCATTAATACAATGTTTTAACGTTTGTTCAATCCGATCGTAACTTTCCAGACAAAGGCTACGTTGCGCCTGTTGAACCACAACCATTTCTCCGACAAACTCACATTTATGGAATATAATCTCCATCAATAAGCGGCGTCGTTCTTCTGTTACAGTAGCTTCAAGAATATGAACTAAAATTTCTCTTAATACAGATAGTGGATCGTCGGGGAATTTTGCCTGATACTCAATCTCAAGCTCACCAATATTGGATTCTGATAGCTCCCAGATCTCACTGAATAAATCCGACTTATTTTTGAAATGCCAATAGATTGCGCCGCGCGTCACGCCAGCAGCGTTCGCAATCTCCGCCAGCGAGGTTGCTGATACGCCTTGCTGCGAGAACAAACGCAGGGCCACATCCAGGATGTGTTGTCGTGTCTCCAGCGCTTGTTGTTTGGTTTTTCGTGCCATATGTCGGTGAATTTACAGGCGTTAGATTTACATACATTTATGGATGTATGTACCATAGCACGACGATAATATAAACGCAGCAATGGGTTTAAGGACCTTTGACCATTGACCAATTTGAAATCGGACACTCGAGGTTTACATATGAACAAAAACAGAGGGTTAACGCCTCTGGCGGTCGTTCTGATGCTCTCAGGCAGCTTAGCGCTAACAGGATGTGACGACAAACAGGACCAGCAAGGCGGCCAGCAGATGCCAGAAGTTGGAGTTGTCACACTAAAAACGGAACCACTGCAAATCACAACTGAACTTCCGGGTCGTACCGTTGCTTACCGTATCGCCGAAGTTCGCCCACAGGTAAGCGGCATTATCCTGAAGCGTAATTTCGTTGAGGGAAGTGATATCGAAGCGGGAGTCTCTCTCTATCAGATTGATCCTGCGACCTACCAGGCGACTTACGACAGCGCTAAGGGCGATTTGGCAAAAGCGCAGGCCGCCGCGAATATCGCTGAACTGACGGTGAAGCGTTATCAAAAGCTGCTGGGTACGCAGTACATCAGTAAGCAGGAATACGATCAGGCGCTGGCTGACGCGCAACAAGCGACTGCCGCCGTTGTCGCAGCAAAAGCCGCCGTTGAAACCGCACGTATCAACCTGGCGTATACCAAAGTCACCTCACCGATTAGCGGTCGTATTGGTAAGTCATCCGTAACGGAAGGCGCGCTGGTACAGAACGGTCAGGCGTCGGCGCTGGCGACAGTGCAGCAGTTGGACCCTATTTATGTCGATGTGACCCAGTCCAGCAATGATTTCCTGCGCCTGAAGCAGGAGCTGGCAAATGGTTCGCTGAAGCAGGAAAACGGCAAAGCGAAGGTCGATCTGGTGACCAGCGACGGTATCAAATTCCCGCAATCCGGTACGCTTGAATTCTCCGACGTTACCGTTGACCAAACCACCGGATCTATTACTTTGCGCGCCATCTTCCCTAACCCGGATCACACCTTATTGCCAGGAATGTTCGTTCGCGCACGTCTGCAGGAAGGGACAAAACCGACGGCATTACTGGTTCCACAACAGGGCGTTACCCGTACTCCACGCGGCGATGCCACGGTGCTGGTGGTTGGCGCTGATAACAAAGTGGAAACCCGCCAAATCGTCGCAAGCCAGGCGATCGGCGATAAGTGGCTGGTGACTGACGGATTGAAAGCGGGCGACCGCGTAGTCGTCAGCGGGCTGCAAAAAGTCCGTCCTGGCGCACAGGTTAAAGTGCAGGAAATTACCGCGGATAACAAACAGCAAGCCGCAAGCGGTGATCAACCTGCTCAGCCTAGGTCTTAACTTAAACAGGAGCCGTTAAGACATGCCTAATTTCTTTATCGATCGCCCTATATTTGCGTGGGTGATCGCCATCATCATCATGTTGGCAGGGGGGCTCGCGATCCTCAAATTGCCGGTAGCGCAATATCCGACGATTGCGCCACCAGCAGTGACGATCTCCGCAACCTACCCTGGCGCTGATGCGAAAACGGTACAGGATACCGTCACGCAGGTTATCGAACAGAATATGAACGGTATCGATAACCTGATGTATATGTCCTCCAACAGTGACTCCACGGGGACCGTGCAGATCACACTGACCTTTGAATCCGGCACCGATGCGGACATCGCGCAGGTTCAGGTTCAGAACAAGTTGCAACTGGCAATGCCGTTACTTCCCCAGGAAGTACAGCAACAGGGCGTGAGCGTTGAGAAGTCCTCAAGTAGCTTCCTGATGGTAGTGGGCGTCATTAACACCGACGGCACCATGACCCAGGAGGATATTTCGGATTACGTTGCCGCCAATATGAAAGATCCGATCAGCCGTACCTCTGGGGTGGGCGACGTCCAGCTGTTTGGTTCGCAGTATGCGATGCGTATCTGGATGAATCCGACAGAGCTGACCAAATACCAACTGACGCCGGTCGACGTGATTAACGCGATCAAAGCGCAGAACGCCCAGGTCGCGGCAGGTCAGCTCGGTGGTACGCCGCCGGTTAAAGGCCAGCAGCTTAACGCATCGATTATTGCCCAAACGCGTCTGACCTCAACGGATGAGTTTGGCAAAATCCTGCTGAAGGTGAATCAGGATGGCTCCCAGGTTCGTCTGCGGGATGTAGCGAAAATTGAGCTTGGCGGCGAAAACTACGACGTCATCGCGAAATTTAACGGTCAGCCAGCGTCAGGTCTTGGCATCAAACTGGCTACCGGCGCCAACGCGCTGGATACCGCTACCGCTATTCGCGCCGAACTGAAAAAAATGGAACCATTCTTCCCGCCAGGGATGAAAATCGTCTACCCGTATGACACCACGCCGTTCGTGAAGATCTCTATTCATGAAGTGGTAAAAACGCTGGTCGAAGCGATTATCCTCGTGTTCCTGGTGATGTACCTGTTCCTGCAGAACTTCCGCGCGACGTTGATTCCGACTATTGCGGTTCCGGTGGTGTTGTTGGGAACCTTTGCCGTGCTTGCGGCATTCGGTTTCTCGATAAACACGCTGACGATGTTCGGGATGGTGCTCGCCATCGGCTTGCTGGTGGATGACGCCATCGTGGTGGTCGAGAACGTCGAACGTGTTATGACGGAAGAAGGCCTTCCGCCGAAGGAAGCGACGCGCAAATCCATGGGCCAGATTCAGGGCGCATTGGTGGGTATCGCGATGGTACTGTCGGCGGTATTTATTCCGATGGCCTTCTTTGGCGGCTCAACCGGGGCAATTTATCGTCAGTTCTCTATCACCATCGTATCGGCGATGGCGCTGTCGGTGCTGGTCGCGCTGATCCTGACGCCCGCGCTGTGCGCGACGATGCTCAAACCCGTCGCCAAAGGCGATCATGGCGAAGGGAAAAAAGGCTTTTTCGGCTGGTTTAACCGCCTGTTCGATAAGAGCACGCATCACTACACCGATAGCGTAGGGAATATTCTGCGCAGCACCGGGCGTTACCTGCTGCTCTATCTCATTATCGTCGTCGGTATGGCTTATCTGTTCGTTCGTCTGCCAAGCTCTTTCTTGCCGGATGAAGACCAGGGCGTATTCCTGACAATGGTCCAGCTCCCCGCCGGCGCGACGCAAGAGCGCACACAAAAAGTGCTGGATGAGGTCACGGATTACTATCTGAACAAAGAGAAAGCCAACGTTGAATCGGTATTCGCCGTCAACGGCTTCGGTTTTGCAGGGCGCGGTCAGAATACCGGTATTGCATTCGTGTCGTTGAAAGACTGGGCCGATCGTCCAGGCGAAAAAAACAAGGTTGAAGCGATTACCCAGCGGGCAACCGCAGCGTTTTCACAAATTAAAGATGCGATGGTCTTCGCCTTTAACCTACCGGCGATTGTTGAACTGGGCACCGCAACCGGGTTTGACTTCGAGTTGATTGACCAGGCGGGACTTGGCCATGAAAAACTCACCCAGGCACGTAATCAGTTGTTCGGCGAGGTGGCGAAATATCCTGATCTGCTGGTCGGCGTTCGACCTAACGGCCTGGAAGATACGCCGCAGTTTAAAATCGATATCGACCAGGAAAAAGCTCAGGCGCTGGGCGTGTCTATTAGCGACATTAATACCACGCTGGGCGCAGCATGGGGCGGCAGCTATGTAAACGACTTTATCGATCGCGGTCGTGTGAAGAAAGTTTACGTGATGTCCGAAGCGAAATACCGCATGTTGCCGGATGATATTAACGACTGGTACGTTCGTGGTAGCGATGGTCAGATGGTGCCGTTCTCCGCATTCTCCTCTTCCCGCTGGGAATATGGTTCGCCACGTCTGGAACGCTATAACGGTCTGCCTTCGATGGAAATTCTGGGTCAGGCGGCGCCGGGCAAGAGTACCGGTGAAGCGATGGCGATGATGGAAGAACTGGCCAGCAAGCTGCCGTCAGGCATTGGGTATGACTGGACCGGGATGTCCTACCAGGAGCGGTTGTCCGGCAACCAGGCCCCTGCCCTGTATGCTATCTCGCTGATCGTCGTCTTCCTGTGTCTGGCGGCATTGTATGAGAGCTGGTCTATCCCGTTCTCCGTAATGCTGGTTGTTCCGCTTGGGGTTATCGGCGCGCTGCTGGCTGCGACCTTCCGCGGACTGACTAACGACGTTTACTTCCAGGTGGGCCTGCTCACAACCATTGGGTTGTCGGCGAAGAACGCGATACTTATCGTCGAATTCGCCAAAGACTTAATGGATAAAGAAGGGAAAGGTCTGGTAGAAGCGACGCTGGAGGCCGTCCGGATGCGTTTGCGCCCGATTCTGATGACCTCGTTAGCGTTCATGCTGGGGGTTATGCCGCTGGTTATCAGTTCCGGCGCGGGTTCCGGCGCGCAGAATGCGGTAGGTACTGGCGTACTGGGCGGGATGGTAACGGCAACCGTACTGGCTATTTTCTTCGTACCGGTCTTCTTCGTGGTGGTACGCCGCCGCTTTAGCCGTAAAAGCGAAGATATTGAGCATAGTCATTCGACAGAACATCGCTGATTTGCCCACTGTTGATAAGGCCGCACAAGCGGCCTTTTTTACGCAAAAATCATAAAATACGCTTATTGTTAGATTGATTATTTCTTGCCATATTAATAAAAGGTATAATCCTTACTGCGTTAAAGGTTTTTCTTAGGAAAGTTGGCCATTTCTTAATTCAGCCATTAATTAAGAAATATTAAGAATATTCCTGGCTATTTTCTCCTGTCAGAGTCTATTGTTTTAGCCTGAAAAGCTAAAAAACGTTAACCCAATGATTACACAAACAATAAAACTGGTTCCTTTTTAGGCGACCGACGATCACTGTTAAAATTCGAAAAAGTATGGCAACACGCGGCTTTCACGCAATTGTAATTTTTCGTAATATGACGATGAAAAGTTTTTTAGAGTAGATTATAGTTAAATCATAAGGTGACGTGGGAAGTACCAGGTTAGTTAGTTGTATCCATCCCGAAGGTGTTCGGTTAGTTTAAGCCACTAAAAAGGGGATGCATTATGGACGAATACTCACCCAAAAGACATGATATAGCACAGCTTAAATTTCTTTGCGAAACCCTGTATCATGACTGTCTTGCAAACCTTGAAGAAAGCAACCATGGCTGGGTTAATGACCCGACCTCAGCAGTCAACCTGCAGCTCAATGAGCTGATAGAGCATATTGCAACTTTCGCGCTTAATTATAAAATTAAGTACAATGAAGACAATAAATTGATTGCGCAGATAGATGAATACCTGGACGACACCTTTATGTTGTTCAGCAGCTATGGTATTAATACGCAGGATTTGCAAAAATGGCGTAAATCGGGCAACCGCCTGTTCCGTTGTTTCGTCAACGCCACCAGGGCCAATCCTGTTAGTTTGTCTTGTTAAAAATTATTACAATCATAGGTAGAATTTATGTCTGATAAACCATTAACTAAAACTGATTATTTGATGCGTTTACGGCGCTGTCAGACAATTGACACTCTGGAGCGCGTCATTGAGAAAAATAAATATGAATTGTCCGACAATGAGCTGGCTGTATTTTACTCAGCTGCGGATCACCGTCTTGCAGAATTGACGATGAACAAACTCTACGACAAGATCCCCTCTTCAGTATGGAAATTCATTCGTTAATCACGCTACATTACTTTTTAGAGAACACGCAGGTGTTATCTGCCTCCTCGTTCTGGCTAATAACACAACGGGCTATTATAGAACAGTGATATAGATCACATACCAATAGCAGGGAACGTTCCCTCTAATACTTTATTATTGCTTCTATTGCGATAATATCCACCAAGGGGAGCGCGCGATGAGTGACGAAAAACAAAAAATGATCGCTGGGGCACTGTATTGCCCGACCGATGAAACTTTATGCCAGGATCGACTGCGGGCGCGTCAACTCATCCATCAATACAATTATACTACGCCTGATGAAATAAATAAGCGTCAGGCGATTTTACGCGACCTGTTGGGTCGATGCGAAGACGCCTATATTGAACCTTCCTTTCGTTGCGACTACGGCTATAATATTTTTCTTGGTCACTCCTTTTACGCTAACTTCGACTGCGTCATGCTTGATGTTTGCCCAATTCATATTGGCGATAATTGTATGCTCGCGCCAGGGGTACATATCTATACCGCCACGCACCCGCTGAACGCCGTCGAACGCAACAGCGGCAGAGAATTAGGTAAACCCGTCACTATTGGAAATAACGTCTGGATAGGCGGACGAGCCGTCGTTAATCCTGGCGTAACCATCGGCGATAACGTCGTCGTCGCTTCAGGCGCTGTGGTGATAAAAAACGTACCGCCAGACGTCGTGGTAGGCGGAAATCCGGCGCGAATCATTAAAAAATTGTAGTCAAAATGATAACTGTTATGCTAATTCGTGGTTAATCTGTTACTTTTTTCACGTTACACCTCCCTTTAAAATGGGCTGTTATTACCTCCTATGTCGCAGAAATCATGAAGGCAAAAGATGACAGAGATACAGCGCCTGCTTAGCGAAACTATTGATGACTTAAACGTCCGTGAAAAACGCGATAACAGGCCGCGTTTTAGTATCAGTTTTATCCGCAAGCATCCTGGGTTATTTATCGCGATGTATGCAGCCTGGTTTGCGACGCTGGCGGTCATGCTGCAATCAGAAACGCTGGTGGGGTCAGTGTGGCTGTTAGTGGTGTTATTTATCGCATTTAATGGCTTCTTCTTTTTCGACATCGCCCCGCGTTATCACTATAACGACATCGATGTGCTGGACCTCCGGGTCTGTTACAACGGCGAATGGTACAACACCCGCTTTGTTCCCCCCACGCTCATTGAGACGATTCTTCAGTCTCCACAGGTGGATAATGAACATAAAGTCCAGCTGCAAAAAATGGTTGCCCGTAAGGGCGAACTTTCCTTCTACGATATTTTTACGCTGGCCCGCGCAGAAGCCAGCCGGTAATAAAAAAGTGCGCACCCTCCCTGGTACGCACTGCTTTCCCTGAACCGTTGGTTTTTTAACGTCTTTTTTTACGCCCCTGAACCGCCTTAAAACGCGGATTTGTTTTACAAATCACGTATAAGCGTCCTTTGCGTTTGACTATCTGGCAATCCGGATGCCGTTGTTTTGCATTGCGAAGTGAGTTTAACACCTGCATTTCATTTACCCCTTTTAGCGCCGATAAAATGACCGAAACGTTTCTGGAAGCGTGCGGCGCTACTTTCGCTATCAAACGTTTTCTGTCTACCGGTATAAAAAGGATGCGATTTTGATGACACATCAATAGTGACATACGGATATGTCACGCCGTCCAGTTCGATTTCACGTTCAGTTTTGATAGTTGATCCCACTTTCACATATTCATTTGCGCTGGTGTCGTGAAATACGACGGTGCGGTATACAGGATGAATATCAGGTTTCATTGCGCTCTCTCAGTTATGTTATAACATAACAATAAAATACGCTATCAACGCTCCTTTTTCAACCGGTAAACATTCACGATCTCTTCCTGGCGGCAAAAGCAACGTGGCGTAACGCGTTAGTCTGGCCCCTGTATCTGTAAAATCGATAAAATAGCTTTATCATTCGAGGGCGCGATTTACGATCGGATATACTTTCTCTACGCTGTGTTTATAAGGACATCACTGTGACAACACGACATCTGGTCAGCCTGGTAACGGGAGTGCTTATCCTGTCTGTCCTTTTCCCGATAGGATTGAGCCTGTGGCTGGCGCACCGTCAAGTTGAAAAAAGGTTTAACGAAGAGCTGGATATCTTCTCGTCCCGGGTGGCGCTACGTACAGAAAGGGTCAGTGACCAGGCAAAAGCCGCGTTAACGCATATTGCCTCCTTTAAAGGCGAGCCCTGCAGCAGCACCCATTTACTCGCCATGCGCCGCGTGTCTTATAGCTTTCGGTATGTCCAGGAAGTTCTGTATCTTAAAAATTCGATTCCCGTTTGTTCCTCACTTGAAAAAGAGAGCCATATTCCCGCTTTCCCTCCGCCTATGAAAATCACTCGCGACGGTTATCGCACCTGGTTTACGGCGCAAAACGATCTGGGTATAAAACGCTATATGGCGGCACTCGGGAGCGACAGCTATATCGTGATGATCGACCCGGCATCCTTTATCGATGTGATTCCGTTTGGCGCATGGCCGATTGACGTCGCTATTATTGGCCGGGAACGCAATACTGTGGTTGCCAGCAGCGGTAACCTTGACCCCGCTATTCTTCCGCTCATTCACCATGAGACGCCCCTGCGGCTGGAAAACCGAGGCATTCAGTATGCTATTCACCCCTTTCCGGAAATGGGCATTACTATCGTAAGCTGGGCACCGACCGCTCCGCTGGAAAGGAGCTGGTATCGACAGGCATTTATCTGGCTACCGGCGGGCATCGTAACGGGTCTGCTGGCCGCGGCCTTTATTCTGCGTATTTTGCGTCGGCTACAGTCGCCCCGCCACCGTCTCCAGGATGCGATAGATAATCGCGAATTTAACGTACACTATCAGCCTATTGTCTCCCTGAGCAGCGGAAAAATTGTCGGTGCCGAAGCCTTAGCTCGCTGGCAACAGACGGACGGCACCTTCCTTTCGCCGGAAATTTTTATCGCGCTGGCTGAACAAACCGGGCTCACGGAGCCGCTAACCCGGCTAATCATCGAAACCGTTTTTGAAGACATGGGAAGTTGGTTAAAGTCCCATCCCGAACAACATATTTCAATCAATCTTGAGGCATCCGATCTGGCGTCGGAAACGTTGCCGACGCTGTTAAGCACGCTGCTGAACCGTAGCCAAATTTCTCCGTCGCAAATCGCGCTTGAATTAACAGAACGCGAGTTCGCCGATCCGAAAACCAGCGCGCCAATTGTCGCCAGATACCGTAACGCGGGACATTCAATTTATATTGATGACTTTGGCACCGGCTATTCCAGCCTCAGCTACTTACAAAATCTGGATGTAGATGTCCTTAAAATTGATAAATCTTTTGTCGATGCGCTGGAATATAAAAACGTCACGCCGCATATTATTGAAATGGCGAAAACGCTCAAACTTAAGATGGTCGCAGAAGGCATCGAAACGATCAGGCAAGAACAGTGGCTACGCCAGCATGGCGTACATTATGGTCAGGGCTGGTTATACAGTAAACCCCTACCCGCTACGGCATTTATTCTTTGGGCGGAACAGCGGCTATAACGTCGCACAGCAGAAAAGAACAGTGTGGAGAGGCACAAATGGGTGGGGGCCCTGCCAGCTACATCCCGGCACACGCGTCATCTGCCTTGGCTGCTTCCTTCCGGACCTGACCTGGTAAACAGAGTAGCGTTGCGGGAGAACCAACAGAGCCCCCATTGAGAGCGTTGTGAACCAACGCGCAGGCGCATTATCACTGCTATATCGTGCAATTGCAACCCATCAGGCATCGGATGCTGGTTTCTTGCGCATCCGGGCTTTCCTCCCCCCTTATTCCAGATTATCCTGAAGCATTAACGCAGGATTCTATTATGGATATTCAGGACACATTTCCTCAACGCGTCTGGCAAATCGTCGCTTCGATCCCGGAAGGATTTGTCACGACCTACGGCGATGTCGCCCGGCTTGCCGGTTCGCCTCGGGCAGCGCGTCAGGTCGGCGGAGTTTTAAAACGTCTGCCGGAAGGCAGCACTTTACCATGGCATCGGGTGGTGAACCGCCACGGCGCAATATCACTTACCGGGCCGGATCTACAGCGGCAACGTCAGGCATTACTGGCGGAAGGCGTGGTGGTGTCGGGAAGCGGACAAATCGATTTACAACGCTATCGCTGGGTGTATTAACCCTCTCCGTAACGGAGAGGGTTGGCGCAGGATTAATACTGGGTAGGCGCAGGAACGGCAGAAGACGGATTGACCTGGGTCGGTGAGGTCGATGGAACCGTCGTCGTCGCACCGCCGCTGGCCTGCACAGGCACCGCCGTTTGCTGTACCGGTACCAGCGTCAGATCCGCTTTAGTGCCGCCATTATTAATCACCGGTTTCACGCTATCGGTAATAAATACCAGCTTATTATCAACGGTGATGGCCGCGCTCAGGAGAATGCGCGCGTTAGGTTGAATATCTGATGGGTTAAACGGCAACACAAAACTGAAAGGCGCCTGTTTACCTTCGGTACGTACCGCTTTTTGCGACAGCACCTTAGACGGCGCATCAGCCAGCGAAGCATCTGAAAGCGTCACGGTCAGCACCGCATCTGGCGGCAGAGCGACCTTCTGGCGGATCCAGACGGTACCGGAAACATTGGGTTGCTGAATAGTAGACTGGTTAGCTGTAATCGACATGTTAGGGTTTGGCGCAGGCGTCTGGATATCAGCGCTTTTATCAGCGCAGGCCGCCAGAGATATCGCAACCGCTAAACCACTTACGATGTGCACGAGTTTCATTCAATTCTCCTTATCATCAATGCACCAGCAGGCCTTTCCCCCCGCCGGAAGAGTGGTTAACAGAAACATAACGTGATTAAGTGTGGCACATGTCACTCATTTTTGCCTGGAATTGGTCTGTTATTCAGACTTTTGTACCCATCGGACCACTTGCAAAATTGCGTTATACTCTGCCCTACCTCGCTTCGGCATCGTTGTCACCTGGAGAGTATGTATGAGTCAGACACTGAATAATTTGCTGACATTATTGAATCTGGAAAAAATTGAAGAAGGACTCTTTCGGGGCCAAAGTGAAGACTTAGGGCTGCGCCAGGTATTTGGCGGTCAGGTGGTGGGCCAGGCGCTCTATGCCGCCAAAGAAACGGTGCCGGAAGCGCGACTGGTACATTCATTCCACAGTTATTTTCTGCGGCCAGGCGACAGCCAAAAACCCATTATCTATGACGTAGAAGTGCTGCGCGATGGGAACAGCTTCAGCGCCCGCCGCGTTGCCGCTATTCAGAACGGGAAACCCATCTTTTATATGACCGCCTCATTCCAGGCGCCGGAACCGGGTTTTGAACATCAAAAAACCATGCCGACGGCAGTCGGGCCGGAAGGACTACCGTCAGAAACGGAAATCGCGCAATCGCTGGCGCATTTACTGCCGCCGATTCTGAAAGAAAAGTTTCTCTGCGATCGCCCGCTGGAAATTCGTCCCGTCGAATTTCACAATCCGTTGAAAGGTCACGTCGCCGCGCCTGTGCGTCAGGTATGGATTCGCGCCAACGGCACCGTTCCGGATGACATTCGCGTCCATCAATATTTACTGGGATATGCCTCGGATCTGAATTTCCTTCCCGTCGCGCTTCAGCCTCACGGCATCGGTTTTCTGGAAAAGGGCATTCAGATCGCCACTATTGATCACTCTATGTGGTTCCATCGTCCGTTCAATTTTAATGAATGGCTACTTTATAGCGTGGAGAGCACTTCCGCCTCCAGCGCCCGGGGCTTTGTTCGCGGCGAGTTTTATACTCAGGATGGCGCGCTGGTCGCTTCAACCGTGCAGGAAGGGGTAATGCGTAATCACAATTAAAAAACATGCCGCTATGCGGCGTTAATGGCCTGATGACGCTGCGCTTATCCGGCCTACAGTAGACTGGGTAAGCGCAGCGCCATCAGGCATGTTGCGCAATCACGCGTTATACGCATTCTCGCCGTGACTGTTCACATCCAGCCCCTCGCGCTCCTGCTCTTCCGGTACACGCAGTCCAACAAAGATATCCGCCAGTTTGTAACCAACAAACGCGACAACACCGGACCAGACGACCGTAATAGCAATACTTTCCAGCTGTACCATCACCTGATGTCCCATCGTAACGCCGTCGACAAAGCCAACGCCGCCCAGCGAACTGGCGGCAAAAACGCCGGTCAGGATACAGCCGACTATTCCGCAAACGCCGTGAACGCCAAATACGTCGCACGGATCATCTACCCGTAGCAGACGTTTAAGCATGGTGACTCCCCACAATCCCGCCAGACCCGCAATAACGCCGATAACCAGCGCGCCGCCAACGCCAACATAGCCACAGGCTGGCGTCACGCCGACCAGACCGGCAATCGCGCCGGAACAGGCTCCCAGCAGGGAAGGCTTACCGCGTAGCGTCCACTCGCCGATAATCCACCCCAGAATCGCGGCGGCGGTCGCCACCACGGTGTTCACAAAGGCCAGCGCTGCTATCTCGTTTGCGCTCCCCGCAGAACCCGCGTTAAATCCAAACCAGCCGATATATAGAATCGCAGTACCGGTAAAGACCATCGGCAGGTTATGGGGTTTAAATGCTTCTTTCCCAAAGCCGACGCGTTTGCCAATTAAATAAGCCCCCACCAGCCCGGCGATAGCGGCGTTAATATGCACCACCGTACCACCGGCAAAATCCAGCGCGCCGTGAGCAGCCAGCAGGCCGCCGCCCCACACCATGTGCGCAATCGGGATATAAGAGAGCGTGAACCACACCACGACAAAAATCAGCACCGCCGAAAAACGAATACGCTCCGCCAGCGCGCCGACAATCAGCCCGACGGTAATACAGGCGAAAGATCCCTGAAACGCGACATGAATATACTGATAAATCGTACCCGTTACCGCCGTCAACGCGATATTCTTCAACATCGCCCCATCGGCATTACCGAAGAAATGATTCCCTTCGCCAAAAGCCAGCGAATAGCCGTACACCACCCATAAAATACAGACCAGCGCAAAGGTGACGGTCACTTGCGTTAACATTGACAGCACGTTCTTGGCGCGAATTAATCCGCCGTAAAACAGCGCGATACCCGGTATCGTCATGAACAGCACCAGCGCGGTGCAAATCATCATAAAAGCACTATCCGCTTTATCGGCAACCGCTGGCGCGGCTATCGTTAGCCCAGGCAGCAGCGCCATTGAAGCCAGTGTGGTTTTTATCATCGCTATCTTCATTTTTTCATTTCCTGTTGCTGTGTGGCGGGTCTTACAGCGCTGCTTCGTCAGCTTCGCCGGTACGAATCCGAATAACGCGCATGAGCTCCGCGACGAAAATTTTGCCGTCGCCAATTTTTCCGGTGTAAGCCGCTTTACTGATGATATCGATCACCTCTTCCAGTTGGTCGTCGGCGATAGCCACATCAATTTTGACCTTCGGCAGGAAATTCACGCTGTACTCCGCGCCGCGATACAGTTCGGCGTGTCCTTTCTGACGGCCAAACCCTTTCACTTCGGTGACGGTCAGTCCCTGAATGCCAATGGAAGAAAGCGCCTCCCGCACGTCCTCCAGCTTGAACGGTTTGATAATCACGGTAACCAGCTTCATAGAACCCTCCAGTCAGAATTAGGTAACGGCTGCCGCCGCGCATGGACTCTTCAGAATGGATATTGCAAAGGATGTGCCAGAAGCTGGCGAGCGAGGAAAAGCGCGGTTAGCGGCGCGTCTTTATATTGACGCGCCCCAAAATCGAAGCAGGGAAAGAAAAACGCACCACGACGGTGCATAATGGGCGAGGCTTTGCCCTGTGGCGCCAAACCTTACGCCGCAGGGCCGGGTTCTTCGTGTACGCTGGCGGCTAACTCCTCGCCAACTAACTGTAATTGATACATTTGCCAGTAGCGCCCTTGCGCCGCCAGCAATTGTTGATGCGTCCCGCGCTCCACCGCCTGGCCGCGATGGAGAACCAGAATGGTATCTGCCTCCACGATTGTCGATAGCCGATGGGCAATAACCACCAGCGTGGTGCGCTCGCGAATCGCCGCCAGCGCCTGCTGTATCGCCTGCTCCGTGCCGGAATCGATGCTGGCCGTCGCCTCATCAAGAATTAATATTTGCGGGGCGTCAACCAGCACGCGCGCCAGCGCCAATAGCTGTTTTTGCCCGACGGACAGCGTATTTCCCTGCTCGCCGAGATGCGTATGCAGCCCGTCGCTCAGCCCGCGCGCCAGGTCTGCCAGTTGTACCGTTTCCAGCGCCTGCCACACCTGCGCCTCGGAGACATCGCGCCCCAGCGTCACATTAGCCAGAAAGGTATCCGCCATCACTACCGGGTCCTGTTGAACCATCGCCACGCCCTGGCGTAAAACGCGATGATTAAGAGAGGCGATTTCTCGCCCATCCAGCCGAATTTCGCCTTGTGTCAGGGGGTAATACCCCATTAATAAGCTGGCGAGCGTGCTCTTCCCGCTGCCGGTGTGCCCCACCAGCGCCACAAAGCTACGGGACGGTACTGAGAGCGTAATGTCCTGTAAAACAAGATTATCGTCGCGGTAAGCAAACGACAGATGATCAATATCAATCGCCCCGCTTTGTAACGGCCTGTCGTCGCTGCCATAGCGCTGGCGCGGGCGATCCATCAGTTCAAAAACACGCTCTCCCGCCACAACTGCCTGCTGTAGCATGGATTGCTGGGTGGTCAGTTCAATAAGCGGCTCGTTCAGACGTGACAAATAGCTAATGAACGCATACAGCACCCCGACCTCAATCGTGCCGGCAGACGTAAAGCTGAAAAGCATTAACAAACCGCACAAAATGAGCGCAGAAAAGAGGCTAAGCAGCGGACGCAATAAAAAGCCGTCCAAGCGCAACGTCTGCATTCGCGCCATATAGTGCGAGCGGCTGGCCTCGCCCATGCGTTCGCCGAAGCGCGCCTGCTGGCGAAACTGCTGTATTACGCTCATCCCGTTGATGATTTCGTTAAAGCCGTCGTTAATATCCGCCAGGTATGCCCGCACGCGGCGTACAATCGGCGTGCTGTAGCGCTGATAAATGACCATCACGGTCAATACCGCCGGAAAAATCAAAATCGCCACCAGCGCCATCCGCCAGTCAAGGCTGAACATGGCGACCAGCATGGCGCCGATCAACGCCGCGCTACGTAATACCGTTGCGACGACCGTGACGTACAGATCGCGGATGACTTCCGTATCGTTGGTCACGCGTGAAATTAATTGTCCGACAGGCTGCGTGTCGAAGGCGCTTAGCGGCTGGCGCAAGGCGGCATCCATGACGTCCGTGCGCAAGGACTGAACCACGCCAACGGCCGCCCGGTTAAATAATAAAGACTGGGCGTAATGCAGACCCGCCGCCAGAAATTGTAGCCCCACATAGGCGGCCGCCAGCCCCGCGACCTTGCCCAACGGTAAATGGTGGCGGGCCACCATGTTATCAATGAAATAGCTGATCAACAGCGGACCGCTAACCTCCGCCGCCGCCGCAATCCACAGCATCATCACCGCGACAGAGAGCGGTTTTCGCCATGGCGAGCCATACGCCAGCAACCGTTTCAGCGTCGGCCATAGCTGTCCAAAACTACGCATTCACCGCCTCCTCGCCGCGTTCCGGCGCGTCATCCAGCGCGGCCTCCAGTTGCTGATAGCGATACATATCGCGATACCAGCCAATCTGCTGCGCCAGTTGATCGTGATCGCCGCGCTGAACAACATGACCATGTTGCATAACGATAATTTCATTGGCGTCGGTCAGCGCGGATAAACGATGCGCGCTGATGATGACCGTACGCCCTTCGCCCCACTGGCGCAAATTATGCAAAATCTGATGCTCCGTGCGACCATCTACTGCTGAGAGCGCATCATCAAGAAGCAGAATTTCCGCATTCAACAGCAGCGCTCTGGCAATCGAGATACGCTGTTTTTGCCCTCCCGATAACATGACGCCACGTTCACCTACCTGCGTGTCGTAGCCCTGAGGCAAACGGAGAATATCCTCATGTACGCTGGCTAAACGCGCCACCTGTTCAATCTCCTCCTGAGTCGCCTCCGGGCGTCCGAGCGCAATATTATTGGCAATAGAGTCCGAGAACAAAAACGGCGTCTGGCTGACGACCGCCAGTCGGCTACGCCAGCTATCCAGTTGCAGATGCGTCAACGGCACGTCATGGAAACGGATCTCTCCCTGCGTCACATCAAAATGGCGCTGGATAAGCGACAATATTGTGCTTTTCCCCGCGCCGGTCGGACCGCATATCCCCAGCATCTGACCCGGTTTAAGACGAAAGTTCACATTCTCCAGCGCCGGATGCGTCGTTTGCGGATAGCAAAACTCACGAATGGCCGCCGTCAGTTCGCCGCGCCCCGCCGGGACCGGCTCTTCGCCATCCTTAACTACCGGCGCTTCCGCCAGCATGGCGCGGATGCGGCTGTATGCGGCGCTACCCCGCTCCACGATATTAAACATCCAGGCCAGCGCCAGCATCGGCCAAATCATCAACCCCAGATACATCATAAAGCTGGTGAGTTCGCCCAGCGTCAGGCTGCCGTTAACCACCATCCAGCTTCCGCCGCTAATCGCGAGCAGGTTCGCCATGCCAATGGCGATGTAAATGGTTGGATCAAAACGCGCGTCAATACGCGCCACGCGCATATTTTTCTTGCCGGTATCTTCGGCATCCGCCGCAAACAGCGAAGACTGGCGATCCTCCAGACCAAACGCTTTGATCATGCGGATGCTGGTCAGACTCTCCTGCGTGCGGTCGTTCAGGCTGGAGAAGGCGGCCTGCGCCAGTTTGAAATAATCATGCAGCCGATCGCCGTAACGTTTGATCATCAGCGCCATAATCGGCATCGGCAACAGCGCTAATAGCGTTAGCTGCCAGCTAATTTGCGTCGACATGACAATCAGTACCGCACAGCCCATTACCAGCGAATCAACCAGCGTCAGAACGCCCTCGCCCGCCGCAAATACGACGCGATCCACATCATTCGTCGCACGCGCGATAAGATCGCCCGTCCGATGGCGCTGATAAAATTCAGGATGCTGACGACTCAGCTGGCGATAATAATCTTCACGCAGTTCGACGGCTAATTGATAAGAAGCGCCAAATAGCAGCACGCGCCAGACATAGCGCAACAAATAAACCACTACGGCGATCAGGGCAATGGTGCCAATCCACATCGCTATTCGGCCTGGAGTAAAATGCTGTGCGGTTACGCCATCCACGACAATCCCCACCACTTTGGGCGGGATCAGCTGAAGCATCGCAATAAGCATAAGCAGGGCCACCGCGCCAAGATAGCGACGCCATTCCCGGCGAAAGTACCAGCTTAATTGAGCAAATAATCGCACGCGTTATTTCCTGATATGATTTCCGGCAATACCGGGAGAATTATTCAATGGGCAGAGAGGTGGTGTACTTAATCTGTTCCATCGCAAAACTGGAGGTGACGTCTGACAGTCCAGGGACGCTATTGACCAGACGTTTATAGAAGTCGTCATACCGCTTCATGTCGGCCACCTGAACTCGCATCAGATAGTCGTATTCCCCCGCCATCCGCCAGAAGCCAAGCACTTCCGGCATCTCAGAGACGACGGTCACGAACCGACAGTACCATTCACTGCTGTGGTGCTGCGTTTTTATCAACACAAAAGCGGTTAACCCCAGCCCCAGTTTTTCCGGGTCCAGCAGCGCGACCCTGCCAAGCAGGATACCGTCATCTTCCAGGCGTTTAAGCCGCTTCCAGCAAGGCGTTGTCGTCAGATTAACGGCATCCGCCAGCGCCTGCAAAGAGAGGGTACAGTCCTGCTGCAATAAGCAAAGCAGTTTACGGTCAATTTTATCTAACATACCCACTCCATAGAGAATATTTTTCTCCTTACATTGTAATTTAAAGGCCAAATAGCAACAATTTTTTCCGTACTTTTCGCTACTCTTGGCACAAAATGATAAATGGATATTAATGATGAGTAGCAATTGGGTTAAAAATGCCATTAATGAAATTAACGCTGACCACCAGCGCTCGGCGGATACGCATCTTATTCGTTTGCCCCTGTCGGCATTTCCAGGTATCCAGCTTTACCTGAAAGACGAAAGCACGCATCCCACCGGTAGCCTCAAGCATCGTCTGGCGCGCTCGCTGTTCCTTTATGGACTGTGCAATGGCTGGATTAAAGAAGGCACTCCGATTATTGAAGCGTCATCAGGCTCAACGGCGATTTCCGAAGCCTGGTTCGCGCGTTTACTGGGACTGCCGTTCATCGCCGTCATGCCCGCCTGTACCGCAAAACGTAAAATCGAACAGATTCAATTTTACGGCGGCCACTGTCATTTAGTGGAGAGCGCCTGCGAAATTTATGCCGCCTCCGAGCGGCTGGCGCATGAACTGAACGGTCACTATATGGACCAGTTTACCTACGCAGAACGAGCTACCGACTGGCGGGGCAACAATAATATTGCCGACAGTATTTTCCGCCAGATGCGCAACGAACCCCATCCGGTACCGCGATTTATCGTCATGAGCGCCGGAACGGGCGGAACCTCTGCGACGATTGGGCGCTATATTCGCTGCCAGGGCTATGATACTCAGCTCATGGTGGTGGATCCGGAAAATTCCGTCTTTTTACCTTACTGGCAGGATCGCGACGCTTCATTACGCAGCCCGGTGGGCAGTAAAATTGAAGGAATTGGTCGTCCGCGAGTAGAGCCTTCTTTTATTCCGGATGTCGTGGATGAGATGCTGCGCGTGCCGGACGCCGCCAGCGTTGCCACCGCACACTGGCTGGAAACGCAGCTGGGCCGTAAAGTCGGCGCCTCTACCGGCACGAATATGTGGGGAGCGCTGCAGCTTGCGGCCCGGATGCGCGAGGCTGGAGAAACCGGCGCTATCGTGACGTTATTGTGCGATAGCGGCGATCGCTATCTGGATACCTATTACCATCCGTCCTGGGTTAGCGACCATATCGGCGATTTGACGCCGTGGTCAGCGGCCATCGCAAAATTACTTACCGGCGACTAGAAACCAAAAAAAAGCCAGACTGAATGTCTGGCTTGCTGGAAGAGATCTCTCATTCGGGGGAATAAGGTAGATGCGGATTGTCCAGCCAATGCGTCAAAAAGTGTGATACCGCTTGATTACCACAATGTCCGATAACCGAAAGGTGTGGCAGCGCGGCGATAAGCTGCGGCATGGCATTGCCCATAATGAGCCCCCGCCCGACGCTGCCCAGCATTTCCCGATCGTTCATCGCGTCGCCAAACGCCATGCAATCTGCCAGTGAAAGCCCTAAATGGTTGCTCAATACCGCCAGCGCCGATCCTTTATTGCACCCCAGCGGTAGCACTTCCAGGCAGTCGACGGCAGAGAAACAGAGGTGCGCGCGTTCTTCCAGCGCCTCATTGAGCTGAATGCGCAAACGGATCAGATCGTCATGATCGCCGCAAAAACAGATCTTCGTCACCTGATGGGCCGGAATACTTTTTATATCGATAACCTGATAACGAAAGCCGCTGTAGACGTGCGCCTGGAGTAGCGCGGGCATCTCCTGGCCTGTAAACCAGCCGTTGTCATTAAACACATGCATACTGGCTCGGGTATCCCAGGCATGGTGCATCACCGTATCGGCAACCTGAGGATCGAGATCCTGACGATGCAGCACGTCGCCTTCCAGCGAGTGAATTCGCGTCCCGTTACCGGTAATAAGATAAGCATCCAGTGAAAGCGTCCCCAGAATATGCCGCATCTCCAGCACATGACGACCCGTAGCGAATGTCAGGGTGATATCGCGTTCGCGCAGACGCGACAGCGTGGCGATCGTTTCTCTACCCAAATGGTGATCGGACATTAATAACGTGCCATCCATATCAAATGCTGCCAGACGGGCCATCTCTTTCTCCACACTGTGACGCGGTTAACTTGTTGTTCAGTATTACCTGAGATATACGGAAGTAATAGTGAACAGATAAAAGGAAGTGTTCCGGGTTTCTATGAGGCTACTGAATCGGCTTAATCAATATCAACGCCTCTGGCAGCCTTCCGCCGGGGAAACGCAACATGTCACCGTTAGCGAACTGGCCGAACGCTGTTTTTGTAGCGAGCGCCATCTGCGAACGCTGCTGCGTCAGGCCCAGCAGGCGGGTTGGCTAAGATGGGAGGCGCAGTCCGGGCGCGGGAAACGTGGACGGCTCCAGTTTCTGGTCACGCCGGAATCGCTCCGCACCGCCATGATGGAACAGGCGCTGGAAAAAGGGCAGCAGCTCAACGTACTGGAACTGGCGCAACTGGCGCCGGGCGAGTTACGGGCGATGCTCCAGCCTTTTATGGGCGGCCAATGGCAAAACGATACGCCGACATTGCGTATTCCCTACTATCGTCCGCTTGATCCGCTGCAGCCGGGTTTCCTGCCAGGACGCGCGGAACAGCATCTCGCAGGGCAAGTTTTTTCCGGGTTAACGCGCTTCGACCGCGACAGTCAATATCCTTGCGGGGATTTGGCGCATCACTGGGAGGTTTCCGCCGACGGTTTACGCTGGGATTTTTATATTCGCTCCACGCTGCACTGGCATAATGGCGATGCGGTGGACACCGCGCAGCTACACGAACGCCTGGAAAGGCTGCTTACCCTACCGGCGCTAAGCAAATTGTTTATTAGCGTCGCACGGATCGAAGTAACGCATCCTCAGTGCCTGACCTTTCTCCTTCACCGACCTGATTACTGGCTGGCGCATCGTCTGGCGAGCTATTGTAGCGGTCTGGCGCATCCTGACCTGCCGCTTATCGGCACCGGTCCTTTTCGCCTGGCGTTGTTCACGCCGGAACTGGTGCGTCTGGAAAGTCATGACCATTATCACCTCAGCCATCCGCTGCTGAAAGCGATTGAATTCTGGATCACCCCGCAACTGTTTGCCCAGGATCTGGGCACCAGTTGCCGCCATCCGGTGCAGATTGCCATCGGCAAACCGGAAGAGCTGGCGACGCTGAGTCAGGTAAGTAGTGGTATCAGTCTTGGCTTTTGTTATTTAACCCTCAAAAAGGGCTCACGGCTCAACGTACAGCAGGCGCGGCGTCTGATACATATTATCCATCATACTTCGCTGCTGAAAACCTTACCGGTAGATGAGAACTTGATTATGCCAAGTCAGGGGCTGCTACCCGGCTGGACAATCCCGCAATGGCAGGACGTTGATGAAACGCCATTGCCGAAAAAACTTACCCTGGCGTATCACCTTCCCGTAGAGCTGCATACGATGGCGGAACAGCTTCGACATTACCTGGCGACGCTCGGCTGTGAGTTAACGTTGATTTTTCATAATGCCAAAAACTGGGATAACTGCCCTGCGTTGGCGCAAGCGGATCTGATGATGGGCGACAGGCTGATCGGCGAAGCGCCGGAATATACGCTGGAGCAGTGGCTACGTTGCGATCAGATCTGGCCACATGTCCTTGACGCGCCTGCGTTTTCCCATCTGCAGGCTACGCTTGACGCTCTGCAAATTCAGCCCAATGAAAAAGATCGCCGCGCCGCGCTACAACAAGTTTTTGCCAACCTGATGGATGACGCCACACTTACGCCACTATTTAATTATCACTATCGCATCAGCGCCCCACCGGGCGTTAACGGCGTTCGACTCACCCCTCGCGGCTGGTTTGAATTTAGCGAAGCCTGGCTTCCTCCGCCTTCGCCGTGAAGAAGCTGGTCGGGATTATCCGTACGCGTTACCATATTGGCTTTCGTCATTGATCAGGATAACTATGAAACGCGCCGTTGTTGTATTTAGTGGAGGTCAGGACTCCACCACTTGTCTGGCGCAAGCGCGGCATCAGTATGATGAAGTGCATTGTGTCACGTTTGATTATGGTCAGCGCCACCGCGCAGAGATTGATGTCGCGCGCGCACTGGCGTTAAAACTTGGCGCACGCGCGCATAAAGTGCTGGATGTCACTTTGCTGAACGAACTGGCGGTCAGCAGCCTGACGCGGGATAGCATTCCGGTGCCGGACTATGAACCGAACGCTGACGGTATCCCCAATACTTTCGTACCGGGACGCAATATTCTCTTTCTGACGCTGGCGGCGATTTACGCTTATCAGGTCAAAGCCGAAGCGGTGATCACCGGCGTTTGCGAGACCGATTTTTCCGGCTATCCAGACTGTCGCGATGAGTTCGTCAAGGCGCTGAATCACGCGGTGAATCTGGGCATGGCGAAAGATATCCGTTTCGAAACACCCTTAATGTGGATTGATAAAGCTGAAACCTGGGCGCTGGCCGATTATTGGGGCCAACTGGATTTAGTTCGCGAAGAGACGCTGACCTGCTATAACGGCATTAAAGGCGATGGCTGTGGTCATTGCGCAGCCTGTAATCTGCGCGCTAACGGCCTGAATCATTATCTGTCGAATAAAGCGGCGGTGATGGCGGCAATGAAGCAAAAAACCGGGTTAAGGTGATTGTTTTGCCGGATGGCGGCGCACGCGCCTTATCCGGCCTGGCGATATGCACCATGGTCAATATCGCCAGGTCTGATCAGTTCAACGCCATCAGACAGCGAGGCGTTATTGCACCATCTGTTCCAGCTTTTCACGCAATTCGCCTTCCAGCGGCAGCGCTTTTTGCGTTTTTAAATCAATACAAACAAACGTGATGAGCGCATCAGCCACCACCTGCCCTTCTGGCTCCAGCGTAATCGTCTGGCTTAATACGCCGCTTTTACCGTTAAGCTGTTGTACCTGGCTGGTCACGGTCAGTAGATCGCTCAATACCGCCGGGCGACGGTAATTTATATTGATGTTTACCACCACAAAGGCAATATTGCGGGCCGTCATCCACTGAAAGCTGTCGCTGTTTTCCAGCCCATCCCAACGGGCCTCTTCCAGAAACTCCAGATAGCGGGCATTATTAACATGTTGATAAACATCAAGATGATATCCACGAACTTTGATTTGTGTTTGCATAGCGCAATAACCTTACGTTGTTGTTATAAGTAAACGACAAGTACAGAGGTCATAACTGGTATGACCTCTACAGTCTGGCAAATTTTGGCCACTGTGCAAGTGATTACAATGTTAAAACTGCCAGATTACGCTCCACCAGCGCGCTTCCCATTCCCGGCACCTGCTTTAAATCATCCACCGTTTTAAAAGGACCATACTCCTCCCGATAGCTCACAATAGCCTGCGCTTTTTTCAGCCCAACGCCGTTCATCACCCGCGCCAGATCCTCCGCAGACGCGGTATTAATGCTCACCCTGGTACCTTCATCATCGCTGGCTTTAGCAGGTAATGCCGCTTTGGCGGAGGATGAAGAAGGCGTATCCGCTTTTGTTTCCACTGCTGCATTTTTTGCGACAGGCGTCGCCGCCAGCGCGCTATGGGCCATGCCCGCGCAGGTTAAAGAAAGTGTAATAAGCAGTGCTTTAATTCCGTGTTTCATACTGTTTTCTCCTTGTTTGTTAACAGTGCAGCCACGATAGCGGGGCGGAGAAAAACGAACAAACGGCAATTCTCAGAAATGGAAAAGGCCGCGAAAGCGGCCTTTGTGGGATACAACGTTTTGCAATTTTTTGCGAAGCGCCTCGACGATTACTGCTGTTCCAGAGCGTCGCCGATTTTGATTTTCGCCTCTTTACGCAGATTGCTCATCAGCGCCTCAAAGACAATTTGCGCATTGTTCTGCGTGATGCCCTGCACCATCGCTTTTTTCTGCGCTTCCGGCATGGCGCCCGCTTTCACCTCGTCAAACGCCAGCAGAACGACGTTACCCTGCATATCGTTCGCCACGCCATAAACTGGCTTATCTTTCGTCGGAAGGCTTAACGCAAAGGCCGCCTGACTCACCGGATCCTGACTGGTACGACTTAACGTTTTAGGCTCGCCAAAACTCAGACCCGCCGCTTTCATCGCTTCCGCGCCTTTGCCCGCTTTCAGCTCGACCAGCAGTTTTTCCGCATCCAGCTTCGCCTGTTGTTCCGCTTTGTTATGCTTCACCAGGGCAGTGACCTGTTCTTTCACTTCTGCCAACGGCTTCACGGCTTCAGGTTTATGTTCGCTCACGCGCACAACAAAAGCCCGGTCGCCATCTACGGTGATAATGTCTGAATTCGGCCCCGGCGTACCGTTTTCGCCTACCAGACCGCCATTAAAGATAGCATCGGCTACCGGTTTGAAGTTCAGCTCTTCCGGTAAGGTGTCACGGCTAAACCAGCCGGTTTCAACCGCTTTTACGCCAGCGACCTGTTCAGCGCCTGCTAACGACTCATTGTCGTTGCTTGCCGCATCGCTCACCTTCTGCTGCAACGCATAGTAAGCATCCAGCGCTTTTTCTTGTTTCACTTTCGCGGCAATGTCGTCGCGAACCTCGCTTAACGGTTTCACTTTGGCAGGCTGAATATCATCCAGACGCGCCACCAGAAAACCGACAGACGACTTAATCACGCCAGATATCTGGCCTTTTTCTTTTAATCCGGCGTTTTTCAGTTCCGGCACCGTGGCAGACTCTTCCAGCCAGCCCATATCGCCGCCATTACGCGCAGAGATGATATCGGTAGATTTCTCTTTCGCCAGCGTGGCGAAATCTTCGCCCTTGTTCAGCGCATCCAGTACCGCTTTCGCATCATCTTCCGTTTTGGTCTGAATAATGCTGTAACGAATACGCTCCGGCTGAGTAAACTGATCTACATGCTGGTCATAATAGGCCTGAATATCCGCATCGCTGACCGGTGCCTGCATCGTCGCGGCATCCAGCTTGATATAGCTTACGCGGAACTGTTCCGGCGTCATAAAGCGGACTTTATTCTGATCGTAGTAGCTGGACACTTCCTGATCGGTCACCTGCTGCTTCGCCGCCAGCGCGTTGACATCAATAACGGCTTCACGCACCACGCGCTGTTGAGAGACTAATGCCGCCAGTTCGTCGGTTTCCCCTTTCAGCATAAAATCAGTACCGGCCACGCCGTTGATCAGTTGCTGAGTGGTAAGCTGGTTACGCAGCGCCTGAGCGTACTGATCGGCCGTCATTCCCATCTGATTCACAATCGCGTTATAGCGGTTGTTGTCAAACTTACCGTCCACCTGAAAAGCGGGAGTGGCGAAAATCGCCTGCTTTACCTGCTCATCGCTGATGCCCAGTTTCAGTTCGCGGGAATATTGATCCAACAGCGCTTCGTCTATCAGACGATTCAGCACCTGCTGGCGCAGGCTTTTCATGTAACCTTCGTTGGCCGCCAGTTCAGAATACCTGTCGCCCAACTGCTGCTGCATACGGTTACGTTCGTTATTAAACGCATTCTCAAACTGTGCCCGGCTGATTTCCTGGCCATTCACTTTTGCGGCGTAGTTATTGCTTCCGCCAATCAGGTAACCACTAACGCCGGTCAAAATGAACGACACGATAATGATAACGAAAATAATCTTGAGCACGAGACTGTTTGCAGCCGTGCGTAAGCTGTCCATCATGGTGTAACCACACTCCGCTGTAGGTGACTTTACACTTTATCTTTCAGGCGGCTTCTCTGCTGGCAACCGAGTGATTCGCTCAGTAGCCGCGTCGACGCAACCTGAATGATTTGCGTATAGAGACTTCACGCGCATCGCATTTTCTGAACGCGGCGCACAAAAGCCTATTGTGACAAGAAACGAGGGCAATTGTCAGCCCGCAACGCACAGAAAGTCCCGAATCGCCAATAAAAAAGGCACATCAGTTGATGCGCCCTTGTACTTTGTCACATCCCCCGAGGGGATCACGCTTAGTTTACCGCGTCTTTCAGCGCTTTACCTGCACGGAAACTCGGCACTTTGGCAGCGGCGATGGTGATCTCTTTACCTGTTTGCGGGTTGCGACCAGTACGGGCAGCACGCTCTTTAACAGCAAAAGTACCAAAGCCTACCAGTGCAACGTCATCCCCTTCTTTCAGAGATTCGGTAACAGAAGCAATAATCGCATCTAACGCACGTCCAGCCGCAGCCTTAGAGATATCAGCCCCTGCAGCAATTTTTTCGATCAGTTGAGATTTATTCACTCTTCTCTTCCTCTTTATAATTTATATCGCACCTGAATCCTTCGAAGTACGACCGCGCAGCAGTTATATCAGGCCTGCCACGCCCTTACAACACCCGTTAATGGTGGCAGACCCAATCAACCATCTAAATTAGCTATACAAAAAAAGGCTGGCAAGTCCGAAATAGCCTGCCAGCCCTGTTTTTATTAGCGCTATTTGCGCGAGGTCACTATTTTGCGGTTACAACCTGCATTCCAGACGGTTCGTTTTGCAGAGCAAGCGTCAGAACTTCCTCAATGCGCTTCACAGGATGAATATCCAGATCGGCAATCACGTTGTCCGGAATTTCCTCCAGGTCACGTTTATTTTCGAATGGAATTAAGACCGTTTTAATCCCGCCGCGATGCGCCGCCAACAGTTTTTCTTTCAGGCCGCCGATCGGCAATACCTGACCACGCAGCGTGATCTCGCCGGTCATTGCCACATCTGCGCGCACCGGATTACCGGTCAGGCAGGAAACCAGCGCGGTACACATCGCGATACCGGCACTTGGACCGTCTTTCGGCGTTGCGCCTTCCGGCACGTGAACGTGGATATCGCGTTTTTCGTAAAAGTCCGGATTAATACCCAGTTTTTCCGCGCGCGCGCGCACCACGGTCAGCGCCGCCTGAATGGATTCCTGCATCACTTCACCGAGCGAGCCGGTGTAGGTCAACTTGCCTTTGCCCGGTACGCAGGCGGTTTCGATGGTCAACAGATCGCCGCCCACTTCCGTCCACGCCAGGCCCGTCACCTGACCTACGCGGTTTTCGCTATCCGCGCGGCCATAATCAAAGCGCTGCACACCGAGGTAGTCGTGCAGATTATCGCCGTTAATTTCGATATGTTTTAACGACTTATCGAGCAACAGTTGTTTAACCGCTTTGCGGCACAGTTTGGAGATTTCACGCTCCAGACTACGCACGCCCGCTTCACGCGTGTAATAGCGGATAATACCGATAATCGCGCTATCGTCGACCGTCAGTTCGCCTTTCTTCAGCGCGTTACGCTCGATCTGCTTCGGCAGCAGGTGACGTTTAGCAATATTCAGCTTCTCATCTTCGGTATAACCGGACAGACGGATCACTTCCATACGATCCAGCAGCGGCGCCGGAATGTTCATGGAGTTGGAGGTGGCGACGAACATCACATCGCTGAGATCGTAATCCACTTCCAGGTAATGATCGCTGAACGCCACGTTCTGCTCCGGATCCAGCACTTCCAGCAGTGCGGAAGCCGGATCGCCGCGCATGTCAGAAGACATTTTGTCGATCTCATCGAGCAGGAACAGTGGGTTTTTAACCCCCACTTTGGCCATTTTTTGGATCAGTTTACCCGGCATAGAGCCAATGTAAGTCCGGCGATGACCGCGGATTTCCGCTTCATCACGCACGCCGCCCAGCGCCATACGGATGTATTTACGCCCTGTTGCTTTAGCGATGGACTGGCCCAACGAGGTTTTACCTACCCCCGGCGGCCCCACCAGACACAGGATCGGCCCCTTGATTTTATTTACACGGCTTTGAACCGCGAGATACTCAAGGATGCGGTCTTTCACGCGCTCCAGACCATAATGGTCAGTATCGAGGATTTCCTGCGCCTGACGCAGGTCTTTTTTGACCTTGCTACGCGCATTCCACGGCACCTGCACCATCCAGTCGATGTAGCCGCGCACCACGGTCGCTTCCGCCGACATCGGAGACATCATTTTCAGCTTCTGCAGTTCCGCTTCCGCTTTCTCTTTCGCCTCTTTCGGCATTTTCGCCGCGTCGATCTTACGCTTCAGCGCTTCGTTTTCGTCCGGCGCGTCGTCCATCTCGCCAAGTTCTTTCTGAATCGCTTTCATTTGCTCGTTCAGATAGTACTCGCGCTGGGATTTCTCCATCTGCTTTTTCACGCGGTTGCGAATGCGTTTCTCAACCTGCAGCAGATCGATTTCAGATTCCATCATCGCCATCAAATATTCCAGACGTTCGTTAACGTCGGACATCTCCAGTACGGACTGTTTATCCGCCAGTTTCAGCGGCATATGCGCGGCGATGGTGTCAGCCAGACGTGCAGGGTCGTCAATGCTATTGAGTGACGTCAGCACTTCCGGCGGAATTTTTTTGTTCAGCTTGATGTAGCCTTCGAACTGGCTGATAGCGGTACGCACCAGCACTTCTTGTTCTCGCTCATCAATGGCTGGCGAATCAAGGTACTCCGCCTTCGCGGAGAAATGTTCGCCGTTGTCAGACAGCGCGGAAATACGCGCGCGCTGTAACCCCTCGACCAGCACTTTTACGGTGCCGTCAGGCAGTTTCAACATCTGCAAAATAGAGGCCACGGTCCCGACGGTGAAAAGATCGTTTACACCCGGCTCATCCGTTGATGCTTCCTTCTGGGCGACCAGCATGATTTTTTTATCATGGTCCATAGCCGCTTCCAGACAACGGATAGATTTTTCCCGCCCTACAAATAAGGGTATGACCATGTGCGGATAAACCACCACATCGCGCAAGGGCAATACGGGGATTTCAATGCGTTCAGAACGCTCAGGATTCATAGAGCTCTCTCTTAGTTTAGTGTCCGCCAGGTAATCAGATAGTATAGCTGTGCTCCATACCACCTATAACATGTACGTCAGTATATGGGGATGTTTCCCACACATTCAACGGCGTGTTTACAGGAAAAACGAAAGGGGAGATAAAATCCCCCCTTTTTTGGCTAACTGATTGTATGAATGTTTAATTATTCGCCAGAAGCCTGCGCTTCCGGTTTGCCGTAAATCAGCAACGGCTTACTCTGACCGGCAATAACGGACTCGTCGATCACCACTTTTTCGACGTCTTCCATAGATGGCAAATCGTACATGGTATCCAGCAGCGCCGCTTCGACGATAGAACGCAGACCACGGGCACCGGTTTTACGCGCCATTGCTTTCCTGGCGATAGCGTCCAGCGCTTCGTCACGGAATTCCAGATCGACGCCTTCCAGGTTAAACAGCGCCTGATACTGCTTGGTCAGCGCATTTTTCGGCTCTTTCAGGATTTGAATCAGCGCTTCTTCGCTGAGTTCGTTCAGCGTCGCCACCACTGGCAGACGACCGATAAACTCAGGAATCAGACCAAATTTGATCAAATCTTCCGGTTCAACCTGCGACAACAGCTCGCCTTCGCTGGCTTTGTCGGACTTCGCTTTCACCGTCGCGCCAAAACCAATGCCGGAGCCGGTTTCAACACGGTTAGCGATCACTTTATCCAGACCGGCAAACGCGCCGCCGCAGATAAACAGAATCTTAGAGGTATCTACCTGTAAGAACTCCTGCTGCGGATGTTTGCGACCGCCCTGCGGTGGAACCGCGGCGACGGTGCCTTCGATCAGTTTCAGCAACGCCTGCTGTACGCCTTCGCCGGAAACATCGCGGGTAATGGACGGATTGTCTGATTTACGCGAAATCTTATCGATTTCATCAATGTAGACAATCCCACGCTGCGCTTTTTGCACGTCGTAGTCGCATTTCTGCAACAGTTTCTGAATGATATTCTCGACGTCTTCCCCCACGTAACCCGCTTCGGTTAGCGTGGTCGCATCCGCCATAGTGAACGGCACATCCAGCAAGCGCGCCAGCGTTTCCGCCAGCAGCGTTTTACCGGAACCGGTCGGTCCAATCAGCAGAATGTTGCTTTTGCCTAACTCGACGCCATTGCTGGTATCGCCGTTACGCAGACGCTTGTAGTGGTTATAGACCGCCACCGCCAGCACTTTTTTCGCCTGCTCCTGGCCGATAACGTAATCGTCCAGGTGAGTACGAATTTCATGCGGCGTCGGCAGCGCACTACGTTCACGGTGCGGAGCAACTTCTTTAATTTCTTCGCGAATAATGTCGTTACATAAATCGACGCATTCGTCGCAGATATACACGGATGGACCGGCAATCAGCTTGCGCACTTCATGCTGGCTTTTGCCGCAAAAAGAGCAGTACAACAATTTGCCCGAGCCATCTTTGCGTTTATCTGTCATGAGTCAAAACCTCTTCTTTGTTCTTTGTGCCGCACACGACGACGCAAATGCCATTCTCAGGCGCAAGCCGCTAATCAGCGTTGTGCCGCCCTTCATTAGTATATACACAAAATCATTCGAGCTACATCAAGGCGGCAACTCAGCGACTCCGCAGGCGCTTACATAAGTAAGTCACTGGGAGGCGCGCTGGCAGCCAACACCGAGGTAGCGTGAAGGATGAAGTGTATAGCGGCACACTTGCGTCCAGGGCATCAATTACGATGGGTCAAAATTGAGTCAACCAAACCGTACTCTACCGCTTCAGGCGCGGAGAGGAAGCGATCGCGCTCAGTATCACGTTCAATCTGCTCAAGAGATTGACCCGTATGATGCGCCATAAGTTCATTCATGCGCCCTTTTACTTTCAAAATTTCGCGGGCGTGAATTTCAATATCCGTCGCCTGGCCCTGATAGCCGCCCAGCGGCTGGTGGATCATGACGCGAGAGTTCGGCAAGCAGAAACGTTTGCCTTTCGCCCCGGCAGTCAGCAAAAACGCCCCCATAGAGGCCGCCTGTCCCATACAAATGGTGCTGACGTCTGGCTTAATAAACTGCATGGTGTCATAGATGGACATCCCCGCAGTAATTACGCCGCCAGGAGAATTAATGTACAGATAGATATCTTTTTCCGGGTTTTCCGCTTCCAGGAACAGCATCTGCGCCACGATCAGGTTAGCCATATGGTCTTCGACCTGGCCGGTCAGAAATATGACGCGTTCCTTAAGTAGACGAGAATAGATATCAAAAGAGCGCTCACCGCGTGAGGTCTGTTCAATGACCATCGGCACCAGCGCCATATGAGGGGCCAAATTATCTCGTTCTCCGCTGTATGACATTTCCGTCTCCTGGATAAAAATTGAAAAAATCTGCTGTACTGATTGTAACCTGATGGACGGATTATCAGCCAGTCCCTCTGTAATGGGTACGGCATCGCCATAATTCAAGCATAACAATCTTTTGCTCTAACGCTAACACTGAAACGCGGTTTTCGCACCCTTACCATGCAAAATGCGTGACAAAAAAAACCCGTCACTGAAAGGTGACGGGTTTTTGTGCAAATTTCGTGCTTTTAACGCGAAAAATTACGCCTGCTGGTTCATCAGCTCATTGAAGGAAGTGGCTTTTTCAGACACTTTCGCTTTTGCCAGAACCGCTTCAACAGCCTGTTCTTCCAGAGCGACGTTACGCATATTGTCCATCAGCTCTTTATTTTTGCTGTAGAACTCAATCACTTCTTTCGGATCTTCGTAAGCAGACGCCATCTCTTCGATCAGGCCTTTAACGCGTTCTTCGTCCGCTTTCAGCTCGTTGGTACGAATGACTTCGCCGAGCAGCAGACCGACAACTACACGACGCTTAGCCTGTTCTTCGAACAGTTCGCGCGGCAGCTCCAGAGCCTGTTTCTCGTTACCACCAAAACGCTGCGCAGCCTGACGACGCAGAACGTCGATTTCGCTGTCGATCAGCGCAGACGGTACGTCGATGTCGTTAGCTTTTACCAGACCTTCGATCGCCTGAGACTTAACGCGGTTACGCACCGCGCCTTTCAGCTCGCGTTCCATGTTTTTACGTACTTCAGCGCGCAGACCGGCTACGGAACCATCTTCAACGCCGAAACGTTTGATGAATTCTTCGGTCAGTTCCGGCAGTTCGCGTTCTTCAACTTTCTTCAGGTTGATAACGAACTTAGCCGCTTTACCTTTCAGGTTTTCAGCGTGGTACTCTTCCGGGAAGGTCACATCGATAGTGAACTCTTCGCCAGCTTTGTGGCCTTTAACGCCGTCTTCAAAGCCCGGAATCATACGACCCTGGCCCATCGCCAGAACGAAATCGGTCGCTTTGCCGCCTTCGAACTCTTCGCCGTCTACAGAGCCGGTGAAATCGATGGTCACGCGGTCTTCCGCATCCGCAGCGCCGTCTTTTTCTTTCCAGGTCGCCTGCTGCTTACGCAGGGTGTCCAGCATCACATCAACGTCAGCGTCGGTGACTTCAACAACCGGTTTTTCAACTTCGATAGACTCGAGGCCAGTCAGCTCAACTTCCGGATAGACTTCAAACTCGACGGAGTAAGTGAAGTCTTCACCCACTTTGTATTCGCCCGGAACATAGTTCGGCGCGCCTGCCGGGTTAATTTTTTCTTTGATGATCGCGTCAACGAAGTTGCGGCTCATCAGATCGCCCAGCACGTCCTGGCGAACAGAAGCGCCATAACGCTGAGCGACGATATTCATCGGTACTTTGCCTTTACGGAAGCCGTCAATACGTACTTTTTTCGCTACGTTGACCAGCTCGCTTTTTACAGCGGTCTCGATGCTGTCAGCAGCGATTGTAATCGTTACACGGCGGCCAAGGCCCTGAGTGGTTTCAACTGAAACTTGCATCTTGTTACCTCAAAAAATCACAGTGCTCGGTCAACTCTACTCCGCAAGCACGTGCTATTTGCTTCGCGGAACCGGGATGTTCTCATAATCAATCACATTCCCTGTCGTCAGAATCATCCCGAAGACGTTCATATATAAGACGGCGCATTATAGCGGCATCACTTTTGTGAGTCGAGAACGGTGATTGTGCGATGCTGCGGCGGTTTTCACAATTCTCGGCTAATTTTTGTCTGAATACTGTACGACACGCTCAAAATTCAGACAAAACAAAACGGCCCGCAGGCCGTTTTCACATAATTCTGTAGCAACATACTGGAAAAGCGGAGGTAGTTGCAAATCCGTTTTGCTACGCGATGCTTCCCGCGCCGCGACAAGGAGGCGACGCGAAGATAGTATCCTGCAACCCTTCCCACTCTTTGAGGGTATAAGTATGCAGTGCCAGCGCATGTACGGTTGTGGAGAGTTCCGCCGTTAACGTACCGTAAATCATCCGATGACGATTAAGAAAACGTTCGCCTGTAAAGCGATCGCTCACCAGCACGACCTTAAAATGGCTTTCCGATCCTGCAGGAACATTGTGACGATAGCTTTCATCCACAACTTCGAGAAACACGGGGTCGAACGCTGTCCTTAATTTTTCTTCTATTTGCTCACGTATCATCATGAAAATCTCCTCCGACAACGCTGTGATGTCACCCATCCCTTTAAATACTAGCCGCTTTTACCGTTTCCATTACAGCATGACAACAAAAATTTAGCTTTCGTCTGATTATTTCAGCCAAACGTATGAAGTTTACTGCCTTAATCATTCTTTTAGCGCTCAAAATCCCCGCTCGCGCCGTTATCAATACCAAATCGGACATTACGACGAATTTACCTGCGTTGACCACTTCCCCTCGCCGTTAGCGGTGTTATGATGGCGGGAATTTTTACCTATCACGTTTTAAGCGTCATTGAGAGCCTGAATATGTTAAAAAAACTTCTCTTTCCGTTAGTCGCTCTGTTTATGCTGGCAGGATGCGCCACACCGCCGACAACCATTGACGTCGCGCCGAAGATCACCTTGCCACAGCAGGACCCGAGCCTGATGGGCGTCACCGTTAGCATTACCGGCGCGGACCAGCGCCAGGATCAGGCGTTAGCGAAAGTCACGCGTAACAACCAGCTGGTAACGTTAACCACCTCCCGCGATTTACGCTTCCTGTTACAAGAAGTCCTGGAAAAACAGATGACGGCGCGGGGCTATATGATCGGGCCTAACGGCGCGGTTAATCTGCAGATTATTGTTAACCAACTGTATGCTGATGTTTCCCAGGGCAGCGTGCGCTACAACATCGCGACCAAAGCGGATATCGCGATTATTGCGACCGCGGCAAATGGCAGCAAGATGACCAAAAACTATCGCGCCAACTACTCTATTGAAGGGGCGTTCCAGGCCTCTAACCAGAATATTGCCGACGCGGTGAACAGCGTTCTGACCGATACCATTGCTGATATGTCTCAGGACACCAGTATTCACGATTTTATCAAGCAAAATGCCCGTTAATAGCAACAACAAGACCCGGCAGAAGCCGGGTCTGTAGATGCCTATGTCAAGTCAATATTTACGTATTTTCCAGCAACCGCGTTCAGCCATTCTGCTGATATTGGGTTTTGCCTCTGGCCTCCCGCTGGCGCTCACCTCCGGTACGCTACAGGCGTGGATGACCGTCGAGAATATCGATCTTAAAACGATTGGCTTCTTCTCGCTGGTTGGTCAGGCCTATGTGTTTAAGTTTCTCTGGTCCCCGCTGATGGACCGCTACACGCCGCCTTTTTTAGGTCGTCGTCGCGGTTGGTTACTCGCCACCCAACTGTTGTTACTGGCGGCGATTGCGGCGATGGGCTTTCTTGAACCCGGCACGCAGCTACGCTGGATGGCGGCGCTGGCGGTGGTGATTGCTTTTTGCTCCGCCTCGCAGGATATCGTGTTCGACGCCTGGAAAACCGATGTTTTACCCGCAGAAGAACGCGGCGCTGGCGCGGCAATCAGCGTGCTTGGCTACCGGTTGGGGATGCTGGTTTCCGGCGGACTGGCGCTATGGCTGGCCGATCGCTGGCTCGGCTGGCAGGGCATGTACTGGCTGATGGCGGCATTGCTGATCCCCTGCATTATCGCCACCTTACTGGCGCCGGAACCGACCGATACTATCCCGTCCCCGAAATCGCTGGAACAGGCCGTCGTCGCGCCGCTACGCGATTTCTTTGGCCGTAATAACGCCTGGCTGATTTTACTGCTCATTGTGCTTTATAAACTGGGTGACGCCTTCGCCATGAGCCTGACCACCACCTTTTTGATTCGCGGCGTCGGCTTTGACGCCGGCGAAGTCGGCGTGGTCAATAAAACGCTGGGCCTGCTGGCGACGATCGTCGGCGCGTTATACGGCGGCATATTAATGCAGCGTCTTTCGCTGTTTCGCGCGCTGCTGATTTTCGGCATTTTGCAAGGCGCGTCCAACGCCGGTTACTGGTTGCTCTCCATTACCGATAAAAACATGTTCAGCATGGGCGCGGCGGTCTTTTTCGAAAATCTGTGCGGCGGGATGGGGACTGCCGCCTTTGTCGCCTTATTAATGACGCTATGTAATAAGTCGTTTTCCGCAACACAGTTTGCCCTACTGTCGGCCCTCTCCGCAGTAGGCCGCGTTTATGTTGGTCCTGTAGCGGGCTGGTTCGTTGAAGCGCACGGCTGGCCGACATTCTACCTCTTCTCGGTTGTCGCCGCCGTTCCCGGGCTGTTACTGTTGCTGGTCTGTCGGCAAACGCTGGAATATAGCTGGCAGAGCGAGCGTTTCATTCCCCGCACGCAATACCGTGGCGCCTACAATTTCGCGCTTTCAATCCTGCTCGCGGGCGTCGCTTTGCTGGCGGTCTGGGTACTCCTGCTGACCATGAACGCGGTGGATTACACTAACTTCTCATTCCTGTCCGGATTGCTTGAGACTGCGGTAGCGGTTGCCGTGTGCGGCATTGTCTTTGGCGGGTTACTGGATTACCTGGCGCTACGAAAAACACGCCTGCTCTAAAACATTATTTGCCGTTGTAATAACGACCCGGAATTATAACGGCTAAATAACCATCAATTGATAAAAAATATATTTGTCTTTTTGTGCGCAACAGAATTTTGGAAATTATTGGTAATTTCTACGCTACCTATTTTCTTTACACGATTCAGCCGATTAAATTTAAATTTCCGCCGTTGATTGTCCTTTTATTGATAAAAAATTGTTAAGTAATTGTTTTATTTTTACATTGGTTATACCAATTATCCCTCAACATCCCACTTACAGACCTCATCCGTTATAACGCAAAGTTTCAACAGTGTCTTAAAGTTATTTCGACATACTTGGCAACATATGTGACATGCGCGGCAGAACTTGGTAACACAGAACCAATCATGTTTACAGTAATGTAACCTTACCGTAAAATGCCCCTACACTTTAAACGCCACCAGGTCCCGTGGAATTGAGGTCGTTAAATGAGACTCAGGAAATACAATAAAAGTTTGGGATGGTTGTCATTAATTGCAGGCACTGCATTACTCAGTGGCTGTAATTCTGCGCTGCTGGATCCCAAAGGACAGATTGGACTGGAGCAACGTTCGCTGATACTGACGGCATTTGGCCTGATGTTGATCGTCGTTATTCCCGCCATCTTGATGGCTGTTGGTTTCGCCTGGAAGTATCGTGCGAGTAATAAGGATGCGAAGTATAGCCCGAACTGGTCACACTCCAATAAAGTGGAAGCTGTGGTCTGGACGGTGCCTATCTTGATCATCATTTTCCTTGCCGTACTGACCTGGAAAACCACGCACGCGCTTGAACCAAGCAAGCCGCTGGCGCATGACGAAAAACCGATCACCATCGAAGTGGTTTCCATGGACTGGAAATGGTTCTTCATCTATCCGGAGCAGGGTATCGCCACCGTCAACGAGATCGCCTTCCCGGCGAACACGCCGGTTTATTTCAAAGTGACCTCCAACTCCGTGATGAACTCCTTCTTTATCCCGCGTCTGGGTAGCCAAATTTATGCCATGGCCGGTATGCAAACACGTTTGCATCTGATCGCCAACGAACCCGGAACCTACGATGGCATCTCCGCCAGCTATAGCGGCCCGGGCTTCTCTGGTATGAAGTTTAAAGCTATCGCCACCAAAGACCGCGCAGAATTCGACCAATGGGTCGCAAAAGCGAAGCAGTCTCCGAACACCATGAATGATATGGCGGCGTTCGAGAAAGTGGCTATGCCAAGCGAGTACAACAAGGTGGAATATTTCTCCAGCGTGAAACCAGATTTGTTCAAGGACGTTATTAACAAATTCATGGACCACGGTAAGAGCATGGACATGACCCAACCTGAAGGTGAGCACAGCTCGCATGAAGGAATGGAAGGTATGGACATGAGCCACGCGGAATCCGCCAACTCCAAGGGTTGAGGAAGATAAGATGTTCGGAAAATTATCACTGGATGCAGTACCGTTCCATGAACCTATCGTCATGGTAACGATCGCTGCAATTATCGTCGGGGGACTGGCGATACTGGCAGCGATTACTTACTTCGGTAAGTGGACCTACCTATGGAAAGAGTGGTTAACGTCAGTTGACCATAAACGCCTCGGCATCATGTATATCATCGTCGCGATTGTGATGCTGTTACGTGGTTTCGCCGATGCCATCATGATGCGTAGCCAGCAGGCGCTTGCCTCCGCCGGCGAAGCGGGTTTTCTACCGCCGCACCACTACGATCAGATCTTTACCGCTCACGGCGTAATCATGATCTTCTTCGTGGCGATGCCCTTCGTTATCGGTCTGATGAACCTGGTGGTTCCGCTGCAGATCGGCGCGCGCGACGTTGCGTTCCCTTTCCTGAACAACCTGAGCTTCTGGTTCACCGTTGTCGGCGTTATCCTGGTTAACCTCTCGCTGGGCGTGGGTGAATTCGCGCAGACAGGGTGGCTGGCTTATCCGCCGCTATCGGGAATAGAGTACAGTCCCAGCGTCGGGGTCGATTACTGGATATGGGCGTTGCAACTCTCGGGTATTGGTACGACGTTAACCGGTATCAACTTCTTCGTGACGATCCTGAAGATGCGTGCGCCGGGTATGACAATGTTCAAGATGCCGGTCTTTACCTGGGCCTCTTTGTGCGCCAACGTACTGATCATCGCCTCTTTCCCGATTCTGACGGTTACCGTCGCGTTGCTGACCCTGGATCGCTATCTGGGCACCCATTTCTTTACCAACGATATGGGCGGCAACATGATGATGTACATCAACCTGATTTGGGCCTGGGGCCATCCGGAAGTGTACATTCTGATTCTGCCGGTCTTCGGGGTATTCTCCGAAATCGCAGCGACCTTCTCGCGTAAACGTCTGTTCGGCTATACCTCGCTGGTTTGGGCGACCGTCTGTATTACCGTACTGTCGTTTATCGTTTGGCTGCACCACTTCTTCACGATGGGCGCAGGCGCGAACGTTAACGCCTTCTTCGGTATCACCACCATGATTATCGCCATCCCGACCGGGGTGAAGATCTTCAACTGGTTGTTCACCATGTATCAGGGCCGTATCGTCTTCCATTCCGCAATGATGTGGACCATCGGCTTTATCGTGACCTTCTCGGTCGGCGGTATGACCGGCGTTCTGCTAGCGGTACCGGGCGCGGACTTCGTCCTGCACAACAGTCTGTTCCTGATTGCGCACTTCCATAACGTGATCATCGGCGGCGTGGTGTTTGGCTGCTTCGCGGGTATGACCTACTGGTGGCCGAAGGCGTTTGGCTTCAAGCTGAACGAAACCTGGGGTAAACGCGCCTTCTGGTTCTGGATTATCGGTTTCTTTGTAGCCTTTATGCCGCTGTACGTACTGGGCTTCATGGGCATGACCCGTCGCCTCAGCCAGCAAATTGATCCGCAGTTCCATACGATGCTGATGGTTGCCGCCGCCGGCGCCGCGCTGATTGCGCTGGGTATCCTGTGCCAACTGATTCAGATCTTCGTTTCTATTCGCGACCGCGATCAGAACCGCGATCTGACCGGCGACCCATGGGGTGGCCGTACGCTGGAGTGGTCAACCTCGTCTCCGCCGCCGTTCTATAACTTTGCCGTTGTGCCGCACGTTCACGAACGTGACGCCTTCTGGGAAATGAAAGAAAAAGGCGAAGCGTACCAACAGCCTGGACAGTATGAAGAGATTCATATGCCGAAAAATAGCGGTGCCGGTATTGTTATCGCCGCCTTCGCGACGGTATTTGGCTTCGCCATGATCTGGCATATCTGGTGGCTGGCGATAGTGGGTTTCGCAGGCATGATCATCAGCTGGATTGTAAAAAGCTTTGATGAAGATGTGGATTACTACGTGCCGGTCCCGGAAGTCGAAAAACTGGAAAACCAGCATTTCGATGAGATTACTAAGGCAGGGCTGAAAAATGGCAACTGATACTTTAACGCACGCGACTGCCCACGCGCACGAACACGGGCACCATGACGCAGGCCAGAACAAAATCTTCGGATTTTGGGTCTACCTGATGAGCGACTGTATTCTGTTCTCTATTCTGTTTGCTACCTATGCCGTTCTGGTGAACGGCACCGCTGGCGGCCCGACAGGTAAGGACATTTTCGAACTGCCGTTCGTTCTGGTTGAAACCTTCCTGCTGTTATTTAGCTCCATTACCTACGGCATGGCGGCGATCGCCATGCACAAGAACAACAAGAGCCAGGTTATCTCCTGGCTGGCGTTGACCTTCTTGTTCGGTGCCGGATTTATCGGGATGGAACTCTATGAATTCCATCACCTGATTGTTAACGGTATGGGCCCGGATCGCAGCGGCTTCCTGTCTGCGTTCTTCGCGCTGGTCGGCACGCACGGTCTGCACGTCACTTCCGGTTTGATCTGGATGGCGGTGCTGATGGTGCAAGTTGCCCGTCGCGGTCTGACCAGCACTAACCGTACCCGCATCATGTGCCTGAGCCTGTTCTGGCACTTCCTGGATGTGATTTGGATTTGCGTATTCACTGTTGTTTATCTGATGGGGGCGATGTAATGAGTCATTCTACCGAGAGCGGCGGCGCATCCCACGGCAGCGTAAAAACGTACATGACCGGCTTTATCCTGTCGGTCATCCTGACGGTTATTCCATTCTGGATGGTGATGACCGGCGCTGCCTCTCCGGCCGTTATTCTGGGATCTATCCTGGCAATGGCAGTGGTGCAGATTTTGGTGCATCTGGTGTGTTTCCTGCACATGAACACCAAATCTGATGAAGGCTGGAACATGACGGCCTTCATCTTTACCGTGCTGATCATCGCCATCCTGGTTGTGGGCTCCATCTGGATTATGTGGAACCTCAACTACAACATGATGATGCACTAAGAGCGGCGAGTATGATGTTTAAGCAATACCTGCAAGTAACGAAACCAGGCATCATCTTTGGCAACCTGATCTCGGTGATCGGGGGATTTCTGCTGGCTTCAAAGGGCAGCATTGACTATCCCCTGTTCATCTATACGCTGGTCGGGGTGTCACTGGTTGTGGCGTCGGGTTGTGTATTTAACAACTACATCGACAGGGATATCGACAGGAAGATGGAAAGGACCAAGAATCGGGTGCTGGTCAAAGGCCTGATTTCTCCTGGCGTCTCGCTGGTATACGCCACCCTGCTGGGTATTGCTGGCTTTATGCTGCTGTGGTTTGGCGCTAATCCTCTGGCCTGCTGGCTGGGGGTGATGGGCTTCGTGGTCTACGTTGGCGTGTACAGCTTGTACATGAAGCGTCACTCCGTTTACGGAACGCTGATTGGTTCTCTCTCCGGCGCAGCGCCGCCGGTGATTGGCTACTGCGCCGTAACGGGCGACTTTGACAGCGGCGCGGCGATCCTGTTGGCTATTTTCAGCCTCTGGCAGATGCCGCACTCTTACGCCATCGCCATTTTCCGCTTTAAGGACTATCAGGCGGCCAATATCCCGGTTCTGCCGGTGGTAAAAGGAATCTCAGTCGCTAAAAACCACATCACGCTGTACATCATTGCGTTTGCCGTTGCAACGCTAATGCTAACGTTGGGCGGTTATGCTGGTTACAAATACCTGGTGGTCGCCGCGGCGGTCAGCGTTTGGTGGCTCGGCATGGCGCTACGCGGTTACAAAGTGGAAGATGATAAGGTCTGGGCGCGCAAGCTGTTCGGCTTCTCTATCATTGCGATTACCGCGCTGAGTATCATGATGTCCGTTGATTTTATGGTGCCGAATTCGCAGAATCTGCTGACTTACGTCTGGTAAGTTCATCGTCACCTCTTCTATGCCGGATGGCGGCTTATGCCTTATCCGGCCTACAAAAGCAAGTTACCTGTAGGCCGGATAAGCGACGTGAGTATCGCCATCCGGCATTTTTCGTCTCTCGTGGCCTACCCTCACCACCACAACATTTGTTAATAAAGCGCATATTTACCCAACCAACCTGGCGCTTTACACTAGGTGCGAATTTCATACAGAGGTGGCAATGAACGATTATAAAATGACGCCAGGGGAGCTGCGTGCCACATGGGGTTTAGGGACCGTCTTTTCGTTGCGTATGCTGGGCATGTTTATGGTTCTACCAGTACTGACCACATACGGTATGGCGCTACAGGGTGCCAGCGAAGCATTAATCGGCATTGCGATCGGCATTTACGGGCTGGCGCAGGCTATCTTTCAAATTCCCTTTGGGCTGCTGTCCGACCGCATTGGCCGCAAACCGCTGATTGTCGGCGGACTGGCGGTATTTGTCGCGGGTAGCGTCATTGCCGCGCTCTCTCACTCAATCTGGGGCATTATTCTGGGGCGAGCGCTACAGGGGTCCGGCGCTATTGCCGCCGCCGTCATGGCGCTCCTGTCTGACCTCACCCGCGAGCAAAACCGTACCAAAGCGATGGCGTTTATCGGCGTCAGCTTTGGTATCACCTTCGCGATTGCGATGGTATTAGGGCCGATTGTTACCCATAGTCTGGGATTGAACGCGTTGTTCTGGATGATCGCCGCCCTCGCCACCCTGGGCATTCTTCTGACGATCTGGGTGGTTCCCAACAGTACCAACCATGTGCTGAATCGCGAATCCGGGATGGTCAAAGGCAGCTTCAGTAAAGTGCTGGCGGAGCCGAGGCTGCTCAAGCTCAATTTCGGCATTATGTGTCTGCATATTTTATTGATGTCCACCTTTGTCGCCCTGCCCGGCCAGCTTGCCGATGCCGGTTTTCCTGCCGCCGAACACTGGAAGGTGTATCTGGCAACCATGGTGATCGCCTTTGCCGCCGTCGTGCCTTTTATTATCTATGCTGAAGTCAAACGGCGGATGAAGCAGGTATTCCTGTTCTGCGTGGGGCTCATTATCGTCGCAGAAATCGTGTTATGGGGAGCGGGCCAGCATTTCTGGGAGCTGGTGATTGGCGTACAACTCTTTTTCCTCGCCTTTAATCTGATGGAGGCGCTGCTGCCTTCGCTTATTAGCAAAGAGTCGCCCGCGGGGTATAAAGGAACGGCGATGGGCGTCTATTCTACCAGTCAGTTTCTTGGCGTGGCGCTTGGCGGCTCGTTGGGCGGCTGGATAGACGGCACGTTTGATGGGCAAACCGTTTTTCTTGCCGGGGCCGTACTGGCGATGGTATGGCTGGCGGTGGCAAGTACCATGAAAGAGCCGCCCTATGTCAGCAGCCTGCGCGTGGAAATTCCTGCGGATATCGTTGCTGACGACAGGCTAAAACAGCGACTGTTGGCAATGAAAGGCGTAAGCGAAGCGCTGATCGTGGCGGAAGAGCATTCCGCTTACGTCAAAATCGACAGCAAAGTGACCAATCGCTTTGAAGTTGAACAGCTTATCAGCAAAGGATGAATGCTGCATTGCCGGATGGCGGCTAGGCTCTATCCGGCATAACAACTTAATCGCGGAAGTTTTTGAACTGGAACGGCTGGCCCAAATCGCCGCCGCGAACCAGCGCCATTACCGATTGCAGATCGTCACGTGATTTGCCCGTCACGCGAATCTCTTCCCCCTGAATTTGCGCCTGCACCTTCAGTTTGCTGTCTTTAATCAGCTTGACGATTTTCTTCTGCACGGCGCTTTCAATGCCCTGCTTCAGCTTCGCTTCCACATACCAGGTTTTACCGCTATGCACGAACTCGTCCGGTACATCCAGCGAAGCGCCTTCAATACCGCGTTTAAGCAGCTTGGCGCGCAGAATATCGAGCAACTGATTGACCTGGAAATCGGACTCGCTCAGCACCTTGATGGTTTTATTGGCATCGTTCAGTTCAATAGTCGCCTCTACGCCACGAAAGTCAAAACGAGACTCAACCTCGCGAACCGCGTTATCCACGCCGTTACGCGCTTCCTGCAGATCAACTTCAGAAACAATATCGAAAGATGGCATCTTTTCTTCTCCCTTCATTTTCGTTGCGTTGCATAATACCTGCAACGAGGCTTAACGAGAAGCTTAGCTGATGACGCTATAATTAGCGCCATAACACCTGGCGCTGTTGCAGGTGAGGAGGAACAATGAAAATTACTGTACTGGGATGCGGAGCCTTAGGACAACTTTGGCTTTCGGCACTGTGCAAACACGGACATGATGTACAGGGCTGGCTACGGGTGCCACAACCTTATTGCAGCGTAAATCTGATCGATACCGATGGTTCCTTTTTCAACGAATCACTGACGGCAAACGATCCGGATTTTTTGGCGAAGAGCGAACTGTTATTAGTCACGCTGAAAGCGTGGCAGGTTTCCGACGCAGTACGAACCCTGGCGTCAACCCTACCGGTGACGTCGCCTATCCTGCTCATTCATAATGGAATGGGAACCATAGAAGAACTGCAAAATATCCAACAGCCGATGTTGATGGGGACTATCACCCATGCTGCGCGCCGCGACGGTAATATCATTATTCATGTCGCTAACGGTACTACGCATATTGGCCCGGCGCGCGAGCAAGACGGCGATTACAGTTATCTCGCCGATATCCTGCAGGGGGTACTGCCCGATGTCGCCTGGCATAACAATATCCGCGCAGAGATGTGGCGCAAACTGGCGGTCAACTGTGTTATCAACCCGCTCACCGCGCTTTGGAACTGCCCGAACGGCGAGCTGCGCCATCATACTGATGAAATCAACGCGATTTGCGAAGAGGTCGCCGCCGTGATTGAACGTGAAGGCTACCACACATCGGCAGACGATTTACGCTATTATGTTGAGCAAGTGATTGACAGTACGGCAGAAAACATCTCATCCATGTTGCAGGACGTGCGCGCCATGCGCCATACCGAAATTGACTACATCACCGGTTATTTACTCAAGCGCGCCCGCGTGCACGGTCTCGCCGTTCCGGAAAATAGCCGCCTGTTTGAAATGGTAAAGCGAAAGGAGAGTGAGTATGAGCGCTCAGGCACTGGTATGCCTCGCCCCTGGTAGTGAAGAGACCGAAGCGGTCACCACTATCGATCTGCTGGTTCGCGGCGGAATCCACGTCACTACCGCCAGCGTCGCCAGCGATGGCAACCTGACGATTGTCTGCTCGCGCGGTGTAAAGCTACTGGCGGATGCGCCGCTGGTTGAAGTTGCCGACGGCGATTATGACATCATCGTGTTGCCCGGCGGAATTAAAGGCGCCGAGTGCTTTCGCGACAGCCCGCTGCTGGTCGAAACCGTAAAACAGTTTCACCGCTCCGGGCGCATTGTCGCAGCCATTTGCGCCGCAGCCGCCACAGTGCTCGTGCCGCACGATATCTTCCCTATCGGCAATATGACCGGTTTTCCAGCGCTGAAAGATAAGATCCCCGCCGAACAGTGGCAGGATAAGCGTGTGGTGTGGGATGCGCGGGTAAAATTATTAACCAGCCAGGGACCGGGTACCGCTATCGATTTTGGTTTGAAAATCATCGACCTGTTGGTTGGTCGTGAAAAAGCGCATGAAGTGGCTTCGCAACTGGTGATGGCGGCGGGGATTTATAACTACTACGAATAAGAATGATTGCCGGATGGCGGCGTAAACACCTTATCCGGCCTACAAATGTGCAAGAACCGTCGGCCCGGTAAGCGTTGCGCCACCGGGCAATACTCAGCTTCCGTGCTGATTAGAACCACGGCGATCCGCTCATCACATTGCAATAAAACAGCATTCTTCCCGCCAGCTCACCGGTCACAATGAAGGCGATCCACGCCCAACTATGCACACCGTAGCGCAAACGAGAAACGCCCCATACCGCGACACAAAGGCTGGCGCATAACTGCCACCAGAGTAACGGGCTTGCAGCATCAGCGCCCGGAACACGGTATCGGACCCACAACGCGCCTGCGCTCAGCACGATGCCAAGCACAATGCCTCCCCGACACAACGCTGAAAACGAGTTATACCAATAACTATACGCCACCGCGACGCTCATAAAACCAAGCAGTACCGCCGTGCCCAGGAACCCCACCGGCGTAGCGACCGTGTGCCACAGCGGATGCAGCGCCATCTGATAATAGACTTGCGACGTCACCAGAATAGAAGCCAGCCCCACCAGCGCCGTCACCCCGCCCAAAATGCGCACCAGATAATGATTCGGCTTAAGCCAGCCTAACGCTAACCAGCAAAACATCGCGCCATTCAGCAAAATAAAGGCTATCACTTCCCGGCTAAGCCAGGACTTGCCTAACCCAACCAGCGAGCGGTATGCGCCAGCAGGTGTCCCCAGATGCACGAGAGAGGCCAGTGAACCTGTCACCGTAACGATCCAGAATAGCAACGCTAACAGGCGCTGCTGTTTTGCACTAAATTTCGCCGAGCTGAAATGCTGACACAGCGTTAACGCCAGCACGCCACCAATTCCCCATTGCGCGAAAACGGTGAAAAAGACCAATGGCAATTCATAGTGTTCCATTTTTCGCTCCTTAGCTCCGCGCCGGAATAATGACGATATTAGGTCCGCTGAGATTGTGATCCGGCAAGCCGTAGCGTTTTTCCAGCACCGTCCACTCCGTAGTGTATTCTTTGCGTAGCTCCTCAATATCACCAAAGCGCAGCACGCCTGCCGGACAGGATTCCACGCAGCGCGGCAGCAATCCTTCATCCAGCCGCTCCGCACACAGATTACACTTACTGGTTTTTCCCTCTTGCGGATCGTAAACCGGCGCGCTCCACGGACAGGCCATGATGCACATCCGGCAGCCAATACAGCGTTCATGATCCTGTACCACAATACCGTCCGCCCGCTTGGTATACGTGCCCGCCGGACACACCTTCATACACTGGGGATCGTCACAATGGTTGCAGGACATGCTGATAAACGCCTGCGTGTTGGGTTCATCGGTACGGCATTCGCGCACTCGACGCCATAACACGCCAAGCGGCGTCATATTTTCGGATTTGCAGGCCATGCTACAGGTCTTGCAGCCATAACAGTTCTGCATATCGATAAGAAATCCATATTGCTTCGTCACGATTAAGCCTCCCTTCTCACATCAACCAGTGTGCTGTTACAACAGTGTCCGTTGCTCAATAGCTCCACCTGATCGTTGGTCACATGGCTACTGCTTCCGCCCTGCTGCTCCCACCAGCCATTATCGAGGCTCACCACGCCTTGCTTAATATGCGTTGTGACGTCGGCAATGGCCCGGTGCTCGCCACGATGGTTGAAGACGACGACCCATTCTCCCGCCTTAATCTGGCGCTGACGCGCATCTTCCGGATGGATCATCACGTTAGGGCGATTACGCTGAACTTCCAGAATCCATTCATTCATACCATGACTGGAATGCACGCTACGCGCCAGTTTGCGCTGTACCGCCATCAACGGATATTGGCGGGCAAGTTCTGGCGATCCTTTCACCGACTCGCTGACCTGTTTCCACGTCACTACGGGCAGAAATTGCTTTTTCGCCCACTCCTCAATATAAAAATGGGCCTTGCCAGTAGACGTGCGGAACTGACCATCTTTGAAGGGAACCCAGTCCTCCTCAACGGGACACACCGGTCCTTTCTTCAACATTTCACGGGTGATACCCGATCCTTTAAGACAGGCGTCGATATAGTGCTCGATGGGTTGATTAAACACCTCGCCAAAACCAAAACGTTCAGCCAGACGGGCAAAAATCCAGTAGTCGGGCTTTGCTTCTCCAGGCGGCTCTACCGCTTTTTCCATTAACTGTACATAGTGGCTGCGCACGCCCGCCATTAAACTGACATCTTCAAAAATCGTCGTGACGGGCAGCACCAGATCGGCATACAACGCAGACGAACTCATCAGGTTATCCGCTACCACGACAAACGGTACTTTTTTAAAGGCCTCCCGGACCTGATTAGTATTGGGAAGTTGCGTCATCGCGCCCAGCGTCATGTTCCACCAGAACTTAATAGGATGCGGTTTTTCATTAACGATCCAGTCGCCGATTTTAGGAATGGGAATCGGGGGGATTTTTGCCGCATGGGACGCAGGAGGAATAATCGGCGAAAATTTTGCCATCTGTCTGACGCCGCCAGCATCACAAACGCCCGCGCCACGTTTACCGATATTGCCAGTGATCAATGCCAGGTAAAACTGGCTGGCGGCGACATAGGTGCCAAACTCCGTTCGCTGCGCCCCTGACATATTCTGGATAATCATCGCCGGCTGGGTAGAGGCATAGTCGCGCGCCAGGCGTAACACGGTCTGCGCAGGCACGTCGGTTTCGGTTTCTACTTTCTGCGGCGTCCAGGGTTTCGCCTGTTCCCACACCGCATCCAGCACCGTGGTAAATGCGCTATTGGTCGGCAGCTCCTCGCTGAGCAGTGCCGGAACCACGCCCGCTTCATCATGCCGCTTCAACGTTTTGGTCACGGTATCAAAGACCAGATAGCTATCTTTATCCTGTGGATCGGCGCGCATGAGCTGCTGTTGGTCATCCACCAGATACACCGCGCCCGTATGCGCGCGCAGAAAATCAGCATCGTGCCGCTTTTCCTGCATAATAATGTTAATCATTCCCAGCGCCAGCGCGATATCCGTACCGGGGACAATCGGCACCCACTCGTCCGCTTTGGCTGCGGTTTCATTAAATCGGGGGTCGATAACCACCAGCCGCGCCCCATTACGTTGCGCCTGCGAATAATGTTTAAAATAGGCGTGCATGGTCACTGCCGGGTTATTTCCCCAGCACAGGATATAACGACTTTCGGCTATTGTGTCGCGGGTATCGGCATAGCGTAAACCGACCATCGGCATCATAGCCGCAGTGACGGCGGCGCAGCATAACGATCCGGCATGTTTTGTCGAGCCGCCCAGATAATCAAAAAATGCCTTACCCATATCATTCTTGATGGAGTCCATGTTCCCTGATGCGGCAGTCAGTAATAAACCTTTGTTGCCGTCCGTAGCGAGGGTTTCGCGAATTTTCTCCTCAATTAAATCCAGCGCCGCATTCCAGGTAATCGGTTTAAATTTGCCTTCGCCTTTTTCTCCCGTCCGCAGCAAAGGTTGTGTCAGACGTAACGGGTGGTACACCCATTTCGTGCGGCTAATTCCGCGCAAACAGCACTTCACGTTGAAACCTTTCGTCGCTTCGATTTTCATTAAGCGATCTTTCCATACGTAAGCGGTGAGATTGCAGTGCAGACACTCCATGGCACAGGTCGACTGAAATGTGCGGTAATCCGACGCCTTCAGGCGAAAACGCGGCAGCGGCGTACCGTTAGCCTGCCGTAACGTTAGAAAACTCGCGCTCAACGAGGCCAGCCCCACGACTCCCAACCCTTTCAATAAGGTTCTTCTTTTTAAACGAATATGACGTAATGCTTCCATGATTCAATCTCCAGAATATTCACCATTAGTGAACCAAAGTACACCATTGATTAACTTGAGATGTATCAAGATCTAATCACTTAGTGGTAGATCTTTTTAAAAGGCAAAAGCAGTCATGATTTCCCGCACGATGGTATAATTGCGGGGAATTTGAGAAGAGAAAAAATATGGCTGAAATATCTCAAGGCGTGAATTCGGTTGATATCGCCGTTAACATTCTGACTTTTGTTGCCAGCCAGAACGGTCAGGCCAGGGCTATTGATATCGCGACAGGCTGTAACCTGTCTAAAAGCCGCTTACATAAATATCTGGTCTCCCTGTGTCGTACTGGCATGTTATGCCAAAATGAGAAAGGGCTTTATTTGTTGGGCGCAACGCTACGCCAACTGGTAGAAAGTCGTTCATTTGAACACGATCCGATCCGCGACCTTAACAACGTATTGATCACGTTTCGCGATACCTTTAATCACTCCACCGGCGTTGTGGTGGCGACGGATGCCGGGTTAGTGCTTAAACATTATCATCGCAGCTTCCGTAACGTTGATATCGATTTTCTTCCCAATACGCCGGTTCCGCTCCACGCCAGCGCCGCAGGGCAAATATGGATGAGTTTTTCCGGCTTTGAGGCGCAAGACAAAACGCAAGCAGAGCTGATTAGCCAGGCAAAAATGAAGGGTTATGCGGTTCGCTACAATCCAACGCAAGGGATCCCTGGCGCGCAGTCTATTGCCTGCCCGCTTCTGGATAGTAAAGAGAAGTTAATTGCGATTGCGGTGACGATGGGATTTTTTAGCACAGAAGCCATTCCAGATATCGCCAGCCAGCTACTACACGCGCTCGCCCCTCTGCATTAACGGGAGGCGCTTTGCCCCGGCGCGTATCGGTCCGGGGCAAATGGTCATTACGGGCGATACACCTTCACATTGGCAAACCCCTGCTCGCGCAGATAGAGCGCCTGCAGGCGACTCATTACGCCGCGTTCGCACCATAGCAGCCAGGTTTTGCTCTGATCGAGGTCGCCAAATTTAGTGCTCAGCTTGTAGAAAGGCAGCGAAACCACGTCGACGCCTTCCACTTTCAGCGGCTTGTCATCCTGCTCATCGACAGAACGGATATCCAGAATCACATCGTTGGCGCCAAAACCGCTCACGGTTTCTACTTCCACCACCTCCTGCTGGGTCTGCTGGGCGATTTCACGAATATCGACGTTGTTCGCTTCTTCTACCACCTTATCGAGAATACTGAAGTCGAAATTTTCTTCTTCGGCTTCAATTTTCGCTTTAATGGCTTTCACCGTCGGACTTTTTGAAATCACGCCACAGTATTCCGGCATGGTACGGGCAAAATCTTCCGTACCAATCTGGCGCGCCAGGTTGATAATGTGCTCTTTATCGTAAGAGATCAGCGGGCGCAGGATCAGCGTGTCAGACACGTTATCGATCAAGCGCAAGTTGGTTAGCGTCTGGCTGGACACCTGGCCCAGCGCTTCGCCGGTCACCAGCGCCTGTACGCCGTAACGTTCCGCCACTTTCGACGCCGCGCGTACCATCATACGTTTGAGCACCACGCCCATCTGGCCGTCGTCAACTTTCTCCAGAATCTCGCCGACCACCGGTTCGAAGTTAATCGCCACAAAACGCACGCGATGGGAGCTGCCAAAGCGGTTCCACAGGTAATGCGCCACCTGGCGAACGCCGATTTCATGCGCCGCGCCGCCAAGGTTAAAGAAGCAGTAGTGTACGCGGCAGCCGCGACGCATCAGCATATAGCTGGAGACGCCGGAGTCAAAACCGCCGGAGATCAGCGACAGCACATCTTCCTGGGTGCCAATCGGGAAACCGCCAATACCTTCATAACGCCCTTTGATCAGCAGCAGGCGATCATCTTCCACTTCCAGATGCACCGTCACATCCGGGTTAGTGAGCTTCACGCGCGCCGATTCAATATGCTGATTTAATCCGCCGCCGACATAGCGCTCCACCTCAATGGAGCTAAACTCATGCTTACCGCGACGTTTTACGCGCACGCAGAAGGTTTTGCCTTCAAGCTGCTCGCGATACTGCGCCAACGCTTTCTCGAAAATGTCGTGCATATCGGTGAACGGCACATCTTCGACTTCAAGAATATGGTGGATCCCCGGAATGCGGGTCAGCGCGTCGCGAATCGCCAGACGCTGGTTTTCATCTTTGGCGCGAACTTCAATGTTATCCCAGTGACGGACAACCGCGAGGGTCTCATCGTAGTGCTTTAAAACGTTACGGATGTTCCCGGTTAAAATTTTTATAAAGCGCAAACGCACAGATTGGCTTTTGATAGTGATTTCCGGGAACAATTTAATGATAAACTTCATGGCGGCAATGGTTCTTTAGCAAGCTATCTAAGGCTTGTCGTGGAGAAATAGTACAGCAGCCCATACCTACGGCTGCATCCAGGCGCAGAAGTATATCACTATCACGGACATCTTGCGCATTTCCCCTTACCATTGCGCGTTATTTGCTTATCAGTGTGAGTCCGTTACCATAGACTTGTACTGCCATTACAGAGAGTCAAACAGTCATCATGCCGAAGAAAAATGAGGCGCCCGCCAGCTTTGAAACTGCGCTGAGCGAGCTGGAACATATTGTTACCCGCCTGGAAAGCGGCGATTTGCCGCTGGAAGACGCGCTGAATGAATTCGAGCGCGGCGTACAACTGGCGCGTCAGGGGCAGGCAAAACTGCAGCAGGCGGAACAGCGCGTGCAAATTTTGCTGTCTGATAATGAAGAGGCTTCACCTGAGCCTTTTATCGCGGATAATGAGTAAATGGACTTTACGCAGCAGCTACAGGCTTGCGTAACGCAAGCGAATCAGGCGCTGAGCCGTTTTATCGCGCCACTGCCCTTTCAGAACACTCCCGTGGTCGAAGCCATGCAGTATGGCGCATTATTAGGCGGTAAACGCCTGCGGCCATTTCTGGTTTACGCCACCGGTCAAATGTTTGGCGTCAGTACGGCAACGCTGGATGCGCCAGCTGCGGCGGTCGAATGCATTCATGCCTATTCGCTGATCCATGACGACCTGCCAGCAATGGACGATGACGATTTGCGTCGCGGCCTGCCGACTTGCCATATTAAATTTGGCGAAGCCAACGCAATCCTGGCGGGAGACGCGTTGCAGACGCTGGCGTTTGCCATTATCAGCAACGCGCCGATGCCGGAAGTCGCCGATCGCGATCGTATCGCGATGATCGCCGAACTGGCAAACGCCAGCGGTATCGCCGGTATGTGCGGCGGTCAGGCATTGGATCTGGCGGCAGAAGGCCAGCGGATCACTCTGGACGCGCTGGAACGCATTCATCGCCATAAGACCGGCGCGCTCATTCGCGCCGCCGTTAGACTTGGCGCATTGAGCGCGGGCGATAAAGGACGGAATACTCTGCCGATACTTGACCGCTATGCAGAGAGTATCGGCCTTGCCTTCCAGGTTCAGGATGACATTCTGGATGTGGTGGGCGATACTGCAACGTTAGGTAAACGTCAGGGCGCAGACCAGCAGCTTGGCAAAAGTACCTACCCTGCACTTCTGGGTCTTGAGCAAGCCCGGAATAAAGCCCGGGACCTGATAGAGGACGCCCGTCAGTCGTTACATCAGCTGGCCGCGCAATCACTGGACACCTCGGCACTGGAAGCGCTAGCGAACTACATAATCCAGCGTGATAAATAAACCCCATATCCAATGAGCTTGCGATGAGTTTTGATATAGCCAAATACCCTACCCTGGCATTGGTCGACTCCACCCAGGAGTTACGACTGTTACCGAAAGAGAGTCTGCCGAAACTCTGCGACGAGCTACGCCGCTACTTACTCGACAGCGTAAGCCGTTCCAGCGGGCACTTCGCTTCCGGGCTGGGCACGGTAGAACTTACCGTGGCGCTGCATTATGTCTACAACACCCCGTTTGACCAGCTAATCTGGGATGTTGGACACCAGGCTTATCCACATAAAATCCTTACCGGTCGTCGCGACAAAATCGGCACCATTCGCCAGAAAGGCGGTCTGCACCCGTTCCCGTGGCGCGGAGAAAGCGAATACGATGTGCTGAGCGTTGGGCATTCCTCCACCTCCATCAGCGCCGGTATCGGTATTGCCGTGGCGGCGGAGAAAGAAGGCAAAGATCGCCGCACCGTCTGTGTGATAGGCGACGGCGCCATCACCGCCGGTATGGCGTTTGAAGCAATGAATCACGCAGGCGATATCCGGCCCGACATGCTGGTCATTCTGAACGACAATGAAATGTCGATTTCGGAAAACGTCGGCGCGCTCAACAACCATCTGGCGCAGCTACTTTCCGGTAAGCTTTACTCTTCTCTGCGCGAAGGCGGAAAAAAGGTCTTCTCCGGCGTACCGCCAATTAAAGAACTGCTCAAGCGTACCGAAGAACATATTAAAGGCATGGTTGTGCCGGGCACACTGTTCGAAGAGCTGGGCTTTAACTACATCGGGCCGGTCGATGGTCACGATGTCATGGGGCTTATCAGCACATTGAAGAACATGCGCGACCTGAAAGGCCCGCAGTTCCTGCATATCATGACCAAGAAAGGCCGCGGCTATGAGCCCGCGGAAAAAGATCCGATCACTTTCCATGCGGTGCCTAAATTTGATCCTTCCAGCGGATGTTTGCCGAAAAGCAGCGGCGGTCTGCCCGGTTATTCAAAAATCTTCGGTGACTGGCTGTGTGAAACTGCCGCCAAAGACAGCAAGCTGATGGCGATCACCCCGGCAATGCGCGAAGGTTCCGGCATGGTGGAATTTTCACGTAAATTCCCGGATCGCTATTTTGACGTCGCCATCGCCGAGCAGCATGCCGTCACCTTCGCCGCAGGTCTGGCGATTGGCGGCTATAAGCCCGTCGTGGCGATCTACTCTACTTTCCTGCAACGCGCCTACGATCAGGTTATCCATGACGTCGCTATCCAGAAACTGCCGGTCATGTTCGCCATCGATCGCGCCGGTATCGTTGGCGCGGATGGACAAACACACCAGGGCGCGTTCGATCTCTCCTATCTGCGCTGCATCCCGGATATGGTGATCATGACGCCAAGCGACGAAAACGAATGTCGCCAGATGTTATTTACCGGGTATCACTATAACGACGGCCCGACGGCAGTACGTTATCCACGCGGTAATGCGCAGGGCGTGGCACTAACCCCGCTGGAAAAACTGCCTATTGGTAAAGGCCTTGTGAAGCGTCATGGCGAAAAACTGGCGATTCTGAACTTTGGCACCTTAATGCCTGAGGCGGCGAAAGTCGCCGAAGCGCTGAACGCCACGCTGGTCGACATGCGCTTTGTTAAACCGCTGGACGACACGCTAATTCTGGAGATGGCCGCGCAGCATGACGCGCTGGTGACGCTGGAAGAAAACGCCATTATGGGCGGCGCTGGCAGCGGCGTAAACGAAGTGCTAATGGCCCATCGTAAACCTGTACCTGTGCTGAATATCGGTCTTCCGGATTTCTTTATCCCGCAAGGAACGCAGGAAGAAGCCCGCGCGGAACTGGGGCTCGACGCCGCAGGCATTGAAGCCAAAATCAAGGCCTGGCTGGCATAATCCCCTCTTTGCTCCTGCTATGCTTGAAGAGTGACGGGTATAACAGGAGCGGAGTCATGCAATACAACACGTTAGGAAATACAGATCTTCGGGTGTCCCGCCTTTGTCTGGGCTGCATGACATTCGGCGAGCCGAGTCGCGGCAATCACGCCTGGACGCTTCCCGAAGAGAGCAGCCGTCCCATCATCAAGCGCGCCCTGGAGGGCGGCATTAACTTTTTTGATACCGCCAACAGCTACTCCGACGGCAGCAGCGAAGAGATTGTCGGTCGCGCGCTGCGTGATTTCGCCCGGCGCGACGAGGTGGTGGTAGCGACGAAAGTCTTCCATCGCGTCGGCGATCTGCCGGAAGGATTGTCCCGCGCGCAAATCCTGCGCTCTATTGACGATAGCCTCACCCGTCTGGGAATGGAGTATGTCGATATCCTGCAAATCCACCGCTGGGATTACACCACGCCGATAGAAGAAACTCTGGAAGCGCTAAACGACGTGGTGAAGGCGGGTAAAGCCCGCTATATCGGCGCTTCCTCAATGCACGCCTCACAATTTGCCCAGGCGCTGGCGCTACAAAAACAACACGGCTGGGCGCCGTTTGTCACCATGCAGGATCACTATAACCTGATCTACCGCGAGGAAGAGCGTGAGATGCTACCGCTGTGCTGGCAGGAAGGCGTCGCCGTGATTCCGTGGAGCCCGCTGGCGCGCGGGCGCTTAACTCGCCCCTGGGGAGAAACCACGGCCCGCCTGGTCTCGGATGACGTGGGCAAAAATTTATACGCTGAAAGCGATAAAAATGATGCGCAAATAGCGGAACGGCTGACTGGCGTCAGCGAGGCGCTTGGCGCAACGCGAGCGCAGGTTGCGCTGGCCTGGCTACTCAGCAAACGAGGCGTCGCCGCGCCGATTATCGGCGCTTCGCGTGAAGAGCAGTTAGATGAGTTGCTGAATGCCGTTGATTTAACGCTCAAACCGGAGCAGATTGCCGAACTCGAAACACCGTACAAACAACATCCGGTGGTGGGATTTAAATAATCTGCCATTGCCCGATGGCGCGGCGCTTATCGGGCCTGCGAAATCGACATATTGTTCGGGGGTAGGCCGGATAAAGCATTTACGCCGCCATCCGGCAAACCCTTTAAATAATACCGAGCGGCCAGTGATGACCGATAAAATACAGTATGCCGGCGGATATCACCCCGGCGACGATATCATCGATCATAATCCCCATGCCGCCGTGCACGTTGCGATCAAACCAACGGATCGGCCAGGGTTTCCACATATCCAGAATGCGGAAAATAACGAACCCGGCAGCCACCCACTGCCAGTCCGTCGTCGGCAACGCCATTAGCGTTATCCACATACCGATAAATTCATCCCAGACAATACTGCCGTGGTCGTGTACGCCCATATCTTTCGCCGTCTGATGGCAAAGATAAACGCCAATGCAGATCCCAAACATCACGACCAGCGAATAAAGCTGCCACGGCAGAAACGTCATCAAATACCAGAAGGGGATCGCCGCCAGCGAGCCCATCGTGCCCGGCACCACGGGGCTCAGCCCGCTGCCAAAGCCGGTAGCGAGCAGATGCCACGGATTGCGCAAATTCAGGCGGCTTTTCGCAACATCTTTATGGCGTGGCAAAATGGTCATATCCTTTCCAGTCAAAGGTGACAGGCATTCCGTCACGTACAAAATTCAGCCCTTCAATATCTGCGCTCATTTGACCTATGCAGGTAAAGGGAACACCCAGTTGACCAATGGCGACATCCAGCGCGCCACGGTTCAGTTCCGGCACCGTAAAGCACAGCTCATAGTCTTCGCCGCCGGAAAGCGCCCAACGCAGCGCCTGCCCGTCATCAACATGGCGCATCATCGCATCGGATTTTGGCAGCGCATCAACATCTACTCTTGCCCCACAGCCGCTGGCCTTGACGATATGCCCCAGATCGGAAATCAAACCATCGGAAAGATCGATAGCCGCGCTGGCGATATCACGCAGCGCCTGGCCGTGTAAAATACGCGGCGTCGGGCGTAAATGCCGTTGAATTAAATAGTGAGCGTCTGTCTCCTCCGACACCTGTAGCCGGTTTTGCAAAACCGCCAGCCCGGCAGCGCTGTCGCCCGGCGTACCGGTGACATAAATCCAGTCGCCCGGCTTCGCGCCAGATCGCTTGAGCGCGCGCCCTGCCGGGATATAACCGTGGATACCCAGCGTCATCGACAGCGGTCCACGCGTGGTGTCGCCGCCAATGAGCTGCATATCGTAGTAATTCAATAGCGCAAACAGACTGTCGCTAAAAGCCTCCAACCACGCCTCATCCACTTCCGGCAACGTTAACGCCAGCGTTAACCAGGCCGGATCGGCGCCCATCGCGGCCAGATCGCTTAAATTCACCGCCAACGCTTTATAAGCCAGATCGGCAGGATCGATATTGGGGAGGAAGTGGTTGCCCGCCACCAGCGTATCGGTACTGATCGCCAGGGTCTGCTTTTCAGGAATATTCAGGAGCGCGCAATCGTCGCCAATACCGGTTTCAACATCAAGACGAGAGCTTCTTACACGGTCAAAATAACGGGCAATCAGGGAAAACTCGCCACATGCCATACGTTATGCCTCAGCAGAAAAAAAGAAAAGGCCGGAGACGGCGGGTATCGATCGCCCGCTATCTTTCCGGCCTGTGAATCACTTTTTGTTGGGACGAATCACCGGAGCTGCTTTATCCAGTACGCCGTTGACGAATTTGTGGCTGTCTTCAGCGCCAAAGGTTTTCGCCAGTTCAATCGCTTCGTTGATGGCCACTTTATAAGGCACATCGCTGCGTTTTGACAGCTCAAACAACGCAATACGCAGCACGGCTTTTTCAACCTGTCCCAGCTCTTCAAGCAGGCGGGACAGATAGGGTTTCATTAAACCATCCAGGTACGCGCTGTTAGTCGCCACCCCGGACAGCAGTTCACGGAAATAGAGAACGTCGACGTCTTTTACGTCCTGTTCCGCCAGGAACTGGTATTCAACATCAGCGATGTCGTTCTGGGACAACTGCCAGGAGTAAAGCGCCTGGACGGCACACTCACGGGCGCGGCGACGAGCAGCAGGTTTCACGGAATTCCCCTTACAAAAAATCAGGCCTTAATGGCTTTCAATACATTAATCATTTCAAGCGCGGTCAGCGCAGCTTCTGCGCCTTTATTACCGGCTTTTGTACCAGCACGTTCGATGGCTTGTTCAATACTCTCGGTGGTCAGAACACCAAAGGCTACCGGCACGCCGCTGTCCTGGGCAACGCTTGCCAGGCCATTGCTGGCGCCGCCTGCCACATATTCAAAGTGCGCAGTCCCCCCGCGAATCACGGTTCCCAGCGCAACCACGGCGTCATATTTACCGCTTTTCGCCAGCGCTTCGGTCGCCAGCGGCAGTTCATAGGCGCCAGGCACCCACACTACGGTAATATTATCATCTTTTACCTGACCAATACGCGTCAGGGCATCAACCGCGCCATCCAGCAGGCTGTCGTTGATAAACTGATTGAAACGCGCAATAGTGATGGCGACACGAGCGTCAGGGGCTGCAACGTTAGCTTTAATAATGTTCATATTCTCTCTTCCAGGGTTCATTTGGCCCCGCAGGGGGGCGGATTTTATCATAATAATTTGAGCGCTGCTCCCCTTTCGACGGGAGAACTCATGCGCTCACCATATGCAGGCAAACATCCGGGCCGACATGACGTATTTCGCTGAAGGTAAATTGCGGCGCGTCGGCGAGCTTCTCAAGCCCCGGCAATTCGCATAATCCCCGCGCCTGGGTTCCCAACAATTTAGGCGCGACATAGACAATCAGTTCATCCACCAGCCCGGCTTGCAGCAACGCGCCCGCCAGTCCCGGTCCGGCTTCAACCCATATGCTATTAATCTGCTGCCTGCCTAACTGCATCATCAGCACAACCAGATCCAAATGTCCGTTGTGCGCCGGCACGCTGATAGTACGAACCGCATCGGGCCACGCGCGGCTATCTTCCTGGGTACGCGCGATCCACGTTTCGCCAGGCTGCTGCACAATACGATGCGCAGGCGTTACCCGGTTTTGGCTGTCGATAACAATTCGCACCGGCTGGCGCAGATTTTCCTGCGGGTAAGACGCCTGCGTAGAAGCGTCTAGCTCCGCCCAACGCACCGTCAAGGCCGGATCGTCAGCCAATACCGTCGCGCTACTGGTTAAAATAGCGTGACTTTGCGCACGCAAGCGCTGAACGTCGCGCCGGGCCTGCGGCGAGGTGATCCACTGGCTTTCGCCGCTGGCCATCGCCGTCCGTCCATCCACGGAGGCACCCAGTTTAAGCTGAAGATAAGGGAATCCGGTACGCATCCGCTTGAGGAAGCCTTTATTGAGCGCCTCCGCTTCACTCATCATTAACCCGTGGCTGACCGCAATACCCGCCTGTTGCAGGCGATACAGCCCGCGCCCGGCGACCTGTGGATTTGGGTCCTGCATCGCGGCGACCACGCGCGCGACGCCGGCCGCAATCAGCGCATCGCAACATGGCGGCGTTCGCCCATGATGGCTACAGGGTTCAAGCGTGACATAGGCGGTTGCGCCTTTGGCTTTTGCGCCCGCCATCCGCAGAGCATGGACCTCGGCGTGCGGCTCTCCGGCGCGATGGTGATAACCTTCGCCGACGATGTCGCCATTGTTAACAATGACACAGCCGACATTAGGGTTCGGGTGAGTGGTGAAACGTCCACGCTGCGCCAGTTTGAGCGCTCGCGCCATGTAAAACTCATCCTGCATGGCTTAGTCCTGTAGGCGAGCGATTTCTTCGCCAAAGTCTTTGATATCTTCGAAACTGCGATAGACGGAGGCAAAGCGAATATACGCGACTTTATCGAGTTTTTTCAGCTGCTCCATGACCAGGTTGCCAATCATCTTGCTGGGAACTTCACGCTCCCCAGTAGCACGTAATTGTGACTTAATATGGTTCAATGCCATTTCAACATCATCTGCGCTGACGGGTCTTTTTTCCAGCGCTCTCAACATGCCGCTACGCAGCTTATCCTCATTAAAGGGTTCGCGCACATCGTTGCTTTTTATCACGCGCGGCATGACCAGTTCAGCCACTTCAAAGGTCGTAAAGCGTTCATTACACACCAGACACTGCCGACGGCGGCGCACGGACGAGCCCTCGCCTACAAGACGAGAGTCAATGACTTTGGTATCTACGGCGAAACAAAATGGGCAATGCATACGGCGTCCTGACCAGATGATTTAGAAAACACTATTTTACCCTGAACTGGCGCGACAACAAAGGCGGAGCGCTTTTGAGATAAAGGATCGGTGCCTTTGTGCATATAGCGCACTACCATTACGCTATCGGACCACGAAGGAAATGATCGACATGACAAGACGTTACCTAAGAATTCTCCTGGTGGGAAGTCTCTTGAGCCTGACCGCCTGCGCGCCGCAGAGCGAAGTTCGCCAGATGCATCAAAGCATTAGCACCCTGAATAAAGAGATGACCCAACTGAATCAGGAAACGGTAAAAATTACCCAACAAAATAAGCTGAATGCGGAGTCAACCCGCGGCGTCTATTTGTTGCCTGGCGCCAATACGCCTGCCCGGCTGGAGAGTCAGATCGGTACGCTACGTATGACATTGCTGGAGATTACGCCTGTCGCAGACGGCGCTCACGCAACGTTACGCATTCAGGGCGAGTCCCGCGATCCGCTGCCGGCATTCAGCGCTACCGTAGAGTACGGGCAAATTCAGGGCACTACGGAGAACTATCAGGAGGTGAATGCACAGAGCCTTCTGGTAAATGCGCCTGCCAGCTTGCTGGCGCCCAGTGATGTCAATATTTCGTTACCGTTGAAGGGGATCACTCCGGCGCAGTTAGGCTTCATTCGCATCCATGATATTCAGCCTGTTAATCAATAAACGTTCTGGCGGAGCGTTTTGTGCGTTCCGCAACATCCCCGCGCGACTTTTGTTGCCCTACTGACATTTCCGTCATTTATGACATGGATTGGTAATATTCATGAAAGATAGTACTGTCGCCGCGCCTAAAGTGCGCAAACGTGAACGCAATCGATTACGTAAATGATAGATATGTGAAACAAGACATATTTTTGTGAGCAATGATTTTTATAATAGGCTCCGCAGAAACACGAAATATTTAGAAACGCAAATTGCGTTCTTTTCACTCCCGCAAGGGATTTCAAACAGTGGCATACATATGAAAAAAACTTTACTCGCAGTCAGCGCAGCGCTGGCGCTCACCTCATCTTTTACTGCTAACGCAGCAGAAAATGATCAGCCGCAGTATTTGTCCGACTGGTGGCACCAGAGCGTAAACGTGGTAGGCAGCTACCATACCCGTTTCTCGCCGAAATTGAACAACGACGTCTATCTGGAATATGAAGCATTTGCCAAAAAAGACTGGTTTGATTTCTACGGCTATATCGATATTCCCAAAACCTTTGATTGGGGTAACGGCAACGATAAAGGTATCTGGTCCGACGGTTCTCCGCTGTTCATGGAAATCGAACCGCGTTTCTCGATTGATAAGCTGACCGGCGCAGACCTGAGCTTCGGCCCGTTTAAAGAGTGGTATTTCGCCAACAACTACATCTACGATATGGGCGATAACAAAGCCAGCCGCCAGAGCACGTGGTATATGGGTCTGGGGACCGATATCGACACCGGCCTGCCGATGGGCCTGTCGCTGAACGTGTATGCGAAATATCAGTGGCAAAACTACGGTGCTTCCAATGAAAACGAATGGGACGGCTACCGTTTCAAAGTGAAATACTTCGTCCCCATCACAGATCTGTGGGGCGGTAAACTGAGCTATATCGGCTTTACCAACTTTGACTGGGGATCTGATTTAGGCGACGATCCGAACCGTACCAGCAACTCCATCGCTTCCAGCCATATCCTGGCGCTGAACTACGATCACTGGCACTACTCGGTCGTTGCGCGTTACTTCCATAACGGCGGACAGTGGCAGAATGGCGCCAAACTGAACTGGGGCGACGGCGATTTCAGCGCGAAATCTACCGGCTGGGGCGGCTACCTGGTCGTGGGTTACAACTTCTAAACCTGCAAAAAAGGCCAGAGGTCGCCCTCTGGCCCGTTTCGGGCGCATGCGGCCATCCGGCGGCGAGTCGCGCCCACTTCACATTACTTCCGGCGATGCCACCAGCCTAAAAACAGACCTGTCGCAATCCCGACCAGCGTTGGTGCCGCCAGATCGTGCCAGATAGTAATGCTCAACTCTGTGAGCGTCATATTGCCGCCTTTGTGTCAACGCAAAGCAGAAATGTCCCCTTCGCAACAAAGCAGAAGTGTCCCCCTGACAGGTTTATTCGTCCCTTTTTGACTGAGATGATTTTGCTCTTTCTCTTGCTCGTCTTGATTGCCAGGGGTGGTCTGCTGCCGGTTTGACGTAATACTTCGATTTCAGGCTATGCCGAAGATTATCAACACGCTCATGCACGCTCTTTTCATCATCAAGCGGGAGTGGGGGCGGCCCATCAATATATTTTTCCCACTCCAGTAATTTTCCGTCGTTCAGGATGCTGAGTCTGCCATCAAATGCTTCGCATACTGTCACTGTGGCATGCCGAAGCCGGTAACCATGGCCCACGTTCTTCAGCTGGTATTCGCTGGATTTATACTGGAATGTCAGATTTTTAGAGAGGATACGGGAGCTCTGATAACTGAGAATGAAATCAAGTTCCTCCGCGCTATGACGAAGCGCCTGATGCGCATTTTCAGTATCGGCAGGCTGGATAGCAAACCGCTTGTTATAGGCGGTGATAAATTCTGGCAACCACGCATTGGCGCTCGCGATATCGGAGATATTCTGCAGGCGTAATTCTTTAACCAGCCGATCCTGGAGTGTCTGATTCGCCCGTTCCACCCGGCCCTTTGCCTGAGGCGTATTCGCATGGATAGGCTCTATTCCCAGCGTTTTTATTGCCCGGGTAAACTGGGTCAGTTCCCCTTCGCGATCGGGATTATTCACCCTGAATATACTGTGTTTGTCTGAATAAAGTGCCAGCGGTATACCATGCTGCGTGACATACTTCCCCAGCGTTTCCATATAAGCCTGAGTGGTTTCAGCAGGGGCAAAGCGCAGCCCCATCAGTGCGCTCGTGGCATCATCAATAAACACGATTAGCGTGCAGCGAGGCCCCCGGTCTTCAAACCAGTGATGCGGTGAACCATCTATCTGGATCAGCTCACCATAACAGGGGCGACGTTGACGTCGTTGATGGATACGGGCCGTTTTACGCCGCTTCTCCCGCCAGAGGTTTTCCGCAATCATCCATTTACGCAATGTCTCGGTGGAAAGGGACAAGCCATGCTCTTCATGGAGTTTTTCACCGGCAAGGGTGGGCCCAAAATCACGGTATCGTTCTTTCAACAGGGAGATGACATGGGTCCGGAACTGTGCGGAAAAAGCATTATTGGGGCGTTTGCCGCGCCGACGGGAAATCAGGCCCTCAGCGCCTTCAGTTCGGTAACGGTGTACCAGGCGTTTTATCTGCCGGACAGAGACCCCCGTGCGGGCAGCGGCCTGTTCCTGGGTGATATTTCTGCAAACAGTCTCCTGAATAATCTGAAGTCTGTTGAGCTCCTTATGGCTCATCGTCACAGCCTCTTTGAACATATCTTTCCCCCGGGAAAATCAGCAGGGGACATTTTAGAATTGGTCAAAGGGGACATTACAGCTTTGGGTTAACAATATTGCCGCCTTTGTTGCAATGGCAACGGTTCGCGGCTATCCTCAACTTGTCTGGAGTCAAGTTAGCCCCCGTAATGTTGCCGGTGAATACCGAACAATGTGCGGGGGTTTTCTCTTTCCAGCGACAAGGCCACCGGGGATCAAGCCCCCGCAACATTGCGCCTCACCGGGTTGCCCCGGCTTACCGCTGATTCTACTCTGCTCGCCAGTATCGGCAGGACTTAAAAACAAAAAAATCCCAACCTTGCGATCGGGATTCCAGTGACAATGTATGCGTTACAGGACGTTTGGGGCTGGCGACAAACTCCGGGGCTGAAAAAATGTCAGATTGCATCCGACCTACGAAAACCAATAATTCATTTATATTGCGGATTCCGTTGGGTGGAGCGAAGCGTAACCTAACATTCAACAGCACCAACAGCTTTGTCAGCAGTCTGCTTATTTCTTTTTGTTCATCATCGCTTTCAGATCGGCAAACGGGTTATAAGTCGCCTCGCCGACATCTTTTTGCGCATCTTCCCCGGCAATGACCGTCGAACCGTACTGATCGGCTTCGGTATATTTAGAATGCTCATGATCGTGGCAGTAGAGGCACAATAGCTCCCAGTTGCTGCCGTCTTCCGGGTTATTGGTGTGGTCATGATCGATATGATGCACCGTCAGCTCACGCAGATTTGAATACACAAACTCACGGGAACAACGTCCGCACACCCACGGAAACAGCTTCAGCGCTTTTTCACGATAGCCGCTTTCCAGGCGCGCGTAGTTTTTTGGGATGATAGCCATGATAGTTCCTCATGCAATCGAGTTTATTCTGGATAATAAAAAGCCGCAGCACCCTGCGATGTTGCGGCTTTTTTCAGTCATGTTAACGCCAGCTTACGGCAGAATGGACGGCTGATCCGCCCCTTCTTTTTCGACTTTCTGCTGCAGCATATGCTCGCGCTTCATACCGAGTTTCAGCGCCAGCGCCGATGCGACATAGATAGAAGATGCCGTACCAATAGAGACACCGATCAGCATCGTCAGCGAGAAGCCTTCCAGTACCGGACCGCCGAAGAGGTACAGCATCAGAATTACCACTAACGTCGTACCGGAGGTAATCAACGTACGGTGTAGCGTCTGGGTCAGCGACACGTTAAAGATTTCGTAAGGCGTCCCGCGACGGATTTTGCGGAAGTTTTCACGAATACGGTCGGAGACCACGATACTGTCGTTCAGCGAGTAACCGATCACCGACATCAACGATGCCACAATGGTCAGGTCAATCTCGATATGGAAAAGCGACAGTATCCCCAGCGTAATGATCACGTCGTGCGCCAGCGCGATGACCACCCCTGCCGCCAGTCGCCACTCAAAGCGGAAACCGACATAAACGAGGATAGAGATCAACGCCACCAGCAGCGCCATAGCGCCGGTTTGCGCCAGATCGGCGCCCACGCTTGGCCCCACGAATTCAATACGCTTCACGGCCGCGTTCTGGTTGGTGGCTTCATTAATGATCGTCACCACTTTGCTACCCAGTACCTGACCGCCGGTTTCACCTTCGGTTGGCGGCATACGCACCATAATGTCGTGACTGCTGCCAAAGTTCTGCAACTGCGGCTCTTCATAGCCCGCTTTTTGCAGCGCTTCGCGCATCACGTCCATTTCAGCCGGTTTTTCCAGCGTGATTTCAATTACCGTACCACCGGTGAAATCCAGCCCCCAGTTAAACCCGCGTACGCCCATAATGACAATGGCCGCGATCAGCAACAGCCCGGAGATGCCGAATGCCCAGAAGTCCCAGCGCATAAAGTCATAGACTTTACGGCCGTGGTTTAGTTGTTCAACAGTGTATTCCTGTGCCACATCGCACTCCTCAGATTGACAGCTTAGTGACGCGCTTGCCGCCATATAGCAGGTTTACGATAGCACGCGTACCGATAATCGCGGTAAACATCGACGTCGCCACACCGATACCGGTCGTAATCGCGAACCCTTTAATTGCCCCGGTACCGACAGCATACAGAATGATGACTTTAATCAGCGTCGTGATGTTCGCATCGAAGATGGAACTGAACGCGCCGGCATAGCCTTCGTTTATCGCCTGCTGTACCGTGCGGCCATTACTCAACTCTTCTTTGATACGTTCGTTAATCAGAACGTTGGCGTCGACCGCCACCGCAAGGGTTAACACGATACCCGCAATCCCCGGCATACTGAGCGTTGCCCCCGGCAACAGCGACATGATACCGACAATCAACACCAGGTTAGCCACTAACGCGCTGGTCGCAATCAGACCAAACTTCTTATAGAAGAAGATCATGAACAGGATGGAGACCACCAGACCGGCCAGACAGGCTTCCAGGCCCTGCTTAATATTTTGCATACCCAAAGTCGGGCCAATGGTGCGCTCTTCAACGATCTGAATCGGCGCAATCAGGGCACCCGCACGCAGCAACAACGAGAGCTGACGCGCTTCGTTCGGGTTGCTGATACCAGTAATACGGAAGCTGTTACCCAGCCGAGACTGGATGTTGGCAATGTTAATCACCTCTTCCTGTTTCACCAGTACGGCGCGACCGTTAGCGTCTTTCTTACCACTGTCTTTATACTCCACAAACAGGGTCGCCATCGGTTTGCCGATATTGTCCTTAGTGAAGTTAGACATGATATTGCCGCCTGCGCTATCCAGCGAGATGTTAACCTGCGGTTGGTTATATTCATCCTGGCTGGACGTCGAGTCGGTGATATGGTCGCCGGTGAGGATCACGCGTTTGTACAATACCACCGGCTGACCTTCGCGGGTCTGTTTCACTTCGGAATCACCCGGTACGCGCCCGGCAGCAGCGGCGGCCTGGTCAACGTTGGTATTCACCAGACGGAATTCCAGCGTCGCGGTCGCGCCGAGAATTTCTTTCGCGCGAGCGGTATCCTGGATACCCGGCAGCTCAACCACAATACGGTCTGCGCCCTGGCGTTGTACGACAGGCTCCGCGACGCCCAGTTGGTTAACACGGTTACGCAGAATATTAATGTTCTGCTGAACGGCGTATTCACGCGCTTCGCTCAGGCGCGCATCGGTCATTACCGCGCGAAGTTGATTGCCGCTCTGGCTGGAAATCACCAGGTCACGATGACGCGGCGTCAGATAGGCGATCGCCTCATCACGCGCTTTACTGTCACGGAACGTGATGCTCAGCCCATAATTATTTTCTTTACGAACGGTGGTATAAGGAATGCCTTTTTCACGCAGATCGCTGCGCAGGCTATCGATATTTTGTTCCTGGAGTTTACCTAACGCGGTATCCATATCCACTTCCATCAGGAAGTGAACGCCGCCGCGCAGATCAAGACCGAGCTTCATCGGATCGGCGTGAATAGCCGCCAACCAGCGCGGCGTAGCCGGCGCAAGGTTAAGCGCCACGACATATTTATCCCCCAGCACGCTCATCAGCGCTTCACGGGCGCGTAGCTGGGTATCGGTGGTGTCGAAGCGCGCAAGAATAGCGCCCTCTTCCAGTGCCACAGACTTAGCGGGAATTTTTTCTTCTTGTAACGTTTTCTGGACCTGGATCAGCGTTTGCTCACTGGCGGCGACGCCGCGCACGCCAGTGATTTGAACAGCCGGATCCTCACCATACAGGTTGGGAAGTGCGTAAAGCAGGCCGACGATAATCACGACGACCAGCATGATGTACTTCCACAAAGGATAACGGTTTAACACGGCAGTTCCCTTTGGGAAAACGAAATATTACAGCGCCTTCATGGTGCCTTTCGGCAGAACGGCAGCTACGAAGTCACGTTTGATAACCACTTCCGTGGTGTCATTCAGCGCGATGGCAATGTAGCCGGCTTCCGCTACTTTGGTCACTCGACCGACCAGACCGCCATTCGTCAGAACTTCATCACCTTTCGCAATGGAGTCCATCAGCTTTTTGTGCTCTTTGGTGCGCTTCTGCTGCGGGCGCAGGATCATGAAATAGAAAATCAGACCAAACACCACCAGCATTAAAATCAGAGACATCGGGCTGCCCTGCGCCGGAGCACCTGTTGCCGCTACCGCATCAGAAATAAAAAAGCTCATTCAAATTCCCTCATTATTAAAATTAATCAACGTTCAAAGGTGGAACGGGTCGCCCCTGACGTTGGTAAAACTCGGTTACGAAGCTCTCTAATTTACCCTCTTCAATAGCCTTGCGTAAACCCGCCATCAAACGCTGGTAGTAACGCAAGTTATGAATGGTATTGAGACGCGCACCTAATATTTCGTTGCAACGGTCGAGATGATGCAAGTAAGCGCGTGAATAATTGCGACAGGTGTAGCAATCGCACTCGGCGTCAAGCGGGCTGGTGTCGCTTTTATGCTTTGCATTACGAATCTTCACCACGCCGTCGGTCACAAACAGATGACCATTACGGGCATTTCGCGTTGGCATGACACAGTCAAACATATCAATACCGCGACGCACCCCTTCCACCAGATCTTCCGGTTTACCCACGCCCATCAGGTAACGCGGTTTGTCAGCCGGGATCTGCGGGCAAACGTGCTCCAGAATGCGGTGCATATCTGCTTTCGGCTCACCGACAGCCAAACCGCCGACAGCGTAGCCATCAAAGCCAATCTCTACCAGACCTTTCACCGAGATATCGCGTAAATCTTCGTAAACGCTGCCCTGAATGATGCCAAAAAGCGCATTCTTATTGCCAAGGCTATCAAAACGGTCGCGGCTACGCTTCGCCCAACGCAACGACATCTCCATCGAGCGTTTAGCATAGTCCCAGTCTGCCGGGTACGGGGTACATTCATCAAAGATCATCACGATATCGGAACCGAGATCGTACTGGATCTCCATCGACTTTTCCGGATCGAGGAAAATCGGATCGCCGTTGATCGGGTTACGGAAGTGCACGCCTTGCTCGGTAATCTTACGAATATCGCCGAGGCTGAAGACCTGGAAGCCGCCGGAATCGGTGAGAATAGGCCCTTTCCACTGCATAAAATCGTGCAGGTCGCCATGCAGCTTCATGATCTCCTGACCCGGGCGCAGCCACAGGTGGAAAGTGTTGCCGAGAATAATCTGCGCGCCGGTCGCTTCCACTTCTTCCGGCGTCATGCCTTTTACCGTACCGTAAGTACCCACAGGCATAAAGGCTGGCGTTTCCACTACGCCACGATCAAACACCAGACGACCGCGACGCGCGCGACCATCGGTGGTATCTAACTCAAATTTCATTATCACTCCTGCGTCAGAAAAACAGTCCGACGTTTAACGACTCGCTACGGAATGATTCCATAGCTAATAAATTCCCGAAGGCGTCATCGGCGCAGCCAGTTTGGGGTCGACCAGCGCACAACCACCGGAGCGTACACGCAGTACGTGAGGATGGCGAGCACTGCCCGGCGTCAAAATGGCAAGTGAGATAGCCTTCTTACGGACGCTCAGAAATAGCCTGCGGATTGTACGTGATAAACATCGCGTCCCCGTAGCTAAAAAAGCGATATTTTTGTTCTACCGCAGTCTTATAGGCATTCATGGTGTGTTGATAACCGGCAAATGCGGAAACCAGCATAATCAACGTCGATTCCGGCAGATGGAAGTTGGTGATCAGCGCATCAATCACTTTGTATTGATAACCTGGATAAATAAAGATTTGCGTATCGCCGAAGAACGGCTCTATCAAATCGCTTTTTGCCGCCTGCGCCGCGCTTTCCAGCGAGCGTACCGAGGTGGTGCCGACCGCAATCACGCGGTTACCGCGCGCTTTCGCCGCCAGCACCGCGTCGACCACCTCTTGCGGCACCTCAGCATATTCGGAGTGCATGATGTGATCTTCAATGGTATCGACACGCACCGGCTGGAAAGTGCCCGCGCCTACGTGTAGCGTAACAAACGCCATTTCGACACCTTTCTCACGAAGCGCCGCCAGCAGCGGCTCATCAAAGTGCAGCCCGGCGGTCGGCGCGGCGACGGCGCCCGGTTTTTCACTGTAGACCGTCTGGTACAGTTCGCGGTCGGCGTCCTCGTCCGGACGGTCGATGTACGGCGGCAACGGCATATGGCCGATGGCGTTGAGAATATCCAGCACCGGACGCGGGTCATTAAACTCAACTTCAAACAGAGCGCCGTGACGCGCGGTCATGGTCGCGTGAATACTTTCGTCGTCGCCCAGCAGCAGTTCCGTGCCCGGTTTTGGCGCTTTAGAAGCGCGAATATGCGCCAGGATGCGTTTATCATCGAGCATACGTTCGACCAGCACTTCTATCTTGCCGCCGCTGGCTTTACGGCCAAACAGCCGCGCCGGGATCACGCGGGTATTATTGAAGACCAGCAAATCGCCAGGGTTGAGCTTATCGAGCAGATCGGTGAAAGTACCGTGCGTCAGCGCGCCCGTCGGCCCCTCTAATGACAGCAAACGGCAGCGACTGCGTTCCGGCTGTGGGTAGTGGGCAATCAGGGATTCGGGTAGTTCAAAGGAAAAATCGGTAACGCGCATGACTCTGACTCAGACTAAAATAAGAGGCGGGTAGTCTAGTGCCGGGGCGTTCCCGCTGCAACCGTTACCCGCTTTTTGGACAGAGAATCAATAATGAATTTTCTTGCTCACCTGCATCTGGCGCACCTTGCCGACAGCTCGCTTTCCGGTAATCTTCTGGCCGATTTTGTCCGCGGTAACCCGGCAACGCATTATCCTCCTGACGTGGTAGAGGGTATTTATATGCATCGGCGTATTGACGTCATGACCGACAACCTGCCGGAAGTTCGTGAGGCGCGAGAGTGGTTCCGCCATGAAACGCGGCGCGTGGCGCCCATTACGCTGGACGTCATGTGGGATCATTTTTTATCGCGCCACTGGACGCAAATCTCTCCCGATTTTCCACTTCAGGCGTTTGTCGGCTACGCCCATGCGCAGGTCGCGACGATTCTGCCCGACTCCCCGCCGCGCTTTGTCAACCTGAATGATTATCTTTGGTCAGAAAAATGGTTAGAGCGGTATCGCGATATGGATTTCATTCAAAACGTGCTGAATGGCATGGCGAATCGCCGTCCCCGGCTGGATGCCTTGCGTGATTCCTGGTACGATCTGGACGCGCACTACGACGCGTTAGAAGAGCGCTTCTGGCATTTTTATCCGCGTATGATGGCACAGGCCGCCCGCAAAGCGCTGTGACGGCCTGATAGCGAGGGCGTGCGTCAGATCCGCCGTTGGCAGAAAGATGGTTCGCTGTCATAAAGGGGTCATCATTACGATTTATAATGACCCGATCGATAGGCAAAAGCTGTCTCATTGATTGTCAAGACCGCATTGTTTTGTCGCTTCGCCCTCCCTATACTGCCCGCGTTGCGTTCTAAAACCCTTAATATTGCAGGAGAATTATTATGGTACTGGTTACTCGTCAGGCCCCGGATTTCACCGCTGCGGCGGTACTGGGTAGCGGTGAGATTGTTGATAAATTCAACTTCAAACAGCACACCAATGGTAAAACAACCGTTCTGTTCTTCTGGCCGATGGACTTCACTTTTGTTTGCCCGTCTGAGCTGATCGCCTTCGATAAACGTTATGAAGAATTCCAGAAGCGCGGCGTTGAAGTGGTCGGCGTTTCTTTCGACTCTGAGTTCGTCCACAACGCATGGCGTAACACCCCTGTCGATAAAGGCGGCATTGGCCCGGTGAAATACGCAATGGTTGCTGACGTGAAGCGTGAAATTCAGAAAGCTTACGGTATCGAACATCCGGACGAAGGCGTTGCGCTGCGCGGCTCTTTCCTGATTGACGCTAACGGTATTGTTCGCCACCAGGTCGTAAACGATCTGCCGCTGGGTCGTAACATCGACGAAATGCTGCGTATGGTCGACGCGCTGCAGTTCCACGAAGAGCACGGCGATGTCTGCCCGGCGCAGTGGGAAAAAGGCAAAGAAGGCATGAACGCCTCTCCGGACGGCGTGGCTAAATACCTGGCTGAGAACATTTCCAGCCTGTAAGTCAGTGCATTGATAAAAGGCTCGCGAATGCGAGCCTTTTTTATGCGTGAGGTGTTACGAACCACCTCGCCTCAACGATTCATCCATACCGTCGCGGAAATCGCGGGTAAACGAAGTCTTCCCTCGCGGATGTTACCGCTTCCCGTTTTACATTGCCATCCGGCCACGTTCAGCAACGGCAACGCTTCCAGCGCCACTTCACAGGCCTCGCCCCGGTTAATCGCCACCAGCGCCCGCTGCTGCTGATAAACCCGCACGAATACCACTACGTCACCTTCGGCATACAGCGCCTGGCATCCGCCACGACGCAGCGCCAGACTGCGCTGACGCAGTTTCGCCATACGCTGGTACAGCGCCAGCAAGTTGCCGTCCTGCTTGCGTTCATCCCACGGGAACGGTTTGCGGCACATGGGGTCATTTGCGCCGTCCACGCCGACTTCATCGCCGTAATAAATACATGGCACGCCGGGCCATGTAAACAGCCAGACCACCGCCAGCGGCAGGCGCGCCGCGTCTTTACCGAGCAAGGTTTTAAAGCGCGCAGTATCATGGCTGTCGAGTTGATTAAACATGCGTAGTTGTTGCTGATGTGACAGCCCGGCGCGGTAGTTATCCATCCACGCGATACAGGTCCGGGCATCAATATGCTGTGGTTCGTAAGCGATATCAGTATTGGCGAGAAATCCCCATAGCGGGAAGGTGAAGCCGCGATAATTCATGGCGGCATCTTCCGCATCGGCCTGTAGCCACTGCCGCGCATCGCCGAAATGTTCCCCCACAATATAGGCTTCAGGCTGCGCCTCTTTTGCCGCCCGGGTAATGCCGGCGACGTGCTGCAAATTGTGGCGCGCCCCGCCCGCCTCGCCCAGCATATGTACGACATCCAGCCGCCAGCCGTCCATATTCCACGGTGCCTTTAGCCAGTGACGAACGATACTGTCCTCACCGCGATAGATCTCATCGACCAGTGTTTCTGATTGATAATCGAGTTTCGGCAGGCTCGGATAACCCAGCCAGTCCAGCGCCACGCCTTGTGGTGAAAAGGAGTACCAGTCGCGCCACGGCGAGTCCGGGTGATGGCACGCGCCGCCAGTGCTGCGGTTATGCCTGTCAAACCACGCATGCGAGTCGCCGCTATGATTAAACACGCCATCCAGCACCAGCCTCATGCCCTGCGCCTGGGTTTCACGCCGCAGGCGTAGCAGCGCCCGATCGCCGCCAAATTGCGGATCGACATGGCGATAATCTTCCGTGTCGTACTTATGGACGCTCGGCGCGGTAAATACCGGATTCAGATATAGCGCTGTGACGCCCAGTTTTTTCAGATACGGCAGCTTCTCACAAATGCCATTCAGACAGCCGCCGTAAAAGGTGGAACCGCCCGCCTGGGGGGTTAAAGGATCGTCCCAGTCGCGCAGCACAATCTCCTGACCTGCGGCATGATGGTAATACACCCGGTCCTGATCGGCTTCACGCGTCGCGCTGCGGGCAAAACGATCCGGGAAGATCTGATAAAAAATTTGATCGGCGACCCACTGCGGGCCGCTATCCGGCGCATCAACCGCAAATTGTTCCAGCCGCGCAGGCGGAAAACGGCTAAGTCCCTGCGGCGTAAACCAAAGCTGGCGGTCATGCCAAAGCAATTTAAAGCTGTAACGGCGACGGGGCTGCCCTAACGCGATATTGAGCGTCGCTCGCCACGCCGTCACGCCCGGCTGCGGCTGGCGGCGCTGTTTGCGCATCGCCAGTGAGATTTCTTCATTATCGAATTCTGAGCGCAACGTCACGCGAGACGGCGGATTTTCTCCGCTCAGCCACAGCGTAATGGTTAATTTATCGTTATGTTGCTTCACAAATGGGGCAACCGGTAGGTGCCAGGCATTCAACATCTCGTATCCCCTCTACTGAAAATGGGGCCACCTTGCCATAGAGATTTAAAGGATAACTCATCATCCAGGGGTTTATTAGGGGAGGAGACTCCAGGAGGAGAAGCGGCTCCGCTTATCCGGCCTGCCGTTGCCTGCAGACCGGATAAGGCAGAGAAAAACGACTACGCCTGCGCCAATTGACGGTCGCGACGGCGTTTAAATATCCAGCCAATCAACAGCAGAACTATCCAGGCGAAGCCCACATACAGTGAGATGCGGGTATCCGGATGGTAGCCGATAAGCGCAATAATGAAGACCAGGAAAATCAGACCCGCTATCGTCGTTACGACACCGCCCGGCACCTTAAATTTCAGCGCTTTTACCTCTTCCGGCGGTAAACGACGACGGAAGGCGATTTGCGACAGCAGGATCATAATCCATACCCATACCGTCGCAAACGTCGCCAGCGAAGCAATCACCAGGAAGACGTTTTCCGGCATGATGTAGTTCAGGTAAACCGCAAACAGCAGCGCAATCGTCATCACCAGTACAGTGACCCACGGAATACCACGGCGTGACGTTTTGGCAAAAATTTTCGGCGCGCTCCCCTGCTCCGCCATACCATGCAGCATACGGCCTACGCCAAACACATCGGAGTTGATAGCGGAAAGCGAGGCGGTCAATACCACAAAGTTCAGAATGCTGGCGGCAAAGGTAATCCCCATATGCTGGAACGTCAGCACAAATGGGCTGCCGTTTGTGCCGACCTGATTCCACGGATAGATAGACATAATGACGAACAGCGTGCCGACATAAAATACCAGGATACGCATCGGTACTGAGTTAATGGCGCGCGGAATGGATTTCTCCGGGTCTTTCGCTTCCCCGGCGGTGATACCGATAATCTCAATCCCGCCGTAAGCGAACATCACCATTTGCAGCGACATGATCATTCCCAGCCAGCCATTGCTGAAGAAGCCGCCGTTACTCCACAGGTTATGAATGCCGGTCGGCTGCCCGCCGTTGCCAATTCCCCACACAATGATGCCGATACCCGCGACAATCATGATAATAATGGTGGCGACTTTGAAGAAGGAGAACCAAAACTCCAGCTCGCCGAACACCTTGACGCTCATCAGGTTGATGGCGCAAATGATCAGCACCACGCTAAGTACCCAAATCCAGTGCGGCACGGCGGGGAACCAGACTCCCATGTAAATGCCGAACGCGGTCACGTCGGCAATGGCGACGATCAGGATCTCAAAACAGTAGGTCCAGCCGGTAATGTAGCCCGCAAGCGGGCCGAGGTTTTCCTGCGCATAGCGCGAAAATGAGCTGGCGGCAGGGTTGTGAACGGACATTTCCCCCAATGCGCGCATAATGATATATGCCGCGACCCCGCCAATAATATAGGCCAACAGCACGCTCGGCCCCGCCATTTTGATGGCGTCCGCCGAGCCGTAAAACAGGCCGGTGCCGATTGCCGAACCTAATGCCATAAAGCGAATGTGCCGGGTGCTCAGCCCACGCTTTAGCTTATTATTGCTTTCCATCAATTTCTGACCTATCAACACAATAAAAAACCACGGGGCGTTAAGCCCCGTGGTGTACACATATGTCAGCGATTTTAGTGAGCGCTGGAGGTCACCTGCCGACCCGCCGCGCGATCCCAGATAATCGCCAGGATCACCATCACCACCGTTGGCATCAACCACGCCAGTCCCTGTTCCGCCAGCGGTAAACGCTGACTCCAGGCTGGCAGCATATCGCCAAAGGCAGATGCTTTGATGCCGTCAAGGATACCAAAAAGCAGACTGATAAACATGGCCGGCGCGATGATGCGGGTGGAATTATGCCACCATGAGCGGGTAAAACTTAATACAACCAGTGCGATACACGGCGGATAGATAGCCGTCAGCACCGGAATGGAGATTTGAATCAGATGGCTCAGTCCAAGGTTTGACACCACCATAGAGAAGCCGCCGAGAATAAAGACCAGCGTGCGGTAAGACAGCGGAATATACTGCGCGAAAAACTCAGCGCAGGCGCAGGTCAGCCCCACCGCCGTCACCAGACACGCGATAAAGATCAGCGCCGCCAGCAGGAAGCTTCCCGCGCCGCCAAAGGTATGCTGAACGTAGGCATGAAGAATCGCCGCGCCGTTCGCTGACTGATCGACCAGCGTCGCGCTATCAGAACCTAAGCGGAACAAGGCAAGGTAAAGCAGCGTCAGCCCCACGCCCGCCATCAGGCCGGCCCAGACCGTGTAACGCGTCAACAGGCGCGCTTCGGTCACGCCGCGAGAACGCGCCGCGTTCACAATAACGATACCAAACACCATCGCGCCCAGCGTATCCATCGTCAGATAGCCGTTCACAAATCCGTTAGAAAAGGCCGCATTCTGATAAGCGTCCAGGGCGTTGCTGATTGGACCGGCAGGCCAAACGATAGCCGCGACGGAAAGGATGACCAGCGCAATAATTTTCAACGGCGCCAGGAAATTCCCCACCGTATCCAGCAGCTTACCCGGATAGAGGGAAACCAGAATAACGATAGCGAAATAGACCACGCTGTAAATCAGCAACGGCATTGCAGAATCGCCGGTCAACGGAGCGATACCGACCTCAAACGACACCGTCGCGGTACGCGGCGTCGCAAATAACGGCCCGACGGCCAGATAGCAAACGGTCGCCAGCAGGAGTCCCGCCACTTTACCAATCGGCGTACTGAGGCTGTCTACGCCGCCGCCGACTTTCGCCAGCGCCACAACAGTAAGAACCGGTAGCCCTACGGCGGTAATCAGAAAACCAATAGCGGCTGTCCAGACGTGTTCACCCGCCTGCAAACCGACCATAGGAGGAAAGATAATATTGCCTGCGCCAACGAACAGCGCAAATGTCATAAAGCCCAGGGCGATGATATCGCGCGATTTTAACTGATGGGTCATAAAGTCTTACTGCCTGTGGATGGTGATGTTGTAAACATTAAAATTTTTGCCTTTCCCGGAGGATTATAAAGCGGCGTTTTTTATCAATTTCAGCGGGAAAAGCTCCCGGACCGATGCGGCGAAGAATTGTTTTTCGATTTACCGCGCAAATGCAGTCGTAATGACAGCACCTGAAGCGCAATTTAAACGCTTATAACGTTTTAAAGCAAGGTGGGATCTAAAAACCAGATGAATATAGCGATATGAAATTTACAACCAGAATAAAACACCATTCTCATGAAAAAGTTATGGCTAATCATGCGAACAAAAAATCACCAAACGTTGAATGTTTCAACGAGACCATCTTAACTGCAAAGAAAATAAGCCAGCATCCGCTGGCTTATGGAAAGTTATACTTACGAAAGGCAATTAATCGCTATTTTTGGCAATTAAACGTTCCGGCAGCACAAAGCTAAATCGCGTTCCTTTGCCAGGCGAACTGTCGATTTCAAGGCGGCTTTCATGGTGATTCAACGCATGTTTCACAATCGCCAATCCCAGGCCGCTGCCGCCCGTTTGCCGCGAACGCGCTTTATCGACGCGGTAGAAGCGTTCGGTCAGACGAGGAATATGCTCGGCAGCAATTCCCGGACCGTTATCTTGAATGCAAAATTCAGCGCCATGCGCGGCACGTCGCCAGCTCACCGTAATATGCGTTCCCGCCGGCGTATGGTTTACCGCGTTATACACCAGGTTTGAGATCGCGCTACGTAGCTGCTCTTCATTGCCCAGTACGCTAAGACTATCGTCGACCTCAAACGTAAAGGTATGTTTCTGCTGGCTGAGCGTCTGCGCTTCACGCTCCACGACCCGCAGCATCATTGGTACATCCACTTTTTCATTTAATAACAGCGCCGGGGCCGCCTCAATTTTAGACAGCGTAAGCAGTTGTTTTACCAGCCCTTCCATACGATACGTTTGCTCGCGCATCGTATGCAGCGCTTTCTCTCGCGTCGCCCCCTCCAGCGCCTGTTCCTGCATCATTTCCAGATAGCCTTGCAATACCGTCAGGGGCGTACGCAACTCATGGCTAACGTTGGCGAAAAAGTTACGTCTGGCGCCTTCAAGCTGATGCATTTGCGTCACATCGCGCGCCACCATCAGGAGTTGTTTATCGGTATAAGGCATAACGCGGATCTCCAGATGCCGCCCGGTATTGAGCACCAAATGAAGCGGACGGGTGAAATCACGCGTTTTTAAATACTGGGTAAACTCCGGATAACGCAGTAGATTGAGAATATTCTGCCCGTTGTCATCCGGCCAGCGTAGCCCCAGTATCTGTTGCGCCAAACCGTTACACCAAAAAATACCGCCCTCTTCTGTGGTCAGTACCACGGCATCAGGCAGCGACTCCGCGCCGCTGCGAAAACGTTTAATCAGGTTCCCCAGCTCGCGGCGACGCTTCTTATTTCGCAACTGCATCTGGTGTAAACCGTATAACAGCGGTTCCCAACTTCCCCGTCCCGGCGGCGGCGTCATACTTCTGTCGACCCAAAGCCACCAGGAGAGGCGTAATAAATTCCAGAAATGCCAGACAAGCAGTCCCGTCACCGCCGCCAGTAAAAACCACGGCAGATAACCAAAAAAAGCGCTAAGGATAAGCGCGGGGATGCAACAGAGCACCAGCTCCAGCACCAGCCTTTTCCATGACAGCCGTTCCAGCACGCGTCATACTCCCTCAAGAATGGAAAGCCTTCTCCGCCAGAAACCTGTGTTCTACTGGCGGAAAAGGCATTAAAAGCGGGTCGAAAAACGATACCCTGTCCCGCGTACCGTTTGCACCATCCGGTCATGGCCGCTGTGCTCCAGCGCCTTACGCAAACGGCGAATATGCACGTCGACCGTCCGGTCTTCAACGTACACATTGGTGCCCCAGACATGATTGAGTAGCTGTTCGCGGCTGTAAACCCGTTCCGGGTGCGTCATAAAGAAATGGAGTAATTTAAATTCGGTCGGCCCCATATCCAGCGGGCTGTCGCCGGTCATCACGCGGTGAGAGCCAGGATCAAGGCTCAGTCCCTGCATCTCGATCACCTCTTCGACCGCCATCGGCGAGATGCGCCGCATAACAGCTTTAATGCGCGCCACCAACTCCTTGGGGGAAAACGGCTTGGTAATGTAATCGTCAGCGCCGGTTTCCAGCCCGCGCACGCGATCTTCTTCCTCACCTCTCGCGGTCAGCATAACCACCGGAATATCCCGGGTCAGGGCTTCACGTTTGAGATGTTTAATAAACTGTAACCCTGACCCGCCGGGCAACATCCAGTCAAGAAGGATGAGATCCGGCCAGGGTTCATTAAGTTTATTCACCGCACTGTCATAATCTTCGGCTTCTACGGGCTGAAAGCCATTTTGTTCGAGCACGAAGCACACCATTTCACGGATCGGCGCCTCATCTTCTACGACCAGAATACGTCTCGCCATAATTTGCCCTGTTAGTCGTTAGTTATCAATGCCGCGCCATTATGCGTCAGATTTATGACAGATTTATGAAAAAAAAAGGCGGCATTGATAGCATGTTGATGATTTATGACACCGGTGAAACCGTGCATTACCGTGTACCGGCGGTAAATTGCGCCCAAAAATGGAGGGGATGACGTGTATAATCCCGTTCACGCTTTTTTTGCATGGAACAATTATGCGCATCCTCCACACCTCTGACTGGCATCTGGGACAAAACTTCTACAGTAAAAGCCGCGCCGCGGAGCATCAGGCTTTTCTGGACTGGCTGCTGGAGACCGCGCAGGCCCATCAGGTGGATGCCATTATTGTCGCTGGCGATATTTTTGATACCGGTTCGCCGCCAAGCTATGCCCGAGAACTTTATAACCGTTTCGTCGTTAATTTACAGCAAACGGGCTGTCATCTGGTGGTGCTAGCCGGTAATCATGATTCCGTCGCCACGCTAAACGAGTCGCGCGACATTCTGGCGTTTCTCAATACAACCGTGATCGCCAGCGCGGGCTATGCGCCGCGGCTACTTCATCGTCGCGACGGTTCTCCGGGCGCCGTACTGTGCCCCATTCCCTTTTTGCGCCCGCGCGACATTATTACCAGTCAGGCGGGATTATCCGGCAGCGAGAAACAGCAGCAACTTCTTCATGCAATTGCCGATTATTATCAACAGCAGTATCAGGAAGCATGCCAGCTACGCGGCGAACGAAAGCTGCCGGTTATCGCGACGGGGCATTTAACCACCGTCGGCGCCAGCAAAAGCGATGCGGTTCGCGACATTTATATCGGTACGCTGGATGCCTTTCCGGCGCAGCATTTCCCCCCAGCGGATTATATCGCATTGGGACACATTCACCGCGCGCAATGTGTCGGCGGCACAGAGCATATCCGCTATTGCGGCTCGCCCATCGCCCTCAGCTTTGATGAGTGCGGCAAAAGCAAATGCGTGCATCTGGTGACCTTCGAGCAGGGAAAATGGCAAAGTACCGAAAGTCTGGCTGTCCCCGTGACTCAACCGTTGGCGGTTTTAAAAGGCGACCTGGCATCAATTACCGAACAGCTTGAGCAGTGGCGCGGCGTTGAGCAATCGCCCCCCGTCTGGCTGGATATTGAAATCACAACCGATGACTATCTGCACGATATCCAACGCAGAATACAGACATTAACGGAGTCACTCCCCGTAGAGGTATTACTGGTGCGCCGTAGCCGCGAACAGCGCGAGCGCTCGCTGGCGAACGAGCGGCGGGAAACATTAAGCGAGCTTAGCGTGGAAGAGGTTTTTGCGCGGCGTCTGGCGCTGGAAGCGTTAGATACCCCGCAGCGCGAGCGCCTGAATCAGCTCTTTTCCAGCACGCTCTACGCGTTGAATGAGGAGCATGAGGCATGAAAATTCTCAGTTTGCGTCTGAAAAACCTGAACTCGCTGAAAGGAGAATGGAAGGTCGACTTTACCGCCGAACCGTTTGCCAGTAACGGGTTATTCGCCATTACCGGCCCGACCGGCGCGGGAAAAACCACCTTGCTTGACGCCATCTGCCTGGCGCTGTACCACGAAACGCCGCGCCTGAATACGGTATCGCAGTCGCAAAACGATTTGATGACGCGCGATACGGCGGAATGTCTGGCCGAAGTAGAGTTTGAGGTAAAAGGCGAAGCCTGGCGCGCGTTCTGGAGCCAGAACCGAGCCCGAAATCAGCCTGACGGCAATCTCCAGGCCCCACGCGTGGAGCTGGCGCGGTGTTCAGACGGAAAGATCTTTGCCGATAAGGTAAAGGATAAACTGGAGATGATCGCCACGTTGACCGGGCTGGACTACGGGCGCTTCACCCGTTCGATGTTGTTATCACAGGGGCAGTTCGCCGCCTTTCTTAACGCCAAAGCGAAAGAGCGCGCAGAGCTTCTGGAGGAGCTCACCGGCACTGAGATTTACGGGCAGATCTCCGCACAGGTATTTGAAAAACATAAATCAGCCCGTCTCGAACTGGAAAAGTTACAAGCGCAGGCCAGCGGCGTCGCCCTATTGGCGGACGAACAGTTACAGCAACTGGAAGCCAGTTTGCAGGCGCTTACTGACGAAGAGAAACGCCTGCTGGCCGACCAGCAGGGACAGCAGCAGCACCTTCACTGGCTGACCCGAAAAAACGAGCTCCACACTGAATTACACGCCCGGCAGCAGGCGCTGTACGCGGCGCAAGAGGCGCGAGAAAAAGCGCAGCCGCAGCTCGCGGCGCTGACGCTGGCGCAACCTGCTCGCCAGTTGCGCCCGCATTGGGAGCGCATTCAGGAACAAACCCGCGCCGTTGAGCGTGTTCGCCAGCACAGTGATGAAGTGAATGCTCGCTTACAAAGCGCGTATCGCCTGCGCCAGCGTATCCGCGCCTGCGCGCATCGACAATTCACGCAACTGAACGCCACAGGGCAGCGGTTGAAGACATGGCTGGCGGAACACGACGGCATCCGCGTCTGGCGCAGCGAACTGGCGGGGTGGCGAGCATTATTAACACAACAATCCCACGATCGGGCGCAACTGAGCCAATGGCAACAGCAGTTGCTGAGCGATACGCGTCAGCGTGATGCGCTACCGCCGCTCACGCTCGACCTCACGCCACAGGCGCTGGCGGAAGCCAGGGCATTGCATACCCGGCAGCGTCCGCTACGCCATCGTCTCGCCGCGCTTCAGGGGCAAATTCACCCGAAACAAAAGCGTCAGGCGCAGCTACAGGCAGCTATCGCGCGTCATCATCAGGAACAGGCGCAATACACCCAACGTCTGGCGGATAAGCGCCTGAGTTATAAGACTAAAGCGCAGGAGCTTGCGGACGTTCGCACTATTTGCGAGCAGGAGGCGCGCATCAAAGATCTGGAAAGCCAGCGGGCGCACTTACAGTCCGGCCAGCCGTGTCCGCTTTGCGGCTCGACGACGCACCCCGCCATCGCCGCCTATCAGGCGCTGGAACTGAGCGCGAATCAAACCCGCCGCGACGCGCTGGAAAAAGAGGTCAAAACGCTGGCGGAAGAAGGCGCGGCGCTGCGAGGACAGTTAGATGCCTTAACGCAACAATTACAGCGGGATGAAAGCGAGGCGCAGTCGTTGTTGCAGGAGGAGCAAGCGCTTACTGAGGAATGGCAAACGCTATGCGCTACGCTGGGCGTTCAGCTCCAGCCGCAAGAAGACCTCGCGGGCTGGCTGGCCGCCGCGGAAGAGCATGAGCAACAGTTGGATCAGCTCAGCCAGCGTCATGCTCTACAAACGCAAATCGCGGCGCATACTGAACAGGTAGCGCGCTTTACCGCGCAGATTGCGCAGCGTCAGGCGTCGCTGACGGCTGATTTGGCGCAGTATACGCTTTCCCTTCCAGCGCCAGAAGACGAGGCTTCGTGGCTGAATGAGCGCGCCGACGAAGCGAAAATATGGCAACAGCGTCAGACCGAGTTCGCGGATTTGCAAACGCAGATCGACAGGCTTGCCCCGTTGCTGGAAACGCTACCGCAAACGGATACCGCGGATTCCGACGACGACGTGCCGCTGGATAACTGGCGGCAGGCGCATGATGAGTGCGTGTCATTACAAAGCCAGTTGCAAACCCTGCAGGAACAAACGACGCAGGAGCAGCAGCGCGCCGCCGAGGCGATAGCGCACTTTGATGCGGCGTTAAAAAATAGCCCGTTTGACAGCCAGGCAACGTTCCTGGCGGCGTTGCTGGATGAAGAGACCGTGACCCGTCTGGAAAAACAACAACAAACGCTGGAAAGTCAGCTACAACAAGCGAAGGCGTTAAGCGCGCAGTCCGCGCAGGCGCTGGCTGACCATCAGCAACAGCCGCCCGCCGGTCTGAACCCAACGTGTACGGCGGAGCAGCTCGCGCAGCGGCTGGCGCAGTTGGCGCAACAACTGCGTGAAAACACGACACGCCAGGGGGAAATCCGCCAGCAAATTAAACAGGATGCAGATAATCGGCAGCGCCAACGGGCGCTGATGGCGGAAATGAAACAAGCCTCTCAGCAAGTGGAAGACTGGGGCTATCTCAATGCGCTGATCGGCTCTAAAGAAGGTGATAAGTTCCGCAAATTCGCCCAGGGACTGACGCTGGATAATCTGGTCTGGCTGGCGAATCATCAGCTCACCCGCCTGCATGGCCGCTATTTATTGCAGCGCAAAGCCAGCGACGCGCTGGAACTGGAGGTTGTCGATACCTGGCAGGCCGACGCCGTGCGCGATACGCGAACGTTATCAGGCGGCGAAAGTTTCCTGGTCAGCCTGGCGCTGGCGCTGGCGTTATCAGATTTGGTCAGCCATAAAACGCGCATTGATTCTTTGTTCCTCGACGAAGGCTTCGGCACGCTTGATAGCGAAACGCTGGACGCCGCGCTGGATGCGCTCGACGCGCTGAATGCCAGCGGGAAGACCATCGGTGTGATTAGCCACGTGGAAGCCATGAAAGAACGTATCCCTGTGCAGATAAAAGTGAAAAAAATCAATGGGCTTGGTTATAGCAAACTGGACAAAGCGTTTGCTGTGGAGTAACGCGAGTGTCATCCTGCGCACAGCATACCGTCATGACATAGCATAATAATGAATACACAAAGACGGATAAGGAATGGTATTACCTCGCGCTTATCCGCAAGCTATACGTTGATTGGCTGTGACAATTCACAGCCACAGCGCGCAACATGCGCCTTTATTTTCGGCAGGTGGTATGAAAAAAGTTATTTTTTCTTTGGCGCTGGGTACGTTCGGACTGGGGATGGCCGAGTTTGGCATTATGGGCGTGCTGACGGAGCTGGCACGCGATGTCGGGATAACAATTCCCGCCGCCGGGCATATGATCTCGTTTTACGCCTTCGGCGTCGTGCTGGGCGCGCCTGTTATGGCGCTCTTTTCCAGCCGCTTTTCGCTTAAACATATACTGCTGTTTCTGGTCACGCTGTGCGTGATGGGCAATGCCATATTTACCTTTTCCTCGTCATATCTGATGCTCGCCGTCGGCAGACTGGTTTCCGGCTTTCCGCACGGCGCCTTTTTTGGCGTCGGCGCCATTGTCCTGTCAAAGATTATCCGCCCCGGGAAAGTCACCGCCGCCGTCGCGGGTATGGTTTCAGGGATGACGGTGGCGAATCTGGTGGGCATTCCGGTCGGCACTTACCTGAGCCAGGAATTTAGCTGGCGCTACACCTTTTTATTGATCGCGGTTTTCAACATCGCCGTGCTCACCGCAATTTTCTTCTGGGTGCCGGATATTCGCGACAAAGCCCAAGGCAGCCTGCGCGAGCAGTTCCACTTCTTGCGTAGCCCCGCGCCGTGGCTCATTTTCGCCGCCACGATGTTCGGCAATGCGGGCGTTTTTGCCTGGTTCAGCTATATCAAGCCATTTATGATGTACATCTCCGGTTTTTCGGAGACGAGCATGACGTTTATTATGATGCTGGTCGGGCTGGGGATGGTGTTAGGCAATCTGTTAAGCGGCAAACTCTCCGGCAGATATACTCCGCTGCGCATCGCGGTAGTGACTGACCTCGTTATCGTGCTCTCTCTCATGGCGCTCTTTTTCTTCAGCGGATACAAAACGGCATCGCTGACTTTCGCGTTTATCTGCTGCGCTGGTCTGTTTGCGCTCTCTGCGCCGCTGCAAATCCTGCTGCTGCAAAACGCCAAAGGCGGCGAACTGCTGGGCGCGGCGGGAGGGCAAATCGCCTTTAATCTCGGTAGCGCGATTGGCGCCTGGTGCGGCGGGCTGATGCTGACGCTAGGTTTTGCGTACCACTACGTGGCGCTTCCCGCCGCCCTGCTCTCGTTTTCCGCCATGTCGTCGTTGCTGGTATACGGACGTCTAAAACACAAGCAGCCATCGGTCACGCCGGTTGCCGGATGACGCGCCATCCGGCTAAAAACGTTACGCCAGCGGCCACAGCCAGGCCGCGCCGCGCACGCCGCTCGAATCGCCATGCCGCGCCTTACGTACCGGCGTCTCGCACTCGCCGCCAAAAACAAACGATTTCATCAGCGACGGAACCGTCTTGTACAGGCGCTCAACATTGCTCATACCGCCGCCCAGCACAATGACATCCGGATCCAGAATATTCACGACATGAGATAATGCTTTCGCCAGCCGCAGCTCATAACGGCTTAACGCCAGTTCCGCCACGGCGTCCTGCGCGTCGACCAGACGAATAATCTCATCGCCTTTTAGCGTTTTACCGCTCAAACGCTGGTAATCCGTGGCGAATCCCGTACCGGAAATAAAGGTTTCGATACAGCCTTGTTTACCGCAATAACAGGGAATTTCTTCGCGGTAACGCAACTCATCGTCATCCATCCACGGCAACGGATTGTGGCCCCATTCACCTGCCGTACCGTTGCTGCCGATGTGCGCCCGGCCATTTAGCGCTACGCCCGCGCCGCACCCGGTACCGATAATCACCGCAAATACCGTTTGCGCCCCCGCCGCCGCGCCATCTACCGCTTCCGATACCGCCAGGCAATTGGCATCGTTGGCTAACCGCACTTCACGCTTCAGACGACGGCTCACATCGCTATCGAACGGCTGGCCGTTAAGCCACGTAGAGTTAGCGTTTTTTACCACGCCGGTGTAAGGCGAGAGAGAACCGGGAATGCCAATGCCAACGCTACCGGTCTGGCCGGTCGCCTGTTCCGCCATGTCGACCAGCGTAGCGATGGTTTCTATCGTTTGCTGATAATCCTCCCGCGGCGTAGGCAGACGATGGCGAAACCGCTGCTCTCCTGCATCATCAAGCGCAATGACTTCCGTTTTTGTGCCGCCTAAATCGATACCAATACGCACATACCGCTCCTCATTTTTTGGGAATATCAACAGGGTAGAATTCACCGTTCTGATTGGCAATGCAAGCCTGCCGACAATTCGTTACTATACCGCCTGGATTTAACGACAAGGCCGTGGAAATTATCATGCTGTGGTTCAAAAATTTAATGGTTTACCGTCTTAGCCGCGATATCACATTACGCGCCGAAGAGATGGAGAAACAGCTCGCCTCAATGACGTTTACCCCATGCGGTAGCCAGGATATGGCCAAAATGGGCTGGGTTCCGCCGATGGGCTCTCACAGCGATGCGTTAACGCACACCGCCAATGGCCAAATTATTATTTGCGCGCGCAAAGAAGAGAAAATCCTGCCATCGCCAGTGATTAAACAGGCACTGGAGGCGAAAATCCAGAAACTGGAAGCCGATCAGGGACGCAAGCTGAAGAAGACGGAAAAAGATTCCCTGAAGGATGAAGTGTTGCATTCGTTGCTGCCGCGCGCGTTTAGCCGCTTCAGTCAGACAATGATGTGGATTGATACCGTTAACGGCCTGATTATGGTTGACTGCGCCAGCGCGAAAAAAGCGGAAGATACTTTAGCGCTACTGCGTAAAAGTCTTGGCTCGCTGCCGGTCGTCCCGCTGGCGCTGGAAAATCCGATTGAGCTGACGCTCACCGAGTGGGTGCGCTCCGGTACGGTCGCTCAGGGTTTCCAGTTGCTGGACGAAGCCGAATTGAAAGCGATGCTGGAAGATGGCGGCGTGATCCGCGCGAAAAAGCAGGATCTGGTCAGCGACGAGATCGCCGTTCATATTGAAGCGGGTAAAGTGGTCACGAAGCTGGCGCTCGACTGGCAGCAGCGCATTCAATTCGTCATGTGCGATGACGGCTCCATTAAGCGTCTGAAATTCTGCGATGAGCTGCGCGACCAGAACGAAGATATCGACCGGGAAGATTTTGCCCAACGTTTTGACGCGGACTTTATCCTGATGACCGGCGAGCTGGCGGCGCTGATTCAAAGCCTGGTGGAAGGATTAGGCGGCGAAGCGCAGCGCTAACCAGATGGCCCCTCTCCGCCGGAGAGGGGACTCACCGTTACAAATAGCGGCACAGATACGAGGTGGGCTCAGCAACCTGGAGATGAAACTCGCTGTGGCCAGGCACGTTAAACACCTCACCGGCTGTATACACTTTCCATTCGACAGTTCCCGGCAACAGTACCTTCAACGCGCCGCTCACAACCGTCATCTCTTCGGGTTCGGCGGTGCCAAATGTATACTCCCCTTCCGCCATCACACCAACGCTGGCCCGGCCGGTGCTACTGCTGGTAAATCCAATAGACTTCACTTTCCCGGAAAAGTATTCATTGCTTTGTAGCATAATCAGGCCCCGTCTCATTATTAAATTAACACCCAATATAGAGTCCTGACGTTCGGCCTGTCACGTAAAATTAGACAAGCAGTTCTGAAGCTAACCGCGCAATCAAAACGTTAGAGAGTAAAACCGGCACATCCAGCGCCTGCTGTAAAATATCCCGATGACGCTGATGAAAACCCAGACAATCCAGCATAATGACGTCCGCGCCTTGATCCAGTAGCGCCTGCCCGGCATCAATTAACTGTTGCTCAGAACCGTGAACCGGATTCGCCAGCGAATACACCGGCGGCATTTGCAATACCTGCCATTTTTTCTCCTGGGCCGCCAGAAGTTCTGCAACAGGCACAATCACGCCCACCTGATGCCCATCCACAATAGAGGCGACAAGCGGTGGAATAATACGCAGCGGTTCAAGCAAAATAGAATTACGGGCTGCCATACTTTTAATCGCCGCGGTGCTCATCAGTATAATGACATCATAACCCTGGTTATCCAGCACCTCGACAACGCTCTGTAAATCTCGCTCCACCTTCTGGCGGGAAACATGGGCTATCTGGTTATCATTCAGCAACGTCAAAAGCGGATCGTCGCCAGGCTCTACAGCGTAATCCGCCATAACGTCTTCCCGGCTCATTTTTCCCAGCAGGCTATGATGGGTGATGTGTTGTTCGTCGATGTATTCCGTCAGAAGCGGTAACACTTCGCTCATTGGCACAACGCCGATTGTGAGGATTGCCAACGACGCACTCATTTTTATTCCACCTTATTACTTCGTCGTAATTCCCGGGCAAATATTCACACGCTCACCGCGCTACCTGCCCTACAAATCTCAGAAAGCGTAGCAGCAGATGAGCAACGTATTGTGTAAAGATTCCAAATAACTCCAATATTGTATTGTTATCGCTTAATTTACGGTTTTAGTTGCCAGTATAAATGTTTCAAGAATGTGATGGAGATACAATTTAGGGGTACTCAGAATCCCTTCCGAGTGGTTCATGCGTCTATGATTTATCCGGATCTTCGTAACGTTTTTTCGCATCCATCGCTTCTTCTGCGGTCGGATGCTCGCTGATGAGCGAATCAGGTTTCGGATGGTCAGCCCGTAGCTGATACCACGTCACCGTCTGGCCCGGCGTGCCTTTTTCAATGGTGACGATATAAGCCTCCCGCGGATAAGGTGGTCTGGTTGGCATAGCGTTTCCTTTATTCTGGGTGAGCGTTAAGTATAGACATCTCCCTGTAACCGTTGCGTCGACGGCGGCAGCGCCGCGATAATTTCAGAAACGACCTGGGCCGGCGCTTTCGTCGCGTCAATAATGTAATGCGCCGTTTCGCGATACAACGCGTCACGCTGCTCAAGCACTTCCCGAACCTCTTCGCTCAACGGCTTGCCGGTGAGGGTCGGGCGCAGATCCGCTTCAGGTTCAGCCTCAAGCCGGTTAACCAGCGTGGATACCGGCGCGCACAGATAAATCACTACGCCAACACGGTGCATATAACGTCGGTTATACTCCGTGAGAATAATACCGCCTCCTGTCGCCACGACAGTCGAAGGCGCGCTTACCGCCTCCAGGGCCGCGGTTTCCCGGGCGCGGAACCCTCCCCAGCCTTCTTTTTCAACGATATCAGCGACGCTCATCTGCACGTGCGATTGCAGCCAGCGGTCGGTATCCGCAAACCGGAAACCGGTTGCCTGCGCCAGCGCCATACCGATGGTGGTTTTCCCACAGCCCCGCGGGCCAACAAGATAAAGAGGTTGCATCATAGCAGGCGTTCCCCCAGGAACTGCGCATACGCAGGATTTGATATCAGCAATGTTATAATCATATCATCTAACTAGTACAACGCATAAATGTAAATAATGATTTACACAAAGGTACTAAAGTCACAATATTAGTACTATAGCAAGAATCAGAAATGAATAAACTGTAAATTTTTCATTACACGATTTATTTTTTACGCTGGTTTTCCAGCCACCACTTATCCAGCTCGGCGGCAAAATGCTGACGATCGCGCGGCGAGAGAGTGTTTGGTCCCCCCGTTTGTACGCCGCTGGCGCGTAGCGTGTCCATAAAGTCACGCATCGTCAGACGTTCGCGAATCGTGGCGTCGCTATAGCGTTCTCCCCGGGGATTAAGAGCCGCAGCACCTTTTTCCAGCACTTCAGCCGCCAGCGGAATATCTGCGGTAATCACCAGATCGCCCGCTTCGCATTGACGGACGATTTCGTTATCCGCCACGTCAAACCCGGCGGCCACGCGGAGCGTGCGGATAAAACGCGAAGGCGGCACGCGCAAGGCCTGATTGGCAACCAGAATAAGCGGCAACTGCATCCGCTCGGCGGCGCGGTACAAAATTTCTTTAATGACATTCGGACACGCATCCGCATCCACCCAGATGGTCATAATGTCTCCCGTACGGTATACAATCTTTTATTGTCTCGCGCTTTTGCCTTTCATCAAAGTGCTGTTTCTCCTTCTGCCCGTTTTCAATCCGCGTTAAGCTAACCATTCCCCATAACACACAAACATAGGGAGTGACGAGATGGAGAAGAAAATCGGTTTTATTGGCTGCGGTAATATGGGCAAGGCTATTCTTGGCGGACTGATTGCCAGCGGTCAGGTACTTCCCGGCCAGATCTGGGTCTACACCCCCTCCCCCGATAAAGTTGCCGCCCTGCATGACCAGTACGGCATTAATGCGGCGCAAAGCGCGCAGGAAGTCGCTCAGGTCGCGGATATCGTTTTCGGCGCGGTAAAACCGGGCATTATGGTGAAAGTGCTCAGTGAAATCTCCTCCAGCCTGAACAAAGACTCGCTGGTGGTCTCTATCGCCGCAGGCGTAACGCTTGATCAGCTTGCGCGCGCGCTGGGACACGACCGTAAAATCATTCGCGCTATGCCGAATACGCCGTCGCTGGTCAACGCAGGAATGACCTCCGTCACGCCCAACGCGCTGGTCACACCGGAAGATACAGCTGATGTGCTGAATATTTTCCGCTGCTTTGGCGAGGCGGAAGTGATTGCTGAGCCGATGATCCATCCGGTGGTTGGCGTGAGCGGATCTTCGCCGGCCTATGTCTTTATGTTTATCGAGGCGATGGCGGACGCTGCCGTTCTGGGCGGTATGCCTCGCGCTCAGGCTTATAAATTCGCCGCGCAGGCCGTCATGGGGTCGGCGAAAATGGTACTCGAAACCGGAAAGCATCCCGGCGAACTGAAAGATATGGTGTGCTCGCCTGGCGGAACGACGATTGAAGCCGTACGCGTTCTGGAAGAACGTGGCTTCCGCGCTGCGGTAATAGAAGCGATGACGAAGTGTATGGAAAAATCAGAGGCGCTCAGTAAATCCTGAAGCCCGGCTGGACGTCATGCCGCCACTTCGGTGCGGTTACGTCCGGCATTCTTTGCTTTGTAAAGCGCCATATCCGCAGACTTTAACCATTCCCGATAATGACCGATTTGTGGCGTTAACGGCGCCACGCCCACGCTGATACGTAACATGACCTGCGGCGCGCCCGGCAAGCGTAAGGTATTTAGCCGTTCATGCACTCGCGACATGGCGGTAATCGCGCTGTCTGCCGGCGTTCCGCACATAATCACCGCAAATTCGTCGCCGCCAAAGCGCCCGATAATATCACTCCCGCGTAGCGTTATCTGTAATTGACGCGTCAGGGCGATAATAGCCTCATCCCCAACATCATGTCCCCAGGTGTCGTTAATGCTCTTAAAATGATCGATATCGATAATCAACAATGTCGCCTCCCGATGGTGGCGTCGGCTGTGATCGAATTCATTACGTAATAAAATTTCCCAGTGGCGTCGGTTATAGACGCCGGTCATGCCATCCCGCGAACTCATCGCCTGCAAGCGTCGCTTATGTTCCGCTAATTTAATGGCCGTTTGATAACTTACCCAGGCGAACAGAAGCGGATACAACATAATGACGGGCAAAGAGAGCGTGACTTCCAGCGATGAGCTTCGCATAGCGACGGGTAGCCCGGTAAGCTGCAACGTCACCAGACATGACGCCAGCAAAAGGCCCATTCCGACAGTGAATAGCCGCCGCCCGCCAGCGCCCATCAGATTCATGCTCATCATCATAAACAGCGCGGCGGCAGGCAACATATTGACGCCCATCAACGCGATCCACATGCCGGAGAGGATCGCATCCACTTTCAGGTTGTAAATTTCCTGGCGTAGCGGATCAAGGGCTTTCGCCGCCCACTGCCACGCCAGATGCGGCCAGACAAAAGACCAGCCGACCAGCAATAGCCACCAGCCGCCAAAGACAGGTTGCGACACTAACACGGCGGCTACCGGTAAAAACATCCCCCCTAACCCCACCGCGCGCGGTAGCCTGATGCGCCGGGCGAAGCGCAATCCGGAGCGCTGACGATCATCAGAAGGGTCAGGCGGCGCTACCGCCTGTTCAACCGCTTTTCGGTAAAAATTTTCATCATTCATTATTTTTGGGAACATTTAGAAACAATTTTCCCAAATTATAGAAACAGAGCGCATGGAGGAAGTATGAAATTTCGGGTGAGTGTTTTTCAGGGCTCACCCGATAGCACTACGCCGCTTTTTTCAGGCAGGCGCTCATAAACTTGCTACGGTCATCGCCTTTCAGGGATTGTTCCGTCGCCTGAACATTGCATTCACGCATTTTCTGCTGTTGCGGCGTCAGGCTTTTCTCGCCAGGGGCTGACTGACTGTTTTTCAGGCAGTCGCTAAGGTAGGTTTTACGCGCATCGCCTTTCAACGCTTGCGCTGTCGCCTGCTGATTACAGGTCGTCATGCGCTGCTGTTGCGGCGTTAACGATTTCTCGGTTGCGCCGACGGCGGTTAAAAAGACCAGGCCAAAAAGTAAAGTCACCAGTAATGTTATTTTCATAGCACCATCCTTTTGTCAGTGTACACATTACACGTTGTCCCTTTGGGAAATATCCCAGGGACTTTATATAAGTCTGGCCGTTACTGGCAAAAATACCACCCGGTTGTAAAAGTATTACTTACCGTTAGCAATAGATTTTTTATTGATTGACAAACCGTAGGCTAATGTGCAATTCGATTATCCACAGTCACACTGGCAGGATGCAGAAGAACAGCGCATAACGTTACACTGTTATTACCATAGCCGCTTCGTTTTTATTTTGCTCTGTATTAACCAGAAGAAAATAAAAACGAAGCGGCTATGTTATTTCATAAAAGTAACGTTATAACAACTGTGTTGTTTTAAAATACGATTAGTGCCGGGGGTGTCTCAGCAACTTTTTTACATATTGGCGCAGCAATTCCGTATCGTGATCAGGAACGCTGGCATCCGGCTTTACGCCTTCAAGTGCCCCCTCTACCTGACGTATCAACATCTCCTGCTCGTTTTGCGCCATGTTACGTAACATTGCTGTGACGATAATCTCTAACGCTTCTACCTGAGCAACCAGTTCTTTCGACTCTTCTTCTTTTTGGGCTAGCTTAAGCAACAACTCTGCTATGAGATTTTTCATGACCATATTTCCTTATTAGTTCCAGGGTGACGTTATCACTATGAAGAACCACTGCCTAGAGGCTGAAAGTACTATTTTTATGATACAGGAAGAACTTTACACAAATAATTATCACTGTCGCCGCAGCGAAACGTTTCTCAGACCGAAAACGAGACGATAATAAACCATCAAAAAACAATAATCACGCTATATCATAATTTAAGGTTATGCCATCTATAGAAAAACTTCACGGATAAAGAATATATCTTTTAATTTAAACCATATCGTAACGGCAGAAGCGCCGTTACGATGCACCGCTATTGGACTTTCGCTTTTTGCGCGTTACGCCGACGACGTAACGCCAGGGTCAGTTGTCCAATATTGATCAACACGATCGCCGCCGTAGCGATAAAAACCCAGCGGAAACCGGCCATCGCCGATACCGTCGCGCCCATCAACGGCCCAACCACGTTGCCCAGGTACATAAATGACTGGTTGTAGCCAAAAATACGTCCGGTAATTTGGTCGCTGGAGTATTTCACCAATAACGTTTGTACGGCGGGTAACATCGCGCCATCGGCAAAGCCCAACAAGAAACGCAACAGTCCCAACTGGAACGGCGTGGTGACCCAGGACATCGCGAAGAAAAGCAGCACTGCGCAGATAAGCGTGGCCATCAGAATTCTTTCCGTGCCGATTCTGTCGCCAAGTTTTCCCAGGCGAGGCGCGGAGATAAGCGCGGAGATACCGGGCACCGAGGCGATTAACCCGCTAAGAAAGGCGATGTTATTACTGTCCGGCATCATTGATTTGATAAACAGCGCCAGGATTGGACTGATGGAACCATTACAGAGTTGAATGACCATCGTGGTAAAAAACAAACTGATCACCAGCGCAGGATAAGGTAACGACGCAAAAACGGCTTTACCGCTCAGGCGTTCGCTTTTCTTGATGACCGGACGCACGCCTTCTTTAATTAAAAATAGCGTGACCAGAAAGCTCACCACCAACAGCATGGCGGTAATCAGGAATACCGCCCGCAGCCCGATATGATCCGCGACAAAGCCGCCCATTAACGGCCCGCCGATAACGCCGCTGATCTGCGCGGTAGAAAGCGTACTGAGCGCCCAGCCGCTACGTTCGCGCGGTACCTGAGAGGCTACCAGCGCCATGGCATTGGGGATATAGCCTGACGTTAACCCCATGATTCCGCGCAGCAGGAAAAGTTGCCAGACATGGGTCGCAAATGCCTGCAGTAGAATAGCTATCGCCATCCCGAGCGACGCGCGCAATAGCATCAGTTTACGCCCTTTACGATCGGCGAGACTGCCCCACATCGGCGACACAATGGCGGAAATAAGAAACGTGATGCTAAACGTTAACCCGGACCACATTGATAACGCTTCATGGGAAGAGACGCCAAGCTGGGAAATATAAAGGGGTAAGAATGGCAGGATTTGGCTGATTGCCAGCCCGGTAAAAAAACATCCAAACCAAACGGAAATTAGATTAACTTTCCAGGATTCCATAAGACTCGTAACGGTAAGTAGCTGAAAATACGCGTTAGCTTAGCAAGTTCTCTTTTTCCTGGTGGTTCCAGAGGTGCGATACGTCACACTTTGCTATTTTGTCTCCCCGTTCATCATTTTTGTGAAACATGTCACATTATATAGCCACGCAAGGCAGACGTTTATGCTTTAACGACACACGCCGTAGCCCCGCATTCCAAGATGAAAATGGTTAGCATGAGCAGCGTTATAGTCAGGCCCGAGCCCATTGCCATAATAATGGCAACTGGCGTTTAACATAGCGCGTAACCAGGGCCCCGTCTCCTGACGCCCCCAGCCGCGCAGAACAGTGATTTTTCGGCCATCTGATAGCTGAAACCCGCTGACATCCAGCGCTTCTGCGCTGGCATGTTCACTGCGACGCGCATCCGGGCGGTGATAAATATTACGGCAGGCATAGCTGCCCAGATGTTCGATGCGGGTCAGGCGGCGCTTCATCCACGTTTCTGTTAAAGGTTTTGCCTGCTGTTCGACAAACAGCGCGGAGCGCAGCGCCAACGGGCATGAGGCTAAAAAACTGCTGCTCAGTTTGACCTGGCCAAAATCTCTGACGCGCACAACATGGGACAAGGGACATTCACCAGCGCTATCCGCAACAGGTTGTGATGAAATTAATCCCTGTTGATTGGCCGCCGTCAACAGCTCCCGGCACTGCGACGGCGTCAGGCGCTGTAGTTTGAAGGTAGTGATCCAGCCTGGCGGATCGGCAAGTTGTAGCGGAGCAAAAGGATTATAATAAGAGGGAAGATAACGATATCCCAGTCCGCCAATGCCGCCCAACAGCACAATAATCAGAAAACCCTTACCTCTCACGCGGCCTCCGTTCTCACATCCCATAAACATTATGGCAGAACCCCGCGAAACCCGCGTTTTGTCGTGGTAATGTATACGCTTTGCATTCGATGGAATGGGTTTTTAAGATGGCGAAATTGCGGGTAGGAATAGTATTTGGCGGTAAGTCGGCGGAACATGAAGTGTCTTTGCAATCAGCGAAAAATATCGTTGATGCGATCGATAAAACCCGCTTCGACGTGGTGCTGTTAGGGATAGATAAGGCAGGACAATGGCATGTTAACGATGCGGAAAATTATTTGCAGAATGCAGACGATCCGGCACATATCGCGCTACGTCCTTCGGCAATCAGTCTGGCCCAGGTGCCTGGCAAACACCAACACCAGTTGATTAACGCCCAGAACGGGCAGCCGCTACCGACGGTAGATGTTATTTTTCCTATCGTCCACGGTACGCTGGGCGAAGACGGCTCATTGCAGGGGATGCTGCGCGTCGCAAACTTACCGTTTGTCGGTTCAGACGTGCTGAGCTCCGCAGCCTGCATGGATAAAGACGTCGCCAAACGACTGCTACGCGATGCAGGACTGAATATCGCTCCGTTTATTACACTCACCCGAACGAATCGTCACGCGTTTAGTTTTGACGAGGTTGAATCCCGTCTGGGACTGCCGCTGTTCGTTAAGCCCGCCAATCAGGGCTCTTCGGTCGGCGTTAGTAAAGTCGCTAACGAAGCGCAATATCAGCAGGCGGTCGCGCTGGCTTTCGAATTCGATCATAAAGTGGTGGTGGAGCAAGGGATCAAAGGGCGCGAGATCGAATGCGCCGTATTAGGTAACGATAACCCACAGGCCAGTACCTGCGGCGAAATCGTACTGAATAGCGAATTTTACGCCTACGATACTAAGTATATTGATGATAACGGCGCACAAGTTGTCGTGCCTGCGCAGATCCCTTCCGAGGTGAATGACAAGATCCGCGCGATCGCGATCCAGGCTTATCAGACGCTGGGGTGCGCGGGTATGGCGCGTGTCGATGTCTTCTTAACGGCAGACAATGAGGTCGTGATTAACGAGATCAATACGCTGCCAGGTTTTACCAATATCAGTATGTATCCAAAACTCTGGCAGGCGAGCGGATTGGGCTATACCGATTTGATCAGCCGTCTGATTGAGCTGGCGCTGGAACGCCATACGGCGAATAACGCCTTAAAAACCACGATGTAATAGCGCACGCCCGATAGCGCAACGTTTATCGGGCGTCTTTTACCTCATCATCTTCGCGCCGGCGCATGATGAACCCCGCCAGCCAGAAGCTGATAATCCACGTTACCAGCCCAACGCCATAGGTTTGCCATCCTTTCGCCTCAAAACCCAGCAATCCTACGACACCATTCAAAATAAAGATAAGGCCAATAGAGAAGGCATAGTAGTGCCAGTCACGACGAATTTTTACAGGCAAACGCATAACGACTCCGACGTATTAACAGCAACAAAAACGTATTTTTGCATACTTCTTGCGAGCGAGTCTGTGGGGGATACGGAATTTCTTAAATGTTAATTGATTTTGATAAAAGTGATCGTTTTGTGACAACTAACAAAAATTTACGCGATGGATACATTCCGTATGTGAAATTACCATGATTCTGATATTGACAAACACAATGACCTGTCAGACTTCACAGTAAGCCGATGGCATAACGCCAGATCGTAGCCGATCATCCTGGAGGTCTTTATGGCTGATTTCACTCTCTCAAAATCGCTGTTCAGCGGGAAGCATCGAGAAACCTCCTCTACGCCCGGAAATATTGCTTACGCCATATTTGTACTGTTTTGCTTCTGGGCCGGAGCGCAACTCTTAAACCTGCTGGTTCATGCGCCGGGCATCTATGAGCATCTGATGCAGGTACAGGATACAGGTCGACCGCGGGTAGAGATTGGGCTGGGCGTCGGGACGATTTTTGGCCTGGTGCCCTTCCTCACGGGCTGCCTCATTTTCGCCGTTATCGCCGCGTTTTTACGCTGGCGTCACCGTCACCAATAAACCTTAGCGCGCTGGAGAAAATATCCCAGCGCGAAATTTATCGCCCCATACACCGCGCCCGCCGCTCATCAACTCGTTTAGCAAACCAGGCGGTCGTCAGCTTACGCGTAATCTTCGGACTTTCCAGTTGAATACCGGGCAACATTTCCCGCGCAAGCGTCTTACCCGTTTTGGCCTCGGCCAGTTTATAGACTTTCTTGTAGAGCGCCGTTTTTTCAAACGCCAGGCTATCGCCTTTCTCCAGTTGGCTGCGAATTTCACGCTCACTCATTCCCAACTGCCCTGCCAGTTTGCGCACCGCTAACTCTGTTTTGCCCGGCTCCTTGCTGTTATAACGAATCAGATCGCCATCCAGCGCCAGTTTTACCCCACTGGCTTTACTAACGGCATTCTGGAACGCAGCGTTACGGCTGGCGTACCATCCCGCGTTGAAATCGGCGAAGCGGAAAACAGGCGCGCTGTAGTTCGCCGGGTAATTCAGCAAATGGTAGGTTCCAAACCACAATCCGCCACGGCGCGTAAAGACCTCCTGACGTACCGTACCCGTCATCTTCCACGGATAGCCTTTCGCGTGCTGTTCGGCAAAGGCAATGCTGACCTGCATCGGGCCGCCCGTATGCACCGGGTTATATGAGCCAAATAGCGTCTGCCCCATAGGGACCATATTGATAAAATCGTCAAAAATAGCGCTAAGCTGTTTTTCGGTTTTTACCGTGTCCAGGCGTTCGCTATAGCTTTTGCCGTTGGGGGAGTTAATTTTCAGCGCGGTGTGCACCAGAAACAGCGGAATGTGTAGTCGTTCAGCGCGGCGATCAATCTCCTGCCAGGCGATTTTACTTAGCCCCGGCACGACAGGATCCGCCTGATAACCGGACTCCTGCTGGGCGACAGCCAGCACCGAACAGATATTTTCTACCGTCGGCGCCAGCCCCTGGCTCTTAAATGTTGTCGCGATATCTTTCGCCCAGGCCTCTCTGTCTTTGACAGTGGCCGGCATTTTCTGACGAACTACGCTTGCCACGTCGACAGGCTTCTCGCCCTTGCTCACCGGCTGCCCGGATTGACTACTACAGCCAGCCAATATGGCGACCGCCAGAAAAGGCAGAGGATAAAGACGGGACGCCGCCGACATAACGTTTCCTTCTGTTAGCTAAAAGAGTGGGTCACTTCCTGAACTGGCTGACCATCCAACTGGCGTTCAAAGCTACGTAAACGTTTATAAATAGACATCAGCTCCACCAGAGTCGTCCAGGAGTTAATCAAATACTGGAACGAACCGCGCACCTGACCAAACACGTTGGTGATTTGCGTCATCAGCCCCAGCGTAATCGTACCGGCAACAATGGAAGGAAACAGCAGGAACAAACCGAAAACGTTATCGACCTGCAAATAGAGAATGCGCGCGATGTTGAAATACATATAGTGAAAGTAGAGACGGAAGTAGTTATGGCGCACCGCGCTAAACAGTTCACGGACGGTTGGCGGCGTGGCGCGGCTGGCGTCATCTTCACCGTAGACCAGCTCCTTACGATAAGCGGCTTCCACTCGCTGATTTTTAAATTCCAGCCCTGGCAATTTGATCCCGACGACCGCCAGCAGGCCCGTCCCCATTAATGACCAGACTATGGCGGCAATGACCAGGCCGTAAGGGATATGTCCTACGATGGGTAAATCCGGCACATGCGCTGACAGGGTGACCAACACCGGCAGAAAGGCGATAAGCGTCATGATGGCATTGATAAAACTCACGCCCATGTTCTCCAGTGTAGAGGCAAAACGCATGGTGTCTTCCTGCACACGCTGGGCAGCCCCTTCGATATGGCGCAGGTACTGCCAGTGCGCCATATAGTGCTCATTCATTGCGGTACGCCAGCGAAATACATAGTGGCTGACAAAGAAGTTGTTCAGCACGCCGATCACCACGGCGATAAGCGCAATACCGAGAAACACCCCCACTTCATGATAAAATTGACCAAGAGTGACCTTGTGCGGCGAGCTGAGCGCCGTTTGAATCAAATCATAGAACGGCGCGTACCAGGCGTTAACCGCGACGCCAACCTCCACCAAAAACCAGGTGACAAAAATAATGAGCGAGGTGCCAAGTATCGACCAGTACTGCCAGCGGTGCGGGCTATAGATGAACCAGAACGTTGCAAATAATCCCACGCAAATCAGGTAATAAGCATAAAAAATCAGATAGTCCAGCGACCAGAAGCGCGCTGCGCTGATAGGCACTTCATCGGATGCCCCTACAAGTCGCGCCACCCAATCTCCTCCTCCCGCCTGCCAGAAAATGACGGCGATCAGCGCCCAAACAAACGCCGACATGAAAAACGGCCCTGGCTTTGGGAAAAAAGATTTAAACATCATGCTCTCCTGCTAACTTCTTCTCTTTATTACGGCTGCTGTGACGGCGGCAATAGCACGCCATGCCCACGCAAATGAAAGGGCTAAACCAGGCATTGTGACCTACGTTGTGACGCTTAGTTCGCATTTCTGCTCAACAGAATTGTTTCGACGAGTTTCATACACAGCAGGCACGCTGACGCTATCAGGTTATCACAAGCGCTCTATCACAAAAGTAAACATTCTTCATCACGAAAACCCGCCGTTACGTTTTTTCACCCACTTTTTTCTCTTTAACGTTTTGCAATGTGCCGCCGGGTAGTATAAATACGCATAACCACCGTTATTTCACTTATGGACATCACCGTTGAAACGTAGTCTGCTTTTTACTGCCATGCTGTTTGCGGCATCACTTACTTCTGTCCAGGCGGCTCAGCCGATTGCCGATCCGGTTTTTGCCTCTGATATCGTTGATCGTTATGCCGAGCATATCTTTTATGGTAGCGGCGCCACGGGCATGGCGCTGGTGGTGATCGACGGCAATCAACGCGTGTTTCGTAGTTTCGGTGACACCAGACCTGGCAATAATGTTCGTCCACAGCTTGATTCGGTCATTCGTATCGCTTCTCTCACCAAGCTAATGACCAGTGAAATGTTGGTAAAATTGCTCGATCAGGGAACGGTAAAATTAAACGATCCTCTCAGCAAATATGCGCCTCCCGGCGCACATGTCCCGACGTATCAAGGCACGCCGATTACGTTGGTCAACTTAGCGACCCACACCAGCGCGCTTCCGCGAGAACAGCCCGGCGGCGCGGCGCATCGTCCGGTATTTGTCTGGCCAACCCGCGAACAACGCTGGAACTGGCTCTCCACAGCAACGTTAAAAGTCGCGCCAGGCTCGCAGGCGGCCTATTCCAATCTGGCGTTCGACCTGTTAGCCGACGCGCTGGCGACCGCCTCCGGCAAACCTTATACGCAACTGTTTGAAGAAAAGATTACCCGCCCGCTGGGAATGAAAGACACCACGTTTACCCCTTCTCCCGATCAGTGTAAGCGTCTGATGGTGGCAGAAAAAGGCGCAAGCCCCTGTAATAATACGCTGGCTGCCATTGGCAGCGGCGGGGTCTATTCTACGCCAGGAGATATGATGCGCTGGATGCAACAGTATCTGTCGTCAGATTTCTATCACCGTAGCCAACAGGCCGATCGTATGCAAACGTTGATTTATCAGCGCACACAGTTAAAGAAAATCATTGGGATGGACGTACCGGGTAAAGCCGACGCGCTCGGTCTGGGTTGGGTCTATATGGCGCCAAAAGACGGACGTCCTGGCATTATCCAGAAAACAGGCGGCGGCGGCGGTTTTATTACCTATATGGCGATGATCCCACAATATAATATTGGCGCTTTTGTGGTCGTAACCCGTTCCCCCCTCACTCGTTTTACCAATATGAGCGACGGGATTAACGATTTGGTTACTGAGCTAAGCGGCAATAAACCGATTGCTATTCCTGCATCCTGAGTCGTCGCGCCTCGCGCTATATCAGACGAGGCGCAACATTTTTGTTAATATTCGGAGGGCAAACGGTTAATACTGATCAGTTTGCCTTTATTCATTTCAATGTAATTACCCTTACGCAGGGCCGCGAGAACTTCCGCCACCACCGATCGCGATACGCGCGTTCGTTGATGAATATAATTCATAACACCAATACGTGAGCGAAGTTCTTCATCCCACTCAATCATTGTCATTAACGTCGCACGAATTTGGTCGTAAGAATTATTACCAATGAGCTGCTTGTCACGAAGTTCCAGTACCTGACTTTTCCATACTATCCAACAGAAGGCTTCACGCCACAGTTGGTTCTGCTCAATGATGGCGAGAGTTTGTGATGATGAGAGGCGATAACCGATGCAACCGCTCTCCGCAATTAATTTATATTGTGCCTCTTTTTTCGCCACACCATCGGCTAAACCGAAAATAAAGGGGGCCTGCACAATACCAATAAGAACTTTATCACCGCGAACTAACGAAACAACCCCCTCTAAAATAACAAAGGTATGGGTATTACTTTCATCAGGTGAACAGATAATCTCTTTATCATTAACAAACTCGAAACGCGTACCATGCTTAGAAAGGCATTTATCGAGTCTGTAGAATTCCTGTAGTGGCTTGCTTAAAGATAACATATGCATTCCTTGCAATAATGCCCGTCAAGTCCTTGACGGGCATTTTTCAGTTTAAATTACCTTTATTTCTCCTGAGAGAAAATGATTACCAGGTATATTTAACACCAACGTTTGCAGACCAGTCTTGATCAACATCACCGCCGCCGAGGTAGTTAGCATCGGTGTAGGCGCTGAAGTTCTTCGTGAAGCTGAACTGAGTACCCAGACCAACACGTACCGCAGAACCTTCTACGCCGTTGTCGATAGAGTCGCCGTTTACGTCAGCATCGTTGTTGGAGTCGTCGTAAACGTAAGCCAGTTTGAAGTACGGGGTCAACGCCTGATCTTCGCTGTAAGTGAAGGTATAACCTGCATCTACACCGAGTTCATAACGCATGCTGTCGTAAGACTGACCGTCAACTTTCATGTCGTTGCTCAGCTGGTAGTCGTCGCCGGACTGGAACAGACCAGACACGCTGCCGTACGGAGTCAGGTAGCCTGCATCACCCAGTTTCCAGTCGTAGCCCAGTTTCAGACCGAAGCCCCAGGCGTCAGAAGAGGTGTTGCCGTCAACGTAAGTACCGTCGCTCATGTTAGCAGACAAATCGTTGTTGAAGTGAGAGTAGCTCAAGTTACCGTCAACAAAGATGTTGTTTGCGAAGCGAGCGGAAGAGTAGATGTAGGCAGACTGGCTGTCCTGATCCACCTGACCGGTACGATCGCTCATATCACCTTTCGCGAAGCCTGCTGCCGCACCAACGATCCACTTAGCGTTGTTACCGTCAACTTTGGTATCAACACCGACCATGATGCCATTAACATCCTGATCGTAGTTAATGGTACCGTTGTCGCCGTTGAAGTTACCGCCGAAGTAGCTTACCCATGCGCCGCCGTTATCCGCCAGGCCATGACGAGCGTTGGTCAGACGAGTACCAACGGTGTCTTGTTCCAGGTTCCAGATATTGGTGTTCGCAGAAGGAATGCTCAGCGCCATGTTAGCGTAGTCGGTCAGTTCCATCTGTTCCAGCACGACAGTGTTGCCTTCCTGCTTAGCCTGATAGGTGTAAGCACCCAGGTCAGCTTTGTTTGCTGCAGAGAAGGTAGCGGTGCTGTTCTTATCGTTAACATAGATCAGCTCATTACCTTTATAATCCGCAACAGAACCCGTGCCTGTAGCATTGTCGATACGTACTTTATAGTTACCGGTTGCAGCTGCAACATTGTCACCAACGTTATCAACTTCATCCTGACCTGCTTCCGTCTGGTCGGTATCGTAAGTATCGCCGTTACCGTTAATGGTCAAATGACCATCAGAGTTCATCGCAATCACGCCATAACCGTAGTTAGACTTAGTCGTGTCGTTAGTACGATCGTTAGTCAGGTCAGCATCCAGTACGAAACGGTTACTTTCGATGTTGAAAACACCTGCGTTCACATAACCGTTAGCATCGGTGTAGCTGGTCAGGTTCAGAGTATCAACCTGCAGCGCATTAGAAGCGCTATTACCAACATCCAGTACACCATTATTGGTTACGTTGATAGTGTTTGCGTACAGGGCAGCATCATTTACGCTCCAGCCAGCAGAAACATCATCAGCAATCGTAACGGTACTGTTATCGATAGACAGGGTATCAGTTGCAACATGACCATCTTCATTGATGTTCAGAGCAGAACCACCAGTCAGGCCGATAGTGTCAGAAACCAGAGTAGAATCAGCAACATTGACAACAGAACCACTATTGATACTCAGCGTATCAATCAGAGAAGTTTTAGTAGTGTCCCACTGTGATCCGGTATTCAGGGTCACGTTAAACAGGCCGCTCTGATAAACTTCGTTACCAACGATATGGTTATACTCACTGTAGTCAGTATAAATGTTATCAACACCTACAGTTGATAATGGCCACAGACTATTAGCTGCGATATCGATCAGAGTTGCAGTTGCCTCGGTACCTACAGCATAAGAATCGTAAACTCCATCCGGAGATGTGGCATCAAGAATACCGTCGCCGTTAGTATCTACAGTATATTCAAAAACACCGTCTCCATCGGCATCAGTACCAGTGTCTGTCATATGTACAGACATTGCTGCACCAACCCATTTGCTACCATTATTCAGGGTAACATCCATACGGTCAGTGCCATCCCAACCGTTCGTGTCGCGGTCAGCATCAGTATCACGATAGCTATCCGCTCCATTCGGGAAGAAGTTCTCATCGAAATTGCTGGAGAATACAACATCGCCCATCAGCGTGGAGTTGCTGAGGTTGACCGTCGTCTGCATTGCATTATCAGCATATGGGTTTGCAATTGCCGCAATCGCAATGTCATCAGCAGTATAAGAACCGCTGTAATCGCTAGCGTTATTAGTATTACCAAACCAGCCGGAAGTACCTTCATCAGACCATGAACCAGAGGTTACGGTAGAATCAGCAACATTGATTGTGTTATTAAATACTTCACCGCTGTTTACACCAGTGCTAACGGTGTTATCGTCGATATCTTCCCATTCGTAGCCCTGAGTCAGGGTAATACCAGCAACATGAGAATTATTTACAATAGACAGATCAACTTCCTGATCCAGTGTAATCGCGGTACCCATGTCATAAACATCAACAACATGCGTATCCGCAGTACCATCGGTATAGGTACCGTTATAGGTATAATGCTCGTAGTTGTCATCAATGGTAGAATTATCAACGGTCAGCGCCAGGCGATCATATACATACCCGGTGTCACGATTTACGCAATCGGTAGTCATACACTCGGAGGTAATCATACCGTGAATAGTACTGTTTTTAATTGTCAGGCTATTCGCATTAGTATTGGTAGTAACGCCATCATCCAGATAGTAGGTAGAAATAACGCCATTAACTCGCGCGTTATTGATTACAGGATAAATGTCACCGTTATAGTAACTATCAGTTGCGTAGTTGTTCCAACCTACATAGCCATCATAATAAACGCCATCAGCGTAGGTCGCATCGTTGTAGTGATGAAACGTATTGTAAGTGGTACCAGAAATATCATTAGTAGTAGCATTCGCCTGAGAAGTGATTGCCAGAGTGCAAGCCAATGCTAATTGTGAGACTACAAGTTTCTTTTTCCAGGAGTGCATTTGTCATCCCTCCTCAGGGACGTAATATAGTTGATCCATCAATTATCAATGCATAAAAACATATAGATGTTTAGCAAGGAGGATTATGCGGCGTCATTGCTAAAAGGTTCAATTATTCTTTATCCCCAGTCCGGATTCGGACATGAATTAAAAAGACGTAATAAAAGTAAAATGGATAATTAAAAATCATTCTTTTTCATGAGGTTACAAGAAAATAAAAAAATAAAATACATATGAGATAAATATGGATTAAAGAAAAATAAAATAAATATGAATAATGTTAAAACCCACATTTACTTAAATAACGATGAAATAAAACTAAAAACAACGTAAAACTAATTCTTATTTTAAATGATATAGTGCCTGAGATATTAATCTCCGGTATATAAAAGAAGCGCCATGTTCTGCCGCCGCCGGGGCTGCGCCTGCTACGTTAAGGACCGTTTTCGTAAAACATCTGCCTGCAGATTCAGGTATACTGGGCCTTCGATTCCACAAACATCAGGCAGACCATGACAGACCTTATCCATCGCCCTCGCCGCCTGCGCAAATCCGCTGCGCTGCGCGCTATGTTTGAAGAGACAACACTTAGCCTGAACGACCTGGTGTTGCCGATCTTTGTTGAAGAAGAACTCGACGATTACAAAGCTATTGATGCCATGCCCGGCGTAATGCGTATCCCGGAAAAGCAGCTGGCGCGAGAGATTGAACGTATCGCAAATGCTGGTATTCGTTCCGTTATGACCTTCGGCATTTCCCACCATACTGATGACACCGGCAGCGATACCTGGAAAGAAGACGGCCTGGTGGCAAGAATGTCCCGCATCTGTAAGCAAACCGTGCCGGAGATGATCGTCATGTCCGACACCTGCTTCTGCGAATACACCTCGCACGGCCACTGCGGCGTGTTGTGCGAACACGGTGTGGATAACGATGCGACGCTGGCCAACCTCGGCAAGCAGGCCGTTGTCGCGGCGGCGGCTGGAGCAGATTTTATTGCGCCCTCCGCAGCTATGGATGGACAAGTCCAGGCTATCCGCCAGGCGCTGGATGCCGCCGGTTTTACCGATACGGCAATAATGTCCTACTCCACCAAGTTCGCCTCTTCTTTCTACGGCCCCTTCCGTGAAGCAGCGGGTACCGCGTTAAAAGGCGACCGCAAGACGTATCAAATGAATCCGATGAACCGCCGTGAAGCGATTCGCGAATCACTGCTCGACGAAGCCCAGGGCGCGGATTGCTTAATGGTGAAACCGGCCGGCGCGTATCTGGACGTGCTGCGTGAAATCCGCGAACGCACAGAGTTGCCGCTTGGCGCTTACCAGGTGAGCGGTGAATACGCCATGATTAAATTTGCTGCTATGGCTGGCGCCATCGATGAAGAAAAGGTCGTGCTGGAAAGTCTGGGCTCGATTAAACGCGCCGGCGCCGATTTGATTTTCAGCTACTTCGCGCTGGATCTGGCTGAGAAAAATATTCTGCGTTAATTCTGTTACCGGGCGGCGCGCTGCCGCCCTTTCCCGACGTTACCCCCCACTATTCAGTCGCTGAGTCTAACCCGTTGCCGGACGCGGCTTATCCGGCTTACGGCTATTCCTCGATCGCCTGGCGAATTTGCTGCAACGACGCGGGATCGTCAATGGTTGTCAGATCACCCGGATCGCGGCCTTCACAGATCGCCTGGATCGTGCGGCGAAGCATCTTTCCGGAACGCGTTTTGGGGAGCTGCGAAACAAACCAGACATGCGCCGGACGACCAAAGTGACCGATCTGGTTGTCCACCAGCGCCATAATCGCTTTTTCCTCGTCGCACGCCGCCTCGCGATCCGCCAGCGTATCGCTCTGCTTCGGAATGACAAACGCCACCGCCACCTGCCCTTTCAGAGCGTCTTTTATCCCCACCACCGCCACTTCCGCTACGTTCGGGTAGCTGGAGATACTTTCTTCTATTTCTCGCGTCCCCAGCCGATGACCCGCAATATTAATCACATCATCGGTACGGCCCAGAATAAAGTAATACCCCTCGGCGTCGCGGATTCCCCAGTCGAAAGTGGCATAAACCTGACGGTTAAACAGCGACCAGTAAGTCTTCACAAAACGCGCATCGTCGCCCCAAATAGTCTGAATACAGCCTGGCGGCAGCGGCCCTTCGATCACCAGCATCCCCTTTTCATTTATGCCGCAGGGCTCGCCGGTGACTTCATTGAGTAGCTGGACGTTATAACCGTACATCGGCACCCCGGGACTTCCCAGACGCGACGGCCTGTCGTCCAGCGCGCGGGCTAGCGCCATGATCGGCCAGCCGGACTCCGTCTGCCAATAATTGTCGATAACCGGCACACCCAGCGTCTCCGTCACCCAACTGGCCGTCGGCTCGTCCAGCGGCTCACCGGCCAGATAAAGCGCCTCCAGCGAGGAGAGATCGTGATTGCGGATTTGCGCCGTCGGGAATTTTTTCAGCACGCGAATCGCGGTCGGGGCGGAAAACATCTGGTTAACCTGGTATTTCTCGACAATTTTCCACCAGACCCCGCAGTCCGGGTACGTCGGCAGTCCTTCGTAAACAATAGTCGCCATGCCTGCCAGCAACGGCGCGTAAACGATATAGGAGTGGCCGACGACCCAGCCGATATCCGATGCGCAAAAGAATACGCCGCCCGCCTTGCCGCCAAAAATGGTGTCCATCGAGGTTGCCAGCGCCACCGCATAACCGCCGACGTCGCGCTGGACGCCTTTCGGTTTGCCGGTAGTGCCGGAGGTGTAAAGAATGCACGAGGTTTCATTGGATTCCAGCCACGCCACCGGCACGCTCGCGCCGAGATGCTGCTGGCGCAACGTGGCAAAATCCAGATCGCGCCCATCCACCCACGCCATTTTCGCCAGCCCTCTGTCCACCAGCAGAACGTGTTTCGGCTGATGCTGCGCCTGCGCAATAGCGTCATCAAGCAGCTTTTTATACGGCAGGATTTTACCGCCCCGCGCTCCGGCATCCGCCGACACAATCAGCGCCGGTCTGGCATCGTCAATGCGCGCCGCCACGCTGTGCGAGGCAAAACCGCCAAAGACCACCGAATGGATCGCGCCAATGCGCGCGCAGGCCAGCAGGGTTATCTGCGCTTCGGCAATCATCGGCATATAGACCAATACGCGATCGCCACGCTGCACGCCCAGCGACAGCAACATGGCGGCCACAGCGTTGACTTCATCATGCAACTGGCTGAAGGTAAATGTGCGCTCTTCATCGGTCTCTGATGAGACGGCAATCAGCGCCAGCGCCTCCGGCTGTTTATCCCGCCAGCGGTCGACGGCGTTATGACATAAGTTAGTGGTGCCGCCGCAAAACCAGCGGGCAAACGGTGGGCGGCTATGATCCAGCGTCTGCGTAAACGGCTGTCGCCAGTCGATACGCCGGGCCTGCTCGGCCCAGAACGCCTCCGGTTCGTTAATGGAACGCTGATAAAATTCGCTAAAAGACATCACGCTCTCCTGTTGAACTTACGCCTTATTGCTGGCTGGCTCAGATGACATATAAATCGAGGTATTCGTTAACCGGCATCTGCTCCAGGCGGGCTCTGTCCAGGGAGACATCCAGAATGCGTTGCTGCTGGCGAGTCGGGAACTGACGCGCCAGGTTAATTTTAAATTTTTCGATAAGCTTCGGAATACCGTCGGCGCGGCGACGCGCATGACCAATCGGATACTCCACGACAACCTCGCCAAAGCGTGAGCCATCAGTAAACTCCACGGTGATCGCATTGCCGATAGCTCGTTTTTCCGGGTCGTGATAGTCGGCGGTAAAAGCCGGGTCCTCATAACACACGATTTTCTCGCGCAGGGCGTCAATACGCTTGTCCTGCGCCACCTCGTCTTCATAATCCGCCGCGGTTAACCGCCCGAACAGCAACGGCACGGCGACCATATACTGGATACAGTGATCGCGGTCCGCCGGGTTATTGAGCGGGCCTTTTTTATCGATAATGCGAAGACAGGCTTCGTGGGTGCGGATGGTCACTTTCTCGATATCCGCTGCCGTTTTACCCGCGGCCTGCATCTGCTCATACAGCGTCATCGCCGCTTCGACGGCGGTTTGCGAGTGGAATTCTGCCGGGAAAGAAATTTTGAATAGCACGTTTTCCATCACGTAGGAGCCATAAGGACGCTGGAAACGGAACGTTTCACCTTTGAATGAAACGTCGTAGAAGCCCCAGGTTTTGGCGGTGAGCGCCGAGGGATAGCCCATCTCGCCGGTTTTCGCCATCAGCGCCAGACGTACCGCGCGCGAAGTCGCATCGCCCGCCGCCCAGGATTTGCGCGTACCGGTATTCGGCGCATGACGATAGGTACGCAGCGACTGGCCATCCACCCACGCCAGCGATACCGCGTTGAGGATCTCATCGCGCGTCAGCCCCAGCATTTCAGCGACCACCGCGGTCGAGGCCACTTTGACCAGCAGCACATGATCAAGCCCGACACGGTTGAAGGCGTTTTCCAGCGCGATGCAGCCCTGAATTTCATGGGCTTTGATCATCCCGCTCAATACCTGTTTCATGGTCAGCGGCGCTTTGCCGGCGGCGACGGCGTTGCGTGACAGCCAGTCAGCCGTCGCCAGAATACCGCCGAGGTTGTCGGAAGGATGGCCCCACTCGGCGGCAAGCCAGGTATCGTTAAAATCGAGCCAGCGGATCATCGCGCCAATGTTAAAGGCTGCCTGTACCGGATCGAGCTGGAACTGGGTGCCCGGCACGCGTGCGCCGTTGGGCACCACCGTGCCTGGCACGATCGGCCCAAGCAATTTTTTACAGGCCGGGTATTCCAGCGCTTCCAGACCACAGCCGAGCGTGTCGAGCAGGCAATAATGCGCGGTGTCGTACGCCACCTTTGAGGTGATCTCGTAATTCATAACGTAATCCACGATATCGACGATTTCGCGGTCAAAGTCTGGGCGGATGTTCAGTTCTTGGGTAGACATAGGGTACGTTTCCTGCGTTTTATTTTTAATAAGAGTGAGTTAGCAACGATCGTCTATCGAGACAAACGGACGATCTTCCGGCCCGGTATAGTTGGCAGAGGGACGAATAATTTTGTTGTCCTGACGCTGTTCAATAATGTGCGCCGCCCAGCCGGTAACGCGGGCGATGACAAACAGCGGGGTGAACATTTCGGTAGGGACGCCCATCATGTTGTAAGAGACCGCCGAAAACCAGTCGAGATTCGGGAACATCTTTTTGGTCTCCCACATCACCGTTTCCAGACGGTCGGCGATGTGGTACATCTTCAGCGAGCCGCCTTCTTCTGAAAGCTGTTTCGCCACCCGTTTAATCACCTGATGGCGCGGGTCGGCGATGGTGTAAACCGGATGTCCAAAGCCAATCACCACCTCTTTGTTTTCCACGCGTTTACGGATATCCGCCTCTGCCTCGTCCGGTGTTTCATAACGCTGTTGAATTTCCAGCGACACCTCATTCGCTCCGCCGTGTTTCGGGCCGCGCAGCGCGCCAATCGCGCCGATAATCGCGGAGTAGACATCCGAACCGGTTCCGGCAATCACCCGGCTGGTAAACGTCGAGGCGTTGAACTCATGCTCGGCGTACAGCACCAGCGAAATATGCATCGCCTTTTCCCAGCTTTGGGTTGGCTTTTCACCGTGCAGCAGATGCAGGAAATGGCCGCCGATGGAATCATCGTCGGTTTCCGGCTGAATACGTTCGCCGTTGTGGCTGTAGTGATACCAGTAAAGAAGGATAGAGCTGAGCGAGGCCAACAGCTTATCGGCAATATCGCGCGCGCCGGAGACGGTATGTCCCTCTTTTTCCGGCAGGGTGCAGCCCAGCGCGGAAACGCCGGTACGCATCACGTCCATCGGGTGCGAGGCCGCCGGTAACGCTTCCAGAACGGTACGGACATTGGCGGGTAATCCGCGCAGCGCTTTTAACTTGCTTTTATACGCGTTCAGCTCGTCGCGGGTCGGTAATTTTCCGTGGATCAGTAAATGCGCGACTTCTTCAAATTCGCAGTGCTCCGCCAGATCGAGAATGTCGTAACCGCGATAGTGCAGATCGTTACCGCTTTTTCCCACGGTACACAGAGCGGTATTTCCGGCAGGTACGCCGGAAAGCGCGACCGATTTTTTAGGCTTAATGACATGCGTGTTGTTTTGCAGGATCGTCGTGTCTGTCATATTGTCCTCGTCATTATTGTAATGTGTAGGGTATTGAGGCGTGTAGGCCGTACCGTAGGCGGGTTAAACGTAGTGCCATCCGGCATTGCCTGATGGCGGCTTCGCCTTATCAGGCCTACAGGCTACGATTTTTTATTCCTGTACAGCGCGTCCAGCTTCTCTTCGAACTGGTAGTAATTGATGCTTTCGTACAGCTCGTTGCGGGTCTGCATGATGTCGATCACGTTCTTTTGCGTCCCTTCCTGGCGCAGCACGGTATAGACTTTTTCTGCGGCGCGGTTCATGGCGCGAAACGCCGACAGCGGATAGAGCGCCATCGCCACGTTTGCGCTACGCAACTCGTCGGTCGTAAACAGCGGCGTCGCGCCAAACTCAGTGATGTTGGCGAGGATCGGCACCTGCGCCACGTCGGCGAACTGGCGGTACATCGACAGTTCGGTGATCGCCTCCGGGAACAGCATGTCTGCCCCCGCGTCCACGTAAGCCTGCGCGCGATCGAGAGCCGCCTCCAGTCCTTCCACCGCCAGCGCATCGGTACGCGCCATGATCACAAAGTTCGGATCGGTGCGCGCATCCACTGCCGCCCGAATTCTGTCTACCATCTCCTCTTTCGAGACGATCGCTTTGTTTGGACGGTGTCCACAGCGCTTAGCGCCAACCTGGTCTTCAATATGCAGCGCGGCGGCGCCCGCTTTGGCTATGGACTTTACCGTCCGCGCGACATTAAAGGCGGAGGAGCCAAAGCCAATATCCGCATCCACCAACAGCGGCAGCGGGCAAACATCCGTGATGCGACGGATATCGGTTAACACATCATCCAGCGTCGAAATCCCCAGGTCCGGCAGTCCGAGCGAGCCCGCCGCTACGCCGCCGCCAGAAAGATAGATAGCCTGATACCCGGCCCGTTGGGCCAACAGAGCATGGTTAGCATTGATCGCGCCGACAATTTGTAATGGATTCTCTTTAGCGAGCGCGGCGCGAAATGCCTGCCCCGGCGAATGTAAAGACATATCTCGTCCTCATGTTAGTAAATTGTTACTCAGAATGTATTCACCAAAGCAAAGGCTATGCCAGGCAAAGAGGTTGCGAGAAAATTAAATACAATGAGATTTAAAAACAGGTGATTACAGTCATTCCTGTTATGAATAAGCGCGATTAAGGGAAAAGAAAAACGTGTCAGCTAACGTTTCATGAAACGAATCGCCCTGTTTCATTGCAACATTTATGAAACACGTTTAAAACAAAAAATCGCCCCTTAAAGATGAACCTACTGCGATGACGACTGCCCACAGCGCTCCGCGCGATAATAGCGATAAACCGGTGATCTGGACGGTCTCCGTAACGCGTCTGTTCGAACTGTTTCGGGATATCAGCCTGGAATTCGATCATCTGGCGACCATCACGCCTATTCAACTCGGCTTTGAAAAGGCGGTGACCTACATTCGCAAAAAACTGGCGACCGAGCGCTGCGACGCGATTATCGCGGCGGGTTCGAACGGAGCCTATTTAAAAAGTCGCCTGTCAATACCGGTGATCCTCATCAAGCCCAGCGGATTCGATGTATTACAGGCGCTGGCGAAAGCGGGAAAGCTCACCTCGTCTATCGGTATCGTGACCTATCAGGAGACCATTCCGGCTTTACTTGCCTTTCAGAAAACGTTTCACCTCCGTCTTGAACAGCGAAGCTATGTCACCGAAGAGGACGCGCGCGGGCAAATTAACGAACTTAAGGCCAACGGTATTGAGGCCGTCGTCGGCGCGGGATTAATTACCGATCTGGCGGAAGAAGCGGGAATGACCGCCATCTTTATTTATTCCGCGGCGACCGTTCGTCAGGCTTTTCATGATGCGCTGGATATGACCCGTCTGACACGGCGCCAGCGCGTGGATTACCCATCCGGCAAGGGATTACAAACCCGGTATGAACTGGGCGATATACGCGGCCAGTCGCCGCAAATGGAGCAGCTCCGCCAGACGATTACGCTCTATGCTCGCTCCCGTGCGGCAGTGCTGATTCAGGGGGAAACAGGGACCGGAAAAGAGCTGGCGGCGCAGGCGATTCACCAGACGTTTTTTCACCGCCAGCCTCACCGTCAGAATAAGCCATCCCCTCCCTTTGTCGCCGTCAATTGCGGCGCGATTACCGAGTCGTTGCTGGAAGCGGAACTGTTTGGTTATGAAGAGGGCGCGTTTACCGGTTCACGACGAGGAGGCCGGGCGGGGCTGTTTGAAATCGCACACGGCGGCACGCTGTTTCTGGATGAAATCGGCGAAATGCCCTTGCCGTTACAAACCCGACTTTTGCGCGTACTGGAGGAAAAAGCCGTCACTCGCGTCGGCGGACACCAGCCGATCCCGGTGGATGTCCGGGTGATCAGCGCTACGCATTGCGATCTGGATCGGGAGATAATGCAAGGACGTTTTCGCCCCGATCTCTTTTACCGCCTGAGTATTCTGCGTCTGACGCTTCCTCCTTTGCGCGAGCGGCAGGCTGATATTTTGCCGCTGGCGGAAAGCTTTTTAAAACAGTCGCTGGCGGCGATGGAAATTCCGTTTACCGAATCGATACGTCATGGATTGACACAGTGTCAGCCGCTTTTGCTGGCCTGGCGCTGGCCCGGTAATATTCGCGAACTGCGTAATATGATGGAGCGCCTGGCGCTTTTTTTAAGCGTCGATCCCGCGCCAACGCTGGACAGGCAATTTATGCGGCAGTTATTACCTGAGCTTATGGTGAACACAGCAGAGCTGACGCCTTCAACCGTGGATGCGCACGCGTTACAGGATGTACTGGCGCGCTTTAAGGGCGATAAGACTGCGGCGGCGCGTTATCTGGGGATTAGCCGCACCACTCTGTGGCGTCGTTTAAAAGCAGGAGCCAAAGACCAGTCGGGTAATTAAGACAAATGACAGCGTCCTGAATGCCTGATGGCGCTACGTTTACTGCAGGCCGTCATCCGGCAAAACGGATGCCGGTTGCCAGGAATAAATATACCCGCCGGAAACCCAGGCGGGTATTTTTATGATGCAACGCTTTTATTTCTTTTTATAAATATCAGCCGTACCATGAATTTTATTTTCTGTCTGCCCGGACGTCAGCACCACCACATCCGCCCCTTTTTCATCCGCCTTTTTGATTAAATCTTCTCTGGCGTCCAGCGGCGACATTTCCCCGGTGGTGGAAATCGTGCCAATTTTCGTGTATTCGGAGGCGACTTTATCAAAGTCCGTTTTTTTCATGATTTCTGCGGCATAAACGTTTGTCACAACAAACGCTAATGCGCCAAGCATAACCTTGTAGCCAGTTTTCATAGCAAAACCCTCGTTTTATTATTACGCCATCATCGCTTTATCAGAACAAAAAGGCCGTTCGGACTGATTAAATAAGTAGTGTAGATTGCTGGAAAAATCCAGTCAGCCCCCGTTCTGTCGGCGTAACAACGCGGATTAAAACGCCCCTGCTTTGTGATCTCACTCGCAATCATCTGGTTTGACTATTAATAAGATGAACGTTATTTCTTGAGGCTAAGAGAAGAGTTGCCTATGGAGCCGTTTCATGCCGTTGTGCTTACCGTCAGTCTGTTTGTGTTAACCTTTTTTAATCCCGGCGCGAATCTGTTTGTGGTGGTGCAAACCAGCCTCGCATCAGGACGCCGGGCGGGAGTCATCACCGGCCTGGGCGTCGCCACGGGAGACGCCTTTTATTCCGGGCTAGGGCTTTTCGGTCTGGCGACGCTCATTACGCAATGCGAAGCGGTATTTTCTCTTATCAAAATTGTCGGCGGCGCCTATTTATTATGGTTCGCCTGGAACAGTATTCGCCACCAGGCGACGCCGCAAATGAGCACGCTCCAGACGCCGATTGCCGCCCCGTGGACAATTTTCTTTCGCCGGGGATTAATGACCGATTTATCCAATCCGCAAACCGTACTGTTTTTTATCAGTATTTTTTCCGTAACGCTTAGCGCAGAAACGCCCACATGGGCAAGGTTAATGGCCTGGGCCGGAATTGTGCTGTCATCCGTTATCTGGCGTATTTTTCTCAGCCAGGCCTTTTCGCTCCCCGCAGTCCGCCGCGCTTATGGGCGAATACAGCGCATTGCCAGCCGTGTTATCGGCGCCATTATCGGGATGTTTGCGCTCAGACTTCTCTATGAAGGCGTGACGCACCGCTAATGTTTGCCCGGTAGCCTTTGCTACCGGACGATAAGCGTTATCAAAACGCCCATGAAACGCTGCCTACAATGCTACGCTCGGCACCAAAATAACAATAAGAGAGCGAATTACAGGCAGCGACATAGCGTTTGTCCGTCAGGTTATTTACGTTGAGCTGGGCGCTCAAGCCATTTAACCCAATGCTGGATAAATCATACCCTACCACCATATCGACCAATGTATAGGACGGCAACGTGTGGGTATTCAGGCGATCGCTGGTCACGCCGTTGACGTACCGGATGCCGGAGCCCAAAGTCAGCCCCTCTAACAGACCGCTTTTCACATCGTAGCTTAGCCAGGCGCTGGCCTGGTTCCGTGGAGCATAAACCGCGCGCTTACCCTGCTCTTGCGGGCTACTTTTCTTATAACGGATATCAGTATAGGTATACGCCGCCTGCAAACGGACGCTATCCGACAAATGGCTAATGGCCTCCAGTTCCACCCCTTTAGACTCAATTTCACCAATCGAGCGGTACGGATCGGTAGGTTCTTCTTTGGTCGCGATATTGGTCTGGTTAATACGATACACGGCGGCGCTAAACTGGCTATTCCCCCCCAGCGGTTCGTATTTTACCCCCGCCTCCCACTGCTTGCCTTTCATCGGTTCCAGCACATTGCCGTTTTCGTCGGCGAAGCTGGTCGGCGTAAACGCGGTAGAATAACTGAGATAGGGGGCGACGCCATTGTCGAACAGATAAAGCAACGCGGCACGGGTACTGACGTTGTTTTTATCGAGATCGCTGCGTGAATCATGAAGTTTGTCGATGTTAGACACGCTGACCCGATCGTAACGACCACCCAACATAAAACGCCAGCGATCCCATGACATCTGATCCTGTAAATAGTATCCGGTCTGCCGCAGCTTATGTTTTTCACGGCTATACAACGTAATGTAATCCGGCTGAGCGCCATAAACAGGGTTGAAAGCGTCAATCGGCGGAAACGCACCATAATAGCCAGTAGTATGATTACTGCGATCCTGATAATCGATCCCCACCAGCAGACGATGATTAATCGCCCCGGTATCCACGCTGCCGTCGAGCTGATTATCCAGCGCGATAGCCGACATTTTCTCCCCGGAGCCGGAATAGCCGCGATTCAGCGCCGTTTCATTCAACCAACCTGCGGCATAGACCTGATTCAACGTCACTTTGGTATGCAAATAGCGCAATTTTTGCCGTACCGACCAGCCGTTATCGAACAGATGCTCAATGTTATAACCCACCATATTTTCACGGCGATCGTATTTGTCGTAGTCATCTTCACCTTCAAAGAAAGTGTTAGAAATTTTTCCGCCGTTATAAGGTACAACCGTGCCTTGATAAGGCAGTCCGGAGTGGCTACCGCCTTGCGGATCACGGTGCAGATAGGCCATAAGATCAAGGCGCGTCCGATCGGTAATTCGCCAGGTCAGGCTCGGCATCAGCGCATAGCGTTCCTCTTTCAAGGGGGTAAACTGCGAATCGGCGTAACGTGTCATGCCGCTAAGACGCGCCGCCACACGTTCATTGTCATCCAGTGGGCCGGTCACATCAAAAGCCGCCCCGCGCTGGTTGTGATTGCCGGCAAACAGCTTCACCTCTCCCCCGGCATCAAACGCCGGTTTTCGCGACGTCAGCGCGACAATGCCGCCTGGCGATGAACGTCCATACAGAACGGACGCCGGGCCGCGTACCACCTCGATATCTTCCAGAAACCAGGGGTCAACCACCAACGAACTGTGCGAATTGGTGTCGCCCATCATTTTTAACCCGTCGAGATAGACGTTATCCAGACTACCGTCCGAAAAACCACGCAATACGATGTAATCAAAGCGGTTAGAGGCGCCTATCTGATTACTGTATACGCCTGGGGTGTAGCTGACCGCCTGACGCACGCTGGTTGCGCCCTGCTCTTCAAACTGCTGGCGGGTAATAATGGATACCGACTGCGGCGTTTCAATATCTGGCGTCGCCAGCTTGGTCGCGCCACTCTGAACGGGCGAGGTGACAATGACGGTATCATTTTTTGTGGTTTCCTGGGCAGAAAGAGGAAAAGTCGCGCCGCCGATAGCTCCGCCTATCAATAGCGCCATACGCGTTGTCGCAAACATGAACATCTCCAAAGGCATCTTTATTGTAAATAAGAATTATTACCTTTTAGAGATAACGGACCACTATGCGTAACGCCAGATTGCCTATGCGCAATGATAAAAAATCCCCCAAAGCGGCAGAAAACCGGGTTAGCGGCGGATATTACCGCTCTGGCGGAGCGCGTTACGCACAGTGTCGGGACGCCGTCAGAGACGCGTCACGCAGCTCGCCGGGCGAGCAGCCATAACGCCGACGAAATGCCGTCGCAAAGTTTGTGGCATGTTGATAGCCTGACATCCAGGCGGCCTGCTGCACGCTGTATCCCTCCATCAGATAACGACGCGCGCGCGCCAGGCGGCAATCGCGCAGATAATCAAACACGGTACACCCATAGGTATGGCGAAACTTGCACCGCAGACTACTTGGACTCATTGCCGCCCGACGCGCCAGTTCGTTCAGCGTGTAGGCTTTTTCCGGCGTCTGCTCCAGTAAACGCCGAATGAGCTCCAGCCGCTGATATTCACCGGTGACGGGAAGCCCGCGTTTTTGCGTTGCGGGCTGACATAGATTTAGCGCATAGCCCAGCAATTGCAGCATGATGCCTTCCAGCATTAACTGGCGTGACGCCGCATGAGGTCCGGGCTGCTGCGCATAACGTAGCCCTGAAAGCAGAAACTCCGGCACCTGCCAGACCCTCGCCGAGGCCGCGCTACGTTCCCACTCGTCTGCCAGCGAGACAGGCAAACGCTCCCGCCACCCGCCGTCCGGGTACATTCCCAGCGACAAGGTGCGCAATTTACTGTCTGCGCCGTGATGGGCGCGTATCGTCTGCTGCTCACTCAGTTGCGAGCAAAACGCCATCCCCGCGCTCAACAAAAAGGTCTGCTCATTGACAGCCAGCGCGACGTTACCTTCCAGCACCACCAGCATATACAGCGGACTGCTATGGCGAGAGGTGGTTTCATAAGGTTGTAACACGTGAACATCCGAGCGTGTAATGCAAATCCCGCCGGGAAGCGCTATCTCTTCGATATCGCCATGAAGTACGGGACTACTCTGCGTATACTGCGGTAACGCAGGGAAGCGGTAATCAATGCCATAACGCTCGCCAAACGCGATGAAGTCGCTGACGGAAAAGATCTTTTTCATCGCCGGGGCGACGGAAGAGTGACAGGAGATCGGAGACATTATCAATACCGTTTATCTGCGTTATACCAGAGCGTTAGCCACTGTGTAACCATATCACTGCGGCCCGGGAACGACAATAAAGATGAGAATAATTATCAACCGCTATTGAGGGGAGAGATAAGGCGAACAAAGGTGATCGATAAACGCCGATCTGTCGATAAAAACGCGCTTTCGCGAGAGACGAAAGCGCGTCCGGGGGATATCAGTCAGGAGCGAAATCCTGCGGAGGTCATGAGCAGTCTGAATAACATTCCGACGCCCGCCAGCAGAAGCACGCTGGCGCACCATATCGCGACCATCCATACGACTCGCCGCGACCATTTTTTCACTTTAACCATCAGTGATATCCCTCTCCATGTCGCACTTTTCCACGGAAGACGTAGTAGCTCCAGAAGGTATAAGCCAGAATAATCGGGATGATTATCAGCGCCCCAACCAGCATAAAGCTTTGACTTTGCGGCGGCGCGGCGGCGGCATACAGCGAAATATCCGGTGGAATAATATTCGGCCAAATACTGATGCCTAACCCGCTGAACCCCAGAAAAATCAACCCTAGCGTGAGAATAAATGGACGCGCATGGGATTCTGGTTTTTTCACGCTACGCCATAGCCAGACGCTAAAAGCCAACACCAGCACAGGCACCGGCAGGAAGTAGTATAAATTGGGCAGCGTGAACCAGCGCTCGGCGATGTCGTCGTGGGTGAGCGGCGTCCACACGCTGACGCCTCCCATCACCAGCAACAAGACGATCAACAACGGGCGCGACAGCGCGCACATCCGGCTATGCAGCGGATCTTCGCTTTTCATAATCAACCAGGTAGCGCCCAGCAGCGCGTAGGTGACAACCAGACCGACACCGCAGAACAGATTAAACGGCGTCAGCCAGTCAAGCTGCGAACCGCTAAAGGTTCGCCCTTCCACTTGAAAACCGCTCACCACCGCGCCCACCACAACCCCCTGGGCAAAGGTCGCCAGGATTGACCCGACGATAAAGGATTTATCCCAGAACGCGCGATGCGACTCGGTGGCTTTAAAACGGAATTCAAAAGCGACGCCGCGAAAGATAAGACCAAGCAGCATAACCACCAGCGGGATAGTCAGCGCGTCGGTGATGACGGCATAAGCCAACGGGAACGCGCCAAAAAGCCCGGCCCCGCCCAGCACCAGCCAGGTTTCGTTCCCGTCCCATACCGGCGCGACCGAGTTCACCATAACATCGCGATCGTGTTTATCACGAATAAACGGAAACAGGATACCGACGCCCAGATCGAAACCATCCATCACGATATACATCAGCGTGGCGAACACGATAATAGCAAACCAGATAACCGGAAGATCGATGGTCATTCGCGTTTCTCCTGCTCAAGCGATTCTCCCACGGCAGAGATAGGACGCGCGGGTCTGCCATCGGTTTCAGCGGTCGGTGTCTCCGCCGGCTGCGGCCCTTTCTGGATAAGGCGAATCATATAAATATAGCCAACCCCAAAGACCAGGGAATAGACCACAAAGAAGGCCAGCAAACTGATGCTCATCTGCAAGGTGCTGTGCGCGGAAACCGCATCACGCGTTCGCAGCAGGCCATAGACCACCCACGGCTGACGTCCTACTTCAGTCGTCACCCATCCGGCAAGGATGGCGATAAGCCCGGACGGCCCCATCCACAGCGCAAAGTGCATAAAGGGCCGCGAATGATACAGTCGGCGTCGGTAGCGTAGCCACAGGCTGGCCAGCCCCAGGAAGATCATCAGTACGCCCATGCCCACCATCAGACGGAAAGACCAGAACACCACGGTAGAGTTGGGGCGATCCTCTTTGGGATAATCTTTTAGCGCAGGCACCTGTTTGTCCAGGCTATGCGTCAGGATCAGACTGCCCAACGCCGGGATCTCAAGCGCATAGCGGGTCCGTTCCGCCTCCATATCCGGCCAGCCTACCAGCGTAAGTGGCGTTGGCTCGCCGGGCGTATTTTCCCAGTGCCCCTCAATCGCGGCAATTTTGACCGGCTGATACTTCAGGGTGTTAAGGCCGTGCATATCGCCAATCAATGCCTGAACGGGCGCCACTACGACCGCCATCCATAACGCCATCGAGAACATACGGCGGATAGCCGGCGTATCGTTACCTTTCAGTAAATGCCAGGCTGCGGACGCGCCGACAAACATCGCGCTACTTAAAAACGCCGCAACGGACATATGCAACAGGCGATACGGGAACGACGGGTTGAAAATCACCGCGAACCAGTCCACCGGGACCACCTGACCGTTGTGAATTTCAAATCCCTGCGGGGTATGCATCCAGCTATTAGACGCCAGAATCCAGAACGTCGACATTAACGTACCCAACGCCACCATACAGGTAGACAAGAAATGCAGGCCCGGCCCGACTTTGTTCCAGCCAAAAAGCATCACGCCTAAGAATCCCGCTTCCAGGAAGAATGCGGTGAGCACTTCATAGGTTAATAAAGGCCCGGTGATACTGCCGGCGAACTGGGAGAAACCGCTCCAGTTCGTTCCGAACTGGTAAGCCATGACCAGACCGGAGACCACGCCCATCCCGAAGTTGACGGCAAAAATTTTGAGCCAGAACTGATAGAGCGAGCGCCAGACAGGATTACGCGTTTTTAGCCATAAACCTTCCAGTACCACCAGGTAACTGGCTAAGCCAATCGTAATCGCGGGGAAAATAATATGAAAAGAGACGGTAAAGGCAAACTGGAGTCTCGCTAAAAAGAAGGCATCAAACTCCATGTTCCCTCCCGTTTATATATAGTCACTTCGTGTAAAATATTCACTGTTCGCAACCAGGTTGAAACGAAACGGTTATTTCCCCAAACGTAAAAACGTCGGGGAATATCCAGATAAATTACGATTTTTTTTGCGGCTGGCTGTCAGGCTTATCGCCCGACTCTGGCGCTTCGGAGGGGTCGTCTTTTTCGACTGCGAAACGGTAGTATCTATTTAGCATAACATGTCTCCCTTAGTTACATTCAATTGGCAATATCTACCTGGCCGTTATAAAAATAACGGCAAAACAAAAAAACAGAGTCCTCAAGACTATTTGCAATTTCAGCAAAATACGCTTAGCTGAAAGTTAAGAATAGACGTAAAACGATAACCTTCAAGTCAACGCGGTTTACGGGACGGGGGATTAGCACAGGGAGAATGACCGCAACGCTCGCTGCGCGGCGGCCATTTTATATGGTCTATCAAAAAGATAACCGTTAAGGTCCATTCAAACCCGTTAGTTTACCTTCCCCTCAATCAAGCCATTGATCGTAGAAAATACCGCCGGCGCGCTGGTCGCTTCCGCAAACTCGACATTGATATTTTGCCGACGCAGCATATCGAAGAATTTACGTTGCGCATCAAGAATAACCTGATCGCCTACGCGCATATTTTCTGCTTTAGTTTCAACCAGTAAATAAACGCTGTCGGCGTCCTGACGCTCAATACGGTACACAAAATCCGGCGTAGTAGAGCCTCCCGTATATTTGGGGATCTGAATGGCCCGCTTAGGCAGTTTGCCAAACACAGAAACCTGTTGCGGATAATCGTATTTTAATAGCGGCAATTCTGGATCGACGCTGTCATAACGCAACGGCGGTATTTGATAGAGAGAACGGGGATCGTCTATCGCATTCTCGTCCACATTTTTCCCCACAATTTCAGCGCTAATCTCCTCTCTGAACTGCCGTGCCGTGGAATCAAATACCGACGTTGAAGCCTGAAAATCGAGAGGCAGATAATCGTGGCGCTGCGCAAAATGCGCATTAATCCGCGTCTGTAATGCGCGGGTCATATTGTCCAACGAGATCTCGCTTAAATAGCGTGAATCTCCGTGCAAAACATCACGCAGCATCGCCATTAACACCGGGTGCAGGACGTTAACCGGCAGACTGGTGCGTAACGCCAGTTGCTTAAGAAAATGGCCATATTTCATGCCCGCCATAAATTCGCTGGCGGCTAATTCGCCTTCCCGCTGCGCCACTTCAAAACGGCCATTATCTTCATTCGATACCAGCCGTTGTTGCACCTGGCTTGGCTTCTGGCGAATATACAGCGCCGGATCGCGCAGCACCTCGGCGGCAATTTGTTCCAGAGAAGCGCCGCTACGCTCGAATTGCAGCATATAACGGCGGGAAAACTGCTCCCAGATACTGCTAAGTTGTTCCCAATTCTCTTTGCGTAACCTGACTCGCAGCCGGGAGGCGGGCTTATTGTCACGAATGCGATCCGCTCGCACCCGCGCCTGCGTCAGCTCAGGGTAGAACTCCAGTAGCCACGCAAAACCACTTTTGGTTTCCCCGTTAAGCGTGACGCTGGGTTTAAACTCATTACTCCGGTTGATCAGTTTTTTATCATCCAGATCTTCCAGCAAACGAAGCTCCGTAAACGCAGGATCGACTTTTTGCCGCTCGGTGACGATGAGAGTGATCATCGCCTCATCCAGTTTCTGCTCGTTAAGCTGAACTTTGCTGTCGCGATTAATCTCATCAACCAGCATACTGGCAAACGCTTTTTCATCATAACCAATCAGAAACGACAGTCGGGACGGCCACTCTTCCTGATGAACGCGATGGCCGTTTTCATCTACCGGTAGCCGCAGGCCGCGCCCCACTTCCTGAATTTTGCTCGACTCGCTACCGGAAGAACGTAATTTAGCAATGACAAAAACATTCGGGTTATCCCAGCCTTCGCGAAGCGTCCATTTTGAAAACAGAAAGCGGCGCGTTTCCCAGTTGCCGTGATGGTCTGAAAAACTGAGCAACTTCTCTTTATTTTTCAGAATATCATCTACCTCAGCCTGGATCGCCTCATCGCCGCTTCCACGGTCTTCGCCAAAGTAACCAGCGTGGACGTTTTGGTTATCCGAGTGCAGGCTGGCGAGCGTGGCCTGCAGAAACGACAGATACTCCACTTCTCGCGGCAGGGTCTTGCGCTGATAATCGTCAATCAGTTGCGTCAGTTTCTTTTTCAGCAAACGCTCAAAAGTGACTTTCAACCAGCCTTCGTCATCACGATAGCTTTTAATACTGTCAATAAAGAAAAGGCTTAAGGTCTTAATACGCGGGGCATTATTTTCTGGCTCATTGCTGCGTAAGAAATTTGCCTGCTCGGTGTCAAAATGCTTATCAATGGCGTCCTGAATAATCAGTTCCTGGTAGCTCGCGCCAAAGGTTCCTGGCACCAGCGCCATCCCTGCCTCCAGCTCCAGATCGTTCGACAACATTTTACTGCCGGCATATTCGATACTGCCTTCAAATCCTGCATCGACATCGGCGAGATTTTCGCCCACGCCAACCTCGGCAATTTTGCTCCCCCGTCGGAGGATTAATTTCTTTGCCGTGACGCTGTCAACGATATAACGATTGTTGGCCTGTTCTTCGGGGAGATTCGGGTAATAAATATCAATACCTTTCACCAAACCATCGTTAAAACTGTCCACCGCGTTGAGATCAAACTGCGGTTGCCGGCGATAGTAATCTTTACGTACACATTTATTTTTACCCTTACCTTCGACAATATCCGGGAAGGTAGCGCCAAAGCGGACGATCATTTGCGGCTGAATAGCCTGAATCGCTCGATAAAATTTGTTATCTCGCGCAAAACGATGCGGTTCATCAATAATGACCACCGGTCGCGTCATTTGCAGCCCTTTAACAGGCGACGTCAGCCCGCCCAGTAGCGTTTGATCGTAATCGTCTCGCGTCATACTGGCGGAATTGAGCATTTGCGCATTGATCAGCAAAACCTGAATCGTATGGCTATCACGACGGCTGGCATCAGTAAAACTTAATAACTGGGCCGGAAAATTTTTACGCCCCGACTTTACTTTAAAATCACCGGCGTTAATGGTGCAAAGTTCCATCCGCGTATTTTCGTAGAACTGTGAAAAATGCTGTCTGGCGTAATCGCTGGTGATAAAGTTCCGCGCGCCTTCTTTAATGGCTGGCGTCGGCACCACCAGCACAAATTTGAAGAGGCCGTAGTTCTGATGCAGTTCATACATCAATCGGGTATAGACATAGGTTTTGCCCGTCCCGGTCTCCATTTTAACGTCAATATTGGCCTTATCGTCGTAACGTTCCTTAATCAGCGGATTAGCATAGTGATTATGATCGGCCTGCGCGTGATCGATACCGGTGAAACTCGCCAGAATCGCCGCTAACGCCTGTTCCTGATGGGGAAGTTCTTCCAGTAAAATATTCATCATCATCCCCTCTTAATAACGCTTCACCAGGTTCACTTTTTGATCAAGCTGTTTTAAGCCGATTTCCAGTTCACGAATGGATTCAAGGTCGAAAGAGTAGCCGTAAATGACAATAGTCTGAACCGGAAGCTGGTGCGTACCAATGTGGTTGAGAAGATCGCGGGTCTGCTCTGTTCCCCATCGTTCATCAATCAGATACAGGCGCGTATTATCAACATACCTGGCGCAATAGCCGGAAAAATCAACGGCCTGTACGTCAATATCCATTTTATAACCATCGGCGACCAGCCATGTCGTTAATAAGGTCTCTTCGCCGCTTGCGCCGCCCGGCACGCCCAATCCTCTGGCGGAAAAAGGATTGATCATGTCGGTAAATCCTGACTCGGTGAAAGCGGCCAGTTGACCGCTGGTATTGATAAAATGGCCGGTAGCAATATCGAAGCTATCCAGATCGTCCAGCGTCTGCTGTGTCGGAGTGGCAAAACGATAATGTTTAAAACCGAGGTCGCTATTGGTCGCGGGATTGTTGGCGCGGATCTTCGCCGCAACGCGTGTAATTCGCTCGCGGCTGATTTCATCAATAGTGTTATAACCTGCTTTTTTCGCGATAGTGTTATTGCTTAATGCCTGATCGATAGTACACAGAATAAACGTGCGCTGCCCCCCATCTTCTTCATTCAGCGCCATTACTGCATGGGCCGTGGTGCCGGAACCGGCAAAAAAGTCCAGAACGACGCCGTCTTTATCAATAGCGAGCTTGATGATTTTCTTCAATAATGCGGTCGGTTTCGGCGTATCAAAAACGTTGTCGCCGAAGAGATCCAGAATCTCCTTTTTCCCCTCTTTATTCGACGCGACGTTATCCCAGTAATTGGTCGTTGGTTGCCCTTTACTGTGATGCGCGTACATGACTCGCTGGGGAATACCGCCGTTATCTTTGCCAAAATAGACCAGATTATCGGCCACCAGTTTTTGGTAACTGGCTTCAGGATAAGCCCATAGTCTTTCGTGTACCGTACCGTTCGGCGTGGTAATTTTATAGGTATAGCCGCCGCCGCTTAGCCCTTTTGACACCGTTAACGGCACCGGCCGCCATTTCCCTTCTGGAAACTGTTCGGTCGGTTCTTTATAGGATTTCTGAATATACTCTTTAGAAAGCGGTTCTAAACGTAAAGCGCCCTGACCGGTTTTGGCATAAACAAGAATGTATTCCCCCTGGATGGAAACGTTATCAGAGTCGTTAGAAATCTCTTTTTTGCGCTTCCACATCACATTGGTGACAAATCCGCCTTCGCCAAAAATCTCATCCATCATTAATTTAAGATTGGCGTACTCATTATCGTCGATAGAGATAAAAATAAATCCGGTATCTTTCAGGAGCTTCCTGGCCAGGAAAAGACGCGGATACATGAAAGATAACCACGCGGAGTGCGTCGATTTACCCTGAATGGATTTTAAACGTGCCAGTTCAGTATCATTAAGACCAAACATATCCTGCAACGCCCGATCGCTATATTCAAAATGATCGGGATAGACAAACCCGTCCGATCCGGTGTTATAAGGGGGATCGATATAGATCATATCGACGGTATCGGCGTAATTATTTTGCAGATGGCGTAACACATCCAGATTATCTCCGGTCAGAAAAAGATTATGGCTATTTTTATTTTCTGCCAGAGTATTGTGTTCCACGTCAGGAACGATAACGGTAACGGATTTTTCACCCGCCTGTTTTTTTGCGTAATCTTTGCCAATAAAATCAATCTGATAACCGCTAGTCAGCTCATCAATATTACGCGCTTTCAGCGCGCGCTCAAATTTGGCGAGATCAAATCCGCCTTTCGCGATCAGTTCGCCCTGCTCGTTATAGCGATCGGCGGTAAAAAATTCCGGTAATGCACGTTGTAACTCAGACAGAAAGGCGCTATTCGGGGCAACAGACTCGTTGTGTTTTTGGTTATCTTTCAACATGATATCTTCGCTCCGTTGACAATTTTAAGGTCCAACAATCAATTTCTTATAAAGAAAAAAGTAAGCGATGATTGTAATGGTCACGAAAGGCAGATGCCATCATTAACCTTTGTTGTTCGTTGAAAGGGCGTGAAAACGACGGGGGGAAGGCGTGCTCCCGGCGACAGTATGCGCCAGGAGCGTAGTGTTTACGTGCGATGACTGATGGCCGACTCAGGGAGGGTGTCGCTATCTGTACCGGAGATGACGACTCCCCGGGTCTCGCGACCAAATGCCACAAATACACAGATTAAAATAGCCACCGCGCCAGCCACGATCGCCATTGCCAACCCGTAATTGCCACCATGCGTTTCCGCGATGCGGGCCTGTAACGTCGCATTAACCGACGCCAGTAAATTACCGAGTTGGTAAACAAACCCTGGCAGTACAGCGCGCGCATTCGCCGGAACCAGCTCGTTTAGCCAGGTCGGTACGACTCCCCAGGCGCCCTGCACCATAAACTGCATCAGGAACGCGCCCAGGCCAATCGTGAATGATCCGCTGGAAAATGCCCATAGCGGGAGTACCGGAAGCGCAAGAAAGGCGGCGATCATGATCGCTTTTTTACGCCCAATACGTTCCGATAGCGTACCGTAGAAAATACCGCCGAGCATGGCGGCAATGTTATAAAAAATCGCAATGATACTGATCAGATGCGGATCAAAACCATGCTGCATCTTCAGGAAGGTAGGATAGAGATCCTGCGTGCCGTGACTGAAAAAGTTAAAGAACGCCATGACCAGCACCAGATACAGACACAACTTCCACTGCTTGCGCAGAACAGGAAGCAGCGCGGTATTCTCTTTACGCGCTCTGGCCGCCAGCCAGACGGGGGATTCCGGCACTTTAAACCAGATATAAGGCAGCAAGACAACAGGCAGGGCGCCAATCAGGAACATACCGCGCCAGCCTACCATACTGTAGAAGAGGCCAAAAATAACCGAGGCGAACAGATAGCCGCAGGGATAGCCCGCCTGAAAAATGCCCGACATCAGGCCACGCGAACGATCGGGAATGGTTTCCATCGCCAGTGATGACGCGACGCCCCATATCCCGCCCATCGCCACGCCGTACATGACCCGAAAAATCAGAAATGCCATGAAGGTGGGCGACCAGGCGGAAAGCAGTTCAAACACCGTAAAGAACAGAATATTGAGCATCAGTATCGGTCGACGTCCGTACTTTTCCGCCATTCGACCAAATAGCAGCGCGCCAATGGGACGTACCGCCAGGGTCAGCATAATCGCAATGGAAACGTCCGATACGGAAGCGTGAAACCATTCGGCGAGATCGCTAAGTACAAAGACAAGGATAAAGAAATCAAACGCATCCAGCATCCAACTGGTAAAGCTGGCAAACGCCACATGTCGTTGTGTCGTCGTCCAGTTCAGGGGGGTGTACATAGGTAGTGTCCTGCATCAAAAAATAACATCAAGCTTTGAAGCGGCGAAACGCTGGAGCGCTCCCGTCGTCAAAGCGACGTAACAAGGTAGCGTTGCGCTACTTATTTGTTATCTTTTTGTATATAGCAGGTAAAATGTTAGCAAAAATAGACAAATCATTACATATTATTAACAAAGCTTACTGGCACATGATTTGTCACATTTTTTATGGGGATTATCTCACGCAAAGAAAAGCGAAGCGTGGCTAGCGTATCGCGACCGGCCTGTCGCCAGACCGATCGCCATTGACGATTACCTTTCGCGCGGCGGGAAACCGGCCTTTTGCAGGGCGGCGGCAATCTGCTCCGCGGATAGCGACGTTTCAACGTCAACCAGACGCGTCGCCGGGTCAGTTCTCACCGTCGCATTAGCATCGAGAGTCAGAATCGTCTTTTTTACCGTACTGGCGCAGCCGCCGCAGGTCATGTCATCAATATGGAACTGCATGGTGAACTCCTTTTGTGTGGGAACTGTTGCCAGTCTGGGCCTTGCCAGTGTTGGAAGGTCAAGCGTAATCTCAGGACTTACAGACGCTTTGCCAGTCCGTGGCGACGAGGACGGCGCAATACCGCTCCGGTACGCGCCTCCGGCTCGCTATCGTCAGGTTGTCCAAGCGTATGCAGAATGGGGCAATCTGGCAGCGCGTCGCCGGCGCAGCAGTGAATCAGCGCTTTGAGGGTTTGCGCCATGTGCTGCATGTTCTGGATACGTCTGTCCAGTTCATCAATGTGCGTCTGCGCCAGGCGTTTGACGTCAGCGCTTTGCCGCGACTGGTTATTCCAAAGATTCAGTAAGTCGCTGATTTCAGCAACTGAAAAGCCGAGGTCGCGCGCGCGGCGTATAAAATGCAATTGATTAACATCAGCCTGGGTATAGGCCCGATAGCCGGAATCCGTCCGACTTGCCGCGGGAATCAGACCAATCTGTTCATAGTAGCGAATCATTTTGGCCGAGACTTTCGATGCTTTAGCTGCTTTACCGATGTTCATGACGCTCCTCCTCAGGTCGTGGATGTGTCGGATGGGGTTGCCATCGGCGCCCGGAAACGGCGCAGCCGCAAAGCGTTGCCCAGCACGAACACGCTCGACATCGCCATCGCCCCTGCGGCGAATACCGGGGACAATAATATGCCCCAGACCGGAAATAGCGCGCCTGCCGCGACAGGAATCAGCGCCGTATTGTAAGCAAAGGCCCAGAACAGATTCTGGTGGATATTGCGGATGGTCGCTTTAGACAGCGCGATAGCATTCGGCACGCCTTGCAGGTTGCCGGACATTAGTACAACGTCGGCGGATTCCACCGCCACATCGGTGCCGGTGCCAATCGCCAGCCCCACGTCGGACTCCGCCAGCGCTGGCGCATCGTTGATGCCATCGCCGACAAACGCCACCTGCCCATACGCCGCTTTCAGGCGCCGTATCGCCTCGACTTTCCCTTCCGGCAATACCTCGGCGACCACGTCATCAATTCCTAACTGTCTGGCGATAGCCTGTGCCGTGCGGGCATTATCGCCAGTGATCATGGCGACCTTAATGCCGAGCTGATGTAAAGCGTTAATTGCGGCGGGTGTGCTGGGTTTGATCGGATCGGCCACGGCGATAATCGCTGCCAGTTGACCGTCAATAGCCGCATAGAGCGGCGATTTCCCTTCCTGCCCTAACCGTTCGGCGGTGGTGGCGAAGCCGCTAATATCCACGCCAATTTCGCGCATATAGCGATCGGCCCCCACGTCAACACGCGTACCGTCAACGGTAGCGTATACGCCCATCCCGGTCACCGATTCGAAGCCGTTCATGCCTGGTAGCGCGATCCCTTCCTCTTCTGCCGACACGACAATCGCACGGGCAATCGGATGCTCTGAACGCGATTCTACCGCCGCGACTTTCGCCAGCACCTCACGGCGCTCAAAGCCGCTGGCCACGTCGAGATCGGTCAGTACCGGGCGGCCTTCGGTAAGCGTCCCGGTTTTGTCTACGGCCACCACCTTAGCGTCTTTGAGTAGCTGTAACGCCTCCCCCTTACGGAACAGCACGCCCATTTCCGCCCCACGACCGGTTCCCACCATAATAGAGGTCGGCGTCGCCAGGCCCATCGCGCAAGGACAGGCGATAATCAGAACCGCAACGCCATTGATTAGAGCGAAAGTCAGCGCTGGCGACGGCCCAAACGCCAGCCATACCACAAAGGTCAGCGCAGCAATAAGCATTACCATTGGGACAAACCACAGCGTCACTTTATCCACGACGGCCTGAATCGGCAGTTTTGAACCCTGCGCCTGTTCCACCAGACGAATGATTTGCGCCAGCATGGTCTGTCCGCCGACGGCGGTCGCCCGCAGTGTGAGCGCGCCTTTTTGGTTGACGGTACCGCCCACCACCGCGCTTCCTGCGGATTTCTCAACCGGTATCGGTTCGCCGGTAATCATCGACTCGTCAACGAAGCTGCGGCCTTCGGTCACTTCGCCGTCAACCGGTATCCGCTCGCCTGGCCGAACCTCCACACAGTCTCCCAGCACAACCTCGTCGACAGGGATATCCACGATGCGGCCCTCGTGTAACACATGCGCGACTCGCGCCTGTAGCCCCACCAGACGTTTAATCGCTTCGGAAGTCCGCCCCTTCGCCCTTGCCTCCAGAAAGCGCCCCAGCAGAATAAGCGCGACAATCACTGCGGCGGCCTCGTAATAGACGTTTACCGTCCCTTCAGGCAGCAGGTCGGGCGTAAAGGTCGCCACCAGCGAGTAGCCGAACGCCGCTGCGGTTCCCACGGCGACCAGCGAGTTCATGTCCGGCGCCAGACGCGCCAGCGCCGGAAACCCTTTAAGGTAAAAACGGCGACCGGGGATCGTCAGCACCAACAGGGTCAGTGCAAATTGCCAGAACCAGCTTTGTTGCAGGCCAATCGTTTTTATCACCCACTCGTGCATACCAGGAATAAGGTGCGAACCCATTTCAAGCACAAAAACGGGGAGCGCCAGCACGCTGGCGAGAATCAGATCGCGCTTCAGCCTGACGCGCTCGGCCTCTTTTTTCTCTTCAGAGTCGTCTTCGCCCTGCCCCGCCGTCTCTACCGGTCGCGCCTCATACCCCGTTTTTTCAATCGCCGCGATCACCGCCTCCGCCGACGCCGTCCCGCGGACGGTGGCGCGCTCCGTCGCCAGATTCACCGTAGCGTCCGTTACGCCAGGCACAGCCTTAATACCTTTTTCAACGCGAGCGACGCACGACGCGCAGGTCATACCTTCAATAAGTAAGCTTATCGTGTCGTGACGATTTTCTGACTGACTCATGACGACTTCCCCATCCTGACTATTCGGTATCAGAAAGCCTAAAGCTTGCCATTGTGGGAAGGTCAAGCGTATTCAGGCTGCACGGTTCGGCGAGAATGTGAGATGGCTCATAAAAGAGGATGATGCGAGACATTTACGCCACGATGCCGACCTACATCCCGTAAAAACCCGCCAGGAACGCTTGACCTTTCCTTCGTTGTAACGCCTAGCCTTTGCCAAAAATTCTGCGGCAGCGTTGCGGAATGGCCGACACGCTGCGGTAAAGAGGGAAACGACATGCGTAGAACATTCAAAATTATGTTGATAGCCGGCGTCATCGCCGCCATCGGGGGCGTGATTTACATGGCCGGCGAAGCACTATGGGATAAAGACAACGCCGTCGGCCCCCCGGCCAGCGCGCCGCCTCCACCGTCGGTACCGGTTGCTAAAGCCCTTAGCCGCACACTCGCGCCTACGGCGGAATTCACCGGTTTTCTGGCCGCGCCGGAGACCGTGGAGCTGCGTTCGCGCGTGGGAGGAACCCTTGACGCCGTCAGCGTTCCGGAAGGACGTCTGGTAAGCCGCGGACAACTGCTGTTCCAGATCGATCCGCGCCCGTTCGAGGTCGCCCTCGACACCGCCGTCGCGCAATTACGTCAGGCTGAAGTACTGGCCCGCCAGGCGCAGGCGGATTTCGATCGCATTCAACGACTGGTCGCCAGCGGCGCCGTATCACGTAAAAACGCTGACGATGTCACCGCCACGCGTAATGCGCGACAGGCGCAGATGCAATCGGCCAAAGCCGCCGTCGCCGCAGCGCGCCTTGAACTCTCCTGGACCCGTATTACCGCGCCCATTGCCGGACGCGTTGACCGCATACTGGTGACCCGGGGCAATCTGGTCAGCGGCGGCGTAGCGGGTAACGCCACGCTTCTGACGACTATCGTGTCTCACAATCCCATGTATGTGTATTTCGATATTGACGAAGCCACCTGGCTGAAGGCGTTACGGCATACCCGCTCCGACAAAAATCCACCGGTAGTCAACATGGGGTTAACCACCGATAACGGGCTGCCTTATCAGGGCGTACTCGACTTTATGGGCAATCAGATGAACCGCAGCACCGGCACTATCCGGGCGCGTGCCGTGATTCCTGACCCCGACGGAATGCTTTCTCCCGGCCTGTTTGCCCGAATCAGTTTGCCCATCGGCGAGCCGCGGGAAACCGTGCTAATTGACGATCTGGCGGTGAGCGCCGATCAGGGCAAAAACTATGTGCTGATCGTCGGCAAGGAGAATCAGGTGGAGTATCGTCCGGTTGAGCTGGGACAAATGGTCGATGGACTCCGCGTCGTTACACAGGGAGTACTGCCGGGAGAAAAAATCATCCTCAAGGGGCTGGTGCGTCCTGGCATGACCGTTGCGCCGCGTCTGGTGCCGATGCGGCAGAATATGCCCGACAAACAGACCGCGACATTGACTAAAGCGGACGGCGACAGCGCGTCGAAGGCGGTGCGCCAATGAAATTCACCCACTTTTTCATCGCACGGCCCATCTTCGCCATCGTCCTGTCGCTGTTAATGCTGCTGGCTGGCGCTATCGCCTTTTTAAAACTGCCGCTGAGTGAATATCCGGCCGTTACGCCGCCCACGGTACAGGTTAGCGCCAGCTACCCCGGCGCTAACCCGCAAGTGATTGCCGATACGGTAGCCGCGCCGCTGGAACAGGTGATCAACGGCGTTGACGGCATGTTGTATATGAATACCCAGATGGCCATTGATGGTCGCATGGTTATCTCTATCGCCTTCGAACAGGGAACCGATCCTGATATGGCGCAAATTCAGGTGCAAAACCGGGTATCCCGCGCGCTGCCTCGCCTGCCCGAAGAAGTCCAGCGAATTGGCGTTGTAACGGAGAAAACGTCCCCCGATATGTTGATGGTGGTCCATCTTGTCTCGCCGCAAAAACGCTATGACTCGCTTTACCTGTCTAACTTCGCCATCCGGCAGGTTCGCGACGAGCTGGCCCGTTTACCCGGCGTCGGCGATGTTCTCGTCTGGGGCGCGGGCGAGTACGCCATGCGCATCTGGCTGGACCCGGCGAAAATCGCCAACCGCGGTCTTACCGCCAGTGATATCGTTACGGCGTTGCGGGAACAAAACGTACAGGTCGCCGCCGGTTCCGTCGGGCAACAGCCGGAGGCCTCCGCCGCTTTTCAGATGACGGTGAACACGCTGGGCCGCCTGACCAGCGAAGAACAGTTCGGCGAGATTGTGGTAAAAATCGGCGCTGACGGCGAGGTGACGCGTCTGCGTGATGTTGCCCGCGTCACGCTGGGCGCAGATGCCTATACGCTGCGCAGTTTACTGAATGGCGAAGCGGCGCCAGCGTTACAGATTATTCAAAGTCCAGGCGCCAATGCGATTGACGTTTCTAACGCGATTCGCGGCAAAATGGATGAGTTACAGCAAAACTTCCCGCAGGATATCGAATACCGGATTGCCTATGATCCTACGGTCTTCGTGCGCGCATCGCTACAATCGGTGGCGATTACGTTGCTGGAAGCCCTCGTGCTGGTCGTCCTTGTCGTGGTGCTGTTCCTGCAAACCTGGCGGGCGTCCATTATTCCTCTGGTGGCGGTTCCCGTTTCGCTGGTCGGCACCTTTGCCTTGATGCATCTGTTTGGCTTTTCGCTGAATACGCTTTCGCTGTTTGGTTTGGTCCTGTCGATAGGTATCGTTGTCGATGACGCCATCGTTGTGGTCGAAAACGTGGAACGGCATATCTCGCAGGGCAAAAGTCCCGGAGAGGCGGCAAAGAAGGCGATGGATGAAGTCACTGGTCCCATTCTTTCTATTACCTCGGTGCTGACGGCGGTCTTTATCCCTTCCGCATTCCTGGCGGGCCTGCAGGGTGAGTTTTATCGTCAGTTCGCGTTGACCATCGCTATTTCGACCATCCTTTCGGCCATTAACTCGCTGACGCTCTCCCCTGCGCTGGCTGCCATTTTGCTAAGACCGCACCACGATACTGCGAAGGCTGACTGGCTAACGCGGTTGATGGGCACGGTCACTGGCGGTTTTTTCCATCGCTTTAACCGTTTCTTCGACAGCGCGTCGAACCGCTATGTTAGCGCCGTCCGTCGGGCCGTGCGCGGCAGCGTCATTGTGATGGTGCTCTATGCCGGCTTTGTGGGGCTGACCTGGCTTGGCTTCCATCAGGTGCCGAACGGGTTTGTGCCTGCGCAGGATAAATACTATCTCGTCGGCATCGCCCAGCTCCCAAGCGGCGCATCGTTGGATCGCACAGAGGCGGTCGTGAAACAGATGTCCGCTATCGCGCTGGCGGAACCCGGCGTTGAAAGCGTCGTCGTCTTCCCCGGCCTGTCGGTTAACGGCCCGGTAAATGTGCCAAATTCGGCGCTGATGTTCGCCATGCTGAAACCCTTTGACGAGCGTGAAGATCCTTCACTTTCCGCTAACGCTATCGCCGGAAAGCTAATGCACAAATTTAGCCACATTCCCGACGGGTTTATTGGCATCTTCCCACCGCCGCCGGTTCCAGGGCTTGGCGCGACGGGCGGCTTTAAATTGCAGATTGAAGATCGTGCGGAACTGGGATTTGAAGCGATGACAAGGGTGCAAAGCGAGATTATGTCTAAGGCGATGCAGACGCCCGAACTGGCCAATATGCTGGCCAGTTTCCAGACGAACGCCCCGCAATTACAGGTGGATATCGACCGGGTAAAGGCGAAATCAATGGGGGTATCGCTCACCGACATCTTTGAAACGTTGCAAATTAACCTCGGCTCGCTTTACGTCAACGATTTCAACCGATTTGGCCGCACCTGGCGGGTGATGGCGCAGGCCGATGCGCCATTCCGTATGCAACAAGAGGATATCGGCCTGCTTAAAGTCCGCAATGCGAAGGGCGAGATGATCCCGCTTAGCGCTTTCGTCACGATTATGCGCCAGTCAGGGCCGGACAGAATCATCCATTACAACGGCTTCCCCTCGGTAGATATTAGCGGTGGACCGGCTCCGGGCTTCTCCTCCGGACAGGCGACGGACGCGATTGAAAAGATCGTGCGTGAAACGTTGCCGGAAGGGATGGTCTTCGAATGGACCGATCTGGTTTATCAGGAAAAACAGGCCGGCAACTCCGCGCTTGCTATCTTTGCGCTGGCGGTGCTGCTGGCCTTCCTGATCCTGGCGGCGCAGTACAACAGTTGGTCGCTGCCCTTCGCCGTCCTGCTTATTGCGCCTATGTCATTACTCTCGGCCATTGTCGGCGTGTGGGTATCTGGCGGAGATAACAATATCTTTACGCAGATTGGTTTCGTGGTGCTGGTCGGCCTGGCGGCCAAGAACGCCATTTTGATTGTCGAGTTTGCCCGCGCCAAAGAACACGACGGCGCAGACCCGCTGACCGCCGTGCTGGAAGCGTCCCGCCTGCGTCTGCGTCCTATCCTGATGACCTCATTCGCCTTTATCGCAGGCGTAGTACCGTTGGTACTCGCGACGGGTGCCGGCGCGGAAATGCGACATGCGATGGGCATCGCCGTGTTTGCCGGCATGTTGGGCGTCACGCTCTTCGGCCTGTTATTGACGCCTGTATTTTACGTGGTGGTTCGCAGGATGGCATTAAAGCGTGAGAACCGCGTTGATTCACATGATCAGCAAGCATAATGATGGGAATGGCATAATGAAGATCACTTTTACAGGCTATCGGCAGACCGCCACGCTGGCGACGCTTGCTTTCGTCACCACGCTTGCTGGCTGTACGATGGTGCCGAAGCACGAACGCCCCGCATCGCCGACTGCGATGGTCTATCCCTACGCAACGTCAACCGTTTCTGGCGCGCCGGATGCCGCTGACATTGGCTGGCGTGATTTCTTCCACGATCCGCTTCTACAGGAACTGATCGCGATCGCGTTACGCAATAATCGGGATTTACGCAAGGCAGGGCTCAATGTTGAAGCCGCCCGGGCGTTATACCGTATTCAGCGCGCGGAGATGCTGCCGACGCTCGGCATCGCCACCGCCATGGACGCCAGTCGCACTCCCGCCGATCTCAGCGTCACGGACGAGCCTGAGATTAACCGACGCTACGAGATGGCTGGGGCGACGACGGCCTGGGAACTGGATCTCTGGGGGCGAGTGCGAAGCCTTAGCGACCAGGCATTAGCCGCCTATATGGCGCTTGATGAGACGTACATTGCGGCGCGAATGAGCCTGGTTTCCGAAGTCGCCAGCGCCTGGCTGACGCTACGGGCTGACCGGGAGCTGCTGCGCTTAACCGAGGATACGCTGGCCGCGCAAAAAAGTTCATACACATTGACAACCCAGCTTGCCCGGACAGGCAACGCCACACAGCTCGATCTGCGTATGGCGGAGATCGCGCTGCGTTCTGCCGAAATCAATCGCGCGGCGTATACGCGACAGTTGGCGCGGGATCGTAACGCGCTGGAATTGCTGTTGGGCCAGCCGCTCACGCCTGAACTGTCGCGTCGACTAAACGAAGCGGTCACGCTTACGGAAGGCGAGATCCCGACCACTCTGCCAGGCGGATTACCGTCAGATCTGCTGGTACGCCGCCCGGATATTCGCGCCGCCGAGTACAGGCTGCGTGGCGCAAACGCCCGGATAGGCGCAGCGCGCGCCGCCTTCTTCCCGACCATCAGCCTGACAGGCGCGGCGGGAACGGCCAGCGCGTCTCTTAGCGGACTCTTTGAACCGGGATCGGGAAGCTGGCGTTTTCTACCGCAAATCACCTTGCCTCTCTTTCACGGCGGCGCATTACGCGCTGACCTGGATAGGGCGCATGTCCAAAAACAGATTGAAATCGCCAGGTATGAAAACGTTATTCAGCAAGCCTTTCGCGACGTGGCGGATGGTCTGGCGGGACAGCGTACGCTGAATGACCAGGTGCAATCAGAACAACGCGCGGTTGAAGCCAGTCAAATCGCCTATGAGCTGGCCGGACTCCGTTTTCAGGAAGGCATCGATGACTACCTTACGCTGCTTGATACCCATCGTATGCTTTATGGCGCGCAGCAGCGCCTGGTACGCACACGGCTCATGCAACAGCTGAATATCATTAATCTGTATAAAGCATTAGGCGGCGGTTGGCGGGAATACAGCGAGAAAAAGCAAGGTTAGCCCAAATAGCGCGCGTCGCCAGTGCGGCGCGCGCGCTAAACAGGCATATATTGCCTGCAAAATAAGGTTAACGAGGGCAACGATAAACGTTCCCGCTTAACGTGACATTGGTTTGTTTGCTTGAGCCCGAACCGTGCCATGAACTTCCTGTCTGGCCTGCACGCTGGGTTAACAGGACTACCGTATTGCCGCCCATTTTATAAGCTTTGTTTTTCAGATCGTTACGGGCACCCGTTTCCAGGTTACTATTGGAAGTCCAGCCACCGGTAAAGAAATTCCCCTGACTGCCCGTGATATCCCCTAAGTAGCTGCATTCCTTACCTGGCTCGCTGGTCATCACCCGTACCTGTTCAGCGCCATAATTCAACGAATTAGCGCTACATGCGGTTAAAGCCAAGCCGACGAAACATACTAAGATCTTTTTCATACTAATACCTGGTCTATTAACCATTAAATAATAACGCGTTCTTGCTCCTGAACGCCGTCAAGGAACTATATTTAAGATGTAACGAATGTCTTTCATTTGCTGAAGAAAAGTCTCTGTCATGATGCTATCATGTATGCTTGAGGCTATTTCTTGTTCAGTTTTTTCAATATGCTCTCTGAGCCTTATTTTTGTTTTTTCGTCAAGCGCCGAGATAAGTATCTTAATGGCAAGCAGCATAGTAGGATTGATGCTTTCACACTCTCTCATCGTTAACTTTTTCATCTTGTTTGCTTCAAGCCTGATCGGCGTTTTTGTCTACACGGCAAATTTTAGATGCGAAGATATGGCGACTTCTTTGGTAAATAAATAGCAAATGGAAAAAGCGTTTGAAGCCATATTTACGACAGATACGCAATCTATGAATGTACAAAGTCTTACGACTCATGCCATAGCTACTGGCGATCTGACTCATCGACTTTTTATATAAAAAGTGCCATAACAACTCCTCCTCCTTTTTTGTCAATGGCGCAAGTTCACCGACCGCTACTTCGTTTGCACAAGCGTATTTAATGAAATGCTCAATAAAAACAGGCTTTGCCAAATCGGGATCGATATCAGGATCTCTATCGCAGCCATGTGGATAAAGTTTTCCAATATCTCTGCGCGTGAGCCAGATTCGACGAGTATGTGGATAATGCTGCATGAGCGCCTTAAAACCTTTCCAGACCCCCTGAATCAAAACTCGTCCATCAATAATAATTATGATATCTTCGCTAGCTGATATCTGACACGAATTATATTCTCCATTGAGTGGGAACATAAAGCACTTCCCATCCTCAAAGAGTGAAGCGATGCCTAAATAAGTATAATAATCATCCGTTAAAACTATACCTATCGTTTTTAACGGAAGTTGTTCCGATAGTGAATTTATCATAATTTCATCAATAGAATAACGCTACGGTGAGTGTTTTATCTTCCTCTTAAGATTACCTGAGCGCTCATAACCATCCCTATTCTGTAGCAGCGCCATATTATTTTTAATTCCTTGCCATAAACGTAACGCTTATACTTTTAATATCAGAAGCGATAACCTACGCTGACACCAAATGTATTGGTATCCACAGCGAAGAAACGACTGGCTTCCCATGATGCATCGATAGATATACTCTTAACTGGATTAAATATTACGCCAGCGCCGTAGGCAAAGGAGTCTTCTTTTGAGTGTTTATTAAATTTCATCGTCGCTATACCCGCATTGCCGTACAGGCTCACATAGTCATTAAAACGATATGTTGGTCCAAACATCAAAGAACCATAGTCCACAGAATCGGAACCATTTTTATGCAATTTCCCCTCTTTCCAGGTGTAATTCTCCATTTCATTGCGCGTCGCGGTGAATGAGCCTAACATCCCCCAGGTCTCATTAAACTCGTAACGATATTTAAAATTAAAGCCTCGCAGATCTTTGCTATCGCTATTTTTCAATGAACTGAGATGAGTTTGTGCATAACCAAACGATACGGTGTGCTGATCGTTAGCCAAAGCTAAAGGTGACGCTAATAATAAACCTAAAAAAACAAGGAACGAAGACCGTCTTTTCATTAAAACCACTCCATTTTTGATATATAATTAAGGCGGTACCGGAACTTATGGCACACAAATAGCATTTAGATTAAGAGCACCTAATGCGCTTATTACCAGTCATGCCAACTGCGGAGGTAATATAACCTGATATATTCGATAATGGATATGAAATCAGTCTTACAGAGTTCTTACTTTTTTATTAATGGCGGATTCATAGTTGCTTCAGACCCGATCCTGGCATCGCATCCGTCAGGCGGACTGCGAGAGGTTATCAGCGAGTATCAGTCACCTTCCCGAAGAGTCAAAAATTCATAAATAACTGTTTTATATACATTTTAATTAACATTCAAGTTAACCTTTACCCTTGCGGAGGGCAATTTCGCAACTCGCTTTCTGACGCATTCAGACAACATTCAGATCTACTGCGCGGTACAAACGTTATAAAGCTGCCGATTAAGAGAATAAAAAAAGGTTTTCTCACCCACTTTAGATATTCGAATCTCATTAGCCGCTTCCGGATGCAGAACCCGTAAATATGATAACATATCGCCAGCCGTGTCCGTGGCAAAGACTTTTACCTGGGATACTTCGAACGTATAAACACCAGGCGCTGTTCGATGTAAATTTTTCATATACACGTCCCGGTATAATATTTTTACACCGTTATCTTTTGTTTTTATTTCATATTGAAGCGTAATTCTCTTCATCTTAAAATCAAGAACAAGACTACCATCGGCATGGATATCTTTAGGCTGTATCGTCGTTACCGTTCTTGTCGTGCATAAAAATTCATTAGTATTAATAGAACTATGGCTACTGTTTCGTACCCAAACTACCATCAGTACGACTGAAACAGCCAACATACCAAGCGTCGCCACGCTTAATAACGTTCTTTTATGGAAATGCATTTTGGCTCCGCTATATCAAGTTGGTTAAGACACTGGACAAAAATATTTGTATTAGGAACGCGAATGTAATAAATGATTTTTCCGTTTTGTTTATGTATTTCATTACTCATCTCAGAGTACGCTTCAACGATATCCGTCAGATGGGTTTTATCATGCCCGACACTATAAAAAGTGTATCCATCATACGAACCCTGGAGGGTAAAGTAATCAATATTTTCACCCTTAACTTTATACATCATAAAAAACATCAGAAGCGCGGCCAGGCAAAAGTAGAGCCAATCTTTTCTATTCACAGCGCCCGGTATTGGGGGGTTAATAGTGTCATCGCGTCGCACTTCAACCGTCGATAATTCTGTTTCAGCAACAGCAGGCAACGGCATATTTTGCGCCTCATCACTCAACGGTTCAATGGAAACTGAGAGTAAAACACCCACGCGAGGGCGAGTCACAACAGATGCCCCCTTAAGACCAATTTTATCAAATGATCCTCGTAGCTGGTTAATCAGTTTATAATAACTGGCATCAGAGACCACGACACCTTTGCGCCCCCAGACATAGTTAATTAAATCATCTTTTTTAAAAAGGCCTTCATGAAAAGCGATAAGCAAACTGCGTTCCGATTCAGATATCGTTATCGACTCTCCGGCGCAGGAAAGCGTCATTCTTTCACAATCAAGAATAACTCTTTTGTCAATCAGATAATTGTTCTGACTCATAAAAATATCCGCCCCAGTGCTATCACGTTTCTTCACGGCATAAACATATTACCAGGATATATCGCGCTATTGAATTTTTTTCCGTAGCGAGCTCCTGTATTATTCAGCCACCAGGCCACTCGCAGATTCGTTTTCCCCCTTGAGCAGACCATTTTGCCTCTGGGCTGACTTGCCAAGCCAGCTCATAAAGTCATTAGCCTCCATCGGCCTGGCATAAAGAAATCCCTGAACGAATCCTACCCCGTGGCTTAAGATATAACGCAATTGGTGCTGGGTACTGACCCCTTCGGCAACCACATTGAGTCCCAGTCGCTGACTCAGCGTAATGATAGTATCCAGGACAGGAACATCATCGCTGCTGGTATCAATGGTATCGATAAACGTTCTGTCTATTTTAAGATAGTCTACAGGTAATTGTTGGAGATAGGAGAGTGAGCAATAGCCGGTCCCAAAATCATCAATCGCTATTAACACGCCTTTTTCACGGAGCGTTGAAAGTTTTTCCGCGACCTGTGAAGGTTCTACAATCAGGCTACGCTCGGTGAGCTCCAACATAAGCGTTATCGTTCCCAAACGAGTCCTGAGCGCCTCTATATCTTGTATAAAACCGTCATCCATAAGATGCGCAGGCGATATATTTACGCTGATATAGAAATCATCCGGTACAGTCCAGTTTATCACGTCATGAGCAATCAGTTCGAACAGATGACGAGAGAGTGGAATAATCATGCCTTCATTTTCTGCGGCGGTAATAAAAATATCCGGGGTTATAAAACGGCCATCCGGTTGCGGCCAGCGCATTAGCGCCTCCACGCCGCCGCAACTACCGTGTTTAACGTTAAAAACAGGTTGATAATGTACCGTAAACTCATTGTGCGTTATCCCCCTGGCAATCTCCCGGGCCAGAGATAAACGTTTTAAATACCAGCGCCTGTAAAACAACATCATCCCTACAGAAAGACACAATGACAGCGGAATAAAAATAAAAAGGTTTTGTAACCAGTATGCCGATAACGTTGAGAAAGGGGTTCGCACCATCAGCTGGATAGTGTGATCGGTTGAGGTGAACCGCTGCGTTAAAAACGCCTTACCGCGCAACGTCGCAGCGCTGGTAATCGCCTCCCCTGCGCCGAATGTCAGGCTAAAGGCTGATGCTCTCTCTGCAGCCAATATCTCCATGAGCTCCTGGACATACTGCGAATCCACAATGACAAAAGCCGCTTTATTCGCTGCTACTTTTTTCACATAAACCACAACAAGGCGATCGGGTCCTTCGGCCATACTACCGATAGATCGCAACCACCGTTCCGGATAAGAAGCAGGTAAAGAAAGCCCTGCCAGTCGGGAAAAATGATAGCGTTCGGTTCCTGTGACAAAGGAGCAAGTGATATCACCATTTTCCAGAAACCCAATGTCACGGACATAAGGAGTGAAGGCCCGCGTTCTGGACAGTTCTTTCAGCGTATCAGTACAGGAACTCTCAGCCAGTCTGGCGGCTTTTCCGGCGACTTGCCAGGAGGCGGCTGATATATCCGCGCTAAACCGCAGCAGCGTATTGGCGCTGACGGCGATATCTCGTTTTAGCTGGAAGATACCCGCGAGTAACCCCACCAATATCATTACGATCAGTGGAACGGCAATAAACAACATCAGAAATAGCTTTCTTACTTTCAAATCATTGCCCTCTTACCGGCCTTCCTTTTGCCACTGTACGCTTTTATAGGATAACTAAAGTAACATTAATATAGAAAAGCAATATTGAGAGATAGGTTATACGTTCTTAATGATAGCAAGATGGCACTCCCTGTGCCGAAAATAGACAAGAAAATATCAATACCCAACAGGTGCAGGATACTATCGTTAAAATAAACGATAGCAGATATCTAAAATACAGACGCATTCAATATGTTAGTCTGATGCCAGGTTCGCTGCCTGATGAGGCATAAATCACGGAACGAATTCCCATCAATACAGGGATTATTGGCTACAACTCAACGTTACTACTGGTGGTACACACATTATACAAATGTCGATTAAGCGAAAACATGTAGGTATTTTTCCCAATTTTGACCATCTTTAACTCATTAATCGTACCAGGCTGTAACAGTCTCAACCAGGAAAACAAATCGCCAGCAGTATCAGACTCAAAAGTCTTAACTGAATTGACTTTAAAAGTAAATGTTTTCATACCCGTTCTGCGCAGTTTGCTGATGCAGATATCACGAAAAAAAAGCCGTTTCTCTTTCGTATCGGTAGTAACATCGTAGTGCAGGGTAATCCTGCCGGATTTAAGATCCAGCACAAGTCCACCATCCATGTACAATTTTCGTGGTTCAATATACGCTTCTGATTTTGTCGTGCATATAAGATTATTGGTTCTATAAGAGTCACGATTTACCCACTCAAGCGCTATTATCGATCCGATTGCGACAATGGCGATAAATATTACAAATATAATCAGTAACGTTCTTTTACTGTAATACATTTTGGCACCGCCATTTCAACAGGATTTAAGCATTGCAGAAAAATATTCATATTAGGCTCCCTGATATAATAAAGATGGCGTCCATTTTGCCGGTAAATTTTAATTTTTAGAGAGTTAAAAGCAAAAACTACTTCACTTAATGTGACCTTATCCTCTTTTGTTTTATAGATTGCATAATCGTTATATTCGCCAAGATATGTAAAAAAACTATCAGGGCTGTTACGAACAGGCGCTTTATATATAGTAAATACACCATAGAGCAATGCCAGAAGAATGGCTCCTGTTAATACCACAAATACGCTGTGACGTTTAATTTTGTAAAATATGTTCTCCCGAGTCGGGGTGCCTTTAACGTTTTCATCACTCACCTTTAGGGAGGTGATTTTTTTTATAGGTTCAATGGCAACAGACAGCGACACCCCCACCCGAGGGCGAGTTACGATGTCAGATGACTGTAGACCGATGCTACTAAAATCATTTCTCATTTGATTAATGAGTTTATAGTAACTTGATTCTGAGACGCAGCCTCCACGATTTTCCCAAACAAAATGAATAATATCTTCTTTTTTGTAAAGACCATGCCAAAAAGCAAGAAGCAGATGGGTCTCAGCTTCCGATATTCTGATTATCTCATTACCATGCGATAAGGTCATCTTCGTACTATCAAATACAACACGCTTATCAAGTAAAAATATGCTTTCATTCATGACAATCCTAAAGGTAACTGCATCCATCATTCAGACGACATATTATCATGCTTAAAAAAGAATTCAGCCCCCTAATTAACCTGAGTTTAACTTATAAGTCTCACTTATAGTAAACAATAATTGACACAAGTATTACCTGCACATTACAAATCAAACATTTATAGGTAAACCTGAACACTTTTCTTTACCTTAACGCAAACTCAGGAAACTTCTGAAAGGCCAAAAGTAAGAAAAAAGTAAGACTAATTATACTGTTTCAGAAGCACATTTCAGAAAATTTACCTTAATCTCACCATCGTATTATCCATCGGGAGGTTTAACTGATACGGATTTTACATAGCAAAAATGTGCAGGTTTGTATTGCAACATAGTCTATCTATTCAGACGCGGAGAGAATTGTTATCGGATTACACTCAATCAAATGATAACACTATCAGTTGTACTAATGAGATGTATGGACGAAAGCGCTTATCGCTCTATTTCATGATAAGAGAAATAAGTCTGTTTGTTTTATATCGCATTATCAATAGTCAGGAGGGTATAGCTCACATCCAAAAATAGAGTTAATGATCGTTATTTTTACCACTCCTCCATAAGCACGAAACATTCGGGCGAATTGCACTCGTCCTGAAAAAGTAAAGATTAATACAGGAACATTATCATATGTCTATGAAAAAGTATTTAGCAATGATCACAGGCTCACTTCTTGTCTCCAGCAGCGCGATGGCTGTTTCTGATAACACCATCACCTTTCAAGGGGAAGTCTCTGATGAAACATGCTCTGTCGTGATTAATGGTAATCAGGCTAAACCCGTCGTGTTATTGCCAACAGTAAGTACTAAAGATTTATCAGAACAAGGGAAAACTGCGGGGCCAATAACGTTTGATATTGGGCTGTCCGGGTGTACCGGCTCTAAGGACAAAACAACAAAAATTTCCACTGTCTTTGTCGGTAATCAGGTCACCAGTAACGGTAACCTGGGTAATACTGGCAGCGCGAAAAATGTTGAAGTCCAATTACTCGACACTTCAGGGGAGCCAATCAATCTGACCGGCGGCTTTACTGGCGACGGCGACCTACAGCTGGAACCAAATGCTTCTGAAGCGAGCGCGACTTATACCGCGCGGTATTACTCTACCGGGAAAGCAGAGGCTGGGACAGTCGCTGCCACCCTACAATACGCCGTTTCGTATAAATAATTGTCGCTACGGTCTGGCGTTGAAACGCCAGACCATTTTCAATCGCCAGGGAGTTGTTGAGATGAAAATGGATACCCGACATTCCGCATTATATTACTTAATAGTTTTTCTATTGCTGGCCCTACCCGCCACAACATCGTGGGCGAGCGTTACTATTTTGGGTAGCCGAATAATTTACCCATCAACAGCCTCCTCCGTAGATGTGCAGTTAAAAAATAATGATGCAATACCTTATATCGTACAAACCTGGTTTGACGATGGCGATATGAATACCAGCCCGGAAAATAGCAGCGCGATGCCGTTTATTGCCACGCCGCCAGTATTTCGTATTCAACCCAAAGCAGGCCAGGTGGTACGTGTAATTTATAACAACACGAAAAAATTGCCGCAGGATCGTGAGTCAGTATTCTGGTTTAACGTATTACAGGTACCACCAACGAATATTGGCAGCGACAGTGGGCAAAATAAAATGTTGGTGATGCTGCGCTCAAGAATAAAACTTTTCTATCGTCCTGACGGGCTAGGCAAACCTGATAATCTGGCGAAAAAATTACAGATTAAAACGGTAAATAAGGGTTCCGGAAAAAGCGGTATTGTTATTGTTAATCCGCAGCCCTGGTTTGCCTCTTTAAGTAACCTGAATGTAAAAGTGAACGGCGCTTCGTATAACCTGGATGCTGACATGATTGCCCCTTTCTCCAGTCAAACCTGGTGGCTGCCGGGCAAACGGCCACTCAAATCCTTCTCCGGTACAGTCACCGTTACTTTGGTTAACGACCTGGGCGCAAGGATAAGCGAGAGCTACGATGTCCCCCACCATTAATTTGAACCGCAAAAGCCTTGCGCTATTGATCGCCATAGTTTGCTCAGGCTCCGCGCAGGGTGAAGAGTATTATTTTGATCCTGCGCTACTTCAGGGGGCCACTTACGGACAAAATATTGCCCGTTTTAATGAACAGCAAACGCCTTCCGGAGACTATCTTGCCGACGTTTACGTTAATGGCACGCTGGTAACAGCGAGCACTAATATTCGATTTAATGCTGTAAAAGAGGGTCAACAGACTGAACCCTGTCTGCCCTTATCGGTGATGAAAGCGGCACAGATAAAATCACTCCCCGCGACCGACGCTGCGACCGAGTGTCGCCCGCTCAGGGAGTGGGTACCTCATGCCGGCTGGCAATTTGATAGCGCCACGCTTCGCCTGTTGCTGACGATTCCAATGACCGAACTTACGCACAAACCGCGCGGTTATATCTCCCCTTCAGAGTGGGATAGCGGCGCGCTGGCGCTGTTTTTACGCCATAACACAAACTGGACCCACACCGAAAATACCGACAGCCATTATCGCTACCAATACTTATGGAGCGGTTTAAACATGGGCGTTAACCTCGGACTTTGGCAGGTCCGTCATCAAAGTAATCTGCGCTATGCCAATAGCAACCAGAGCGGAAGCGCCTGGCGCTATAATAGCGTTCGAACCTGGGTGCAAAGACCTGTCGCGTCTATTAACAGTATCCTGTCGCTGGGCGATAGCTATACGGACTCCAGCTTATTCGGCAGTCTGTCTTTTAACGGAGCTAAACTAGTCACCGACGAGCGGATGCGCCCGCAGGGCAAACGCGGTTATGCGCCGGAAGTTCGGGGCGTAGCGGCCAGTAGCGCGCACGTGGTAGTAAAACAACTGGGGAAAGTGATTTATGAAACCAACGTTCCGCCGGGCCCATTTTATATTGACGATCTGTACAACACCCGTTATCAAGGCGATCTGGAGGTAGAGGTTATCGAGGCCAGCGGTAAAACCTCACGTTTCACCGTGCCTTATTCTTCCGTGCCGGATTCGGTACGTCCCGGTAACTGGCACTATTCGCTGGCCTTCGGCAGGGTTCGTCAGTACTACGATATTGAAAATCGTTTCTTTGAGGGAACGTTCCAGCACGGCGTTAATAACACCATTACCCTCAACCTCGGTTCACGAATTGCGCAGCGTTACCAGGCATGGCTGGCGGGCGGCGTCTGGGCCACCGGTATGGGCGCGTTCGGCCTTAACGCCACCTGGTCGAATGCGCGCGCAGAGCATAACGATCGCCAACAAGGCTGGCGCGCGGAACTCAGTTACAGCAAAACGTTTACCACCGGCACTAACCTGGTGCTGGCGGCTTATCGTTATTCAACCAACGGCTTTCGCGATCTTCAGGACGTGCTCGGCGTACGCCGGGAAGCAAAAACGGGGATTGATTACTACTCCGACACGCTGCATCAGCGCAATCGCCTGTCCGCGACGGTAAGCCAGCCGTTAAGACGGCTTGGCACGCTTAACCTCAGCGCCAGCACCGCAGACTACTACAATAACCAATCGCGTATAACACAGCTACAAATGGGGTATAGCAACCAGTGGCGGAATATAAGCTACGGGGTGAATATCGCACGACAGCGCACCACCTGGGATTACGATCGCTTTTATCACGGCGTTAACGAACCACTGGACGTGAGTAGCCGACAAAAATATACCGAAACCACAATGTCGTTTAATGTCTCTATACCGCTGGATTGGGGCGAAAACAGAACGTCTGTCGCCATGAATTATAACCAGTCCAGTCAAAGCCGTTCCTCAACCGTATCCATGACCGGCAGTAGCGGTGAAAACAGCGACCTGTCATGGTCGGTTTATGGCGGCTACGAGCGTTATCGCAATAGTAATAGCGATAGCAGCGCGCCAACGACGTTTGGCGGTAATCTACAACAGAACACCCGGTTTGGCGCACTTCGCGCCAACTATGACCAGGGTGATAACTATCGTCAGGAAGGGCTGGGCGCGTCCGGCACCCTGGTACTTCACCCTGGCGGTCTGACGGCTGGCCCCTATACCAGCGATACCTTTGCGCTTATTCATGCCGATGGCGCGCAGGGCGCGATCGTACAAAATGGCCAGGGCGCTGTGGTTGATCGCTTTGGTTACGCCATTCTGCCTTCGTTATCTCCTTACCGCGTCAATAACGTTACGCTCGATACCCGTAAGATGCGCAGCGATGCCGAACTGACGGGAGGAAGTCAGCAGATTGTGCCCTATGCCGGCGCCATCGCGCGTGTCAATTTCGCCACTATCAGCGGCAAAGCAGTGCTGATCTCCGTGAAGATGCCGGATGGCGGCATACCGCCAATGGGCGCTGATGTTTTCAACGGTGAAGGCACAAACATCGGCATGGTCGGCCAGAGTGGGCAGATTTATGCCCGTATCGCCCATCCGTCGGGTTCTCTACTGGTGCGCTGGGGAACAGGGGCAAACCAGCGTTGCCGGGTTGCCTACCAACTCGATCTTCACACCAAAGAACCGTTTCTCTATCTGAACAAAATCTGCGAGAAGGAATAGCACAATGCTTTTTAGTTTCCGAATGCTATTGTTTATCACCAGCCTGTTCGTCAGCGCCGGAACATGGTCGTCATGTATCAAAGTCACCGATAAGAGCGCGCTCTCTGACGCGGCGATAAAAGCGGGCTACACGGCGCAAAACTGGATCGGCGCAACTGACACGAATACCGGTAATATCGGTTTGCCAACGGTGATTAGCGTCAGTAATAGTGAAACATTTCAACCCTCCGGCACGCTATTGGCCAGTGGGATCGGTAACTTCCTGACGGCCGCCACCGGCACGCCCTATTCCAGTAAACAGGTACTTTACCGCTGCGATTCCGCCGATGCCGGGAAGCTCTATGAGATGTATTCGACAAATGGCGATAGCGCTTTTGCGGGGGCATTTTTTACTCCCGAAGTAGAAGGCGCTTATTATGATGTGGAGCGTAATGTTGCTGTCCGTATGACAAACCTCAGTACCGGCGAATATTACAGCCGTTTCTGGAAAGAACGCCAACTTACCGCAGACAGTTGGTTTCAGGATGACAAATATATTTATATTCCTGCCAGCGCGTTTAGCAACGTGCTATATGAGATGTTTAAAATTGACTCAAGAAAATATTTTGCCTACCAGAATCCAATGGACCGAGATACCTGGACGCAGCCTCGGGGTTATATCGCGTTTAAAGGCCCAGGCTTGATTACCGAGCGGATCAAAGCGGGACTGGATCATGCCAGCGATTATTATGGCTGGCCCAGCTATTGGCCCGGGGCATGGAGTACATATAATAGCGTCACCTATGTTCGCGGCGCGTTATGTAAAATCACAGATTATCCTGCGATCGTGAAAATTCCCCCTGTCGCCGTCGGCATATTAGCCGCCGGAGGCAATAGCCAGGCGCCTTTCCACGTCAGCCTGGAATGTGAGTCCGGCGCCGTGTCCAGTGCCCTCCCGTCCACCAGCGCCGCTAATGTCGCAATGGGGTTTGTCGTTAATCAACCCACCGCCGTGGCGGCGGCGCGTCGCCTGGGGCTAACCACATCCGCAGGCGGTCTGTCGTGGCTACTGGACACCCATTATGGCGAACCTGGCGTAGCTTCCGGAGTGGGTATCCGCATCTATAACGATGCCGGTACGCCGATTAACCTGTTACCCGATCGGATCAAGACAGGCACTGGCAACGCCCGAGGCTGGTATGGCTATAAAGATCTAACCACACGGGTATCATCCGGTTCAGTAGAAACCTATAGCGGTGATTTTACTGCCTCGCTTGAGGCGATCGGCGGACAAACAGTAACGGCAGGAAGCGTGAATGCGCAATTACAGGCAGTGGTTAGTTTTCAGTAAAGTCATATTAACGCTACTTGGGTTGACGGGATGGTATGGCCCGGCACAAGCCGCCGTTAATATTGACAGAACCCGAATTATTTTTGCTTCAGATGAGGTCGCTCAATCGTTGACATTATCCAACGATAATACAACGCCGATGCTGTTACAGGTATGGACCGACGCCGGAAACATTGACGCCTCTCCGGATAACAGCAAAACGCCGCTGGTGGCGCTGCCGCCGGTATTTAAAATGCAGCCAGGAGAACTGAGAACGCTTCGCCTGCTCCTGAGTTCCCGCCAGCAGCTGGCAACGGACCGGGAGAGTCTCTTCTGGCTAAACATTTATCAGATACCGCCAGTCACCCAGGACATTAAAAACCACCCGCGAAAACTGGTATTACCGCTTCGTTTGCGGCTAAAAATTTTAATTCGCCCGACCGGATTAAAAGCGCCAACGGAAGCGGAGGAGAAAAAATTACGCTTTATTGCTAAAGAGAATACTATACGGATAGTTAACCCCACCTCGTGGTATATGAGTTTAACGCTAACGATGGATAACAAGAAAAGTATCGGCGATATCATGGTTGCGCCGAAAACAGCACGTGATGTGCCGCTAACACGCTCGCCAACGCCGGGTGCATCGATAAATTATGCAGTAATCAACGACTTCGGGAACTGGCGACAATATACCGCCATACTGGAAAAATATATTAGTGAGAGTAATTTTATTGCTGAGTTTTGATGGGAAATATTCAGGGATACGATCGTATCCCTGAGACAGGCCAGAATTCAGCATGTACCATTGTCAAAAATAGCATTAAGCTGATATTTTACTTTTTGCACGGCATCTTTGTTCTGTTGAGTTCCCTTCTCCTCAACAGACATATCCCATACTTTTTCATTATCTGATTCAATTAATGTGTAGAACGTATTATTATTACGCATCATATAACCGCGAAATTATTTTCGATGCCCGTTGTCACAGGCTTAGCAGCCCCTGAAATAACAGACTCCGTCTCTTTATTGAAAAGCTGATATTGAATATTTGCGCAGTTTAAATCACAGGGAGAACATTTAAGATTTAAAACAAGCAGTATCGTGTTATTTTCAAAAACAAGGGCATAATGATTGCTGGCAGATGAACATAACGGGAATAGCGCGAGAAGAAGAATTATTATCAATTTCATATGCTTATATAGACTCCATCAAAGAAAACTTTCATTTCACACCCCTGAGAATAGCGAAAGGCATACCATGCAGAACGAATGCTTTGCGGACTGACGTCCTCATAGACATCTATACCATGCTAAACAAGTACGCGAGAAAGAAAATGAGAAGATTGTTATGAAAGAAAAGGTTGTAACGATAACAGGAACAATACCTATTTCATATTCATTTAATTAATAATATTAATTTTCTATTTCATCTTTGGTGATACACCCAATGGATTTTCCGCCTATAATGCTGCACAGGTAGCTACTTCTCTTTTGCTGTGAGAAAACATTACATTGGTATAACTAATGAGAATGAGCAGAGGCATTAAGTCACGTAATATTGCATTTCCTCTGTTAAGGCTTTTGTGTGAAAAGAGCATTACTTTTAGTCAGTTAGGTAGCATTACATAAGCAGAACTAAATTTGAGAAAACCTCGAAAAATCAGCAGATTGAATTGATGGATGGTATTGTTTTTTAAAAGAATTTTAATTGCCAACCTGCGATAATACGCTTAAGATGAACACATATCTATTGAGCTAAAGTAGTCGCTCAATCAATCTGATTGTTATGGAGTGAGTGTGTGATACTTACAATGCCATCCAGCCGATACCAATAGAATCCTCAACCTCCGATAATTGTCACCCAAAAATCAGGAGATAAAATATGACGTTAAAACCAGGTGAGAAATCCGGTAATAATGGAGGTATCTATGTGGAGGTTGGGCCGCGTGGTGGGATAAAAGATAACTTCGCCACGATAGCGGAAACAAAACCGCGCCACCAACGCAACGCCCTAAAAGCTACTGGGTGCTGGTAAAAAGAACACCTAACAGTAAACGTAAGTCAGAGCATCTGGCGCCACGACAGTTGGCGCCGACTGATCACAGTACGCCCGGTGCTTTACCGCCTGGCAAGCATTGTGCAAGATGCTCCGTGAGGAAATCGATGCAGATTTTGATACGATCAGAACTTGATGAACGCCGGGTATATACAGCCCAGATATTCGCTTCCTGATACCACTGAGGCAACACGCGAACCAGCTCACCTCGTTCAATATACTGCGCAACATCCCATTCCGACCGCAATGTAATGCCATGGCCTTTCAGGGCCCAAATAAGCACCACACTGCCGCTGTTGGAAGAATGAAAACCGTTTAGTCGGCAATGTGTCTGCTGCTTACCGTCCGTTAATATCCAATTGCCAAATGCCGAGTTTTTTTCCTGAATCATTAGGCAATCGTGCTGCACAAGCGCACTAACAGACTCTGGCTTGCCGTGGCGTTCGAGGTATTCAGGGGAAGCACACAGGATCCGTCGATTAGTGGCTAACTGCCGTGCGATATACAATTCGTTGATGTCATCCCCAACACGAATTTCAATATCGACTCCCTCTTCTACAAGATCCACTTCACGATCCGTTAGCGTGAGTTTTACCGTAATATCAGGATAGGCGATCATAAATGACGACAGCGCCTCTGCGACATATTTATGCCCAAAACCAAATGAGCAGTTGATGGTGATATTACCCGCCAACACGCCACGTTGATTATCCAAACGACTGACAAAACCATCCATTTCACTGACGACCTGCATAGCCCCACACAGCGCATTTTCGCCTTCCGGTGTGAGACGCATCACTCTGTTATTTCGAAAAAAAAGCCGGGCGTTGAGACATTTTTCAAGGATAGCGATACGTTTGCTGATATAGGAGGGAGATAACCCCAGCTCCAGCGCTGCCCGGGCAAATCCACCGTTGCGAGCAACGGTGACAAAAACGAAAAGATCTTCAACAGAAGGCCAGCCCTCAAGGGGCTGGCGATGTTTTTTTCCTACAGGTGTCGTTTTCATAGCATCAGTGCGAAGTTGCAAAGGATGACCGAGTTATAACACTGAATGTAAAAAGGACTGAAGTTTCTGGATAAAGTACTCAGGACACTCTTCCTGCGGGGAGTGTCCGCAAGGCAATGCTTCCCCCTGAACGTTTAGCGCCTTTTCTTTCCAGGTACCAACCACATCATATAGTTGCCCTACCGTTCCCAGCCCTCCCCACAGCAACTGTAACGGACACCGGATACGCGCCGACGTATCTGCGGCATCATCGTCCAAATCAATCGTCGCAGCAGCCCGGTAGTCCTCACAGATCGCGTGGATCATCTCAGGGTTCTGGTAACAGCGCAGGTATTCATTGAATGCTTCCTGCGAGGTCGCGCCCTCTATTTTTAGCTGGCCAGAAATATGCTTACGTAGAAAAAATGCCGGATCGTGCGCAATCATCGTTTCGGGTAACGGGAAAGGTTGAATCAGGAAAAACCACCAAAAGTAACGCGTAGCAAAGGATTTATCGGTCAAGGCGTACATCGTCGCGGTTGGAGCAATGTCGATAAAAGTACAACAGGTCACACGATCCGGATAATCCAGCGCGAGCCTGTGTCCTACGCGTCCGCCACGATCGTGCCCTACGAAGGCAAAACGGGAAAAGCCGAGCGCATCCATTAACATGACGATATCCTGCGCCATGGTGCGCTTTGAATAGGTACGGTGCGCCGGATCGCTCGTTGGTTTATCGCTGTCGCCATAGCCACGCAAATCCGGCAAAATGACTGTATGATTTTGCGCCAATGTCGGTGCGACTTTCCGCCATGTTGTATGATTCTGCGGATGCCCATGTAGCAGTACCAAAGGTGAACCGCTGCCTCCGATAGCCACTCTTACCGTCAGACCATTTTCCAGACGAACATCCTTGAGCGCAAACCCCGGAATAAACGGAGAGGCGCCGCATTCAATCAGTGTACTCATCACTTTCTCCCGTCATGCCAGCTAACAGATGATGTTAAATAACGGCTATCCCGGACGACATTGCGCAGGGTTCCAATATGTTCAATCTCAACTTCAATAACATCACCATCGTGTAAAAACAGCGGTGGAACGCGTTTTTTGCCCACTCCACCAGGCGACCCTGTGAGGATCGTGTCGCCAGGGGAAAGCAGAGTAAAGGTGCTTATATAAGCAATGAGTGAAGCGATAGGATGGATCATATTTGCCGTAGATTCGTTCTGCACCTCCCGCCCGTTTAGTCGTGTCAGTAAACGTAGCATCTGGGGATCGGGAATGTCGTCTGTGGTCACCAGACACGGACCGAATGATCCTGTCGAAGGCCAGTTTTTTCCAGCCGTAAACCAGCTATGCTGCCAGTCCCTCACTGAACCATCCATATAGCAGCTGTATCCGGCGACATAATCTAAAGCATCCTCAGCGCTGACCCGGGAGCATCGCCCCCCAATCACTACGGCTAATTCACCTTCGTAGTCGAACTCATTGGTATTTTCAGGCTTCAGCAGCAGGCCATTATGCCCGGTCTGAGAATCCGCAAAGCGGACAAAAAGGGTTGGGGCCGGGTTGGTTTCATTAAACTCAATACGCTTATCGGCGTAATTCATTCCGACACAGATGATCTTCTGCGGATCGTCAATCACCGGCAGAAAAGTGACTTCCTGGTAGTAATAATCCGCCGGCTCATCACACCATAACGCCGCATCCGTCAGCGCATTAGCGCACAGTAGAGATTTCAAAGTGGGATATTTGTCGCCAAGCCGCTGCGAGAGATCAATTATTCCGGTTTCCTGCATAATGCCGTAGCGTTTGCCACCGTTCACAAGATATTGAACCAGTTTCATTGCAGTCTTCTTCCTTAACCGCGCGGGGATGCAGGGCGTTTTAACCACGGCCGCCGTGAATAATGCGCAACCTCAAAATTTTCAATCTCCGGCAAGTATTGCAATGTCCAGGCTATCGCATCTTCGCCTGCGGCCAGCATCGCCCGTTTGAGTTCACTGATCACAAAGGAGATCGTTTCCTCTGCCGTCGTAATTTCACAGCGATCGAGTGAAACAGTGATAGAATTGGTATCAGCACTCGCGGCAAGCTGCGCCAGGCGCGCCAAAGCAGGTTCATCTAATGAGACCGTGAGGATCCCGTTGCGTTGGCAGTTATCATCGAAAATGCCTGCAAATGTGCTACCTATCAGCCCCCGCACTCCCAGTTGTTTTAATCCCCATACGGCGTGTTCACGACTCGATCCACAGCCAAAATTGGGGCCAACCAGCAGGAATGTCGCGCTCTGCCAGCCCGGCATGTTCAGAATAAAATCAGGATTTGGTTGGCCGCCAGCCATAAAGCGACGATCGAAAAACACCCCTTTATCCAGCCCCTGGCGATCGATCCCTTTCAGGAACTGTTTTGGCATAATCACATCAGTGTCGATATTCGGTTCCAGCATCGGCGCAATTCGCCCGCTGATTTGCTTAAACGTATCCATCTTATTCCCCTGCCTGAAGTAATGACCGAACATCGACCAGATGCCCCTCTACCGCCGCCGCTGCAACCATCGCCGGGCTCATCAAATGCGTTCTTGCTCCAGCGCCCTGTCGTCCAGGGAAATTACGGTTCGTACCTGATGCACAGCGATCGCCGGGCGACAACACATCTTCATTCATCGCAAGGCACATTGAGCAACCCGACTGCCGCCATTCAAAACCGGCAGCAATAAAGATTTTCGCCAGTCCTTCTTCTTCCGCCTGGCGTCTTACCATTGTTGAACCAGGCACAATGATCCCGCGAACATGGCTGGCGATTTTGCGCCCTTCAAGCACCTTCGCAACGGCACGCAAATCCTCAATGCGACCATTTGTGCATGAACCAATAAAAGCGTGAGAGATACGAATATCTTTCAGCAACATGCCAGCCGTTAATCCCATGTAATGAAGGGCCTTCTCAAGCGCCAGGCGCTTAAGCGGATTGGTTTCCTGTTCCGGGAAAGGCACACGTCCGGTGATGGAACCTGTTTGATCCGGACTGATTCCCCAGGTGACTTTAGGCTCAAGATCATGGCAGTTGATCGCCACCGTCTTATCAAATACCGCATCTGCATCGCTGCTCAACTGTGACCATTCCAGCAATGCCTGCTGCCAGAGTTCACCTACAGGCATTTGCGGTTTACCGTAGATATAGTCAAAAACCTTTTTATCCGGCGCAATAATGGCACCACGCGCCCCCGCTTCTACCGCCATGTTGCAGAGCGTCATTCGTCCTTCAACGCTCAACGCGCTGATGGCCTCACCCACAAATTCAATGGCATATCCCGTCGCGCCATCAGCGCCAATACGTTCAAGCAATTCAAGAACAATATCTTTTGCGGAACAGGCGAAAGGTAGCTCTCCCTGAACACTTACGCGCATGGTTTTGAGCTTGCGGTAAACCAGCGTCTGCGTGGCCAGCAGATGTTCAATTTCCGACGTCCCGATACCAAAGCCCAGCGCGCCAAATGCACCATAGGTTGTCGTGTGACTATCCCCGGCGGCGATCACCATGCCAGGCATCACTAGCCCTTGTTCATGAGCAACCACGTGTTCAATCCCCTGACGCGGATCCAGCACATCAAATAATGTGATGCCAAAGTCAGCGGCATTTTCCCGAAAGTAATCAACCTGTAGCTGTCCTCCCGGATCGGTCATTAAGACATCCCGTTGCGACCGCGTGGGATTAACATGGTCAATATTCAATAAAAACGTGTCGGGGTGCCGAACGGTGCGACCGCGTTCTCTTAACCCGCTAAATGCCTGCGGGCTGGTATATTCATTCAGTATTGAACGATCAATATAAAGTAAAACATGTCCTTCGTTATCAAGTTCACGAATGGTATGTGACTCAACTAATTTTTCATACAGCGTTTTAGCAGACATATATATTCCTGGAGCAACGAATATCCGGGTAGCCAAATATTCACAATTTAAGCTTTTAGCTATAGTGACACATTAATAAAAAAATGATGATTCCATTATGGAAAGTATAAAAACACACTTCGTGTCTATAATCAGAAACTCTCCTGAACTGACTGTTTTTTGATTTGCGGTTGTTTCTCATATTTTGCGAAAATAAACCGGCAGATAAATAATCCTATCCCCAGCATCATCAGACATGATGCCGCAATAGCATTCCATCCCTGCCAGGAGAAAAGATACCCGTTTAAATACCCCATTACTGCACCGCCAGAGTAGTAGCAAAGCAGATAAAACGATGTCGCCTGTCCTTTTGCGTTTGGACTCCGTGAACTGACCCAGGCTAATACGGTGGAATGAGCAGAGAAAAATGCGACTGACAGTAAAACGATACCTGAAATGAAAACCCACAGAGAAGGGGCGATTAGCGTAAGAAATGCACCGACCATCATACAGATGATCAGCATACTGAGCGCATTCATCGACCCAATATTCAACGCGACACGGGCAGCATATGGCGCAAGAAAAAAAGTTAATGAGAAGCTAACTGGAATCAAACCTATCCAGGTGTAGCTCAGCTCATAAGGCGGTCGATGCAGGTAAAACGCCAGAAAATTAAAGATGGACGTAAAAGAGCCGAAAAGAATAAATCCAATGACAAAACATAATGATACGTGGATATTCTTAAAATGTTCCAACCCGCCTTTCAACACTGCACCAAGCTGTAGTGAAGGCGTAGGAACAAACTGTCGGGATGTCGGGAGAAACAACTTCACCGCGAGTGCCATAGCAATCAGAACGCCACCGAAGATAAAGAAAATCGTATCTATAGATACATGCTCCATCATCAAAGTTGCAAACACACGACCAGACATACTCCCTAGCGAATTGCCAAAAATAAAATATCCAGTAATAATCCCTGCCAAAGCAGGAGAGACTTCTTCACTGATATAGACTGTAACGGCCGCCGTAATACCACTTACTGCAATGCCGAGCAAAGCGCGGTATACCACCAGCATCGGCCATGATGATGCAGTTGCGCACAGTAGAGTTAAAATACCTCCTGCCAGCAACGAATAAAAAATGATTGGCTTTCGCCCAAAACGGTCAGATAACGTGCCGCTAAATAACATGGCTAATGCCAGAAACCCCACCTCAGCAGACAAAATCATCCCTACCTGATTCAATGGGATATTATAAACCTCACTTAACTTTGGTAATAAAGCCTGGATTGAATATAAAGAAGCTAACTCTGCCAAACCCGCCAGAGGTAATATCATTAAAATAGGCAAGTACTTACCTATTGTCTCTTCAATATTATTTTTCATACACAATGTTCCGTAAAAAATCCTGATTGCCATCTGCCTGTTTGCCAACAAACATCCGCGTATACAATATTTATCTTTTACGTTTGCAGAATTGACAGCGTTCACATTTTATTTTTCTTAATAGAGACAAAATGGAATCAAGTGTTTTATGAAATGTAGATCATCTAAGAATGACGCGGTAATGGCAACGTAGTAAGTTATGAACTATATATTTATTCAATAAATATATAGACATTAATTTGACGAAAAGAAATGAATCGGCAGTCCAAAACTGTCACTGGCAACCCTTCTGGACGCCGCCATCCTTAGATGGAAACGTCCGTTAGCGTTTTATTCGATAGTCAGCTCACACGAGTTCTTTGAGCTGCTCCTGCATATAGGTCGAAAAATACTCTGGGTTTTTGATAAGGATGCGGTTACCGGAGGCGACTTTTTCTGCCCATCCGGCCACTTTTTTCGTGAACTCAGGATTCCATCCCTCCTGCTCACCCCGTGCCACCACAACTTCCGGGCTTACTGGCACGCCTAAATCATGCAAATACTTTAAAATTCCCTTAGCGGTACTTTCATCCATTGAATGGGGTACTGACGCCGAAGTATTCATACCACCAATAAAATCCAAGGCTTTTTCAATTGCTGTTGGCATGCTCTTATCCTTAAAATTAACCACGTGAGAGACACCTTGATACTATGTACCCAACTCTGCCGGGATATCAAAGAGAACATCGCCTTTCTTTGACTTACCCCGCAGCTAAACGCTTTCGCGGCTATTTTCTGCACTATTTTTTGGCTTCTCCGGCTAAAACCAGCCCGGTCGCCACCGCATTGCGCGGGCCTTCAGTACCACGGATATTACCCTGCCCGGCGACAACGCCGGACTGCGCCATCGTTATTGATAATGGCGGCATCGGTGGATCCTGCGCCTAAATCGAGGATCGCCAGCGGCGCGGCGCATCCAGGCGTCGTTAACGCGCCAGCCACAGCCATGTTGGCTTCCACACCACCGACTTCAACTGGGGTATTTAACCGGGCGCTTAGCTCGCTGGCGATAGCCTGCATCTGTAAGCGATCGGATTTCACCATTGCCGCAATGCCAACGGCGTTTTCCATTGAACCTTCCCCGGCAATGCCACCCTGCACCGCGCGGGGAATAAACGTATCCACCGCCAGAAGATCCTGTATATGCACGGCGTTCATGTCATGACCGGTCAGCGAGGCCATTGATCTTACCCAGCAATAGTGGACACGCGACTAAGTGAGTAAACTCACAAGTAAGAAGTGACTCACATGACAAAACCAGCATCAACCACCAAAAAGCCACGCAAGCAGCACACGCCTGAATTTCGTCAGGAAGCCCTGAAACTGGCTGAACGCATTGGGGTGGCCGCTGCCGCCCGCGAACTTAACCTGTATGAATCACAGCTCTACAACTAGCGAAGCAAACAGCAAAATCAGCTCTCTTCTTCTGAACGCGAGCAGGAGATGTCCGCTGAGATCGCCCGTCTGAAACGTCAACTGGCAGAACGGGATGAGGAACTGGCCATTCTCCAGAATGGCCGCGACATACTTCGCGAAGCGCCTGAAATGAAGTATGTCTTCATCGAAAACCATCAGGCTGAGTTCAATATCAAAGCCATGTGCCGTGTATTATCAGGTTGCCCGTAGCGGCTGGTACGTCTGGCATCAGCGTCGTCATCAGATAAACCGGCGTCAGCGGTTCCACCTTGTCTGTGATAACGTCTTCCGGGAAGCATTCAGTGACGCAAAACAACGCTATGGTGCGCCACGCCTGACGGATGAGCTTCGTGCTCAGGGTTACCAGTTCAACGTGAAAACCGTGGCGGCCAGCCTGCGTCGGCAGGGGCTGCGGGCGAAAGCCTCGCGCCGGTTCCGTCCGGTCAGTTACCGCAAACATGATCTGCCAGTCTCAGAGAATCTGCTGAAGCAGGACTTTTACGCCAGCGGCCCGAATCAGAAGTGGGTGGGTGACATCACGTATCTTCGCACTGGTATCTGGCCGTGGTTATCGATCTGTGGTCGCGGTCAGTCATTGGCTGGTCGATGTCTTCGCGGATGACAGCACAGCTTGCCTGCGATGCGTTACAGATGGCGCTGTGGCGGCGTAAATGTCCGGAAAATGTCATCGTGCATACAGACAGAGGCGGTCAGTACTGTTCAACGGATTACCAGAGCTTACTGAAACGCCATAATCTGCGGGGAAGTATGAGCGCCAGAGGTTGTTGTTACGACAATGCCTGTGCGGAAAGCTTCTTCCATACGCTGAGGGTGGAATGTATCCACGGAGAGGACTTTGTCAGCCGGGAAATAATGCGGACAGCAGTGTTTAATTATAGTGAGTGTGATTACAATCGGTGGCGTCGTCACAGTGCCTGTGGCGGTCTCAGTCCGGAACAATTTGAAAACCAGAACCTCGCTTAGGGTTGTGCCCATATTACGCGGGTAGGATCACAGCTCTTTCCTTCTGCCACAAGTTTTCGGGCATCATCACGACGAGAACTGACATCTGCAAGTGTGATCGTCGGATACACACCCAGCGAGATCATTTTTGGCTTACCGGCAAAACGATAACGGAACCGCCAGCTCTTGCTTCCATTAGGTTCAATTAGCAATGACAACCCTTGCCCATCTCCGAGTGTATAGGCTTTAGTTTCAGGCTTAGCGCGGCGAATCTGCATATCGTTTAAAGGCATGTGGATAGGAATCCAAGACCGAACAGGAACATATACACAATCCTATACACATTCAGTGTCGGATTCTACTGGATGGTTACGGACGGTGATGGACAAAAAAGCAATAAAGTCGTTATAAATCAGTGTATTTATGGATGAATACGGACGTTTGAGGAACTTGAGATGGTGCCGATAATAGGAGTCGAACCTACGACCTTCGCATTACGAATGCGCTGCTCTACCAACTGAGCTATATCGGCCCTGAGAAGGGTGTGTTCACGCGGGTGAATCACGGGGTAGAAGGTTAAAACTAACCGGGCGGTGCGTCAATAGCCTTGCTACTCAACCGGCTATTTTTGCACCGCTCGTCATTAATTACGCACGAATCGTACCATCGCCAAAGCCTATCCACTTATAGGTGGTAAGCGCTTCAAGCCCCATCGGACCGCGGGCATGTAATTTCTGCGTGCTGACCGCCACTTCTGCGCCAAGCCCAAACTGCCCGCCGTCGGTAAAACGGGTAGAGGCGTTGACATAAACCGCAGCGGAATCCACTTCGTTCACGAAACGCGCAGCATTATGCATATCACACGTCAAAATCGCATCGGAGTGCTGAGTGCCATGTTCGCGAATATGGCCGATAGCGCCATCCATATTTTCGACCACCACAACGTTCAGATCCAGAGACAGAAACTCGTTATCCAGCTCTTCCGGTTTCAGCGGCACCAGTTTGGCAGGGCCATGCAGTACCTGCATGACGGTTTCATCCCCATGCAACGTCACGCCGCTCTCCGCCATCTGCTTGCTCAGCGCAGGCAAAAAGCGTTCTGCGATGTCCTGATGCACCAGCAAGGTTTCCACCGTGTTACAGGTGCTCGGGCGCTGGGTTTTAGCGTTGACAATAATCTTCAGCGCCGAGGCGATGTCTGCGCTGCTATCAACAAAAATATGGCACACGCCAATCCCGCCGGTAATCACCGGAATGGTGGATTGCTCGCGGCACAGTTTATGCAAGCCTGCGCCGCCGCGCGGGATCAGCATATCGATGTACTTATCCATACGCAGCATTTCATTGACCAGCGAACGGTCCGGATTATCAATCGCCTGAACCGCCGCTTCCGGTAAACCGCAAGCTTTCAGCGCCTTCTGAATGACACGAACGGTTGCGGCATTCGTGCGATGCGTCTCTTTCCCACCGCGTAGAATCACCGCATTACCGGTTTTCAGACACAAAGAAGCCACATCAACGGTAACATTCGGACGCGCCTCATAGATAACGCCAACCACGCCCAACGGCACGCGGCGGCGCTCCAGACGTAGCCCGCTGTCCAGCAGACCGCCGTCGATCACCTGCCCGACCGGGTCAGCGAGATTACAGACCTGGCGCACATCGTCAGCAATCGCTTTCAGACGCGCAGGGGTCAGCGCCAGGCGGTCCAGCATCGCTTCGCTCAGGCCGTTGGCTCGCGCCTGCTCAACATCTTGTACGTTCGCGCTGAGGATACTTTCCATTTGCGCTTCCAGTTCATCGGCTATTTTTTCCAGCACGCGATTTTTTTCACCGCTGGAGATCAGCGCCAGCTTATACGACGCCGCTTTAGCAGCAATGCCCATTTGTTCCAGCATATGCCTGTTCCTTATCGAGTAATCATGTCATCACGATGAACAGCGACCGGGCCATATTCATAGCCAAGAATCGCATCGATTTGTTGAGAGTGGTGACCGGCTATCCGCCGCAGAGCATCACTGTTATAACGGCTGACGCCATGAGCGATATCACGCCCTTGCAGGTTACAAATTCTGATGACCTCCCCCCGCGAGAAATTGCCCGTCACGCTTTTGATGCCTTTTGGCAGAAGTGAACTGCCACGTTCCAGCATTGCCGCGGTCGCGCCTTCATCAACCGTAATTTCGCCTGCCGGCGGCGCGCCGAAGATCCAACGTTTGCGGTTCTCCAGCGGCGAGGCTTGCGCATGAAAACGGGTGCCGACGGAAATCCCCTCCATCACATCGCCGATCACGCCCGGTTTACTGCCTGAGGCAATAATCGTATCAATACCCGCGCGACAGGCCACGTCTGCCGCCTGAAGCTTAGTGCTCATACCACCGGTTCCCAGCCCAGAAACGCTGTCTCCCGCGATAGAGCGCAGCGCATCGTCAACGCCATACACATCTTTGATAAGCTCCGCCTGCGGATTGCTACGCGGATCGGCGGTGAATAATCCTTGCTGATCGGTCAGCAGCAGCAGTTTATCCGCGCCTGCCAGGATCGCCGCCAGCGCGGAGAGGTTATCGTTATCGCCCACTTTAATTTCCGCTGTCGCAACGGCATCATTTTCATTGATAACCGGCACAATATGGTTATCCAGTAATGCACGCAGCGTATCGCGGGCGTTCAGAAAGCGCTCTCTGTCTTCCATATCCGCACGCGTCAACAGCATCTGCCCGATATGGATACCGTAAATTGAAAACAACTGCTCCCACAGTTGAATCAGGCGGCTTTGCCCTACCGCCGCCAGAAGCTGTTTAGAGGCGATCGTTGCCGGCAGTTCCGGGTAGCCGAGATGTTCACGTCCGGCGGCAATCGCGCCAGAGGTAACAATAACAATACGATGTCCCGCGGCGTGTAGCTGCGCGCACTGGCGGACAAGTTCTACGATATGGGCACGGTTCAGGCGGCGCGATCCGCCTGTTAGCACGCTGGTGCCGAGTTTTACGACCAGCGTCTGGCTGTCACTCATGATTCTCTGCCGTTCAAAATAAGAAATAAAGACCAAATGAACGTTTTAGCAGGACTGGCTCCGGTTGCCAACAACCTGTACGCGTAGCGTGAAATTTTGTTGCGCAGGATCAGCAAGCGTAGCGGCGGAATTTGACCATTTTATTACCGCAACAATTAAACATATTTTTTTAAAAAAATTCTCACTTTGTCATAAATATTTCATTACCGAACGTTAAAAACCTTCCTGTTTTTTACCGGGTTTCCCGACAAATCATAGCGCGTAATTAAAACAGGAATGGAAATGAATAAGAGCACTCTGGCAATAGTGGTGAGTATCATCGCATCAGCATCTGTTCACGCCGCCGAGGTTTACAATAAAAACGGTAATAAGCTTGATGTGTATGGAAAAGTTAAAGCCATGCACTATATGAGCGATTATGACAGCAAAGATGGCGATCAAAGCTACGTTCGTTTTGGTTTTAAAGGCGAAACGCAAATTAACGATCAATTGACCGGCTACGGGCGCTGGGAAGCTGAGTTTGCCGGTAATAAAGCCGAAAGTGATTCGTCCCAGCAAAAAACCCGCCTGGCCTTTGCTGGCCTGAAATTAAAAGATATCGGTTCTTTTGACTATGGACGTAACCTGGGCGCGCTGTACGATGTTGAGGCCTGGACGGATATGTTTCCCGAATTCGGCGGCGACTCTTCCGCCCAGACCGATAATTTTATGACTAAACGCGCCAGCGGGCTGGCGACTTACCGCAATACCGATTTCTTCGGCATCGTTGATGGACTGGATCTTACCTTACAGTATCAGGGGAAAAACGAAGATCGCGATGTGAAAAAGCAAAACGGCGACGGCTTCGGCACATCCGTGAGCTATGATTTCGGCGGCAGCGATTTTGCCATCAGCGGCGCTTATACTCTCTCCGATCGCACCAGGGAGCAAAATCTGCAGCGCCGCGGTACGGGCGATAAAGCCGAAGCCTGGGCTACGGGTGTAAAGTATGACGCGAATGATATTTATATTGCGACTTTCTATTCAGAAACCCGCAACATGACGCCAGTTTCCGGCGGATTTGCCAATAAAACCCAAAACTTCGAAGCGGTTATCCAGTATCAGTTTGATTTTGGTCTGCGTCCGTCATTAGGCTATGTGCTGTCAAAAGGCAAAGATATTGAGGGCGTCGGCAGTGAGGATTTGGTGAATTACATTGACGTTGGCGCAACCTATTACTTCAACAAAAATATGTCCGCGTTTGTAGATTACAAAATCAATCAGCTTGATAGCGATAACACGTTAGGCATTAATGACGATGATATTGTGGCAATAGGGTTGACCTACCAGTTCTGATAAGTCGCATTGTGCCTGATGGCGCTACGCCATCAGGCATGACAGCAGGGTTATGCCGACAGTTTTACCGGCTCGTCGTTGAAATCGTCAGACGGCTCCAGCGCCAGCTCCATAGAAATCAGCAGGTCGCGTAGCTTCTCATGAAACTCGCGTAGCGTGTATTCCAGTCGCTCCACCACTTCGGTTTCGTTAATCGGCACTGCGGTCCAGTTGCCCTCTTTATCAAACAAACCAAACTGATAACGATAAGTGAAGCGTTTCTCTTGTGCTTCCAGCTCCATCCACCAGCCCCAAAATTCACGCTTCTCTGGCGCGGGCTTCACGTTGACGCAAACTGCCAGGCAATCGAAAAAAAAACGATTGTCTTCGCACTGCCCTTCCCGGATATAGGGGCCAAGCGCGGTAAATTTCTTGATCAATCTACTTTTCGGGTGTCCACTCGGTAACGTCATTGCGATCTCCTTTAATGAAGCAACTGTTTTACCAAATCAATAGAATTTATCAATCTATTAACACAATCTATGATTAATCCAGTCGGTAATTTCTTGCAGCGCGCGGTCAAAATTGCGGTACACCGGGTTAAAAGGGATCTCTATCAGCTTACCGTCTGAAGATGATGTTGTAATTAAGCGAGACTCTTCTTCCGGGCTGAAAGGATCGTTTTTCCAGAAGCCGGAAAGCATTGGCGTAGGACAACGTCTGCCCAGTAGCCCCTGTACTTTCAACGAATAGCGATTGAGCTCCACACGCAGCGCCTCATCCGAAGCATCATGCATACCCAGACGGCTGGCCAGCACATCCAGATACATCTCCGGCACCGTGCTCTGTCGTTGCGGATCGCTAAGTAGCGCATGGACCACCGGCCCCAGGCAAGCCACCGCCTTCAAACGCGGCGCTTCCAGATAGGCCAGACGCACCGCAACATTGGCGCCAAAACGGAAACCAAACGCCGCAACACGGGTATGATCCACCCAGGGGACATTAGGAAGCGCTTTTAACACATGCTGATGGAGCAAGCTGGAATCCTGGGTTAATTTCCACTTTGATGAAAATCCAACCGAAGGCATATCAAGCGTTAACATCGCAATACCGCGAGGCGCGAAATAGCGTTCATACAGGGTGTAATAGTCGGTTTGCATGGCGTCCAGGCCGCCGCACATGAGCACCGTCGGAAACGGACCATCCCCTTTCGGCATATGTAAAAACGCGGTGACAGGCGAACCGCCAGGAACGGCAAATTCCATTTCACGTAACGAGCCTGGCAACCGCTGCGCGGCCTCTTCATAGGCGCGATTCGCCAGCGCCTGCGCCTGCTCCGCCAGCTCATCGCCCTTCAAATGCGGGTAGGCGGCAATGTTATAGAGCGTTGAGGCATGAAGCCAGTAGCGTCCGCTGCGCATGGCGTCCTGTTCCTGACAGGCTTTCTGCTGCCAGTCCATCGCCTGCTTTGCCCACTCATAAATCCAGTTGCCGCCGCGGTAACCGATGACCGTATCGTATAAATCATCATCCGTTCGCTCTGCGTCGCTCATCACAATGCGCGCCTGCACATCAAGGATTTCTCGTGGATCAACGCCGCGCCAAATCCACATCAGGCGGTTTATCATGCGATACCAGTGCGGGACGTTCTTACCGTCCAGCGCGGATTGCATGGGCGGCTGCGACCCACGATTGAACCGACGGACAAGGGTAGACGTTTCAGTATGTTTAAAGCGGGGTTTGAACAGGGTTTCGCTGAGGTTAGCCTGTGTCATTCGTGCAGCCTCCTTGGATACTCATAGAGGCTTATTGTAACCAATAAAACAGCGCCCGGCATTGCCGGGCGCTCTGAAAAGCTGCTGATTAACGACCTGAAATCGGCGGTACAAATACCACACCCATATCCCAGGGCTGCTCAATCCAGGTGTTCTGAGGAATATCAATAACATAATCATCAACCAGCGGACGGCCCGCCGGTTTAGCGAAAATCGTGACGAAATGCGCTTTAGGGTACATTTCGCGAATCGCGACGGCGGTGCCGCCGGTATCGACCAGATCGTCGATGACGATAAAGCCTTCGCCGTCGCCTTCTGCACGTTTCAGCACTTTCAGTTCGCGCTGGTTATCGTGATCGTAGCTGGAGATGCATACGGTATCGACATGACGAATGCCCAATTCACGCGCCAGTAGTGCGCCCGGTACAAGGCCGCCACGACTTACGGCAATAATGCCTTTCCATTGTTCTGAAGGCATGAGGCGGCTCGCCAGTTTGCGTGCGTGAATCTGCAACATGTCCCAGGTGACGACGTATTTTTCGCTCATGTGAAGTGTCCCAGCCTGTTTATCTACGGCTTAAAAAGTGTTCGAGGGGGAAATAGTTGCGCGAGATTATAGAGACCTGACGCGCTAAAAACCAGTGTTTAGCGGAATCCACGCCTCTTTTTGTATGCTTTATACTACCCGCAGGCGGAGAAAGTGGTATTCTCAGTCGCATCTCGTAAGAGTTATCAATTCCGCTAACCCTGTGGCCTGTAAGAACGTTTTTCAGACCACCGCCAAGGAGACTTATCGTGTCTGAACTGTCTCAGTTATCACCACAACCTTTGTGGGATATTTTTGCCAAAATCTGTTCTATTCCTCACCCGTCCTATCACGAAGAGCAACTCGCGGAACATATTGTGAGTTGGGCCAAAGAGAAAGGCCTTTACGTGGATCGCGACCAGGTCGGTAATATTCTGATCCGTAAGCCCGCCACTGCAGGTATGGAAAATCGCAAGCCGGTCGTTTTACAGGCGCATCTGGATATGGTGCCGCAAAAAAATAGCGACACCGTTCACGACTTCACTACAGATCCTATCCAGCCTTATATTGATGGCGAATGGGTTAAAGCGCGCGGTACTACGCTCGGCGCCGACAATGGTATTGGAATGGCTTCTGCGTTAGCGGTACTGGCTGATGATAATGTCGTCCACGGCCCGCTGGAAGTGCTGCTGACCATGACCGAAGAAGCCGGCATGGATGGCGCGTTCGGCCTCCAGTCCGGCTGGTTGCAGGCCGACATCCTGATCAACACCGACTCTGAAGAAGAAGGTGAGATCTATATGGGCTGCGCAGGCGGCATCGATTTTACCTCTAATCTGCCGTTGACCCGTGAAGCTGTACCCGCAGGATTTGCATGCTTTAAGCTAACCCTGAAAGGCCTGAAAGGCGGCCACTCCGGTGGTGAAATTCACCTCGGCCTTGGCAATGCTAACAAATTGCTGGCGCGTTTTCTGGCCGGGCACGCAGAAGAACTGGATCTGCGTCTGATCGATTTCAACGGCGGCACGCTGCGTAACGCGATTCCGCGCGAAGCGTTCGCTACCCTCGCCGTTGCCGCAGACAACGTAGGCGCGCTGAAAACATTAGTGAACGCTTACCAGGATATTCTGAAAAACGAACTGGCGGAAAAAGAGAAAAACCTGACGCTGCAACTCAATGAGGTTGCCAGTGATAAAGCCGCATTGACCGCGCCATCACGCGATACCTTTGTGCGCCTGCTGAACGCAACGCCGAACGGCGTGATCCGCAATTCAGACGTGGCGAAAGGCGTAGTGGAAACATCGCTGAACGTTGGCGTGGTCACAATGTCTGATGCGAATGTCGAAATTCACTGCCTGATTCGCTCTCTTATCGACAGCGGTAAAGATTATGTGGTGAGTATGCTGGATTCGCTGGGCAAGCTGGCTGGCGCGAAAACCGAAGCAAAAGGCAGCTATCCGGGCTGGCAGCCCGATGCGAACTCGCCGGTCATGCACCTGGTGCGGGAAACCTATCAGCGTCTGTTCAACAAGACACCGAACATCCAGATTATCCACGCCGGCCTGGAATGCGGTCTGTTTAAGAAACCCTATCCGGATATGGACATGGTTTCTATTGGGCCTACCATTACCGGACCTCACTCTCCGGATGAGCAGGTACATATCGAAAGCGTCGGCCACTACTGGACTCTGCTGACCGAATTGCTGAAAGCGATTCCTGCGAAGTAAGAAAGCGCTAAAATGCCCGTCCCATTTCTGGACGGGCTATCAATATGGAATATCGGGTATCCATTGCCAGATAAGCTCTCCTGGATGCGCTGAATAGCGCTGCGGCTACACGCGAATAGCCAGACAGCCCTATAACAGCGCTGGTAGCACCGAATTATTGTGGCGTAAACGCCATTCCTTTAAATATCCGCAGCGGATTGCCGCGCTCAATCTGATGATGGAACAGACGCCTTTCAGACTTCAACGCCGCACACTCATTTTGCCGTTGCTGTTCCAGCCGCCAGGCAATCAGCAGCCGGGCCAGACGCTTATTCGCATGTTGACTGCGCTCCGACTGAACCTTCACGCTAATCCCGCTCGCCAGGTGCGTGGCCCGCACTGCCGAGTCGGTTTTATTAACGTGCTGCCCACCCGGGCCGGAAGAGCGCAGAGTCTCGAAACGAATCTCATCAGACTGTATGTGCTCGTCGGCGGAAAAGCGCCCAATGCCGATGTACCAGTTTTTTCGCCCATGGTGCGGGCGATACGGGCTGGTACAAATCCACAGTAACGTGCCGCACCAACGTTCACTGAAAGCCATAGCTTTTTCGCCGTCCAGCGAGACCAGCGCGGAACGTAGCGTGTCTGGTAATCGTCCCGGCTCTGTTTCAAGTCGCGTCAACGATACCTTTTCTCTGGCAGCTTCTTTCGTCAGACAATCCAGCGCTTTTTTTACCGCCAGACAACACTCGTCCGGTCCCTGCGCAGAAGAAAGTTGCAGTAAGATCATGCGCTTTTCTCCCCTGAGGTTTTCAGCGTCAGCACCGGACGCAGGCAGGCAACTGGCGTAATCAGTCCGGCGTCTGCCAGACAATCCACAACGCTATCGATGGATTTATACGCCTGCGGCGCTTCTTCATAAATGAGCTGGCGATCGCGGCAAATCACCCGGCTACCCATCCCGGTACGGCAGAGCTGTCGCGGGGTAAATTTTGCCGATAACCGGTCTTTACACTCGGTACGCATCCATTTGCGCCCCGCGCCATGCGCCAGGGAGAAGAGGCTCTCCTCGCTGACGACGGGTTTCACCAGCCAGCTATAATCGCCGCGCGAGCCGGGGATAATCACCAGTCCCTGCCCATCTGGCGTAGCGCCTTTACGGTGCAGCCACCCCGCCTCACCCGCGACAGTACAGGGTTCAACGAAGTTATGCGCCACATCCAGCCGCGGTTCGCCCTCAGCCCTGAGCTGTTGCAGTATCCGGCGGGCAATCAGCGCGCGATTACTGCGGGCAAATGCCAGCGCATCGTCATGTTCTGCAAGGTAGCGGCGCGCATCGTCGCTATCTTCCGGCAAACCGTTATGCGAAAACGCCTCCACATGACGACGCAGGATAGCTTGCCCCAGACCGCGTGAACCACTGTGTACCAGCAGTAATAACTGCGTTTTTTTTAACCCTGACAATGCGAACGAATCAGCATCGACGATGCGATCGACCTGTTGCAGCTCGGCAAAATGATTGCCGCCGCCAATAGAACCCAGCGCAGAGCGCCACGAATGATGCTGCATTGCGGCGGGGACATTCTCCTCCAGCCACTGCGCGTCCGCCACGTCAGGCAGCGACGCCAGCCGCTTCTCCAGTTTATCGGCGTTATATTTACGCCCTAAAATATCCGTTTGCCATAACGCCATGCCGCAGCCGATATCGTTGCCGACCAGCGCCGGATAAAAACGTCCACGTGAGAAAAAGGCTGCGCCAATAGGGTAGCCGCGCCCCGGATGCAGATCTGGCATCCCGATAACGCGTTTCATACCGGTTAACTTAGCCGTCGTATATAATTGTTGGATCGCGGAATCTTCGATCCACAGGTTATCCGATGCGATAGAAAATACCACATCTGATAAAGGACGAATATAATTGCCCATATACCATTCCATATATGAATTAAAAAATCAGGAAATGGCAGACTAATCCAGGGCAATAAAAGAAAATTAATCCTGGAAAGGTCTGCAAAGTGCGTTCAGAGAATAAAGTGTCATGATGAACCTCCTTTGCAGTTATTGAGAATGAGAAAACGTGGGTATAGTAATACTGAAATTTAGATGGCGCAATCGTAATAGTGATAAAATATTAATGGCCTGACTTATAACCCTAACACCAACTGTCGTTCCAACTGAGGGTCGAGCAGCGTTACGTGTAACCCCACCAGCCGTACGCCGCGCTCGCCGCGACGCTCGTCCCAGGTTTTACGGGCGGTGGTAATTAAGTCATCTTTATTTAATTGCGGCCAGACATGTTCCTGAGTGGTTTGCTGAAAATCATTAAATTTTAATTTAACGCCCTGTCGGGCAATCAGTAAATCGGGCTTTACTATAGCCAGACGACGCTCCAGTTCCGGATATAAATGTTCAATAATGGCCTCGCAGTCCGACCACTCATGAATATCCTCCGCCAGAGTACGCTCAACGCCTACCGATTTACGCAGCCTTTCGCTGTTAACATCACGCTCGTCAATACCCTGACTACGCTCCCATAATACCCGGCCAAATTTACCAAAGCGTTTGAGAAGCATCGCCAGATCGCACTGTTGAATATCCCCGCAGGTTCTTAACCCCATATTTTCCAGTTTGGCGGCGGAAACTTTCCCCACGCCTGGAATTTTGGCTAACGGCAACGTTTTAAGAAAGTCGGGTACATCGGCTGGCGTAATAACATATTGTCCGTTCGGTTTATTGAGATCGGAGGCGATCTTCGCCAGAAATTTCACTGGCGCAACGCCGGCGGAGGCGGTGAGTTGCAGTTCATTGAAAATAGTCTGACGAATCTCCCTGGCGATCAGAGTTGCCGAACCATAACAGTGCGGGCTGTCAGTCACATCCAGCCAGGCTTCATCCAGCGAGAGCGGTTCAATCAGTGAAGTGTAGCGGGAAAAGATGTCACGTACATGCCGCGAAGCCTCTTTATAGGCGTCAAAGCGGCCAGGCAGTAAGGTGAGATGGGGGCACAGCTTTAGCGCCATGGCGGTCGGCATCGCGCTACGTACGCCAAACTGGCGCGCAGGATAGTTGGCGGTACTGATAACGCCTCTTCGCTCACGACTCCCGCCAATGGCAATGGGAATATCGCGTAACGCCGGATTATCACGCATCTCTACCGCGGCAAAAAAACAGTCCATATCAACATGTATGATTTTGCGCATCGCTCGCCCCCACAATACTGTTTAAGTGTACAGTATGTTTTATTGCGCGCAAAGAGACATTCGCGTTAAAAATGCGACATATTCGAAGGTATGACGACGAAAGCGGCGGGAAAATTGTAAACGTACACACGGGGACTTGCGAAAAACTGCCGTGGTGCTAATGTGAGCGCTCCAAATCCAGATTACTCCGATTTGGGGACTCTTTTGCCGTTCTGGCGTGTGTAACCGTTTTATCAAGGAACAAGCAGTATGCGTAAAATCGCATTTTTTCTTGCGATGCTTCTGATGCCGTGCGTCTCATTTGCCGGTTTGCTGAGCAGCAGCAGCCCCGTCACGCCGGTCAGTAAAGAGTATAAGCAGCAGTTAATGGGCTCACCGGTCTATATTCAGATTTTTAAAGAAGAGCGCACCCTTGATCTCTACGTCAAAATGGGTGAGCAATACCAGTTGCTTGATAGCTACAAAATTTGCAACTATTCCGGCGGGTTAGGCCCGAAACGCCGTCAGGGCGATTTTAAAAGTCCGGAAGGGTTTTACAGCGTTCAGCGCAATCAACTCAAGCCAGACAGCCGTTTTTATAAGGCCATCAACATTGGTTTTCCCAATGCCTACGATCGCGCGCATGGCTATGATGGTAAATATCTGATGATTCACGGCGCCTGTGTTTCCGTCGGCTGCTATGCCATGACCGATAGCGGCATTGATGAGATTTTCCAGTTTGTCACCGCCGCGCTGGTCTTTGGTCAGCCGAGCGTGCAGGTGAGTATTTATCCGTTCCGGATGACCGACGCCAATATGCAGCGTCATAAATATTCATATTACAAAGATTTCTGGGCGCAGCTAAAACCCGGCTACGATTATTTTGAACAAACGCATAAGCCGCCAACTGTTTCTATCGTTGATGGGCGTTACGTCGTGAGCAAACCGTTGAGTCACGAAGTCGTTCAGCCACAGCTGGCCTCAAATTATACGCTCTCCGAGGCAAAATAACGCCCATTCGCCTGGCATAATCTTTTGCCAGGTTTCATTCCCCGTTAGCGGCTGGGTAGCAATCACGGTAACCACGTCATTTGGCGTGGTCTGTGAACTGAAATCAATTTCCATATCCTGATCCACCAGCGTGGCTACGCCAAACGGCGCCCGGCGAGTGATCCAGTGCAAATGGGTTGAGCAAAACGCCATCACATATCGCCCATCTGACAGCAGCATGTTAAAAACGCCTTTTTCACGTAATACCGTCGCCAGTGTCGCAATATATTTAAATACCGCTGTCATGTTGCCCGGCGTGCGGGGATAACGCTGCGTTAATTTATGCAATAGCCAGCAAAACGCTTTTTCGCTGTCGGTTTCCCCCACCGGACGAAAATTACCGGTTTCCAGCGACTTATAACCGTTGAGCTGACCGTTATGAGCATAAGTCCAGTTGCGTCCCCATAATTCCCGGGTAAAAGGGTGTGTATTTTCCAGCGCCACTTCACCGCGATTAGCCTGACGGATATGAGCGATAACCGAGCAGGACTTGATCGGGTAATTCTGTACCAGTTTCGCAATCGGCGAATGGTAGCTCGGTTGCGGATCTTTAAACGTGCGACAGCCCTTTCCTTCGTAAAAGGTAATTCCCCAGCCGTCTTTATGCGGCCCGGTTCCGCCGCCACGCTGCACCAGTCCGGTGAAGCTAAAGCAGATATCCGTCGGCACATTGGCGCTCATCCCAAGCAGTTCGCACATACATCACCTCCACAAACGCCTTAAGCGGGAAGGCGTAATTTTTACAGCCAATCAAATCTCAAAATATCAAAGAAAACAATATGCTATACCCTAAATAATTCGAGTTGCAGGAAGGCGGTAAGGGAGGAAATCCCCAGGAACATAGATAACTATGTGACTGGGGTTTCTGAGCGCAACCAACGCACCTGCAGCTTGAAGTATGACGGGTATAGTTATTTAACCATCTCTTTTTCGATCAGTTGAATCAGGATATGAATCACTTTGATATGAATTTCCTGAATACGATCGGCATAACCGAAGTGCGGTACGCGAATTTCAATATCCGCCGTTCCCGCCATTTTGCCGCCGTCTTTGCCGGTCAACGTAATCACTTTCATGCCTTTTTCACGGGCCGCGGCAATCGCTTTAATCACGTTACCAGAGTTACCCGACGTCGAGATCCCTAACAGGACATCGCCTTCGCGCCCTACCGCCTCAACGTAACGAGAGAAAATATAGTCATAGCCAAAATCATTACTGACGCAGGATATATGGCTAACATCAGAAATCGCAATTGCCGGGTAGCCCGGACGATTTTCACGATAACGACCTGTCAGCTCTTCAGCAAAGTGCATCGCATCGCAATGGGAGCCGCCGTTACCGCAGGAAAGTACCTTACCACCCGCTTTAAAACTGTCAGCCAACAGGACCGCCGCGCGCTGAATAGCGTGAATATTGGCGTCATCTTTTAAAAAATTAGCCAGCGTTTCCGCCGCTTCGTTCAGTTCGTTACGAATAAGATCCTGGTACATGAGGATATCCTTCAGCATGAATGTAAATGACAGTATGCAGTGTACCGGATAGCAGTACAGGCGAGAAGCATAAGCCGAATTAACGCCTCACGCTTTTGATTTTTCGTGCCCCCAAAAACGGCAACAATGTGAGCTTTGTTGTAATTATTTTGTAAACACATTGCTAAAAAATTTTACATCCACTACAACCTAATCATCACAAGTGGTCAGACCTCCTACAAGCAAGGGAGCTTTTCGTTATGATGATTTTGAGTATTATCGCTACGGTTGTTCTGCTCGGCGCATTGTTCTATCACCGCGTGAGTTTATTTCTCAGCAGCCTGATTCTGCTCGCCTGGACCGCCGCACTTGGCGTCGCTGGCCTGTGGTCCATCTGGCTGTTGGTTCCTCTGGCCATTATCCTCGTGCCGTTTAACCTCACACCGATGCGAAAATCAATGATTTCCGCACCGGTGTTCCGCGGCTTCCGTAAGGTCATGCCGCCGATGTCGCGCACTGAGAAAGAAGCGATTGATGCCGGTACAACCTGGTGGGAAGGCGATCTGTTCCAGGGCAAGCCAGACTGGAAAAAACTGCACAACTATCCGCAACCGCAACTCACTGCCGAAGAGCAAGCGTTTCTCGACGGCCCGGTAGAAGAAGCGTGCCGGATGGCGAACGATTTCCAGATTACCCATGAACTGGCGGATCTGCCGCCGGAACTGTGGGCTTACCTGAAAGAGCATCGTTTTTTTGCGATGATCATTAAAAAAGAGTACGGCGGGCTGGAGTTCTCCGCTTATGCGCAGTCCCGTGTACTGCAAAAACTGTCCGGCGTCTCCGGGATTCTGGCTATCACCGTCGGCGTTCCAAACTCACTCGGCCCTGGCGAGTTGTTGCAGCACTATGGTACGGAAGAGCAGAAGAATCACTATCTGCCGCGACTGGCGCGCGGCCAGGAGATCCCCTGCTTTGCGCTGACCAGCCCGGAAGCAGGTTCTGATGCAGGCGCCATTCCGGATACCGGCGTGGTTTGCATGGGCGAATGGCAGGGCCAGCAGGTGCTGGGTATGCGCCTGACCTGGAACAAGCGTTACATTACGCTGGCGCCGATAGCTACCGTGTTGGGCCTGGCGTTTAAGCTTTCCGATCCGGATAGATTGTTAGGCGGAGAAGAAGAGCTGGGTATTACCTGCGCCCTGATCCCCACCTCAACGCCGGGTGTGGAAATTGGTCGTCGTCACTTCCCGCTTAACGTTCCGTTCCAGAATGGCCCAACCCGCGGTAACGATATTTTCGTGCCTATTGATTATATTATCGGCGGCCCCAAAATGGCCGGACAGGGCTGGCGTATGCTGGTGGAATGTTTGTCGGTAGGACGCGGTATTACCCTGCCGTCCAACTCCACTGGCGGGGTGAAATCCGTCGCGCTGGCAACCGGCGCCTATGCTCACATTCGTCGTCAGTTCAAAATTTCTATCGGCAAGATGGAAGGTATTGAAGAACCGCTGGCGCGTATTGCAGGTAACGCTTATGTGATGGATGCCGCCGCATCGTTAATCACCTACGGCATTATGCTGGGCGAAAAACCGGCGGTACTGTCGGCTATCGTGAAGTACCACTGCACCCACCGCGGCCAGCAGTCCATTATCGACGCGATGGATATCACTGGGGGTAAAGGCATTATGCTGGGCGAGAGCAACTTCCTGGCGCGTGCTTACCAGGGCGCGCCTATCGCGATTACCGTGGAAGGCGCGAATATCCTGACCCGTAGCATGATGATCTTTGGTCAGGGCGCCATTCGCTGCCATCCTTATGTACTGGAAGAGATGGCCGCAGCGCAGAATAATGATGTAAATGCCTTTGATAAACTGTTGTTTAAACATATTGGTCATGTCGGCAGCAATACCGTCCGCAGTTTCTGGCTTGGCCTGACCCGCGGATTAACGAGCCATACGCCAACCGGCGACGCCACGAAGCGTTATTACCAGCATCTGAACCGACTGAGCGCAAACCTGGCACTGCTGTCCGACGTGTCAATGGCGGTACTGGGCGGCAGCCTGAAACGCCGCGAGCGTATCTCCGCGCGTCTGGGCGATGTGTTGAGTCAGCTTTATCTGGCCTCAGCCGTACTGAAGCGTTACGACGACGAAGGTCGCCACGAAGCCGACCTGCCGCTGGTGCACTGGGGCGTACAGGATGCGCTGTATCGTGCTGAACAAGCGATGGACGATCTGCTGCAAAACTTCCCGAACCGCGTCGTGGCCGGATTGCTCACCGCGATGATCTTCCCGACTGGCCGTCATTATCTGGCGCCGTCTGATAAGCTGGATCACGCCGTTGCGAAGATCCTGCAGGTGCCGAACGCCACACGTTCACGCATTGGGCGCGGTCAGTATCTGACGCCCGCCGAACATAATCCGGTCGGTTTACTGGAAGAAGCGCTGCGTGATGTCATCGCTGCCGACCCTATCCACCAGCGCATCTGCAAAGAACTGGGTAAAAATCTGCCGTTTACTCGTCTGGATGAACTGGCGCGCAATGCGCTGGCGAAAGGGCTTATAGATAAAGATGAAGCCGCCATCCTGGCGAAAGCGGAAGAGAGCCGCCTGCGCAGTATCAACGTTGATGATTTTGAACCTGAAGCGCTGGCGACCAAACCGGTAAAGCTGCCGGAGAAAGTGCGTAAAGTCGAAGCCGCATAATCAGTCTCGCGTCTTTCCTGCCCCGCTTTCGCGGGGCTTTTTCTTGCCACTTTTTTATTATTGCTCATGCTACAGTGTAAAGACGCTGTTCAATGAGGAGCTCCGATCGTGTCTGGTTTGAAAATTACTCTGTTGCAACAACCTTTAGTCTGGATGGACGGCCCGGCAAACCTGCGTCATTTTGACAGACAGCTAGAGCTCGTATCTGGCCGGGATGTGATTGTTCTGCCTGAAATGTTTACCACCGGCTTTGCGATGGAGGCCGCTAATAACTCACTTTCGCAAGATAGCGTGATTACGTGGATGCAGGCCAAAGCCCGACAAACTGACGCTCTGATTGCCGGCAGCGCGGCGCTACAAACTGAGCGTGGCGCCGTAAATCGCTTCTTACTGGTTGAACCGGAAGGCAAGGTTCATCTCTATGATAAGCGCCATCTGTTTCGTATGGCGGATGAACATCAACATTATGCCGCAGGCGATAAACGCATCATCGTGCAGTGGCGCGGTTGGCGCATTCTGCCGCTGATCTGTTACGATCTGCGCTTTCCGATATGGTCGCGCAACCGCAATGATTACGATCTGGCGCTGTATGTAGCGAACTGGCCCGCGCCGCGCTCGCTACACTGGCAAACATTACTGACAGCACGCGCTATTGAAAATCAGGCTTATGTCGCAGGCTGCAACCGGGTTGGCACCGATGGCAACGGGTTACATTATCGCGGCGATAGCCGGATCATTAATCCCCAGGGTGATATTATCGCCACCGCCGAACCACACCAGGCGACACGTATCGATGCCGATCTTTCTCTCGTCGCCTTGCAGGACTATCGCGAAAAATTTCCAGCCTGGCGCGATGCCGATCCATTCACCTTGTAAGCAACCTGCCGCTCACCGCGGCGGGATTGTTTCACTCCGTAACTCTCCGTAAAACAAATTCGCGTGGCGTAATGTGGCAGGCAACGTATTCTGACTAAGAGCCTATCCCATTAGGGCTATTTTACTTGCCATTTTGGACCTGGGCAGTGCTCAAAATCCTCACGTACTACGTGTACGCTCCGGTTTTTGCGCGCTGTCCGTGTCCAAACTGGCTGCGCCAATAACGCCTAATGGGATAGGCTCTAAGATAATTGCTCGCCATTCGTGGGTAATAAAAACGGTTAATCACTCCCTTATCAGGATATCTTCATGAAAAACTTTGTACGCACAACTTTACTGGCAGCGACTCTGGCGGGCGTTTCTTTTGGCGCTTTCGCCACCGCTGTTCCCAATCCTCCCCTGCCCGCCCAGGATCCTATTGTCCAGCATCTGAAGCTGACAAACGATCAGATTACCCGGATCAAAAAACTTCACCAACAACTGGAAACCGACGTCAGTCAGATTTCTATGAAGGGAATTAAAGACGGTGCGCTGATAGAGGTGATTAAATCCGGTAAATGGGATGACGCCGCCGTAAAACAGCAGCTTGCAGCCTTCAGTAACATAGAACAACAGGCTCGCTATTATCGGGTTAAATATTATTTTGATTTAAGCAAAGTCTTAACACCAGAACAGCGTCAACAGGTACAACAAGATCTCGCCCAGGCACTTGAGTAAATATTTTTGCCCGTTATTCCGGGATAACGGGCTTTATCCAGGTCGGGTACAAATTCATCTTCATCTTTTTCTTACAGCATCGCACCATCTCACACTACCCGTTACATAACGTAGAAGTGAAACCGTACGTGGGGGAATTTGGCGAGGAGATGGATTTCCATACCGACGATTATCGTATTGTTATTTAAAATCTTCATCTCATTTTTTACCCGCTTACAGAAAACCCAGCGTTACAATAGACCGTTTTTTGGGCTTCGTTTATGTAATCGTTATATCACCCCCTATACCGTGAAACTTGTCTTTTAGCCCAATGTTAAGGCAGGTTCTGAAATGAAAAACTTTTTCGCAGTCTGCATCATTCCCCTTGTGGTAACCTGGTCCGCTACTGCATCAGCAAAAGAAGGGATCTATATCACCGGGAAAGCGGGGACATCCGTAGTAAATGTCTATGGAATCAACTCAACCTTCAGCCAGGATGAGATAGTCAATGGTCATGCAACGTTACCTGACCGTACCAAAGGCGTTTTTGGCGGCGGGGTTGCTATCGGTTATGACTTTTATGATCCATTCCAGCTTCCAGTACGTTTAGAACTGGATACCACTTTCAGAGGTGAGACGGATGCTAAAGGCGGGCAGGATATTATTGCATTTGGTCAGCCAGTACACATAAATGTAAAAAATCAGGTCCGAATGACCACTTACATGGTTAATGGCTATTATGATTTTCACAATAGTACGGCATTTACACCCTATATCAGCGCAGGCGTTGGCCTCGCTCATGTGAAGCTAAGTAATAACACCATTCCTGTTGGTTTTGGTATTAATGAAACTCTGTCTGCTTCAAAAAATAACTTTGCCTGGGGCGCAGGTATCGGTGCAAAATATGCTGTAACAGATAATATTATGATTGACGCCAGTTATAAATACATTAATGCAGGCAAAGTAAGCATTTCAAAAAATCACTATGCTGGTGATGAACATACCGCTTATGATGCAGACACAAAGGCTGCCTCCAATGACTTCATGCTCGGCATTACTTACGCCTTTTAAACACTATCGGTAAAATAGCTGGTTCTGTGGGTTCCCGAAGGCGCAATGGAGGATATCAGTAATGAATACTCCTGCGCCTTCAGAAAATCGTTGAACAGGTGCAACCTGGCGCCATTTTTCAGTACACTGCAACGTTTCTGGTATGGGCTTAACTTCCGGCTGCCCAAAAACAGCCCCGTCCTGTTTCCGGGTATTATCATTTCCGTCAGTCGGCATCATGTTTTGTATTGGGCATCGTCAAAAGACGACTGGCTGACCAGTCGCATATCTCGATGCCTCAATTCAGTCATCATCATGTGGGTTTAAGTCAGGAACGTATCAAAACCATTCCAAACGGGTTAATCATCATTCAGAAAATCAATTTGTGGGCGATTATTCCATTTATCTTCAATAAAAGACAGAAAGCGTTGAAATAAAGGAGAATAATACTGACGATGACGCCATACAAGATAAATGGGGAGATCTGGAACCCTCCATTCAGGAAGTATAATTTCAAGTTCATTATTTTTTAAGTATTTGGTGGCAAGCCAGGCCGGAGTCATGAGGTTGATACCCTTTCCTTCTAAAACCAAATTAAGAACACTCAAAAGATTATTGGAAGATAAATGAACATTAACAGCGCCACTAATAGTGTATGATTCATCTTGACGGAAAAGAGTAAGAGGTCCGGAAAGACCATGGTTGTGAAGACCCACAATAATGTGATTTTCCAAATCGCCAGGGTGTGAGATCCTGCCATATTTTCTGATATATTTCGGACTCGCACAAAGAACCAACTTTAAAGGGCTTATCTTTCGATACACGAGATCCTCACTTTCGATTATGCCACTTTTAAAAACCAGCTCATCAAACTCCAGGGATTTACTAAAAAAATCGCTACGCTCTCGTGAATCCAGGTAGATTTTTGTATCCGGATAGCTAGCTGTAAATTCCCATATCCACTTATTGGCAAGAAACTCACAGACAATAGCCGGAGCCGAAAATTTTATACTCCCTCTGATAATTTTATCCGGATTTCGCAATTCATCCAGCAAGGACTGAAAGGAAGATGTTATCCTTTTCATGCTTGCATAGGCTGTCTGACCAGCTCCAGTCAGTTCTAAGTGATGTGAATCGCGCCGAAGTAAAGTAACCTCAATAGAATTCTCAAGGCGGCTAAGCGATTTACTGACAGCAGAAATGCTAATATCTAATTCCCGCGCAGCCCGGGAAAGATTCCCTACTTCCGCCACTTTAATAAATATCATCCAGTCTCGCATACCACGATTATTGATCAGTTCCATCATTATCTTCCGTTGATAAAAGAAATTCTTATATTAAAGGAGCTATCAACGACTTACTGATGCGTCATTGTGTGCCTCAATGTCCTTGATATCATCTTAATAAAAAATCTATTGGCTGCAAAATAGCATCTGAATCGATCATGATTTTGCATCCATCTCCGGTTACTAATTGAACCTGTTTACCACTCAGTGTAAATACCCTATCTCAGAAGTGATCGTCAAGGTTGTCGCCGAACCAGATACCAATAATAAAGTGGTTCATTGTCATGCGCCCGTTCTGCAAAGGCATTCTCCTTTTCTGTGACGCAGTCTGGAGCGCATTAATTGCATCGTTCACCTAACAAAGTATCCCGTGGAAACAAGCAAAACATCGCCAGATTATTCTTACTTGAGTCCCCCCCACCCGGTTCGACATTATTTGTGAAAGTGGAGGAAACAGAACAGACGGTTTAAATAAGACGCTTACTCAAAACATAAACCTATGTGCAGGCTCCTCTCATTTCGTCACGTCGCTGATATCCAGCTTTACTGGCGCCAGGGGAAGATATCTGCGCAAGGCAATAATTCCGGCGCAACAACAACCACTCCCGCTGGGCCTCTGTACATTCAAAATCTCCCATGACCAAAAGCCAGCGGGTAGAAGCCCTGCGCCAGTGACCTGCTGCCTCCAGATTCTGCGCAACCGGGTCTATCACGGCCTCCGGTGTTATCTTATTTCTGCTCAAAATCAGCACCATCATTTGGGATATAGCCTACAACCCCTGCCCGCCGATGATGGGGGAGGATTCGGTATGCAGCACTTTCATCCTGGTCTCCGGCTCAGTCAGCTATCCGACGTGCCCCCTTATGCCGGGCCAGCAGCGAAGAAAATCCGGGCGTGGTGTGATAAAACAGACGACGTTTCAGCCAGCCCACATTCTTTCGCTCCTTTGTGTTGATACGACCAATACGCTGTGAACCGATGACTGGATTGTTCATACGCCTTTCTGTGGTATACAGGTATGTGAACCCCAGCTCTTCAGCCACATGAATATAGTCAGAACAATACCAGCCCTCAGGCCAGCACAGATGCTGACTGCAATAACCCAGCATCTCCCTCATCCGCTTACGACTAAGAAGAATATCGACACGAAGCAAATCCGACGGATTACGGGACACAGGTTTCTGGTCCCAGCGTCGGTGGGTGTGCGTGTGCGAGTGAAACTCAACAAGGCCACTGAGGTGCATCTCCCGGACCTCTGACCAGCGCAGCATGACCTCATCAGCCCGGCCTTGTTTAACCAGCATCTGACACTCATCATGAGAGTACACCGGTTCGCCTGCAGGAATACGGACCGGTCCGTCACTGATCAAACTGGTCACAAGAAAGAGATGCGCATGCAGATTAAACTCCTGCAGCACCGGAAAAACCTGCAACCAGTTATCCAGCCAGCCGCCATCAAAGGTCAGCATGACGCTTTTACGAGGCAATCTTGCACCATGATAAAAAGCTTCCACCTCTGCTGCGGTAACGGTTTTCCAGCCAGATTCAGCCAGCCATTTCATCTGCGCCCGGAACGTACGGGGAGATAAGGTTATCTGTCCGGGTTTATCACTGACATGGTGATACATTAATACCGGTAAATGTCGTGCATAAGACATATGCTTTATTCCTTTATGTAAAAAATAAATTATTTTTACGCCTGAGGGGACAAGAAAAAGCCCCCTAAACATAAAATCTTAAATATCACATATGAATACCTGACAGATAAACAAACCTTATACCAGGGGCTTATAAAGCCCCGCTCACAAAAGAGTGAATCAAACAAACCCATAAAACAGAAAATAATAAAGGCATCAGTGTCTGTTAAATTATTTTACGAAACATAATATTCCTCTCCCTACAAAAAAAGATGAATTTCAGATTTTAAAATCAATCAGCAATTGATTTTTCTGCAATGAAGATTGCTAACCATATTTGCCTTGAGTAAATTTTCAATACATCCTCGAACCTGATATACAGTATTCGCCTTATTCACTTATACAGGAAGTATGAGTGGAACAGACGGCTACGTATCCTCCTGCGCCAATGCACAGGCCTTAAAATCCAGCGTCCAGGTATCCGCAGGCACTTCCTGATTGCCATCAACGACCACACTGAAACTGGCGTTATCTGCAGCGGTTCTTAAAATGGCGCCACGACCACTCACCGTATCTGGTTGCCACCCCTCGCCCTCCAGGCGAACCTGAATGTGATGGCGGGGATCCTGTTGCCCGCTCAGCAGCAATACGGTAGGCGTGTTACCCGCCTTTTGCTCATCGCTCCATACCCGAAACCCGCTGTGACTGCCGTGATAAGTCACCCAGCCTTGCGCAAGCACCATCCCATCTGGCACGTGCCCAGCCCGAAAGTAAGTCCCTACACGTAGCGTTGTCTGAAGTTTTTCTGCGGCGTTCGCTATCGGCACCAAGCTACTGGCAGTGACCAGTAAGGTTACGCTATAGATAACCGTTTTCATTCGCTGTATTTTCATCCACATTATTCTCTCCTTCAGAATCGGCTATCTGCAGAGACCGCTCATTTGATACAAGCCCGCGATTCCCTTGTGGGCAGGTAGCTGGTAGTTAACCCGACATTGCTGTGCTCCCCATTTCACCGTCAGTTCGCCCTTATCCGCCAGACCAGTGAGATAAACCTGGCTATCAGTATCCACCAGAGCAGCACTGCCATCCTGCCCATTGACTGTAACCTGCGCCCCGAAAGGAATGGCGCTCCCATCTTCCCGTTTCAGCGTCATCAGTGCCCTGGCCCCGATGCGAGTGTGAAACTTCGCTTCCACCACCGCCCCTTCGGTTGGCACCACGCGCACATCGGTTTGTGTGACCTCTGCGTCATCCGGTAGTCGCGACGGATCGAGGCTGACTGTATTCTCCTGATAGACGTTCAGGTTGCCCACTGTGGTGTCGCCACGAAAATCCGTCTTAACGCCAGGCCAGCCGCCAACTGGCACCCCCGAGGCCCCTGGCGCTTCAACCAGCGCCACTGAGCCTTGCAAAGGTTGCCCCAGCGTCACACCATGATGGTGGATAACTATACCTCCCGCGATATTGACTCCCATCTGGCGCATCGCCCGGCTGTAGCTATAGTCACCACCTAACAGGCCGTAAGCCCCATTCCATGCCAAGTGCAATGCGCTGTTATTACCACCACCTGGTGGGGCATCGGCACGGTAACTCTGACGCACCTCCCAATCCAGTTGCTGACTGAATGCCTCTCCGTTGACCCCCACTTGTTGCGTCTGACCACCGTGTGATGGTGAAGTCATCTGCCAACTAGCACTTACATTATTCCCCGTCCAGCGGCTTAATGGCATACTGAACCACAGGCTGGTTATGTTCTCTTTACGGTGCGCGCCATTGCGCCACAGCGTCCTGTTTTGATTCCAGTTCAATGACAGCGAGCCCCCTCCGATAGAGGTTCCCCAACTCAGTCCGTAGCTGTCATCATGACCGGGGCGATTACGCCAGTCGGTACGGGAACCGGTTAAACTCAGATTGCCCAAATGCCTCCCCCATGACTGACTCAACATCAGGGTAGTACGCGAGCTCGGCTGCAAATTTTCCCGCCACGACCATAGACGGTTGCCATTATGTCGATAACTGTCGAGCACATCGGATAGGGTGTTATAGCCCTGCGAGGCATACTGCCATCTCGTCAGAAAAAAATTTGTCCCCGTCGCAGTCAGCTGGTTGCTGTAACGCAGTCGCCAGGAGGCTCCTTGCTGTACCGCCTCCCCCTGACGCTGACTGTGTGTGTCGCTTCCATCGACAGATAAACTCCCCCACCGCCCGAGAGATCCCCCCAAACCAAGCAATGCAGCTTGATAGTGCGTTGCACTCTGTATACCGCCGTATGCAGTGAGATTCCACGGCAGACCATACATCAACGTAGCCTGCGCGATCTGCGCCTTATCCGTTGCAGAGTCTGACGATCGGTATCGGCCCGCCAACAGGCTGTACTTCAAATATCCCTGGTGCAGTGCTATCGCCGGGGTCTGATACGGCACCACAAACATTTGTGTACTGCCATCGGCCTCCCACACGGTGACATGCAGATCACCACTACTGTCTGTTACCGACAGATCCCGCAGTGCAAACGGTCCGGGCGCCACGGTGGTGTTGTAAATGGTGTAACCATTCTGTTTGACCTCCACCCGAGCCTGCGTGCGGGCAATCCCACGCACTACCGGAGCAAACTGCCGCTCACTGTAGGGCACCATGTTGTCATCCGATGCCAACATCACACCGGTAAATGGCACACTATCAAATATCTCCCCCTGCGAAGTCTTTTGCCCCAGAGTCAGACGACTTTTTAGTGAGTACAATCCACGCTCAGCATAGGTATATGCTGCCTGCCACTTCCCCGACTGTTGACCACTCCGCTGCCAGCTGGTCGCATTGCGGACACGCCACGCACCTATATTGATTCCCGGTTGCAGTTGTACCCAGGAAGAGTTGTCACGCCTCTCCATATCCATTTTGTAATCCGTCTGCGTTGTCCTCGCACTGTAGTTCATCAGAAACGCCGGAATACCATCATCCCAGAGATCTTCAGGAGCGATCCCCTTAAATTCCGGACGCAACGCCAACTGCGGAATACTCAGTTGCAGTTGCTGATTATTGATATCCAGTACCGCTTTAGCCTGTGGAATGGCGGTCAGATCCGCACACTCATCTGGGGGCTTTGCTGCTTTCCACAACTGAGGGTAATCTTCCGTTTTTACGCCGTAGCGTGAAAGCTGACTGACCGTCAAACAAGGAGCCAGAAAAGGCGTTCCTTGCCCATCCTTTTCCAATTTGAACACCACATCACGGCTGTCGACACGTTTACCATTCACCATCACGTCCACGCGATAAGTCCCTGGCTGTTGTACCCCCTGGTTAAAGAGCGACATATCAACCCCTTTCGCTGCATCGCCCAACATCGATGCATCGAATGTGTAAGCGTGCGCATTTGCGCAGTGAACCACTCCCGCGATAAACAGTAGCAAGGCAGGTTGTTTGAACTTCATTTTCTGCCGCTAAACCCCTGGATTTATTTAAGAACGTAGTGGAACGGATGACTTTCACCACCAAAGTCTGTAATAACTCTCCACTCAATATCACCATGGGCACTACCTGGCATATTTAGTGTTTTGTCAGCAAAGGGGGGGACATACTCAAGCCCTGTAATGGGCTTTCCCCCTACTGTGACAGAGGCTAAATTCATGTAAAACGGGGTGGGGTTCTCCACCTTAAGTTTGTTGCCCGTCTCCACCCATCTTAAATTTCCTGCAACATCTTCCGGCGTCCCCTTCACGGCATCCGGGCGGAAAATCAGCTTATCACAGGCGTTGATGGACAAATTGAGGTCAAGGGTCGCGCCCTTAGCCTGTGTATCCGACGGTTCATTTTCGGGTGGTACCGCCTTTATACAGACCCACTGTAAAGTCTCACGATCCGTTGGCATTTCACCACCAGTACGGACAATACGCAGTTGACTCTGCTGGTTCGCTTCTAAACGAAATAGAGGCGGCATCACCAAAAAGGGAGCAGGCGAACTTTTGTCTGCTGCTTTGACTGAAGACTGAACCAAAATAGGGTAATTCTGCGGGTTGCTCACCGAGAGCGTCGCTCCAGCCGTACCAGCGTGATAAATCACTCGTGTAGCCCCCAGCTTCACGCTGAATAATTTAGTGGCTGAATTTAATTGCTGGTTGGCGGCATATACTGAAACCATAGAATTAGTGGCGAACAAAGCTACCGCCATTACAGCAAAATTAACTACTTTCATATCAAAAATTGTAAAAGAAAAATAGATGATTTGATGTGTATTGCGCCTTAAACAAGGCACAATACACTAATAGTTGTTTACTATTAAGGTTGATATCCCACTACGTCTACAGTTATTGGGTACGTGTCAGCTGTGACATTCTGCGCCGCTCCTGTCAGGACAATATCAAGTGCGTCATTGCTATTAAAGGTCATCCAGTTCACCCCATTCCATTTTTCCGTGCCATCAGCTCTTCTAAGACTGTCACTTGATAAGCCCACAACGATCTCTTTACCAGTATTTTTACCAGCTACACGCCATGCAGTGCCAGTAAGGTCTACCATTTTGTTAGCAATCCCCCTGACCCCGAATTCTTTAAGAGTAGTAGAATTAACTTCAAGCTTCGCAATTTTCGCGCCAAGAGCATTTGGCCCAGCCTTTAAGCCCGACACAGGAATAAGCGATACGGTTAAATCTTGGGGAGAGGAAAACACAATATCCACTGATTTTTGTTGCTCTGAGTTCGGCAAAAATGAGCCAGCATAACAACTAGCAGCCATCATGCTCAACGCACTTGCGATAATCAATTTTTTTATGCTTTTCATTTGAAAAACCACCTTTTTTAACCAAATTAAAAAAATCCAGCACATCCAGAATACATAACACCATACTAAATCTTACCGTATGGAAAATCCGTGACTGGTAATAACAGCTTGTACTTATTGGTATTTGTTACCAATTCAAATAAGTAATGTCATAAAAATCTATATATCAGAGCACCTCTTAATCTGAAAAAAATTGCGTTATTGCCAATATAAACAGTGTTTATGTTAACATCGTGTTGTCAGGGTGGAATAGAATACTAGTCAAAAAGCAATTATACCTTCCATTTACATTCAAGTGATAACATTACAATGACACCCACCACACTGGTAGGTGGGAAACTTATCTTCGAAGAGAGGATAATTATCAGGCATCGTTGCAACATTGTTTATACTTAAACATACATCTCCTAACTCGACGGTAAGATTATTAGTTAACTTTTCCTCGCAGGGAAGATCTTTAATGGAAAATCTTGTTTTCCGAAACGGAAAAGCAATTATAGCGCTCCAACGAGAGTCTCAACACTAAGAGCTGACTGACACAGGCCAGACTGATTATACAGGCATGAAAAAGCTCACCCCTTCCTTTCAGTTCTTGCTGGATTATGCAAACGTCGCACCACCTCCCCGTGAACATGGCACATTAATTTGAAGCAGCTCTCATCCGGTATCGCTTTTCAGTACAGCGAAATTCATCGCAGGTGGCCCCTGTAAATAGACCCGTTTTAGTTCCATGCATTTTTAAGATTCCGGCCAGATAACGTTATTGGCGGTATTCCTCCGGTATCATATTGTTCCGCGATTCATATGGACGTTCGCAGTTATATTCTGATAACCCTTTATCCGCAATTTCCCGCACCTCATTCAGCGTTCTGAACAGATAAGAATTGAGTATTTCTGTACGGTATGTCCGGTTAAAGCGCGTGATGAAAACGTTTTTCTTCGGCTTACCCGGCTGGATAAACGCCAGCTTTACTACATGTTTCTTTGCCCATTCAGCCAGTGCCAGCGAGATAAATTCCGGTCCCTTATCCATACGCAGCATGGCCGGATAACCGCGGTTGCTGTAATCCTGTCGAGTACACGGACCACTCGCAGAGCTGGCAGATTCAGATCGATTTCAATCGACAACGCTTCACGATTACAGTCATCAACAACATTGAACGTGCGAAAACGAAGCCCATAAACCAGCTCTGGTTCAGCGCTTCCGGCGTGACCAGTGGCGAGGGATTGCGTACCGGCAGCCGTTGTTTACCCTTACGGCGAAAATTCAGCTTGAGCAGACAGTAAATACGGTGGAGCCTTTTGTGATTCCACGCGTATCCCTGCCGCCGTATCCAGACCTCCAGTTGTCCCTGGTGGCTTCAGAAATACCGGCCTCCCGGTAGACATCTTTAACAGTCAGTCCGGATTCGACTGATCTAATCACAGTGATGATCTGGTGCGCAGTAATACGGGCTTTACGCATAGCGATCTCCTGCGTTGGCAGATTGATTATGTCGGATGATCTCTAAATGTGAATGGCTCGATTATGCGGGATACTTACATACTCACGCATTGAGAGACTTTCAGTTCGTTTGTACGGTGAATGGATGCCGCAGGCGGGGTTTATTAACGGGATGCCCGTCAAGGTGCGGGTAATGAGGGATTGCATCGTGATCACGCCGCAGCATACCCACGGACTCTTTGTCTGTATTGAAGGGATGGGCGTAACCCGCATTAATAAACGGAATGCAGAACAGTGGTTAAAAACATTTCCGGGGCGCTGAACGATACCGGAGATATTCCGGTGATTAAACGCAAAAGAACGGAACAGGAGTTAATGAGTAATTGATAATAAAAAGCCGGGAAAAGATAACCCCTCCGGCTTTTACACATTATCCCTCCGGTTCCAGATGTTTTATTTCAATCCTTTTGGTTTTATTTCGGGATGTTTTTCATATAATGGATTCATTATTTTAATAAGCATTTCACCCATGATCAAACCAACCGCTTCTCGATATACCTTAAATTCATCCTCATCACAACGGGACTGAACAACAGCAACAGATTCATCAAGCTCCTTACCGAATCTCAACATTAAATCACTAATTAATATAGCTGTATCCTTATCGTTAACCATATCTATTCCTGTAGTAAAAACATCAATAGCCTTGATTTCCTTTACATTCGTTAACACAATTCCAGCAAGCAAATCCGTTACTTTTTGTAGGTAAAGACATAAATGAGCATTCAATAATGCAATTATTTTCAACCATTTTTCATCTTAATAATTTGCCAGAATCACCTCTATCAGTACCACAAGTAATAAGGCCAAGAGGATCACTATCTGTAATAGGATTCAGAGGATAATGATATCGGCTCCATCCCCCTTTCAGCCCTATTGGATCTACGTAATATACCTTCCCAGTCCCGGATTATAGAAACGGCGCTAGTTATAATACAGCCCCGATTCTTCATCGCATTGGGATAGGTTCTAACTGGAGTTATCACACATTAATGTAATTTAATTACCTCCCCATGTTTCCCCGCATCATCCGTATATATTGCTTGCAAGCATATTTTTTGTCCATCATTTTTAATATAATTAAATTCTTCAATTAAAGAATAGTTAATATAGTCCACTCTATAATATAACTCCACGGATTTTGAATTAATGACATTGCTATATTGAAGTTTTCGCCCTTTAAATTCACCGAGTATTTTCATTTTAGTTCCCATAACTGTTAAAAAATCTTTTCTCGCAGTGGCATTTTTGAAAGAGTCACATGACAAATCATATATCTCAGCATACTCCCCTTCATTATAAAGAGAAAAAAGCTTATCAACTTCTTCTTTCGCAACTTCTCGAATAGCGCTATCATTTTTAATATTCTCTCTACCTAACCATGTAAAAAATAGAATAACGAACAACACAATCAACACCATAAATAGTAACGATAGAAAAAATCTATTTCTTTTCACTTGAATTCACCTGATAACCAATCATATCCCTTATCCATCAGATCGAAAATCTCCGATAGACACCTCGAATGCCGGGAGCATGTGAGTTCCCCCTAGTCTCCAAATCCGGGTCCCATACTCACACCTTTTGTATATTTATAACTATCAGTTTGATCACAAGCATCTGTATAAGCCATTCCCGCAAGAAGTGCCTCCATAAGAATCCCCTCCAGACTCTGATATTCCTGGTAATAAATCAGCATCAGGGGCTGATATTGTGAATAACAAACCAGCAGAAGTACCTGTACCGCAATGATCACACAATGAATAATACGCACAAACCTCTCTTTCCTTTGGGGGTGTGTACTCCAGCTCCAGTTGCCCCACCATCTGCTCTGGCGTCAGCCTCCCGTAACAGTCATACCGGTACAGTTACTGCATATCTTCCGTGATGCGGTTATCCGCCCATAATGATTTCCCGGCTTTTATTCAACGAATGATTAATAATTTCATGTACAGTCTCTGATATTCTTTACTCAGAGTTATCAGCCTATCCCCCAAAATAAATCACATATTATCTTGATTATTTTTTTAAGATTATCTCTAAACATCCCTCTTTTCGATAAAGTGGCATATAATACCCATATTATCGCGCTTATACTTCCAATAATAAAGATCAACATGGATATTTTATTAATCATATTCATCAAACATCAATGTCCCTATCTTTTTGATGAAATTCATTGGAGAATCCATCATGTTATGGTATTTCTCTTTATACACATCGCTAATTGATGGCTTACCTGGATCGTCAAACTGTTCGCTATAAGGGAATACATCTAATAAATTTCTCCAGCACCTATCCTTGTCGGTTTCATTAAGTGATTCTGATAATCATAAATTTGCCCTGTTATATGAAGCAGTTGCTAATTTGATATTCCCCCCATGCCAGAGAGACATTGCCCACTGGAGACAATATAGTAAATCCATCAGCAGCAATACCTATCCCGAGTTTGGCTACCCCACTTGTGTGCAATCTTGCAGAATTAGCCGTATTTAAACTAGCCGTTAACATTTTTGCCGGATTAAATGGAAGATTATCCAGACTATTATTAGTCTCATCTATCATGCGACTACATATTTCACATGTAAACAATCCCAGCGGATCTATATCTATGACGGGATTCAACGGATAGTGGTAAGGATTTAATCCCCTTTCAGCCCTGTCGGGCCTGACTGACGAACCTGCCACACTCCGGTGCATAATATCTGAACAGATTTTAATGCAGGCCCGTTTCATCGTCAAAATACGGCCCCGGCAGCCGGTTGCTCATCACCGCCCGGTGCTGGCCGGGGAGAGGGAGGCGCGGTGCCATGATGTCGCGCCCATACTCGCTCACCCTGAGCTCCACAATCAGCCAGCATCCGGCGGAGAATTAAGAATTTATTTAGTCAGCAAATATGAATGCCTCCGGCGCCAGCGTCCGCCACATCAACAGCGAAACCTGTATGACCGCCTGTTACTCACAAATCCCCAGCGGCGACTGCCAGGAAGAAGCGGGATTTGAGACCGGGGCGAGCGTTGTTGTAAAGATCTCCGAGCGGGGTTTGATCCTGATTGCAGAAACGGATGAAGTGAGGGATCTACGGAAGGAGCTTTATCAGGTGAAAAAGTCGATGAAGCATATTAAGGCGGGGGTAAATAATGTGGTGAACGGGAATTAAATAACAAAAGAGCCGGGAAGATTTAATTTCTTACCCGGCTTTTTATTTAAACTACTAATTCTAAATCCATGGGATTGTTTATATTGATTTTTAATCTAATATTAGAGCTTGATTCTACTATAATAATATCAGGTATATATTCAGACACATTAATAAACGGGTTAGATTCTTCGGAATAAAGAACCCAAACTAAGTTTTTATTTTCATCGAGATAGGCGACAAAGCCTTCAGAACCATAGCTACCTTCTCCAACGCAACAATAGCAATTATTCGCTAATTTAATTTCTCTAAATTTATCAATGTCAGTAACTTCATCTTTATTTTTTTCATAAAAGGCAGAGAAATCAAATTCACCATTTCTCTCAATATGAAGAGTAGGATAATCCATTATTTTACAAAGAAAAGATCTGCCGTTGGAAAAATAAATAGCATCTTTTATCGGTAATAAGTTATCTTCCCATAACTGAATGATATTTTTCATTTGCAACCTCTTGATGTTCTTTCCGGTCGAGAATTTAATCCTTTATCTGGTACTATTCCACCGGCCTTTATATTTCTTCTGTCTCTAAATCTCTCTCGAAATTTTTGCAACCATGTTTTTCCAGTAGATGAGTCAGGATGAGGAGCATTAGGGTCAATCCTAATAATTTTAACCTTATCTAATCCGGCCTCTAGAGCTGCGTCTAATCGCCTATTATCATAAGAGACTAATTGCCCATCAATATCAATTACTCTTAATGGAGACCTATCCCAATCCCAACCACCATTACGCATAATTTCGGCATAATCATGAGGTGATATTGTTCTTTGAGAGAAATTAATATCTTTGGGATTAACCCACTCCCCTGTCAATCCCAGCGGATCGATCCAGCTTAACGGATTCGGTGCATACGCATATAAGTTTATTCCGCCCCTCAGCGAGATTGGATCGCCCGATATAAACTTCCCGATATCCGGATCATAAAATCTGTACAAATTGTAATGCAGCCCCGTTTCCCTGTCCAGATATTGCCCCTGGAAACGCAGGTTCTGCTGTACGGGCCGGGTTTCTTTTTCATGCGTCAGGTTCCCCCATACCTGATAGCCCGCTTCCCAGACAATATTGCCCCCGCCGTCCGTCATCTCCTCCGGCGCGTCGTACACGAACCCGTAACGCCGTACGGTGCTCCCCCGGATGACCGCCACTTCCGTCAGCCGGTGCTCCGCGTCCCAGCGGTAGTGCTGCGTGCCGTTGCGGCCCCGCTTTTCAACCACCCGGCCATATTCATCGTAACGGTAATGCAGCCCACGGTATGACGTTATCCGGTTGAACGGCACCACGCTGCCTGCACCCGCCTGCGCGGTCTCTCCCTGCCGCCTGTCCAGCAGGTTCGCCGCCGCGTCGTACTGCCAGCTGTCCAGGTATGCCTCATTCCGGCACGCCGTGATGCGCCCCGTCGTGTCGTAAAAATAATCCGTCACCCCCTGCCGGCTGTGCCGCTTTTTCAGCAGCTCGTCCTGGCCGCTGTACGCATATTCCCGGTCAATAAACGTCTCCGGCACCACGCCGCGCTGCAGAAGCTACACGAACAGCTTTACAAGGCTGAACAGGTGGTTAAGGGGATGCGGGACGTGATTGTTTAATAAAAAGGCCGGTAACTCGGCCTTAATTTTACCTAGATAACTTCTTCATAAAGATTATTTATAAAATCAGAAAAAGATTCATTGATTAAATAAACATTACTCATATCAGGAGTCTCTCCTTCATCAACTTCAATCTCATGATCCCAAAAATAAATTTTATTTTCGTTATCTTTCAGCCCCATAATAATAAGGTTACCTCCCGCATCATGAGCAATAGGGATAAAGCCTGATGGGATTCTATCTTTATAATTATTGTAATATTTAAGAAGGTTACTATTTTTCTCTTTACCTAAGCTAAGAAACCGATCAACTGAAGATGCATCATTTCTATCAGAAAAAAATTTGAACGAGTCAGGCTGAGGTTGCCCTCCATTATGTTTCATCAAAAAATTTTTATAATCAATTGGTAAAACCCCCTTTATCTCTCTCTCAAAATCAGAGATATCCTCTAATGTTGCCGGTTTTTTAGAATAAATGATATTGATCACAAATTACCTCTTACTTGTGGAAATCCCACCTGAATGCCTTATTGCATCATGTAAATCAGTAGGAACTAATTGCATATATCCAGAATCCTGATGGTGATGCCAAGTATATCCTTCAGGACGAGGATTTCCGGGACCATATCCCACAGCACGATCAGCCCTGCCAAAATCCACATTCCTTGACGCACCCAATTCAATGCGAGTATTTTTAATTGAATAACGTGAAAAATCAGGGAATCCTGCATGATTAAATGGTACACCATGAGGATATTTTCCTCTTATATCTACTGGTAATTTGCTGGCCGGATAGATTTTTCCTGCAAATGAACTATTGCTAGGATTACGTCCATTGATTTTCTTCACCATTGGGCCACAACTCAGCCCAAGTGGATCGATCCAGCTTATCGGATTAGGCGCATACTGATAAAGATTTATCCCGCCCCGGATCGAAATAGGGTCGCCCGATATAAACTTCCCGATATCCGGATCATAAAATCTGTATAAATTGTAATGCAGCCCCGTTTCCCTGTCCAGATATTGCCCCTGGAAACGCAGGTTCTGCTGTACGGGCCGGGTTTCTTTTTCATGCGTCAGGTTCCCCCATACCTGATAGCCCGCTTCCCAGACAATATTGCCCCCGCCGTCCGTCATCTCCTCCGGCGCGCCGTTTACGTCCGTATGGTAATACAGCACCTCATCCGCTTCGCCCGGCGCCGCCCTGTCCACCCGCGCCAGCGGCTCGTGGCTCCCCTGGTCGCTGTAGATATACAGGCTGCTGCTTCTTCCCAGCCTGCACTCCTGCGCCAGCCGCATTCCGTCCCATAAAAACGTCGTCCGGTTATACGGCTTTCCTTCCGCGTCCAGTTCGTGCTTCTCCACCCGCCTGCCCGGCGCGTCGTACACGTACCCGTAACGCCGTACGGTGCTCCCCCGGATGACCGCCACTTCCGTCAGCCGGTGCTCCGCATCCCAGCGATAGTGCTGCGTACCGTTGCGGCCCCGCTTTTCCACCACCCGGCCATATTCATCGTAACGGTAATGCAGCCCACGGTATGACGTTATCCGGTTGAACGGCACCACGCTGCCTGCACCCGCCTGCGCGGTCTCTCCCTGCCGCCTGTCCAGCAGGTTCGCCGCCGCGTCGTACTGCCAGCTGTCCAGGTATGCCTCATTCCGGCACGCCGTGATGCGCCCCGTCGTGTCGTAAAAATAATCCGTCCCCCCCTGCCGGCTGTGCCGCTTTTTCAGCAGCTCATCCTGGCCGCTGTACGCATATTCCCGGTCAATAAACGTCTCCGGCACCACACCGCGCATTCCTTTACAGGTCAGTTTCCGCGTTAACCGGCCCGTCCGGTCGTACATCCGCCGCGTGTCCAGCCGCCCCTGGCTCCGCTGCACCTCACGGTGCAGGTGGTCACGCGTGAACTCGCTGATGACATCACGCCCCAGGTTGATTTGCTGGAGATGGCCGCTCCCGTAGTACAGGTACCGCAGCGTCCGCCCGTCCGGCATCTGCGTTTCTGTGCGGTTGCCCTGAACATCGTACCGGTGCTGCAGCACGCCCTGCGCCGTCTCCTCGCTCAGCAGGTTACCCGCACTGTCGTAGCTGAACCGGATAACTTCCGGCTCTCCGCCTTCCGCCGCATCATGCCGCCTGCGGCGGATTTCCAGCAGACGGTCCGCCGCGTCGTACCGGTATTCCGTGCGCGTCTCCGGCGTGGTTTTCGCCGTCAGCCTCCCCGCCGCATCACGCTCCAGACCGTGACGGATTTCTCCCCCGCGCTCCCCGCCGTATATCACCGCCGTCACCGCATTCAGCGCGTTATACCCGTATGCCCGGCGGCTGCCGCCGGGGTCCGTCTGTTCCGTCACCCGGTCCAGAACATCGTACCGGAACCGGTAGCTTTCCCCGTTCTCGTTCGTGAGCGTGGTCAGCCGCCCGTAAGCGTCGTACTCATACGCCGTCCTGCGACCCGTCGCATCCGTCTGCCTGCGCACCCGCCCCTGGCCGTCCCGCTGCCAGCGTGTTATCTGCCCCGCCGGGCTGGTGTATTTCACCAGCCGTCCCGCCGCATCCGGCTGGTAACGCTCCGTACGCCCGTCCGCGAACATGACCTCCGTCAGATGTCCGTTGCCGTCATAGCTGTAACGCGTACTGTTACTCTCCGCGTCCGTCACCCTTTCCAGCCGCGTGCGTTCATCATAAAACCATGCCGTCTGCGAGCCAGAACAGTCCGTGTGGCGCATAAGCTGCCCGTCTTCGTTCCACTGCAGGTATTTATCTCCGCCCCGCGCGTCGGTTATCCGCACCACCTGGCCGTGCCGGTCATACCCGTATACCGTGCGCTGGTGCAGCGGGTCGCTGACCGCCTGCAGGTTGCCCCGCTCATCATACTCATAACGCCACGCCGCCCCCGCGGCATCCACCTCCGTTTCCGGCTGGTGCCACACCGGATGCCACTGCGTCTGCTCAACCCGGCCCAGCGGGTCATGCGTCTCCGTCAGGTGGCCGAGACGGTCATAGACATAACGCCATTTGCCGCCCTGCGCGTCCGTCATCCCCAGCAGTAACCGCTCTTCATCGCTCCAGCGGAAAGTGGTCATCTGCCCGGCCTCGTCCCGGTACGCCGTCACCAGGCCCTGCGCATCCCACCAGTGGCAGCGCGTACGCCCCAGGCTATCCGTCACGCACAGCGAGCGTTCTGCCAGATTCCAGTCCAGACGGTACTGCTCGCCGCTGTCCGTATGATGGCCCGTCACCCGCCACGCCGCATCGTCCGGGCCTTCAAACCACGCCCAGGTGTAGTAATACCGTTCGCCGCCCGGCTCCCGGTGCATCGTCATGCAGTCGTTGTCGTCGTACGCAAACTCGCGCTGATACTGACCTGCGTTGTCCACCACCCCATTCAGCCGCCCCGCCTCATCGTAGCGGTAACACCGCAGCAGCTCCGGCTCCCCTTCCGGGTAATGGCGGAAGATGCGCGTCACGCGCTGCGGGTGCGCAGCCAGCTCATAGTGCAGCCGGATGCAGGGGCGCTGCCGGTCGCCGCTGATTTCCACCAGACGCCCGTGGTTGTCGTAGGTCAGGTGCTGGCAGTTACTGTTGCGGTCGCCCAGCATTTTCAGCCGCCGGCGCTGTGGGCTGGACGGGTCCGCTTCAAACAGCCTGTACACGCCGTCATCACTGCTGATAAGCCAGTGGCCCTGTTCGCTGCGCCGTACCGCCAGCCCCTCGCCGGGGCTGTAAAAACCGCTTCCCGGCTCCACCGCCTGCAGGTCAATTCGCCGTCCCATCGGGGCCACATACGTCATGCAGTTTTCATCCGGGTTGTCCGGCGTACGCTCCAGGCACACTTCATACAGCACGCTCCAGCCCCGCCCGAACATCCCCTCCGTCCGTTCATCACGGCTGCTGTAGGTCCGCTGCCACTCCAGCGTGAAGTGGCCGGGCAGACTGAAATCAACGTCATCATCGCCTGCCAGGTACTTGGCTCCGGTGGCGGCGTTTACCGGGCGGTTCAGCGCACTCCCAGCCTGCTGAACCATCATGTTAATGCCCATCCCCATCATAAAGCAGGCACTTTTAGCTGACGCCCGTCCGGGCTGCATGAACGCCAGCGCAATGGTGGTCACCAGGGTTATTTGTGACTTACCGCTTTTGATATCCCGTACCACCAGAAGCGGCCCGCCGATACGTACATCACCGGATACATGTACGCCGTTCTCAGGCTCATCCACCACTTTTGCCTCGCAGGTACAACGTACCCCGCTGCGCGCCGCAGGCTGGCTGTTGATACGCACATCCCGCGTCCCTTCGGCGATATATTCTGCTGCGGGCGGCTCATCGTCACCTTTGAACAGGTTCGACACGCTGCCGATAAGCGCGCTTGCCGCCTGAAAACCGGTTTCCAGCGCACCGAAAGGGTTCATCGCCCCCAAGACCGTCCCCACCGGGTCGTCCGTCAGCGCCTGCAGTTTCTGCGCCATAAACTGGCTGAATGAAGAGGGATGTTTGTGGCAGTCGATTTTATCATCCTGTTTCGGGTCAGACCCCGGATATGCGGTTGCCACCGTGGGCTGCCACATCTCTGAAATAAAGTGGCCCGTGTCGGAAAGCATATCGCCCGCCTCCGCCAGAGCATCATTTCCCAGCGAGGCCCATCCTTCCGCTGATCCCATCCGGCTCACCACGGAAACGACGCCCTTAGCCATATTCTCTGCCCGGCCTTTTACTGCATCCAGATATTCCCCGGCCACATCCCACATTGATTTGGCGTCCTGCCTGCGTTTTTCTTCTTCTGCCTCTGCCTGCGCCTGCGCGTCCAGGGTTTCCACATCATGGCGTGATAATGCCGTTGCCGCCGCCCGCGCCGCCCGTTTGCTGTTAATCCGGGTGTCGCCTGAGCCGGTCAGGATATATCCCTCAATTTTCGGCGGAAAAAGGCTGTTGGCTATGTCTTCACAGGCTTTACTGATTTTCTCCCCGGCGCCACTCAGCAACATCGTCGCGCCGACCACGGTCCCCACAAGTAATACAGCGCTGCATCCCAGCGTTGCCACCGTAGCCCCCGTCGCCAGCGCCACAACAGCCAGTGCCGCAAAATCAATAGCCGCATTGATGGCGAGTTCCAGCGCACTGCCCACCAGATCTGCCAGAAAGGACGTATGCAGCAGCGCGTCGCCTTCCCTTGCCGCCCAGAATGCTTCTCCCATACCACACTCCCTGTGTTATTGTCCGGTTGCCGTGTTTTCCGGGTCCAACCTGAAACGCAGATTCTTTTTGATATCCGCCCAGCGCACCCTATCCGCTTCGGTTAACACTGTTGAGCGGGCATAGGTCAGGGCCATCATTACCCGGCTGCTCTGTAGCACAAATACCGCCTGGTACTGATATACATGCTCATTACCCCGGATGAACTGACTCTGTATTTCCAGCCCTTCCATTTTCCCGTCAATACCCAGCCGGACAACCTGTGCTGGCGTATAACGCAGTTCCTTAACCTGCTTTTCCAGTTTTTTCATCTGTTGTTCAACCTGGGACGCCAGTTCATCACCGTCCTGCATTTTGCCGCGGCTGATAATCAGCGCCGCATCCGGATCGCTCAGGCGGATCATATTGAGGGTGCTGTCCTGGGATATATTACCGGAGAAACTCAAGATGGCTTCGTTGATATAATAGTTCGTCATGATTATATAAAATCCTTTTTGGTCTGAAAGTGTTGATAAGTCCGGCACTAAAATAAAAACTATTCTTTGGGTGGAAAAGTTTCCTTAATTACTGCTGCCATCGCTGTTTTTTCTGACTCACCAAATGTTCCCACTTTGGGTTCTCTTTTATCCATATTTAAATCCAGCTGCCCTTTTATAGTATTAATCTGACCATCGGCATCTGTTGCAGTAATATTGAACGTTTTACAGGTTACGTAAAATTCCCCCTTACTGCTCATGTACAGAACGGTGTCACCACAACTCAGGGTAATAGAATCACCCGCTGCCAGATATAACTCTTTTACCGTCTGAATGGTTTTATTTCCTCCGGCCAGAGAGGTATCGTCATACTGAACTTTATGGTCGCGGACAGCGCCAATAGTGGCTATTTCTGACTGATCAATGACCTTAACCCGATTATTCCCCACCCAGTGACTTTCATTATTATTAACTTCAATACGCTGATCTTTTTCAGCATGTAGCCAGACCTCTTCACTACCGGGTTTATCTTCAAAACGCAGGGCGTTGGCATTGGTCGGTCCGCCGCCGATAGTGTGGCTGTATATCCCGCTCTGTGTTGCCGCGCCCGGCAGTCCCCACGGCGGCATGGTGTCCTGGTTGTAGGTGCGCCCCACGATGATCGGCAGATCCGGATCGCCGTTTTTGAAATCCACCAGCACTTCCTGGCCTATACGCGGGATCTGGATCATCCCGAAGCCTTTGCCCGCCCACGGGTAGCTGACGCGTATCCAGCAGGAGCTGTTTTCATCCATTTTGCCGTAGCGATCCCAGCCAAACTGTACCTTTACCCGCCCGTACTGATCCGTCCAGATTTCCTGGCCCGACGGGCCGGTGACGATGGCGCTCTGCGGCCCTTTGGTGTGGGGTTTGCTCACCGTCCGCTGCGGGCGGAACACCTCACGGGTGGGGTGCAGTTCAAAACGGGTGGAGAAGGTAAAGTGCTGGTCCTGCCCGCTGTGCTGCGCGTTGTCCTGCACAAACAGCGTAGTCTGCGCCAACAGATATTCCTGATTGAGTTCTGCCGTAGGGTGATTCATCAACGCAAAGGTGTAGCCAGTCATCAGCGTACGGATATTCCCGGCACCGTGAACCCGGCTGCCAGGGCTGCGCTGCGCTTCCATACGGATGCGCGTCAGCATTTCGCCTTCGCCCTTGTCGAAATAATCGCCCGGCCATTCGTAGTGTTCGTAACTGGCATGGCCGGTTTCACGCGGGTTTGCCACTGTGTTCGCCAGCCGCGAGCGCGGTTTTTTAAAGTCAAAATCATCCAGTACCCACTGCCCGGTACGCAGACTTTCATTGGCTATAATGGTGTGGATAAATGCTTTATCCAGCTTTAACCCTTTTTGATGCCATTCCACCTCCGGTGAATCCGGGCAGGCGTGATGTGTACTGATGGCATCCGCCAGCACCAGCGTGTGGCTGTCCTCGCTGTGCTCAAACCACCAGTAGATGCCCCACTCCTGCATCAGTCGCTGAAGAAAATCAAAATCAGTTTCACCGTACTGTACCTGCCAGGTGCGTACCGGGTAGCTTTCCACCAGTCGCTTTTCCACCGGATACGGATACTCAGCCAGCACTTCATCCAGAATGTCCACCACGGTTTTATTCTGGAATGCCTTGTAGTCGCTGGTGTGGGTCAGCAGTTTTACCCACGGCTCCATACGCAGCTCATAGGTAACAGAACGCCCTTCATGGCCCACCACCCGCGCCGCCGTGACCAGCCCGCTGATATGCCGTTTGCCGCCGCCATCCAGTTCGATGTTGACGCACAAATCTTTGCCCACCATGGCTTTAAGCGGCAGGTTGGCTGCGGGGGAGACATAGCCCAGATTCAGGGTGTCGGGCGTTTTTAGCTGTACGATGTAGGTAAACAAGCTACCGAGAGCTTCCGAGCCGTTCAGACTGGAAAACAGCAGCATCTGCGGTGGAACTGCGCTGCCGCTGACCGTCACGTTATGTGCGCCCGGCCCGCTGGTTGCACCAGAAATTAGTGCCGATATCACATCCTGCGCCGCGCCCGCCGCTGCCGCAGCCTGTGCCGCCGCAGCCACCGCTGCTTTCACCAACCCCGACGGTTCAGGCAGGTCGCCCATCAGAGATCCCAGCGCCTGTTCCACTGCCGCTTCTGCGGCTCCCGCCACGCTTCCGGCAACCGAACCTGCTGTAGCTCCACTGTTTTCACCTGTTATCGGCGGCGTGGTTGTCGTCAGCCCCCCCATACCGGATTTATTATTTGTGGATACAAAACTCATGGTATTTGCTCCTTTAATACTAAATTTAAGCGCAGTATCTGGCAGTCGGAAATAACATTCCACTGGCACAAACATATTTTAAAAAGCACAAAAAAACGCTTACGTTTCAAAAAAATGCAATGCTTATCTTATTTTTTTGAAAGCCAGCAAAATAAGTGGCATACAAATTAAAAAACCCACAACTGAAACAATGAACACATAATTATGATCCGATAAGAGTTGTCTGGCAAACCAGACACACTGGGACGAACTAAAATCCCCTCCCATGCTCATCGTTTCCGAGTAGTTCACTGCAAATATAATATTAAAATAAAAAACAACAATATAATAAATGGCAGAGATAAATAAAATAATCCCCCAGCGTATCCAGAATTTATTTGTCATTGTATGAACTCCCCAGAGAACCGCCAGATGTACCACCAGAATATGGCGACGAGGTACCTGATGAAGCAGAACTTTTTGCTCCCACCCCCATCAGTACAGCGCTCAATCCCTGTGCTGCTCCACTTTTATCACCAATATTAGGATATTGTTGCCTGAATTCACTGGTCATATTCATTACTGACATTGATGAAAAATCAGAACTTTTCTCAATAAGGTATTGTTGTAATGAGAAAGGGATCGTGAAATCTATCTCTGTGTCAACTGTTAACTGTGGCGAAGCAGATACCCCAAATGATGACTGTATAGAAGGTAATATATATTTTGTCTCAAATATTTTCGAACCAGAATATTTAATCCCCTCAACGGAGTGTGTCGTACAATTATTTCCGGTTACATCATAAATATCAATTGTACGCCCCCGCAACTTTACCCTGTCCGTCATTGATTTTGTAGGAACAGGTGGTTTTGCTGCATTCCACAATTTTTCAAAAAATTCACGAACCAATATCGGATTAGCATCATTTATTTCAAACACATGTGCTTCCATCTGATATAGCTCATAACGATAATAAGATCGAGCATCTTCATCTTCAAAGAAGTTTAAAATACCATCTCCGACAGTCGCACTAGAGCCAGTCCTTCCATACCGCCCGTAAGTGTACAAATAAACAGAATTATCCATATGTACAGAGACAAAAGCATGACCCGCACCTGTGGTTTCAACCCACAAAAATACACCGTTTAACAACAAATTATCTTCTGGCTTACAGGTTGCAGCGAAACTATTTTGTTCTTGCGTGTTCAGTGCTGTCTGCCATAAGTCTTTCACTCTTCCCTCCTGTTATTCCCCACCAGCCGCAGCGCATCCACATACCGCCCTTCACTGTTCTGTTGCCAGAACCAGCCTTGCCCCGGTGTTGCCTGCCCCAGCGTCTTACCCGGCCAGCCCGGCCACGGCAGATAACGCACGCCCGGCAGTTCTACTACCGGTGCTTCATCCGGCAGCCCGGTCAGTTCCCGGCTGCGTTGCGATGTACGTCGTAACCCGCGCAGCCACTGCGCCCACCACGGCCCCGGCTGCCACATCGCCCATAGCTGGTCCACCTGCTCGGTCAGCCGCCCGCGCCGCATCGTGTCCGGCGTGATATGCTGCGCCGCCAGCCTCGCCAGCCAGTACAGCCAGCCCTGCGTCTCCTGCAAACTCTCGTCCAGCCACTCCCGACCGCAGCGCTGGTAAATCACCAGCGGCCACGGGCGTCCCACGCTATCCCGTGACGCCATCAGCACTCCGGTCAGCCAGTCAGTCGTCCCACCCATCGGCAAAAATCCCGGCGACATCACAAAGCTCCACGGCAGCGGATGGTGTTCCGGCGCGGGCATATCATGTTCGCCACGCGGCGACAGGTGCATCCAGTCGTCACGTTCTTCATCGGTCGTCTGGCCTTCCGGCAACACGATATGCCGCCCGCTGCCCACCCATGTCTGGCGGTTCAGCCAGTCCTGCCATATTCGTCCCTCTTCAGCGCCCACCCGCCAGCGCACATAGTCGCGCTGGTCCGGCAGCCTGCCGAACATCGCCGGGGCTGATACCACCGCTGGCCGGCGCATTACAACGCCCTCGCCGGACAACTGAAGTTCTGCAACAGCTCCCGGCTGACCGGGTTAAAATCCCGCCCGGCAGTGATTTCCAGCACCACCCGGCGACCGTCAAAATCATATTCCACCAGTTGGCGCCCCCGCACCGCCGTTTCCTGTACCATTCCGGCGTCCAGCAGATGAAACAGCGCCCACGGCCCGCCGGTCAGTAGCGTTGAGGTGTCCTGGCGAATACGCGGGCTGGCGGTGATTTCCGCCATCGAGCCGTTGCGCGGTCCCGGCCACGTCACTTTCAGGGGCCGGTCCGGACCATGGGCGTAGCGCAGCACCTGACCGTCGATATCAATCACCAGTTCCGTGATGGCCGGGTCCATATCCACCACGCTAATCTGCATCGACCAGGAAAATTTTTTCCCGCCCTCGCTGTTAAAAAACACGCTGCGAATCTGCTTCGCCTGCTGAAACGGCGTTAAATCCGGCCCCTGCAACGTCATGTTGCCTTCGGTCGGTTTGTAGCGCCACGGGTCGCTGGCGGTGTCCGCCAGCGGAGCCAGTTGTTTGCTCCAGAAAGCATCCAGTACGCCGCCGCTGGCGAAGATGCGGTTAAAGTCCTCGGCGCTGACCTCCTGCGGGCTGTCGGCGAACGGATAGCGCCCGTCGATGGCGTCACGGCAGTCGTCGCCCATCATCGCCTCCATCTGGGTGTTCAGCACGTCGCCGGTCCCGGCGTTGATTTTGCGCGTTCCCTGCTTCGTCAGATCCAGCAGGATGTTTTTCAGCGGCGCAGGCAGTTTCGCCGCCTCCAGTTGCAACTTGTCTGCGGCAGTAATGCGCGCTGGCAACGTCCCCGCCGCCAGCGCGCTATCAGCAATGGTCAGTTGGGTGTAATACTCGTTGAGCATGGTCAGCAGCGAAGCGATCTGCATCGTCCCACCACCGCTCTGTCCGCCGTCCGCCCGCCCGGCAATGACCTCGCGCAGCGCGGCGAAACGATCATCCACCAGCGTTTTTTCCAGCCGCTCTTCCGGGTGAATATCCTGGAACAGTTTTGCCGTCTGTACCACTTTCCCCGCGTTACCGGATGCGCGCTGCGCCAGTTGTTTCTGTCTGGCCTGCGGGTCCGGCGGCGGCACCAGCGTGGTCTGCTCCACCACCGCTTTTCCCAGCCGCATCAGCGGTGAGTCCGGCGACGCCAGAGTGCGCAGCACCTGTAAATCATAGGCCAGGCCAGAACTGCCCTCTTCCCCGGCACTGTTGATACTATGGATACTGTCCAGAAAATCCTGCCAGCGGCGGGCATATTCCGTCAGGTACAAACGGCGGACTTCGCGGGCGACAGACTGCTCCTGCCCCGGTATCTGGCTGCGCAGGCTGTCAGTCAGCTTTTTTGGCGTACTCTCCCGGCCCATCACCCAGCCATCGTTCGCCGTCGCCGCCGCCACAAATTCCGGTAATCGTTTGTCGAACAGCTCCCGGTAACCTTCACGGGTAAAAATACCCGGCACGCCCCGATCCAGCGGCGCGCCGTTGCTACGCACAAACACCGTTCCCGCATCCGCGCCGACGGCGCGTACCAGCGTGAACTCCTGCGGCGCTTCGCTCTCCATTGCCGCCAGCGCCCGCGCATAGATACGCTCGGTACTGGTGTGACCGTCGAGGAATGCCCGCGCCTGGCGGATCAGTGCCTCATTTTTCTCATACGGTGAATGCACCATCCGGCTGCCGTCAAACAGCGCTTCGATATGCGTCAGCACGGCGGCGCGCCCGCCAAACCCGGCCACGCTGTCGCTGTTCCCCAGATCGTTAATCACCCACGACTGGATCTCCGCCGCGTTGTATTTATCTTCATGATCTTTATCCAGATTCAGTAGCAGATAGATGCGCAGGGCATCGTAGGCAGCTTTACTGTCCTGACGGGCAATGGCGTCCGCCAGCACATACTCCATCCGTTTCACCAGCGGCGGCAGCAGCAGTTGATCCAGCAGGCGGTTGTACAGCGACGCCACGCTGTCGGTTACCGGCGGTACGCTGTACAGGCCGTAGCGCCAGGTCAGCGGCGGCGCGTCCGGGTCCAGTTCCGGCCAGGCGGACAGTTCCCTTGCGCTGTCCAGCAGTGCCGGGACGGGAGCCATCGCCGGTTTACCGGTGTAGGCTTTCACTTCACCGTCCAGCCGGGTCGCGCGGGCGCTGATTTCATTCAGATAGTCGCCGTTGGTCTGCTGGCTGGTCTGCATTCCCTGCCACAACAGGAATGCCAGCACCAGTACCAGCAGGTGCCCGCCGAGGCGCAGCAGGCGGTAACGCCAGGCCCACTGGAGGTTTGGCTCCACCAGGTGCGCTTCACGGAAAATAAACTGTGTTAGCAGATCATGCAGAAAGTAGCTGCGGTTGCCGTCCGGCAGAGCGTGTGGGAGAGAGGCGGATGATTCGCCACGGGCGGTTTTTATCGCCCGGACAAAGCGCTGCCAGATACTCAACTGGTCGGCCACGGCGTCGGCCTGCGCCTGCGCGGCACTGGTGAAAAACACCCCGCGCAGCGTGTTATTCAGTTGCGTGGCATCGAATTTTGAATCGAGGAAGATCTGTTCAATAGCCTCCAGCAACGGCTCGCCGAGGGCGGCGAACTCACGCGGGAAGGTATACAGCCGCTGGCGGCTTTTAAGGTCGTACTCTTCCTGTAACCGGGTATCCAGTCCCTGATCCAGCCGCAGCGTCAGGCGCGCCAGCTCCTGCGCGCAGGCGGCGTGCAGCGCCTGCGGGTCGCCCGCTTTTCGCCTGCGGCTGTACGGCAACGTGAAGCCCCAGATTTGTGCGCGAAGATGGCTGGTCAGCGTGCGAAAATACTCGCTGAACCCCGGCAACAAATCCATTTTGGTGACCACCAGATAGACCGGAAAGCGAATCCCCAGGGTCTCGCGCAGTTCTGCCAGTCGCGCCCGCAGAGCGGCGCAGGCCGCCAGGCGTTCCGCCGGTGACTGTGCGGTTAAATCCGCCACGTTTAGCGTCAGGATCACGCCGTTAAGCGGCGCGCCGGGGCGATGTTTACGCAGCAGACCGAGAAAGCCCTGCCACTCTCCGGCGTTACGCTGCGCGGCGCTCGCTTCGCCGCCGTCATCGTGGCGGGCGTAGCGTCCGGCGGTATCAATCAACACCGCTTCGTTGGTAAACCACCAGTCGCAGTGTAGCGTGCCGCCACCCGGTACTGTCAGGATACGCGAGGTCTGCTCCATTTGCTCCGCCAGCGGGAACTGCAATCCGGTGTTCAGCAGGGCCGTGGTTTTGCCGTCGCCGGGACTGCCGACCACCATGAACCACGGCAGCTCATACAGAAAGCGTTTTCCCTCGAAGATTTTACGCCAGCCGGGCATGTCCACCCGCAACTGCCGCAGCTGCCGGATGGCCTGCGTGACAATATGGTTGACGGTGCGCAGGTCGGCTTTGATCTCGCCAGCCACCGGTACCTCTTCCCCGCGCGGATGCAGGAAGCGACGCAGCAGTTGTTCATCCATACGCAGCGCACGCCACAGCCGGTACAGGCCGTACAGCGCATACACCAGCAGGATGAAACCAATCAGGGTCAGGCGGACCCACAGCGGCGCAAACGGATGGACATCGCCCAGGGCCAGCAGCGGTGTGACGAAGCCAATCGCCAGGCACAGGACACTGATGCCGATAATGCTCATCGACCAGTTGACCAGCCACAGTACCAGCAGCATCAGCAACAGAGCAATGGTCACTACCCGGCTACCCACGGAGGCCAGCGGGCGCAGGGTATCAAATGACACCAGCGGCCCGACAAACCAGACCAGCAGCGCCAGAACCAGAACGCCCACAACTGCCAGCGCGCGCCGGGAAAAAAGCAGACTAAGAAATTTTTGCATTATATTTCGACTCGCCACCCAATAATCAATATTTTAAAATTCCCTGGATAAAGTAATATAACCATTAAATCTTACAGAACACTCATCAGCATTCATGAAGCTGGATGCAATGAAAATATCTTTTTCTTTATCTTTGTTAATATAGGTATATTTTGCCACGATAGATTTAACCTGATTTTCATAGTAACTATCGAAATAGGATTTTTTATCTAATATTGCCACTTTATTTTTGGCCTTATCTTTTTCATAATCCATCCTGGCCAGAGATTCTGCATAGACCTTAGATACAGGCGAGAGATCAAGAATCTCTACCTTTGTTTTATCCTTTATAATAGTAGCGACATCTATATTCAGGTCATTTTTTATGGCATCAAATAATGATGACTCCATTGATGCTCCAACCGTAGCACACCCATAATCGTGCGCATAAGAAATGGCAGGAATACCCACCAACAGACAGACCATTATCTTAAACATATCAATCCCTTACTACCAAGACTTTACCACCAATACTTATCTGAACTGGCAGCGATAACATTATCACAGGGTATACCTGTCATACTTCAGGCTGCATGTGCGTTGGCTTTCCTCGCTCACCCCAGTCACGAACTAATGTACGTTCCTGGGGATTCACTCCCTTGCCGCCTTGATGCAACTTGAATGATTTTATATATTACAGGGATACTCTATTAATTTATTTATGATAAGTTCAGCCGCGCGAGAATTAAGTTCTTTATGTGTTTTATTTTTAAGAAAAACATAGACAATTTCATTTAATGTTAGCGTCTTAAATAAATCGTATCCACACCATAGTTTTTTCTCTGTCGCATCCTCCACGCCAAGCAGATAGATACCCGCCCTGAGTTTATCCCGTTGATTACCAGATACCCAAAATTTAAAAAAGTCATTACCTGAAAGATTAAGCGCATCCGGCGTCAGGGATAACACAGGAGATGACCGGGAAGCAATTTTTACGGAGGGTTCAGTCCCCTGACAGGGGAAATTTTTAACTAATGCTTCCTCTATCAGCACCGAAGCTCTTGCATCAGGCTTTTTCACAGAGTACCGATCAAGCCAGGCCAGCACAGTATGGTTTATTGTTATACTGTCAACCTGACCATATCCACACCACGTCTTACCTTCTGTGGCATCCGCTACCCCCAACACATACATCAGTGTATTATCTTTTTTCTGTACGTTGTCAGTGGCATAAAATTTCAGGAAATCCTGAGTGCTGAGGTTGACATTATCGGGGGAAATGAATCCTGCGTTAATCGGGGATCCGGCAAAAGCGCCACCGGGTAACAGGCAACATAAGATGATCAAAAAAACACGAACAGATCGTTTTATGTGATATGTCGCTGAGATCCGATAATAATCCCCCGTCACGCCACATACTGGCGAATGATGAGACACATCATAGGTTGATTTTTTCATCAATTTATTCCACCACCAGAATTTCCACCCGACGGTTTTTCGCCCGCCCGGCTTTACTGCCGTTATCCGCCACCGGCACCGTATCGCCCTTGCCGACGATATGTACCCGTCCGGCAGGTACGCCGCCGGAGGTCAGCAACGCCGCAACTTCCGCCGCCCGTTTTTCCGACAGCACCAGGTTGGATGGGAATTCAGCCGAATGAATGGGCTGGCTGTCAGTGTGACCCGTTACAGTGACTGCGCCGCCCACGCGGGCGATTTCCCGCGCCGCTTTGTTAATCACTGGCCGGATTGCGTCACTCACCGTTTTTTGTCCCGGTACAAACATGGCGTCGCCACGGAAGACCACCCTACTGTGCTGGTCATCTTCGTCCACGGTCAGCAGGCCACGGGCGATTTCGTTTGCCAGCAGGATTTTCAGCCGCAGCTTATGAACCGGCACGGGCGGCGGCGGCAGTTTTATACCAATCGCATCAATATGCTGTTGTACGGTGACGGTCTGCACATCCATCCGGTGGCTGTAAAGGCCAAACAGCGTCAGCATCGCCAACAGGGCTATCCCGGCGCTCAGCCAGACCGGCACCCGGCGCATCCGCCGCAGTCGTCCGCTTATCGCCCCCTGAAAGTCAGGCGAGAGCGCGGGCATGACCGGATCGCGACGCTGTGAAAGCTGTGTCAGCAGTTGCTGGCGAATATTGTCCAGTTGCTTACGCCCGTCTGGCTGCACGCTGTAGCGGCCTTCAAATCCCAACCCCAGCAGGTGGTAGATAACCTCCAGTACGTTGCCATGCTCCTGGAAGCTGGCCGCCAGACGCCCGATGATCTGGAAAAGTTTTATCCCGCCTTCGCTTTCACCATGAAATGTTACCAGCAGGCTTTTTCCGGCCCAGATGCCGCGCCGTCCCCAGGTTGTGTTATTGGCGGCTTCATCAAGCGCCGTACACAGGCAGTAACGTACCGCCAGTACGTGCTCGCGCCGCAGGTTCGCCTGATCGCATAATGTCTGGTACAGATGCATCTCGCGTACCAGCAAATTACGGTAAGGCTCTACCAGGGCCGCATCCAGCTTAGCGGGCATGGCTGCGAGAGCGCACAATAAAGGCCGGGCAGCGGCGAGCAACGGGTTAGCCGCCGCGCTGATTTCAGCCAGCCGGAGTTTGCTGTCCGGACCGTCTTCAACGATGACATTGAGTTCCGTGCGCTGGCTGGTGTGTACCGGCGTTTCATATTCACTGTCCTTATGCTCCGGCGTGGTGGACAAAAAGGACATCATGTCCGCCGCTGGCGGCGTCAGGGTACTGTCTGTCATTTATCGCGCACTCCCCACAGTTCTGTCTCCAGCCCCGGAAATTCCCCGGCGGTATGCATGGCCATCCCGCCGTAACGGGCAATGTGTTCCCACAATGCTCCCTCGCGGCGGATGTCGTAATAGATGTATCCGGCCTGAAACGGGATTTGGCGCGGTGGTACAGGCAGAACCTGCAAAGCCAGCCCCGGCAGATGCGAGCGGATCAGTTCCGGCAGGCGATCGGATGGCCCGATTTTGGTCTGGGCGGCAAAATGTTGCAGTAGCACATCGGTCGGCATTGAAGCCTTTATCGCCAGTACCAGCGTGCTGAAATCGGCAAGATCGGAAGGAGCCACCACCGCATTCAGGATGCCGTAAGTCCCCTCTTTCAGTTCGATGCGCTGCGCGCCCCGGATCAGTACCGCATTCAGCAGGAACTGCACCTCATCAACCAGCGATTTCAACCCGGCATAGGGCGTCAGGTGTTTGTACTCTTTGTATTCAGCGGGTCGTCGCGTTTGTGGACGCACATAGGTGGAGAGTTCCCCGGCCAGTTCGGACAGGTAGCGATACAACACTTCCGGGGCCAGCGGGGTTTTCGCCAGGTGGGTCAACAGCGGCTCAAAGCGATTGAGAATTTGCAGCAGCAGGTAATCGGAGACCTCTGCTGCTTCATGGCCGTGGTTGTCGCTGCCGGTCAGCCGTTCCGCCAGCGAATCGGCCCGCATCCGGATGAGATCGTTGATCCACGACAGCCAGGTACACATCAGTGAACTGGCCTGATAATTAATGATGGGCGGGATCAGGTCGTGGTCGATATCTATCCGCCCGTCAGGATTCAGCCCGATGATGCGGGTCAGCGGCAGGCCAATCCAGGCGCCCGTCACCGCCTTTTCCGGCAGCAGCCGCAGGCGCAGGTGACTGAGCTGTAATAACTGCGCGCCACGTCCCAGCGAGTTGGCGTCGCGGATGTCGTGTTCGTGTACCGAGAAACGCGCCAGTGATTCCGGGTTATTGTCAAACGTAGTTTCTTCGCTGTTCGGCGCGCGTACCGGTACCGCCAGACAAATCTGCTGGTTCAGGTGCTCCGGCAGGATGGTCAGCGGCGGCGGTAGCGGGGTGTGGCCCGGTGCGTTAAACGGCGTGCCGTCAGGAAAAATCCCTGATGCCTCTTTCAGTATCAGTTTACCGATGTTCAGCGCTTCGCCATCAATATTGTAGTGGCTGAATCCCCAGAAAAAGGGGGTCAGCGGCAGGCTGCGGTAATGCATGACGTGTTCCAGATAACGCTCTTGCTGCTGAAACATCTGCGGCAGTAAAAATTGTCCTTCACTCCAGACTACGCGGTCATTCCAGCTCATAATTCATTTATCCCGTTCCGTAATTACAATGGCGCTTTGTTCCAGTTCCGCCTCCAACTGCACTTTTCCTTTCCCCGGTACGAAGCTGCTGTACCAGGCTTTTTCCGGGGCTTCCGGGATTTTGTAGGTTACCCGCCAGACCGATTTGGCCAGGTTACGGTATCCGGCCAGTATGCCGATTGCCGTGGTCTGCGCATTCAGCGGGCGACGCAGTTTTTTCTCTTCGCCGGGACGCAAAATAAAGCTGTCGCGACGCACTAAATCGTCGGTAAGGACGGATTTGTCGTTGTCATGGAGCGACCAGTAATCGGCTGTCGTGAAAGCGGCGTCATTTTTCAGTTCATAAACACGTATCTCAATGGGCGCGGCCTTCTTCTGATTGTCAGGATTCACCTTATCGGAGGCTTTCACGCTCAGGTCGAGTCGCTGTGATTCGAGGTCAGGTAGCGCATCGCTACTGCCGCATCCGGAAAGCAGGAGCAGTGCAAAAGGCATAGCTACCGCACATAACCACCCAGTGGGGTTACGCCATTTATTCACTGTAAATTCCTTTAAAATCAAAATAATAAATCCGACCAGACATAAATCTGACCGGAAAACAACCGTTAAATTTCTTTGTTGGCCTTGAAGTCGTAGCCTGCGGTAATGGTGCCGCCGCTGCCACCCTGCTGGTTCTGCACCACGTATTCCTGCTTCACGGTGCTGAAAGAGAGTTCAATTGATTCGCGAGACGCAATTTCCCCTCCCTGGCTTCCGCTGGGCGATACCATTGCAATAATCAGATCTGTGAAGGTGTACTTGAGGTACTCCAGCGGATTGCCGCCAGCCTTACGCATAGCCAGAATGGCCTGCGGAATGTGCTTGCCGGAAGAGCAGTATTTGAACAGGTTCGGGCTGGCGCGATCGATGTAATGTTCAAATGAAAGATGAGTAACAGATACTTTACCGGAACCGAGGCCGCTACCGGCGTGCATGGTGGATTCCTGATGGATATTCCAGCGCCAGCTCAGTACTTCAATTTCATTTTTGTGTTTGTCATCCATCGACTCACCGTCGATGCCGTCAATTTTCAGAAAAATATCATAAGACATATCTACTATCCTTTTAACTACCTAAATAACGTCCTGATTTGTCTGCTTTATTAGGTGAACAGATTAACTATTCCTGTACAGCTCTTTCTTACCCATAAATTCATCAGAGCAAGAGAACGTATGCTTTTAATATCTTTGAATTTTACTTCTCGACACGCCTTTTAATTAATTCATTTAATTCCCTGTCGTGGATAAAATCTATGCACTTCATGGTATTAAAATCTGATGATATCGAGCCGTTATATTTCAACCCTGAATATTTTTTCGCAATCTCATCAATTTCATGGTAAATCTCCACAGATTGTTTACCATATTCAAGGTAAGCACTGGCCGTAGCTCTGGCATCGTTTTTAACGACATCATCTTTGTATACTAATGCCAGACAATGACTCAGCGCCCAATTTTTTAAGAGTTCCGACTGTGAATATTGTGTGGTCAATGCTTCTTGTGCAAAAGATGGCTGCCATACCAGCATTCCACTTATGCTGAAAGTAACTAATATTAACCATTTCATGGCAGTATCCACAGAGTCCCAACTTCAGGAACAAATGGTCCATTATCTGGGTCATTTAATAAGTGGCACTGATCTGAACAGATACTGCCATTCCATAATGTAACGTGTCCTCTGGCATTGCTCCAGCCATGCCCTTTTACTACGATAATTCCTTTCTTCCCTATAAAGTCACTCTGTTTTGGATTATTAACAATAAGATCAGGCTTGCCCATATTATGAGTAAGATGATCAATCATATCATTCACACGATAAATATAGAATTTATTATCGGCACCACTAACCTTTGCATACGGGGAGTTACGGGCTATTGGGAATCCTGTCGCATTCAAAACATAGCTCATTCGAATAGGACAGGCATTTTGAAAATAACCACCAGTTATATTTTTCCCAACGTTTCCACCAATAATGCTACCCACATCAGCGACGGAATGATTCACCTTCCTAAAAGCTAGCCACGCTTCATTGAATGAAGGTCTGTTCATTTTGCTTACCCTCTAAAAATTCTGTGTAGCTCATTAATTCTCAACACGTATCTTCATGGACGCCGCTTTCTTCTGATTGTCAGAATTCACCTTGTAAAACGCTTTCACGCTCAGGCCAGGCCGCTGCGATTAGGGGTCAGGTAGCGAATCGCTACTGCCGCATCCGGAAAGCAGGAGCAGTGCAAAAGGCATAGCTACCGCACATAACCACCCAGTGGGGTTACGCCATTTATTCACTGTAAATTCCTTTAAAATCAAAA